>NZ_JBNWBW010000001.1:0-614512 GCF_053522725.1 Agrobacterium sp. 16-172Ci
TTGCTCCTCTTTCGTGTCCGAGATCGTCGCCAAACGCTCGAATACGAGTAGAATCAACACCGTGCGCCATGTCCACCAAATTTAAACCGGACAGCAGTGGGCTTGTCCCGAGGATCCAACCACGTATCGTTAAATCAATCGGTTGCAGATGCTCGGGACAAGCCCGAGCATGACGACGGGGAGGTTTTCCGACGTCGCCCGTAACGTGCTATTTCAGCTTAGCCTTCAGGCTTGCATCCGGAAAACATGTCGGCGCAAGGCCGTTTTTCGCCTGCCAGTCGCCGAGTGAGCGACGCGTCTTGAAACCGGCCAGCCCATCTGCCTTGCCGACATCGTAACCCTTGGCAACCAGAGCCTTCTGCATGGCCAGCACGTCGGAGCGCAGCATCGATCCGACATTGCCCCATTCACCCTTGAACGGGCCTGCCCCATGGGCGATGCGGTCGGCGAGATTGCCGATGAACAGCGCGTAGAGATCGGAGTTATTATATTCCTTGATGACGTAAAAATTAGGCGTCACCACAAATTCCGGTCCATGCCGCCCAGCCGGCACCAGCATCATGCCGTCGGCGGTCAGGTCGTTGGCGGGAAAGGCTTTTCCGGAAATGCGGGCAATGCCCATCTTCGCCCAGTCGGCCACCGGCCGGGCAAGATCAGGGCCTTCCTGCGCGCAGGAGACATTGGCGGGGATCGATACTTCGAAACCCCAGTCACGATTACGTTGCCAGCCGCGCTGCGAAAGATAGTTTGCTATGGATGCCAACGCATCGGGCACGGAGTTCCAGATATCGCGATTGCCGTCGCCATCGAAATCCACGGCATATTTGAGATAGCTCGACGGCATGAATTGCGGCTGGCCGAGCGCGCCGGCCCAGGAGCCCATCATGCGCGAAGCTGCGATATCGCCGCTTTCGACGATCTTCAGCGCATCGATCAGCTCGGCGCGGAACATCTCCTTGCGGGTCGACATATAGGCTTTTGTGGCCAGAACATCGACCACGGAATGCGGCAGTTTTGCCCGGCCGAAGCCGGATTCGCGGCCCCAGATCGCAACGACGATATCACCGGGCACGCCGTATTTCGCCTCGATCCTGCGCAGCGTCGCGGCGTGGGTGGCGGCAAGCGAGCGGCCGGTGCCCGCCAATCCCTGCAGCCGTTTTTCCGAGAAATAGGCGCCCGGCGAGGAGAATTCCGCCTGACTCTGGCTCTGTTCCTTCGGGGGCTTCTGGCCGGGAATGACGAGATCAGGCAGGTTCCAGCTGATGGAAAGACCGCTGAGCGTGGCCTCAAGTGTTTTCTGCGATATGCCGGCCTTGCGGGCTTCCGGCCAGATTTCCTTTTTCAGCCAGACGTTAAATTCGGCGTCGTATCGGGCCGCGGCTGCACCTGTCGGTGCCGATTGCGCCAAGGCCGTCGTTGCTGAAAAAACGGAAAGAAGTGCAGCCAGTGCCTTCGGGGCAAAATGGTTTCGCATTCGGTCTCCTCTTTGAATAACGGGGAGGGAGGGTGGCTTCAGATCGTCGTGCGCGCCCGAAGCGCCGCCGTCAATGTGCCTTCGTCGAGATAATCGAGCTCACCACCCACCGGCACGCCATGCGCAAGCCGGGTGATCTTGATGTCGAGACCGGAAAGGCGGTCGGTGATGTAGTGGGCGGTTGCCTGCCCCTCCACCGTCGCATTGACGGCGATGATAAGCTCGCGGATACCGCCGGCGCTGACACGGTCGATCAGGCCCTTGATATTCAAATCCTCCGGCCCGACGCCGTCGAGCGGCGACAGCGTGCCGCCCAGCACGTGATAGGCGGTGTTCATCGCACCCGTCCGCTCCAGCGCCCAAAGATCCGACACGTCTTCCACCACGATGATGACCGACTGGTCGCGCCGGTCGTCAGTGCAGACGGTGCAGGGATCGATCGTATCGACATTGCCGCAGCAGGAGCAGATCTTCACCTTGTCATAGGCCTCGCCCATGGCATGACCCAGCGGCCCGAGAAGCTGTTCCTTCTTCTTGATCAGATGCAACGCCGCCCGCCGCGCCGAACGGGGCCCAAGCCCCGGCACTTTTGCCAGAAGCTGGATCAGTTTTTCGATTTCGGGACCGGTGACTCGTTTTGCCATGAGCGCTTTCTACTGCATAAATCGGGAAACGGGAATCATGAAGCGCAAAGGGCAGTCCATGAAAATCAGGGCGGTATGCCGGGGCGAGGCAAAAAGCCTGCCGGGAAAGACGGCGAAGACGGGAATCTTCAAACATGCCGTGCAGGGCCCGGTCATGGTGGATGCCGAAGGTATCGTCAGCGACGCCGTCTGCAATCGCAAACATCACGGCGGTCCGGATCAGGCGATTTACGTTATGGGGTCCGTCGATCTCGATTTCTGGTCACGCACGCTGGGTTTTGTCGTCGAACCCGGATTTTTCGGCGAAAACCTCGTGCTGGAGGGGGTGGACAGCGCGAAACTCCATGTCGGCGACAGGTTCTCGGCCAGCGAAGTCGTGCTGGAGGTAACCGCCGCCCGCATTCCCTGCGCCACCCTGTCGGCCCGCATCGGCGATCCGGACTTCGCACCGCGCTTCCGGCAGGCGGGCCAGCCGGGTTTTTATTGCCGGGTGCTGAAAGGTGGAATGCTCGCCGCCGGGGAGGATATCGCCTTCGCACCCTATCAGGGAACGAAACTGGCCATACCGACTGTTCTCCAGCGCTTCCGCCCCATGCAGCTCGATATGACTGAACGCGCAGCCTATCTCGAAACGCCGCTTGCAACCCGGTTCCGCGCGATGCTGGAAGCCTAGACCCTTTCCAGACGCGAGGACGGCGTGCATCACGCCATCCTCTTCGATCGGATTATATCAGAACGGGAATTTCATGCCGGGCGGCAGCGGCAGACCGGCGGTCAGGCCGGCCATCTTTTCCTGCGCCTGCGCTTCGCCCTTTTCCTTGGCGTCCTTGTGGGCAGCAACGATCAGGTCTTCGAGGATTTCCACCTCGTCTTCCTTGAACAGCGAAGGATCGATTTTCAGGCCGCGCATTTCGCCCTTGCCGTTGAGAATGACGGTCACGAGACCGCCGCCAGCCCTGCCTTCGACTTCAAGGGCAGCGATTTCTTCCTGCACCTTCTCCATCTTGGACTGCATTTCCTTGACCTTGCCCATCATGCCCATGATGTCACGCATGTGCCAATCTCCTGTTCTTTTTGTTTAAAACTCGATGTCGTCGCCGGGAAGGATGTCGCCTTCGCTCGATTCGGCAACCGATGGCGGCGCGATTTCTTCGGCCTCATCCTGTACGGCGGCGCGGATGCGCACGTCGGTGATCTTTGCGCCGGGAAACTGCGCCAGAATGGCGGCAACGTCAGGATCCTGACGCGCATCGACAAGACGGGCATCCCGGGCGTTGCCTTCGGCCTCGACAAGGGTCGGCTCGCCCTGTTCCTTGCTGAGGCTGATGATCCAGTGGATACCGGTCCATTCCTTGAGCTTGACGCCGAGTTCGCCGGGAAGCGATCCGGGCGCGCCTTCGCCGAGGCGCATATCAAGCCGGCCGGGTTCCAGCCGCACCAGCCGCACAAAGTTGCGCACCTTCGCCCGCATGACGGGATCGCGGTTCTTCTGGCACAGATCGGCAATATCCTGCACCGAAGTAACGGGAACCTTCGGCTCCGGCCGTTCTTCGGTTTTCGGTGCCGCGACCTGCATCTCCTGCGGGCGGCTATCCGGAACGGCGCGCAGCACGGCGGAGGTCTGCGGCGTCGCCTGGCGCTGGGCGGGAAGATCGACAGGTCTTCCCGCGGCCACGGCCTGTCCCGACGAATAGGCGCGCGCACCGCCGCCATTGCCGCCACCCGAAGGTCCGCCATTGGCGTAACCGCCGTCACCCGTCGAAAGCTCTGCCAAGCGCCGCGCGGCATCTTCAGGTGCGGGCAGATTGGCGGCGTGCGAAAGCCGGATCAGCACCATTTCGGCCGCACCCGCCGGGCGCGAAGCATTTTCTGTTTCCGGAATGCCCTTCAGCAGCATCTGCCAGATGCGCGAAAGCGCGGTTACCGCAATCGTCTCGGCAAATTCCGCACCCCGCACGCGCTCGATCTCGGAAAGCGAGGGATCTTCCGCTGCGTCAGGCACATATTTCATGCGGGTGACGAGATGGGTGAAATCGGCAAGATCGTTCAATACGACAACGGGGTTTGCGCCTGCCTCATATTGCCCGTTGAACTCCGAAAGGGCGGCTGCGACATCGCCTTTGACGACATGCTGAAAAAGATCGACGATGCGCGCCCGGTCGGCAAGGCCGAGCATGCCCCGCACCGCTTCGGCTTCCACGCGCCCGCCGCCATGGGCAATGGCCTGATCGAGCAGGGAAAGGCCGTCACGCGCGGAGCCTTCGGCAGCGCGGGCGATCATCGAAAGCGCCTGCGGGTCGGCCTCGAAACCTTCCTTGCCGGCAATGGCGGTAAACAGGCCGACCAGATCGGCGGCGCTGATGCGACGCAGATCGAAGCGCTGGCACCGCGACAGAACGGTGATAGGAACCTTGCGGATTTCGGTGGTTGCGAAGATGAATTTCACATGCTCCGGCGGCTCTTCCAAGGTCTTCAGAAGACCGTTGAAAGCCTGCGTCGAGAGCATGTGCACTTCGTCGATGATATAGACCTTGTAGCGCGCCGAAACCGGGCGGTAACGCACCTGTTCGATGATCTCGCGAATATCGTCGATACCGGTATGGGAGGCGGCGTCCATCTCGATCACGTCGACATGCCGGCCTTCCATGATCGCTTGGCAATGTTCACCGGGAATGCGCAGGTCGATGGTCGGCTTGTCGATGGTGTCGGTCTTGTAATTCAACGCGCGGGCGAGAATGCGGGCCGTGGTCGTCTTGCCCACGCCGCGAACGCCGGTCAGCATATAGGCCTGCGCGATACGCCCCGTCTCGAAGGCATTGGTCAGCGTGCGGACCATCGGCTCCTGGCCGACCATCAGATCGGAAAAATCCTTGGGGCGATATTTGCGCGCCAGTACCCGGTAGCCGGTCCCGACCTGGGATTCGCTGGATGTGGTGGGTACGGTGTCGCTCATTGCCTCGCCAGTTTGTTTTGCCAGTTGTCTTGGGGCGCTGAACTGGCCCGGCGAAAGCTGAGCACGTCTTTTAAAAAAAGGTGGGAGGCTGGCACGGCGACCCGTGCCGGGCTCGTTAGGGCTGCTTCCTTCCGGACCTGACCCGGTTGGCGAGTGGCTCGTCCACCACCAACCTCCCGGGGCCACATATCGGCAATATCGAAAGCAAATGCAAGCCAAGCCTTCAAAAAACTGCTATCACAATGAAAACAAACATGGAGGACACCTTGGAGACATTCCGGCTGGACGACAGACTGGCGCGCGACAGCGTGCTTGTGACGCGTTTGGGACTATGTGAACTGCGTTTGCAAAACGACAACCGCTGGCCCTGGCTGGTGCTGGTGCCGCAGCGAGACGGTGTCAGTGAACTATTCGATCTCACCCCGCTTGATCAGGCCGTGCTGACATTCGAGACCAATCTCGTCGCGTCTGCCTTGAAAGAAATCACCGGAGCCACCAAGATCAATGTCGGTGCTTTGGGCAATATCGTCCGGCAGCTTCATGTCCATATAATCGCCCGCAATGAAGGCGACACCTGCTGGCCGGGTCCTATCTGGGGTCACGGAACGCCTGTGCCCTATGCCGCGGGCGAAAAGGAAACTTTGATGAAAAAAATCTCCGGCGCGCTCTGATGATTTCCACGAAAATTTTTGAAACCACTGCCCCCCATCCCGAAGCAAGCCTGCTGACAGCCTTTTCCAAGAACGCCCTCGACCGTTTCGCTGAAAAGCGGACGGAAGAGTGCGTTGCCGATGCGCTGAAAATCGATGGCACCCATATTTTCGCTTTCTCGGGCAACCGTCTTGTTCTGAAGCATGACGAACAGGTCATCGATCCCCTGTTTTCCGCCTATGAGCTGGCAGAACTGCAGCCGGATTTCGACAATGCCGTACTGCTCGGATACCGCGAAACCGGCGAGCCGAGAATTGCGGTGCCGGTTGCCGTTGCCGAGGATCAGCTCGCGAGCCACTACAAGCTTGCCGACGCCCGTACCCTTTATCGCGATCATCTTCTCGATGAGGAATTGCTGAGCGAGGTTGCCCAGGCCGTCAGCCTCACCCACTGGAACGCCGACAATCGGTTTTGTGGAAAGTGCGGCGGCACCATGGAACTGCGTATCGGCGGCTACAAGCGTATCTGCGCCGCCTGCAACCACACGATTTTTCCCCGCACCGATCCCGTCGTCATCATGATGACGATCGATATCGAGCGTGATCTTTGCCTGCTCGGCCGCGGTGCGCATTTTGCACCGGGCATGTATTCGTGCCTTGCCGGTTTTGTGGAGCCGGGCGAAACCATCGAGCAGGCCGTCCGCCGCGAAACGCATGAGGAATCCGGTGTTGAAGTCGGTCGCGTGCGCTATCACGCATCGCAGCCCTGGCCGATGCCGCATACGCTGATGATCGGCTGTTATGCCGAGGCACTGTCTTTCGATATTGCCCGCGATGAGATCGAACTGGAGGATTGCCGCTGGTTCACGCGGGCGGAAGTCGCCAAGATGCTGGAAACGGCAACGGGCGAGGGCTTTTCCGCGCCTCCCGGCGGCGCCATCGCGCATCGGCTGATGCGCGATTGGGTGGAATGGACGAAATAATCGCGTTCGGCAGGCTCAACCCTGGTTGAGCTTGCCACGCATCGCATGGCCCTTGTAGACGCCGAGAATGCGAACTTTTTCGGAGAAGAAGCGCAACTCGTCCAGCGCATGCCGCACGGGCTCGTCATCGGGATGGCCTTCAATATCGGCATAAAACTGCGTCGCCACGAATTTGCCGCCGAGCTGGTAGCTTTCGAGCTTCGTCATATTGATGCCGTTCGTCGCAAAGCCGCCCATGGCCTTGTAGAGCGCGGCCGGAATATTGCGGACGTTGAAGACAAAGGTGGTGACGACGATTTCGTCGCTAGACTGACGCTTGGCCCAATTTTCATCGCGGGAAAGCACAACGAAACGCGTGACGTTGTTTTCCGAATCCTCGACGTTTTCAGCGAGAATATCGAGGCCGTAGAGATTGGCGGCAAGGCGCGGTGCGAGAGCCGCCATGCTGCGGTCGCCCTTTTCTGAAACGAGCCTTGCGGAGCCCGCCGTATCGCCGGCGATGACGGGCTTCCAGCCGTTCGAACGGATGATTTTCCGGCACTGGCCAAGCGCGTGAATGTGGCTGTGGACGGTGCGGATCTCGTCCTTCTTCACGCCCGGCATCACCATCAACTGGAAGCGGATCGGCATGAAATATTCGCCGATGATGTGCAGGCGCGATTCCGGCAGCAGGTGATGAATATCCGCAACGCGGCCGGCCAGCGTGTTTTCAATCGGGATCATGCCGAGATCGGCTTCGCCATTTTCAATGGCGTTGAAGGCATCCTCGAATGTCGGGCACGGCAAAGGCTCCATATCCGGGAACATGTCGCGGCAGGCCATATCGGAATTCGCGCCGAATTCGCCCTGGAAGGCAATGCGATTTGTGCTCAAGGTCATGGGACTGTCCGTTAGAGGGTTCTGCTTGCGAGAATTTTGCGGGCTTTTTCCAGATCGTGCGGCGTATCCACCCCGAGCGGCACAGAACTGACGATTTCGGCGTCGATGCGCATCCCCGCTTCCAGCGCGCGCAGCTGTTCCAGCCGCTCGCGTTTTTCCAGCGGCGAGGGCGGCAGGCTCACGAATGTCTCCAGCGCGGCGCGGCGATAGGTATAAAGCCCGATGTGGTGATAAAGCGGTCCATCGCCATAAGGGGCAGTGGTGCGGGTAAAATAAAGCGCGCGCAATCGCGACTCGGAAAGCGGGCTGCCCACCACTTTCACCACGTTCGGATTGGTTTTTTCTTCCTCGTCGGTGATTTCGACCGTCAATGTCGCAATATCGACGGCGGCATTTTCCAGCGGACGCAGCGAAGCGCGGATCGTCTCCGCTTCGATGGTCGGAAGATCGCCCTGGACATTGATGACATATTCCGCCTTGCCATAGGGATCGGCTTTCTGCAGCGCTTCGAAAATGCGGTCCGAGCCGGATTGGTGGTCGTCGCGCGTCATCATCACGTCGAAACCGGCATTTTTGACGGCCGAAAACACCTGATCGTCATCGACGGCTACAACGATTCGCTCTGCGCCGGCCTCGCGTGCGCGCAGCGCCACCTGCACGATCATCGGCTTGCCGCCGATGTCGGCGAGCGGCTTGCCCGGCAGGCGCGTGGATGCCATCCGCGCCGGTATGAGGACGACAGCTTTCTCGAAATCCCGATTCTTCATCCGACACCCTTCAAATCCCGCCCGAAAAGTGTCAAAACGTCACGGTGTGGGGAGCATTATTCAAGTTGCGCAGGCTGTGCAAAAGCCATAGCTTTCGAGCAATTTCAAGATGCCCGTTATATCAAGCGGATGCGAGGGAGCGCATATAGATGAATTCTTATGTAAATATGGGCGTTGGGGCGTTGCTTGGCACGGTTTTCGTCCTGATGTCGGTGTCGATTGCGTCTGAGGGCATTTTCCATGCGCCTGCGCCCGAAAAGGAAGGTTACGCCATTGCTGCGGCAGAGGGTGGCGGCGAAGCAGCCGGCGGAGAAACCGCTGCCGCGGCGACGCCGATTGCGCAATTGCTTGCGAGCGCCGATGCCGCCAAGGGCGAGACGGTCTTCAAGAAGTGTACGAGCTGTCATACCGGAGAGAGTGGTGGTGCAAACAAGGTCGGCCCCAATCTCTTCGATATCGTCAACCGGCCGATCGCCAGCCATGAAGGTTTCAGCTACTCCGCAGGGATGAAGGATTTCTCCAAGGGCGGTTCCGTGCATTGGGATTACGATCATCTCAGCTTCTTCCTCGAAGCTCCCAAGAAACACGTTCCCGGCACGGCCATGGGCTTTGCGGGCGTGAAGAAGGAGACGGAACGCGCCGATCTCATCGCTTATCTGCGGACGCTGTCGGCAAACCCGGCACCGCTTCCGGACCCCGCTGCGGCTCCCGCGCCGACAAACTGATCGTTACGATGGTTTCATGAAAAAAGCCCGGCATCGCTGCCGGGCTTTTTATTTTTGCAGCAGCCGATTGCGGCTGCGGCAATGGCGCCTGAAAAATCAGAATCCCTTGCCTCCGCGCAACTCGGAAATCACCGTTCCGACCATGATCTTGATATCCAGCCAGAGCGAAAAATTGTCGACGTAATAAAGATCGGATACGATTCGGGCGCGCGCCTTGTCGCTGCGATCCGTCGGGCCACGCAATCCCCGCATCTGGGCAAGGCCGGTAATGCCCGGCCGCACCCGGTGCCGCATGTGGTAGTGCGGCACCAGCTCCTCATAAAGACGGCCGGCCGCCAGCATGCCGATGGCATGGCAGCGGGGCCCGACCAGCGACATATCGCCTTTCAGTACATTCAGAAGCTGCGGTAGTTCGTCGATATTCGTGCGGCGAAGAACCGCGCCGATCCTGGTTATTCTGGGGTCGTTCTTCACCGTCTGCGCCACGCCGGTAGCGTCGCAAAGATCGGTCCTCATGGAGCGGAATTTATAGACACGGATTTTCCGCCCGTTCATGCCCCAGCGGACCTGCGAAAACAGGACCGGTCCCTTGCTGTCGAGTTTGACCATCACTGCCACGGTGAGCAGCACCGGTGCGAGTGCGACAAGGGCGATGGACGCCCCTGCAATATCCATCGTTCTTTTGAGCGCGAACTGGCCGCGCAAGAATGCGGAGACGGTTTTTTCCGAAGAGGAAGGTTGCGTTTCCGGCGATTCGAAAGTTGTGGCTGCGGAATAGGAGGCACCGTAAAAAACGGCATGCGATGAGCCTTTAGTACCCAGCATAATATAAAGCCCTGAAAAGTTATTTTGATAGAAGAAAATTAATTTATATGAACGATTAATAATTCATTTACCGTAAAAAGTCATCCGAAATGTAACCGCCGCGGCGCAAATGGCAATCTACGGTTAATGCGACTGCACGCGGATGTTGCAGGGCCGACATCCTCTCCGCCCGTGGCTGCGGAGAAGGCCGGTCCCATGGAACCAAAACCTGCAAAATCGGGAATTTTCGTGCCGCGCTGGCGAAACGCCAGCGGCCCTGAGACAAGCGCCTTTCGGCCACTCTAAGCCGTCAGTTTCCCATCAGAATATCGAGCAGGGTCGTCTGCTTCGGTCCGGATGGTGCCTGACCGCCGATATCGGCCGGTGGTACAGGCCCGTTGCCGGCTGAATAGCCGGGTTCGATATCGCGGGAAGGGATATTTGCCGGCGGCATCGGCACACCGGGCTGATTCGGGTTTGGTGCAACCGGGGCTTCGGGATAGGCGCGCGTATCCACCGTTCCGCCGCCGAGCGCATTGGAAATGATATCGCCGATGGAGGAGGGCGCGCTTTCCGGTGCCGGCTGCTGCATTTCCCCAAGCGGCGGCACGCCGCCTGCGCCAAGCCCGAAGAGCGGTGAGGGCGAAAGCCCTGAATGGGCGGCGGTCATGAAATCTTTCCAGGCCTTTGCGGGAAGCCCGCCACCGGTGACCTTTTTCATCGATGTGCCGTCGTCGTTGCCGAACCAGACGCCGGTGGTCAGGTTGCTTGTGTAGCCGACAAAAAGGGCGTCGCGGAACGATTGCGTCGTGCCGGATTTTCCTGCCGCCTGCCAGCCCTGTAGCCGTGCCGCCTTGCCGGTGCCTTCGGTAATGACGCGCGACAGCATGCTGTTCATGGTCGCGGCGATCTCTTCGCTCAGGACGCGCGGCGGGTTGTCGTATTTGTTTTCGTAAAGCACCTTGCCATCCGCATCGGTGATGCGTTTGACGATATGCGGCGTCGCCTTGTAGCCGCCATTCATGAAGGGGGCGTAGGAGGCGGTCAGCTCCATCAGCGACACTTCCGAGGTGCCGAGCGCGATGGAGGCATTGTTCTGCAGCTCGGATTCGATGCCCATGCGATGCGCCACCTGGGTCACACGATCCGGACCCACTTCCATCACCAGCTGCGCGGCAATGGTGTTCAGCGAATTGGCGAGCGCGGTGGCGAGCGTCACTTCGCCTCGATATTTCTTCTCGTAATTTTCCGGGGTCCAGTTGCCGATACGAACAGGCGCGTCGTTACGAACGGTATAGGGCGTGAGCCCGGATTCGAGTGCTGCGACGTAAACGAAGGGCTTGAATGCGGAGCCGGGTTGCCGTTTTGCCTTGGCGGCGCGGTTGAACTGGCTTTCGGCATAATCCGCCCCGCCCACCACGGCCCGGATCGCGCCCGTGCCATCGATGGAAACCAGCGCCGCCTGCGAAGCGCCCTGCTTCTTTCCGTCACCCTGCAGCACTTGGGTCAGCGCCTTTTCGGCGTCACGCTCGAGATTGGGGTCGATGGTCGTGTCGACGACAATGTCCTGCTTGACCTCGCCAACGAGGTTGCGCACTTCTTCCAGCACCATATCGGCGGCGTAGTGTTCGGCGCCAGACCAGAAACGTTTCGCCTTGGTCGGCGGCTGCGACATGGCGGTCTTGATTTCATCGTCGGTGATGAAGCCGACATCGCGCATGGATTGCAGCACGACCTGCGCCCGTTCTTCCGCCGCCTGCGGATCGCGCGCCGGCGAGAGGCGCGAGGGCGCTTTAAGAAGTCCGGCCAGCATCGCCGCCTCGCCCAGATTGACGTCGCGCGCGGATTTGTTGAAGTAGCGCCGCGAGGCCGCCTCGACACCATAGGCATTGGAGCCGAAATAGACGCGATTGAGATACATCGCGAGAATCTGGTCCTTGGTGAACTCATGCTCCAGCCAGAAGGACAACAGCACTTCCTGAACCTTGCGTTCGAGCGTGCGATCCGGCGAGAGGAACAGGTTTTTCGCGAGCTGCTGCGTCAGCGTCGAGCCGCCCTGCACGGTTCGTCCCGTCAGCACATTCGTGACGATGGCGCGTCCCAGACCGAGCGGATCGACCCCGAAATGCGAATAAAACCGCCGGTCCTCAATGGCCATGACGGCCTGCGGAATATAGGGCGACATATCTTCCAGCGCGAGCGCCTCGCCGCCGGTGGTGCCGCGATTGGCCAGCACGCTGCCATTCACCGAAACGATCTTCACATTCGGCGGGCGTTCGGGAATGGACCAGCTGCTGGCGCTCGGCATGCGCGCGCCGTAATAGAGAACGAGACCTGCAACACCGATGCCGCCCCAGATGCCAAGTACGATGCACCAATAGACGAGGGAGCGAATGAAGCCCGTCGCGCCGCGGCCGGAGCTGCGGGTGCGCTTTTCTTTTTTCGTGGATTTGGTGCGGCCGGATGTCGGCTTCGGTTTTCCGGCTTGCTGCTTTGTGGTTCCGCTGATGCGCTCGCTGGCGTCGAGGCGCAGGTCATCACCGGACTCGTGGAAATCCCCGAAGGAGGGTTCTACCCGTTCGCGTGATTTACCCTTGCCTGCCATCCAGCCGAAGTCGCTCCTATTCGCGAAACCGCGCGCATCCCGTTCGTGTTTTTTCAGGCTCCTATGCCTGCGCGATCCTTAATCCAGGATGAAGAGTTTAAATGCGGCAATTTAAGGCGGGGTTAAGTCCTGTCCGGATCAAATCGGCGTCATTGGCAGACGTCGACCCATTCCGCTCCCGTCAATTCGGCCATCACCTCCGGCGAAATCTTCACCGCCGCATTGGTGGCGCCGGCCGCGGGAACCACCTCATGATAGTTTTTCAGGGAGACATCGCAAAACACCGGAAGCGGGGAGGGCAGGCCGAAAGGGCACACGCCGCCGATGGGATGGCTGGTCACCGCAACCACCTCTTCCGGCCCGAGCATGCGCGGCTTTGCGCCGAAATGATCGCGGAATTTGCGGTTGTCGAGCCGCTTCGTGCCGGCAGCGACGACGAGAAGAATGGTTTCACCCGCCTTCAGGCAAATGGTTTTCGCAATCTGGTCGGGGTCGACACCATGCGCTTTAGCGGCCAGCGCAACCGTCGCCGAACTCGTTTCGGTTTCGATCACGGCAACCTCGGGCGACTTTTCGGTGAAAAAGGCTCTTACGGATTCGATGGACATGCGTATTTATTAGGCGTTACGCGGAGAAGCTTCAAGTCACCCCGAAACAGCTATGCATTTAGCGCAATGCTGCGCTGCGATGAAGCGTCTGTTTTTTAAGCGGCGATCCTGTATCTTCAAATCATCGAAGCGACGCACTCCTCCTCCCAGCGTCGCCCGATTGGACTGACAATACTCCTCCTCCCAATTGTCAGTCAGTTTCAAGAACCCGGCGCACCTCCTCCCGCGCCGGGTTTTTGCTTTTTGGCGTTCCTGTTGTCTGTCTCGCTGCTGAACCCTGACAAGATGGTCGTGTTCAAAGAAACTTGACTTTCAGCCCCTTCCAACCTAGGTACTTCGCCATCGATATTTGTTTGACGACCAGAGCTTCGGCGTCTTTTTAGACGCTCACGACGATCTTTTCCTTCAAATTCGACCCAAGTCCGCACTGCTCGCAGTGCAAATACAATTGCCAACGGAAGGAAATCGTTATGGCGACTGGTACAGTAAAGTGGTTCAACGCAACCAAGGGCTACGGCTTCATTCAGCCTGACGACGGTTCGCAGGACGTATTCGTTCACATCTCCGCTGTTGAGCGCGCTGGTCTGACCGCCCTCAACGACGGCCAGAAGCTCTCCTACGAGCTGATGCAGGATCGCCGCTCGGGCAAGATGTCCGCAGGCAATCTCGTTGCTGCCTGATAAGCGCTTTGGCCCGAAAGGGTCATTCGCATGAATGGAAAGGCCGGATTTTTCCGGCCTTTTCTTTTGCAGGAAGGGGCTGAACCGGTTGCCCTTGAAAAAGCCGGGTCACATACCAATATAGGGTTCAACAGTGCTCCGGACCGGAACTGCCGGGAATGGCGCTTTTAAAAGTGCCGCTGTTGTTGTGTTAACCAAAGATTAACCAAAGCAGCCGATCCTGAGCCGGAAAGCAGCGTCGATATCTTTGACGCGCTCTGGAGCATCAGGCCGTTTGAACGCTTTGACCACGGATGTACTGGCATTGACGGAAAACGGATGGAAAGGTCGGGCTTGCCCGGCCTTTTTGTTTATGTGCCGAGGAGGTGCCGAATATTCGGCACCTCCTCCTTATTTTCAGGATTATTTCGCCGCGAGCGCGTCGAGAATACGGACCCAGGAGCGAATGCCCTTGTGGAAGGACTGCAGGTCGTATTTTTCATTCGGCGAATGAATACGGTCATCGGTAAGTCCGAAGCCGACAAGCAGCGAATCCATTCCCAGCATCTTCTGGAAATCGCCGACGATCGGGATCGAGCCACCCATACCGATGACGACGGCAGGTTTTGGCCACTCTTCCGAAAGCGCGTTTTTGGCTTTGGTCAGTACGGGCGAATCGTAGGACAGCTGGATGGCGGGTGAGCCGCCATGTTCGTGGAACTCCACGGAGCAATCGGCGGGAATCTTCGAGCGCACATAGGCCCGGAAGCTTTCACGAATGGCCGCAGGGTCCTGCTCGCCGACGAGGCGGAAAGACACCTTGGCGGAGGCCTTGGCGGCGATCACGGTCTTGAAACCATCGCCGGTATAGCCGCCGATAATGCCGTTGACTTCCGCCGTCGGCCGCGCCCAGGTCTGCTCCAGCACGGAGCGACCCTTTTCACCCGAGGGAACCGAAAGGCCGACTTCGCCGAGAAAGGCTTCGGCCGTGCGGCCCAGAGTCTCCCAGGAGGCCTTGATGTTAGCGGGGGTTTCTTCCACGCCGTCATAAAAGCCGGAAAGAGTTACCCGGCCAGTCTCGTCATGCAGGCCGGCGAGAATGTCGGTGAGGATGTGAATGGGGTTTGCCGCCGCCCCACCGAACAGACCGGAATGCAGATCGCGGTCGGCTGCGGTGATGACGACTTCTTCGCCGACCAGGCCGCGAAGGGCTGCGGCAATGGCGGGTGTATCCCGGTCCCACATGCCGGTATCGCAGACCAGCGCATAATCGGCCTTCAGTTCTTCCGCATTGGCTTCGAGGAAAGGCTTCAGCGACGGCGAGCCGGATTCTTCTTCGCCTTCAAAGAGAATGGTGACGCGCACCGGCATGCCGCCATTGACAGCCTTGTACGCCCGGCATGCCTCCACGAAGGTCATCAGCTGGCCCTTGTCGTCCGCCGTTCCGCGTCCGGTAATCACCTGCCGGCCGGCGCCGATATCCTTGACCGCGGGTTCGAACGGATCGTTTTCCCAAAGCTCGAGCGGATCGACTGGCTGGACGTCATAATGGCCGTAGAAAAGCACATGCGGCGCGTCCTTGGTGGCCGCATCGTGATGCGCCACGACCATGGGGTGGCCGGCGGTATCGCGCACGGAGGCCGTAAAGCCGAGCGCCGAAAGCGTTCTGACCAGCCACTCCGCCGCCTTGCGGCATTCCGCCTTGTAAGCGGGGTCCGTCGAAATCGACGGAATGCGTACGAGCTCGAACAGTCGCTCAAGGCTGGAGGTGAGATTGTTGTCGGCGGTGGAAAGAATGGGGGAAACGTCTGTCATCGCTGATCCTGTCATGTCTGTCGTGACCCGGCGATAAGACGAAACATCCGGGCATCGCGCATCGCGGGAAACAAGGGGGCCGGCGCGTCGTGAATCGGCAAACGTGCGGCCGGCGGAACGATAGAGCAGTTCAGGGAAAGTGCGAAGCGGTTTCGGGATGTAAATGCTATTTCGCTTTTTTGGCGCTTTCGATCGCCCGGCGCATATATTCCAGCAGAAGCTGCCTCTCGAAACGCCGGAAATCCTGGAGCAGCGCGTCTTCGGTGGCTTCGGAGGCGGCAATGGCGTTGGCTTCCAGATCCCTGCCGCGCTGGGTCAGTTCGATGATCTGGGCACGGCGGTCGCTGGGATGGGATTTGCGGACGATCAGCCCGTCGCGCTCCATGCGCGAGAGCGTATTGGCGAGTGTCGCCTGTTCGACATCGATTCTATCCAGCAATTGTCTCTGGGTCAGGCCGTCCTCATGCCAGAGTTCGATGAGGATGGGGAATTGTCCGGGCGAGAAACCCAGGGCGGCGGCTCTTTTCTGCAGCGCCATGGTGAATTCCCGCGCCATTTTCGAAGCGAGATAGATTGCCGATTCGTCCCGGGAAAAACCCATTTTTCCGCCCATAAAGCATCACGGCCGGCTAAGCCCGGCAAGTCGATAGCGCGATATATATCGCATGATATGTTTAGGCCAGCCTAAACAGGGCGCAAAATAAAACCGCCACGGCCGGGAGGGGTCGGCCATGGCGGTCATATTGGAGGACAAAGGCCCGGAGAGGGGGAAAGGCCTTTGTCCGGTCTGACGCGGCGGGGGACGAGCCAGCTATCAGACTACGGCGTGATCAGGCGCCGTCCCTTATGAAATGTGTCTGCAAATGCGGCTTTTCAAGGGAAGGGCGGATTACAAATCGGTAACGTTCAGGTGAATTTTGCAGGCCTGTGGTACCGCCTCATTCCCCGCTCTTTACGGTGCGTTGTGCGAAGTTTCGGTAGACGTCAAAACGGCCCCGCGCTATCCATGCTACCCATGAAAAAAGGCGATCATCTCTTCCTCGTTGACGGTTCCGGTTTCATTTTCCGGGCCTTCCATGCAATCCCGCCGCTGAACCGCAAGTCGGACGGGCTGCCGGTCAACGCCGTCTCCGGTTTCTGCAACATGTTGTGGAAGCTGCTGAAGGATGCGCGCAATACCGATGTCGGCGTGACGCCGACCCATTTTGCAGTGATTTTCGACTATTCGTCGAAGACTTTCCGCAACGAGCTTTATGATCTCTACAAGGCCAACCGCACCGCGCCGCCGGAAGATCTGGTGCCGCAATTCGGCCTGATCCGGGAGGCGACGCGCGCCTTCAACCTTCCCTGCATCGAGACTGAAGGCTTCGAGGCGGACGATATCATCGCCACCTATGCCCGGCAGGCCGAGGCGATCGGCGCCGATGTCACGATCATCTCCTCCGACAAGGATCTGATGCAGCTCGTCACGGCCAATGTACACATGTACGACGCCATGAAGGACAAGCAGATCGGCATTCCGGACGTTGTCGAGAAGTGGGGCGTAGGCCCTGAAAAGATGATCGACCTGCAGGCGATGACCGGCGATTCCACCGATAATGTTCCGGGCATTCCGGGCATCGGCCCGAAGACGGCGGCGCAATTGCTGGAGGAATACGGCGATCTCGATACGCTGCTGGCGCGGGCAGGCGAAATCAAGCAGCAGAAGCGCCGCGAAAATATCATCGCCAATGCGGAGCTTGCGCGCCTTTCCAGACAGCTTGTAGCGCTCAGAACCGATGTGCCGCTGGATCAGTCTCTCGAAGCGCTGGTGCTCGAACCGCAGAACGGCCCGAAACTGATCGCCTTCCTGAAGGCGATGGAATTCACGACTTTGACACGCCGGGTTGCCGAGGCAACCGAAACCGACGCTTCCGCCATCGACCCCGCCAATGTGCCGGTACAATGGGGTGCCGATGCCCATGGTCCCGATCTCGATGCGCCGGCCGCTGCCGTGAAGGCTGGCGAAGTGGCCACTAGCGCCGCCGGCGCTTCGGCTTCGCCTGCCGCTCCGGCAAGGAAAGTAACGGGGGAGGGCAGCGCGCCCGCTGATCTCGCCACAGCGCGACAGGCGCTTTTTTCCGCCGCCAAGATCGATACGACCGCCTATCTGACGATCAGGGATCTTGCGACGCTCGACCGCTGGATCGCGGCCGCCCGGGAAACAGGCGTCGTCGCCTTCGATACGGAAACGACCTCGCTCGACCCGATGCAGGCGGAACTTGTCGGTTTTTCTCTGGCGATTGCCGATAACGGCAAGGATGCCACGGGCACCGATATCCGGGCCGCTTATGTTCCTTTGACGCACAAGACCGGTTCCGGCGGCGATCTCTTCAGCGACGGCATCAAACTGGCCGAAGGGCAGGTGCCCTTTGCCGAGGCGCTGGCGCGTCTGAAGGACCTGCTCGAGGATGAGGCCGTTCTGAAGGTCGCGCAGAACCTGAAATATGACTATCTGCTGATGAAACGCCACGGCGTCATCATGCAGAGCTTCGACGACACGATGCTGATTTCTTATGTCCTCGAGGCCGGCAAGGCCACGCATGGCATGGATTCGCTGTCCGAACGCTGGCTCGGCCACACGCCGATCGCCTATAAGGACGTGGCGGGATCGGGTAAGTCGAGCGTCACCTTCGATTTTGTCGATATCGACAAGGCAACCGCTTATGCTGCGGAAGATGCCGATGTCACCCTGCGGCTCTGGATGGCGCTGAAGCCGAGGCTTGTTTCGGAACGGCTGACCAAGGTTTACGAGCGGCTGGAGCGCCCCCTCGTGCCGGTTCTGGCGCATATGGAAGAGCGCGGTATCACCGTCGACCGGCAGATTCTCTCGCGTCTTTCCGGCGAACTCGCCCAGAAGGCTGCCTCCTTCGAAGAGGAAATCTACGAGCTGGCGGGCGAGCGCTTCAACATCGGATCGCCAAAGCAGCTTGGCGATATTCTGTTTGGCAAGATGGGCCTGCCGGGCGGTTCCAAAACCAAGACCGGGCAATGGTCGACATCAGCGCAGGTTCTCGAAGATCTCGCGGCGGAAGGCGTCGAACTGCCGCGCAAGATCGTCGACTGGCGGCAGCTGACGAAACTGAAATCGACCTATACGGATGCACTGCCCGGATATATCCATCCCGAGACGAAACGGGTGCATACGTCCTATGCGCTCGCCTCCACCACCACGGGGCGTCTGTCCTCCTCGGAGCCGAACCTTCAGAACATCCCGGTTCGCACCGCCGAAGGCCGCAAGATCCGCACGGCTTTCATCTCCACGCCCGGCCACAAGCTACTGTCGGCCGATTACAGCCAGATCGAACTGCGCGTGCTGGCCCATGTTGCCGATATTCCGCAGCTGCGCAACGCCTTCGAAAACGGCATCGACATTCATGCCATGACGGCATCGGAAATGTTCGGCGTGCCGGTGGAAGGCATGCCGTCGGAAGTGCGCCGCCGCGCCAAGGCCATCAACTTCGGCATCATCTACGGCATTTCCGCCTTTGGCCTCGCCAACCAGCTCAGCATCGCCCGCTCCGAAGCCGGCGACTATATCAAGAAATATTTCGAGCGTTTTCCCGGAATTCGCGATTACATGGAGGCGACCAAAGCCTTCGCCCGCGAAAACGGCTATGTCGAAACGATTTTCGGCCGCCGTGCGCATTATCCGGAAATCCGCTCCTCCAACCCTTCGGTAAAAGCCTTTAACGAACGCGCGGCCATCAACGCGCCGATCCAGGGCTCGGCCGCCGATATCATCCGCCGGGCCATGGTCCGCATCGAGCCTGCGCTGGAGGCCGAAAAGCTTTCCGCCCGCATGCTTTTGCAGGTGCATGACGAACTCATCTTCGAAGTCGAGGAAGCGGAAATCGAAAAGACCTTGCCGGTCGTCGTCTCCGTTATGGAAAACGCGGCCATGCCCGCGATTTCCATGAGGGTGCCGCTGAAAGTGGATGCCCGCGCGGCTGACAATTGGGATGAGGCGCACTGACTGGCGAGCCGGCTTTCTGTGAATTCCGGGACATGAACCACTTCAACGAGCGTGTCGTTTTCGATAAGCTGTGAGGCGTGATATGCGATGCCTGAGGGCAGCTCGCCGCGCTGATTCCGTTGAATCGGAAAAAATGCGCGTCAGGGCTGGTCAAAGCCCGTTTGGGCATGTATAAGCGCGCCAAATTTCCGATATCGAGACATCCGACATTCGGCCTTTGGTTCTGGCCGGTTCCGTTGTTTCGCCGCTTAAGTGGAGTAACAAAAATGGCTGTACCAAAAAGAAAAACAAGCCCGTCCAAGCGCGGTATGCGCCGCTCGGCTGACGGTCTCAAGTCTGCGACCTACGTTGAAGACAAGAACTCCGGCGAACTGCGCCGTCCGCACCATATCGATCTGAAGACCGGTATGTATCGCGGCCGTCAGGTTCTGACGCCGAAGGAAAGCGCATAAGCTTTTCTGAAATCATCTTTGCAAAAAACCGGTCCTCGTGGCCGGTTTTTTGTTTTCAGGAACGTCCACCTGCCTTTTCCGCTCACTTGGAAAATTCGGCCGCTCCTCCTACACTCTTTCAGGGAGAGCAGGTTTCGGTGCCTGCAACAGGAGGGGAGCTTCGGTGAAATATCGCTGGTTTGTGTTGATGCTTCTCAGCCTTGGTCTCGGTTACGGCGCCGTGACGAGAGGTGGCGGCATCATCGCGGAAAGCTATTTCGGCGAAATGTCCGAGCAGGGCCGCACGACGCTGCGGCTGGCCGTCTCTGCTCTCGGCGGGCTTTTGAACCGTTACGAGCCGCTGCCGGCGCTGATTGCCGACCATGACGACATTGAGGAACTGGTCGCACATCCCAAGGATGCCGAACTGCGCCAGCGCGCCAATATCTACCTCAAATCCATCAACACCCTGCTGGAATCCTCCGATATCTACATCATCACGCTGGATGGGGAGACCATCGCCGCCAGCAACTATGATGGGCCGACGAGTTTCGTCGGTGAGAATTTCAGCTACCGTCCCTATTTTCAGGATGCCGCCAAGGGCTTCCAGTCACGCTTCTTCGCGCTTGGCACCACCTCGCACAAGCGCGGTTATTATTTTTCAGCGCCCATTCTCTTCAACGAGGAGATCAAGGGCGTCATCGTCTTCAAGGTTGATATTGAAGGCATAGAAGCGTCATTCGGCGATGGTGAGAACCGAATTCTGGTATCGGACCCGGAAGGCATCATCTTCATGACCGGAACGTCGCAATGGCTTTATTCCGGCCTGATGCCGCTGACACCCGAAAGGCTGGCGCGAACGGAGGCTTCCCGCCGCTACGCCAATGCCACCCTTAAGGAATTGCCCCTGAAAAACGGCAATTTCGGTTCGCATCAGCTGATGACCATCAGCCAGAATGACGGTGAAAGGGAATATATGGTCCTGTCGCAGCCGATGCCGGACGCGGGCTGGACAGTCAGCGTGCTGATGGACACGGGTTCGCTCCGAACGCAGGTGAAGACGGCGATGATAGCCATCATCCTCTGCCTCTGCCTGGCGGCCGCCCTCATCGCCGCCATGCTGCAAAGGCGTCGTCGTCTGCGGGAGCGCCTGACGCATCAGGCGGAGGCGCAGGCGGAGCTGGAACGACGGGTGGAGGAACGCACGGCCGATCTGGCGCGGGTCAATCAGGAGATCGAGCACGAAATCGCCGAACGCCGCCAGACGGAAAAGCAATTGCGCAAGATGCAGAACGATCTGGTGCAGGCGGGCAAGCTAGCAGCGCTCGGGCAGATGTCGGCGGCGCTATCGCATGAGTTCAATCAGCCGCTCGCAGCCGCCAAGAACTACGCCGAAAACGCCTCGCTTCTCGTGGAGCGGGGACGGCTGGAGGAGGTGACGGAAAACCTCAGGCGCATTTCGGGCCTTATCGATCGCATGGCTTCCATCAGCAAGCATCTCAGGAATTTCGCCCGCAAGCCCAATGAAAAAATGGCCGCGGTAAGTCTTGAAGCCGTCCTTCGCGATACGCTTGAAATCGTCGGTGCGCGGCTGAAGGCCGCCGATGCGGTGCTGGATGTGGATCTCGGCCGTGTGCCGCTTGCCGTGAAGGCCGGCCCGGTGCGGCTGCAGCAGGTGCTCGTCAACATCATCTCCAATGCTGCCGATGCGGTGGAGGGGCGGGAGGATCGCCGCATTGCGCTGCGTGCCGTGCAGCATGGCCAGTCGGTGTCGATTTTCATTCGTGATCGCGGTCCGGGCGTGCCGGCGGCAATTTCAGAACGCATTTTCGATCCTTTCTTCACCACCAAGGGCGTGGGACGCGGCCTCGGTCTTGGCCTGTCCATCTCCTATAACATCATCAAGGACTTTGGCGGCCAGCTCCGTGTCAGAAACCATGACGAGGGCGGGGCTGAGTTCGAGATCGAATTGCCGGCCGCCGCCTGGCGCGTGGAGGCTGCTGCGGAATGACCATGTCGCGGGTTCTGTTGATCGATGACGAGGAAGAATTGCGCTTTTCCACCGCGCAGGCGCTGGAGCTTTCCGGTTTTGCCGTCACCATGCTCGCAAGCGCGGAACATGCGCTCGAACTCATCGGCTACAGCTTCGACGGCGTCGTGGTCAGCGATATCAGGATGCCCGGCATGGATGGCATGACGCTGCTGCAGAAGGTGCGGGAGCTCGATCCTGAAATACCTGTCATCCTGATGACGGGCCATGGCGATGTGCAGCTCGCGGTCAACGCCATGCGCAACGGCGCGTATGATTTCATCGAAAAGCCGTTCACGCCGCAATATCTCGCCGGCATCATCAAAAGGGCGAATGATCGGCGGGCGCTTGTACTGGAAAACCGCCGCCTCAAGGCGGTAGCGGGCAAGCATGACGATCTCGAAACGCGTCTGCCCGGCAGAACCCAGATCATGGTCGATCTGCGGTATCGTATCCGCGCCATTGGCGCGACGGACGCCGATACGCTGATCGTCGGTGACACGGGCGCCGGCAAGGAGGTCGTGGCGCGGGCGCTTCACGACATCAGCGCCAGAGCCAACCGGCCCTTCGTGGCGATCAATTGCGCCGCCCTTCCGCAGACGCTGATTGAAAGTGAACTATTCGGCCACGAGGCCGGTGCGTTTCCGGGAGCGCTGCGCCCACGCTACGGCAAGTTCGAACATGCTCGCGGCGGCACCATATTGCTCGATGAGATAGGCTCCATGCCCTTCGAATTGCAGGGCCGCTTCCTGCGTGTCTTGCAGGAACGGGTGATTACCCGTCTCGGCTCGAATGAAACGGTCGAACTCGATGTCCGTTTCATCGCCACCAGCAAGGTCGATCTGGAACAGGAAGTCGCGGCTGGCCGGTTCCGTGCCGATCTTCTTTATCGGCTCAACGTGGCGACACTTCTCGTGCCGTCGCTCTCGCAGCGCAGCGCAGATATACCGCTACTTTTCCTGCACCTCGTGCGGGAAGCCGCTGCCCGTTACGGGCGGGAAGACACTGACGTGCCGCAAAGTCTGCTTTCGGCCGTCTCCCTGCGTGAATGGCCGGGCAATGTGCGTGAATTGCGCAATGCCGCAGACCGCTTCGTTCTCGGTCTGGAAAGCGATGTTTCTGAAGCCTCGCTGCCGTTTCAGGGTGACGGAAAAGCGGCCCTTTCCGCACGGGTCGCGGCTTACGAAAAAAGCCTGATCGCACATGCAATCGCCGCACATGGCGGAAATCTGAAGTCCGTCTATGAGAATCTCGGCATTTCGCGCAAAACGCTCTACGAAAAAATGCAGAAATACGGGCTGCAGCGGCA
Source organism: Agrobacterium sp. 16-172Ci (assembly GCF_053522725.1). Taxonomy (NCBI): domain Bacteria; kingdom Pseudomonadati; phylum Pseudomonadota; class Alphaproteobacteria; order Hyphomicrobiales; family Rhizobiaceae; genus Agrobacterium; species Agrobacterium sp. 16-172Ci. Next base: position 23,351 of record NZ_JBNWBW010000001.1, read on the forward strand.
CATGACCGAGGTCTGATGGGTGGATTTCCACCCATGGATGAGCCCCTATGGGTAGAAATCCACCCATTGCCGTTCAGGGACAGCAATAAAAGCGCACCTCACGACAAGACCGCCATTGCTGAACGGCGATCCCGGATCGCAAATATCTCACCCCGGTCGCCATGGAGGAGCATGCGCGGCTGAAGTGGCGAACATTTTCATCCGGGAGGAATCGATGAAAATACTGAAGACAGTCACCGGCCTTGCTGCCGCCGCTGCCGTTTCCCTTTTTGCGCTGTCCGCATCCGCTCAGAACTATCCGGAGCGCAACATCACCATGGTCGTGCCCTTTGCCGCGGGCGGCCCGACGGATACGGTTGCGCGCCTTGTCGCTGAATCCATGTCGAAGGACCTTGGCCAGCAGATCATCGTTGAAAATGTCGGCGGCGCAGGCGGCACGCTGGGTGCTGGTCGTGTGGCATCGTCCGATCCGGACGGCTACACCGTTCTTCTCCACCATATCGGCATGGCCACCAGCGCCACGCTCTACCGCAAGCTCGCCTACGACACGCTGAACGCTTTCGAATATGTCGGCCTGGTCACCGAAGTGCCGATGACCATCCTGTCGCGCAAGAACCTCGAGACGACGGATCTGAAAGGTCTGATCGAATACGCCAAGGCGAACAAGGACAAGGTCACCGTCGCCAATGCCGGCATCGGCGCCGCCTCGCATCTGTGCGGCATGCTGTTCATGAGCGCCATCGAAACCCCGCTCGTCACAGTCCCTTACAAGGGCACGGGCCCGGCCATGACCGATCTGCTCGGCGGCCAGGTTGACATCATGTGCGACCAGACCACCAATACCACCAAGCAGATTCAGGGCGGCACGGTGAAGGCTTACGCCGTAACCACCGCCAAGCGGCTGGATGTGCTGCCTGATGTGCCGACAGTCGTTGAAGCGGGCCTGCCGAAACTCGAGGTCGGCATCTGGCACGGCATTTACACGCCTAAGGGCACGCCTGCTGAAATCAATGAAAAGCTCTCCAAGTCGCTCCAGGCCGCGCTGAAGGACAAGAATGTCGCGGCCCGGTTCGCCGAACTCGGCACGACGCCTTCCCCGGAAAGCGATGCGACGCCTGCGGCGCTGAAGGCCAAGCTCGAAAGCGAAATCGCTCGCTGGAAGCCGGTCATCGAGTCCGCCGGCCAATACGCCGACTGATGGAGCAACGGAATGACCGGCGGCGCTATGCCGCCGGTTTTCTGCTGTCGTTTTAACCCGCGGAACGGTGTGTCGCTGGCCGCAGTGGAGGGGCATCTTTCATGAAGTCGTTTTTTATTGACCCTGCCGAAGCAGCCTGCGGGGCAATTTTCATCGGTTTTGGCGCTTTTTTCGCCTTGCAGTCCTACGGGCTTGATTTGGGAACCACATTCCGCATGGGGCCGGGTTACTTTCCGCTCGTTCTCGCCATCGTCTTGATCCTGCTTGGAAGCGTCATATTTCTTCGCGCTACCCGGGTGCAGGGAGACGCCATCGGAGCCATCGCCTGGCGGGGGATTTTTTTCATTCTGCCCGCACCCATCTTTTTCGGCCTCACGGTCCGGGGACTTGGTTTCGTACCGGCACTGTTTTTCAGCGCCCTCATCGCAGCCTTTGCCTCGCACAAGATGAGCCCGCTGATGGCCGTTGCCATTTCCGCGGCCATCACGGTCTTTTCCGTCGCAGTGTTCAACTACGGTCTCGGGCTGCCTTTCCAGCGCTTTGGCCCATGGCTTAACTTTTAAGGTGCCGTGATGGAGCTGTTCAATAATCTCGCTCTCGGTTTTTCGACGGCGTCGTCGCTGGAAAACCTGTTTTTCTGCCTCATTGGTGTGCTGCTCGGCACGCTCATCGGCGTGTTGCCGGGCATCGGCGCAACGGCCACCATCGCCATGCTGTTGCCGATCACCTTCCAGCTGGAGCCGGTCTCTTCGCTGATCATGCTCGCCGGTATCTATTACGGCGCGCAATATGGCGGTTCCACCACCGCAATCCTTATCAACATGCCCGGCGAATCCTCCTCCGCCGTCACCGCCATCGACGGGTATCAGATGGCGCGCAAGGGCAAGGCGGGGGCTGCCCTCGCCATTGCCGCCATCGGCTCGTTCTTCGCCGGCACGGTTTCCACCTTCCTCGTGGCGATCTTCGCTCCGCCTCTGACGGCGATTGCGCTGGAATTCGGCGCGGCGGAATATTTCTCGCTGATGGTCGTCGGCCTTGTTTCGTCCATTGCGCTTGCCCATGGCTCCATCGTCAAGGCGCTGGCCATGGTCGTGCTGGGCCTGCTGCTGGGTTTGGTCGGCACCGATATCTATAGCGGCACACCGCGTTTCACCCTCGGCATCCGCGAATATGCCGACGGTCTGAACTTCGTGGCCGTGGCCGTCGGCGTCTTCGGTATCGCCGAAATCCTGCGCAATCTCGAAAATGAGCGCACCCGTTCGGTGCTGATCGCCAAGGTCAGCGGCCTGATGCCGACACGGGAGGATTTCAGGAAAATGATCGCGCCGGTGCTGCGCGGCACGGTCATTGGTTCCGCTCTCGGCATTCTTCCGGGCGGCGGCGCGATCCTTGCGGCCTTCGCTTCCTATACGGTGGAAAAACGCGTCTCCAAGAACCCGGAAGAATTCGGGCATGGCGCGGTTGCCGGCGTGGCCGGTCCGGAATCCGCCAACAATGCCGGCGCCCAGACGTCCTTCATCCCGCTGCTCACGCTGGGCATTCCCGCCAATCCGGTGATGGCGCTGATGATCGGCGCGATGATCATTCAGGGTATCGTGCCAGGTCCGAACGTTGCGACTGAACAGCCGGCGCTGTTCTGGGGCATCATCGCCTCGATGTGGATCGGCAACCTGATGCTCGTCATCCTGAACCTGCCGCTGATCGGGCTATGGGTAAAGCTTCTGACGGTGCCCTATTATGTGCTGTTCCCCATCATCATGGCCTTCTGCGCCATCGGGGTCTACAGCGTCAATTCCAACGTCTTCGATCTCTATGCCGTCGCCTTCTTCGGCTTCATCGGTTACGTGCTGGTGAAACTGCGCTGCGAGCCGGCGCCGCTGCTCCTGGGCTTCGTGCTTGGGCCGCTGCTGGAGGAGAACCTGCGCCGCGCCATGATCCTGTCGCGCGGCGATCCGACCACCTTCGTCACCCGGCCGATCAGCGCCACCCTGCTTTTCATTGCTCTGGCCGTGCTGATCGTCGTCTTCCTGCCCAGCGTGAAGAAGAAGCGTGAAGAGGTTTTCGTAGAAGAAGACTGAGGAATACCAAAACTCGGATGCCGGCGATGGAAACATCGCCGGCTTTTTCCGTTTCTGGATCGCCATGACGAATTCGCTTCACCAAAGCGACATATGGTTGACTCAGGTGCTTTTAGGCCCAAGGAAGGGCTGGAAAGAGAGGTCGATATGACGTCGGAAACCGAAAAAAGGATCATCGCGCTCGAGGAAACGGCCGCGCATCAGGCGAAGGTGATAGAGGAGCTGTCCGATCAGCTGGCGGAACAATGGAAGGTGGTGGAGCAGACCCGCGCCAAGCTCGACCGCCTGACGGAGAGGTTCCTGAGCCTGGAGGAACAATCGCTGGACGCGCCCGCGATCACTCGACCGCCGCATTATTGACAGGGAAGAGCCAATGAAAAACGAAACCGCCGCGCTGGCCGCCGATATCGTCGATTTCTGGAAGAAGGCCGGACCGGACAAGTGGTTCGACAAGGACGCGGCCTTCGATAACCACTTTCACGACCGTTTCCGCGATGCCCATTTTGCTGCCGCCAGACGCGAATTGGACAAGTGGCTGGAGGGTGCGGAAAGCAGTCTCGCGCTGATGCTTCTGCTGGATCAGTTTCCGCGCAACTGCTTTCGCGGCACCGCTCACATGTATGCAACCGACCCGCTGGCGCGGCTCTTTGCCGACGAGGCCATCCGCCGCGGGCATGACCAGGCGGTGGGCGGGGATTTGCGCGTTTTCTTCTACCTGCCCTTTTCCCATGCGGAGGATATCGCCGCCCAGCGGCGTGCCTGCGACCTGAACCAGCCACTTGGCGGGCTTTATCTTCATCATGCCGAAGAACATCGCGATATCATCGAGCGTTTCGGCCGCTTTCCGCATCGCAACGACATTTTGCTGCGGGAAACGACGCCGGAGGAACGGCAATATCTGGAAGAAGGCGGCTTTTCCGGCTGAGTCGGAAATGAAAACGCCGCCAGTCCCGAAGGATGGCGGCGTTCTTAAAGCATGGGGCGGCGACAATCAGCCGTCGAAGAATTCCTTCATCCGGGCGAAGAAGCCCGTCGATTCCGGATTGTTCTCCTTGGAGGAGAGCTGCTCGAACTCCTGCAACAGCTCGCGCTGACGCTTGCTGAGTTTCTGCGGCGTTTCGATCTGAATCTGGATATAGAGGTCGCCCGTCTGCGCCGAACGCAGAACCGGCATTCCCTTACCCTTCAGACGGAACTGTTTGCCCGGCTGGGTTCCTTCCGGAACCGTAACGCGCGATTTGGTGCCGTCGAGCGTCGTGACGTCGAAGGTGCCGCCAAGTGCTGCCGTCGTCATGGAGATCGGTACGGTGCAATAAAGGTCGGCGCCGTCGCGCTGGAAGAATTCATGCGGACGCACGGACAGGAAAATATAAAGATCACCCGCCGGGCCGCCACGCATGCCAGCCTCGCCTTCGCCCTGCAGGCGAATGCGGGTGCCGTCCTCGATGCCCGAGGGAATGTTGACGGAAAGCGAACGCTCTTCCGTTACACGGCCCTGACCGTGGCACTTGCCGCAGGGATCGGAGATCGTCTGCCCGCGACCATGGCAGGTGGGGCAGGTGCGTTCCACCGAGAAGAAGCCCTGCGCCGCGCGCACGCGGCCGGAACCCTGACAGGTCGCGCAGGTCTTAGGCTGCGTGCCGGGCTTTGCACCCGAACCGGAACAGACATCGCAGGTGATCGAGGTCGGAACCCTGATCTGCGCCGTCTTGCCGGTGAAGGCCTCTTCCAGCGTGATTTCCATATTGTAGCGAAGGTCGGCGCCGCGCTCGCGTCCGCCGGAAGAGCGGCGCGCACGGCCACCGCCCATCATCTCGCCGAAGATGTCTTCGAAAATATCCGAGAAGCCGCCATTGGCGAAACCGCCGCCGCCAAAGCCGCCACCGCCGCCCATGCCGCCATTTTCAAATGCGGCGTGGCCGAAACGGTCATAGGCCGCGCGCTTCTGCGGGTCCTTCAGCGTTTCGTATGCTTCGTTGATTTCCTTGAATTTCTGCTCGGATTCGGCGTTATCCGGGTTCTTGTCCGGATGGTACTTCATCGCGAGTTTGCGGAAGGCGCTTTTCAGCTCTTTTTCGTCCGCGGTCTTGCTGACGCCAAGTGTTTCGTAAAAGTCTGCTTTCGCCATTAAGATAACAAGCCCCGCAAATGGATTTCCGGCTGCACGTCGGCAGCCGGATGTCTTGCATATGGTGTGAGGAGTTGGGAAGTCGCGCTATTATGCGGACTTCTTATCGTCCTTGATTTCTTCATAGTCGGCATCGACGACATCATCCTTGCCTTCTGCAGAAGCATCGCCGGCCTCGGCCTGCTGTGCTTCGTAGATGGCCTGACCGAGCTTCATGGAGACTTCCATGAGGGTCTGGGTCTTGGCCTGAATGTCGTCTGCGTCAGGCTCAGCGGCTTCGACAGCGGTCTTCAGGGCGGCAATGGCGTCTTCGATCGCCTTGCGGTCGGTCTCGGAAACCTTGTCACCATATTCCTTCACCGACTTCTCGGTGGAGTGGATGAGGCTTTCGGCCTGATTCTTGGCTTCCACACCCGCACGACGCTTCTTGTCGGCTTCGGCATTGGCTTCGGCGTCCTTCACCATCTTCTCGATGTCCGCGTCGGAGAGACCGCCGGAAGCCTGGATGCGGATCTGCTGTTCCTTGCCGGTGCCCTTGTCTTTCGCCGAAACCTGCACGATGCCGTTGGCGTCGATATCGAAGGTTACTTCGATCTGCGGAACACCACGCGGTGCCGGCGGCAGGCCGACGAGGTCGAACTGGCCGAGCAGCTTGTTGTCCTGCGCCATTTCACGCTCGCCCTGCGAGACGCGGATGGTCACGGCCGACTGGTTGTCTTCGGCGGTCGAGAAGGTCTGGCTCTTCTTGGTCGGGATCGTCGTGTTGCGATCAATCAGACGGGTGAAGACGCCCCCCAGCGTTTCGATGCCGAGCGACAGCGGGGTCACGTCGAGCAGCAGGACGTCCTTGACGTCGCCCTGCAGAACGCCGGCCTGGATGGCGGCGCCCATGGCGACCACTTCATCCGGGTTCACACCCTTGTGCGGCTCCTTGCCGAACAGCTGCTTGACGACTTCCTGTACCTTCGGCATGCGGCTCATACCACCGACGAGAACGACTTCGTCGATCTCGGAAGCGGAGACGCCTGCATCCTTGAGCGCTGCCTTGCAAGGCGCAACGGTGCGCTGCACGAGGTCATCGACCAGGCTTTCGAACTTGGCGCGGGTCAACTTCAGCGTCAGGTGCTTCGGACCGGAAGCATCGGCCGTGATGAACGGCAGGTTGATTTCGGTCTGCTGCGAGGACGACAGCTCGATCTTCGCCTTTTCGGCTGCTTCCTTCAGGCGCTGCAGGGCAAGCTTGTCGTTCTTCAGGTCGATGCCCTGATCCTTCTTGAACTCGCCGGCCAGATATTCCACCAGACGCATGTCGAAGTCTTCACCGCCAAGGAAGGTATCGCCATTGGTGGACTTCACTTCGAAGACGCCGTCGCCGATTTCCAGCACGGAAATATCGAAGGTGCCGCCGCCAAGGTCGTAAACGGCAATCGTCTTGCCGTCCTTCTTGTCGAGGCCATAGGCGAGTGCCGCCGCAGTCGGCTCGTTGATGATGCGCAGAACATCCAGACCGGCAATGCGGCCGGCATCCTTGGTTGCCTGACGCTGGGCGTCGTTGAAGTAGGCAGGAACCGTGATAACGGCCTTCTCGACCTTTTCGCCGAGATAGGATTCAGCCGTTTCCTTCATCTTCTGAAGGATCATCGCGGAAATCTGCGAAGGGGAATAGGGCTTGTCCTGCGCCTTCACCCATGCGTCGCCATTGTCACCCTTGACGATTTCAAAGGGGACCAGAGCCTTGTCCTTTTCGACGGTCGGGTCTTCATAACGGCGGCCGATGAGGCGCTTGACCGCAAACAGGGTGTTGGTCGGGTTGGTGACCGCCTGGCGCTTGGCCGGCTGGCCGACAAGGCGCTCGCCATCGTCGGAAAATGCCACCATGGACGGCGTGGTACGCGCGCCTTCCGCGTTTTCAATTACTTTCGTGTCCTTGCCGTCCATCACTGCGACGCAGGAGTTGGTCGTGCCAAGGTCGATACCGATTACTTTTGCCATGCTCTTCTCTCCTTGAAGCGAGTTGCCGGAACCCCGTGAGGCATTCTTGTGGCAACTCCTTGACTTGGATTTGCAGCCTTCGCTGCTGTTATGCGGCGTATATAAGGAGCGATTTTTCCTGCTGCAAGGCGCAAGACAGGGGGAAGCGCAGCAAAAAAGCGCAGGAAACCCCTGTCTGTGCAGAAGCATAGCCATCACGGCTTGCGGAAGCGGGAAAACGCGGCTTGGGCTCTACACGGCGCTGCCGGTCGGCATCGCGGCGAGCGACCCGTTGAGACTGGCTTTTAACGGTATCGGGGTGAGGTGAAATGGCGGACAGGGTGGGATTCGAACCCACGGTACGCTTTCACGCACACACGCGTTCCAGGCGTGCGCCTTAAACCACTCGGCCACCTGTCCTTTTTCAAATCTGCATGTTTTGAAGAATGCAAATCACTGGAACGGCGCGATATATACCGATGAATTCGCAGGGATCAACACGAATCTGACAGTTTTTTGAAATGTCGGCAATTTCCTGTGTTCCGATGCGATTGCAAACCGGTTTTCCCGCCTTTATCGATGCAATATAGATTTCAAAATATGGCTGCCTGACCGGCAGATCGTAAACGAGGTGTCCCTGATGAAAGCTTTTTTGCGGTTTTTGAGCTTTCTTTTCCTCGTGGCGGCGGTTTTTCTGGGTGTGCTCGATTCGGTCCGCTCGGTTTCCACCTCCTCGGTCAACATCACCGGCATCCTGTCCGTCTGGAACTATCTGCTTCCTGCCTCGCGCACCATGGTGGAAGCGGCCATGGCTCACTATATTCACCCTGAAGCGTGGCGCTTCATTGAAAATGCCCTGTCGGCGGTGCCCGCATTTGCCGTTTCCCTGGCGCTTTCCCTGCTCTGCTGGATGGCGGGTTACAGGAAACACAAGGCGATGAGACGTTTATCGGCCTGACTTATATCTGTCGAAATGGGCGCCCGCAGACGTGAACCATGAGAAGCGGCGGAACTGGCCGCATGGAGGACCGAATGTTCCTGTTCGATACGCTTTCAAAAAAAACGACGATGCCGACAGAAGAAACCGCCTTGCCCGGCCGTGAAGAGGCCCTTGCGGTGCCGGAAGCCCATTTCGTCAATGGCCGGCCCTTGAAGGGGCCTTATCCGGACGGACTTGAAACCATCTATCTCGGCATGGGCTGCTTCTGGGGTGCGGAACGGTTGTTCTGGAAAACGCCGGGCGTGTGGGTGACGGCGGTGGGTTATGCCGGCGGCTTCACCCGCAACCCCACCTATCAGGAGACGACCACGGGCCAGACGGGCCACGCCGAAGTGGTCAAGGTTGTCTACGATCCGGCCGTGATCTCGCTCCCGGGCCTGCTGAAGATATTCTTCGAGGAGCATGATCCGACACAAGGGATGCGGCAGGGCAACGATGTCGGCACGACCTACCGTTCCGCCATTTACGCGACGACGGAAGGGCAGTTGCAGCAGGCGCAGAAGGCGAGCGATGCTTTTCAACAGGCTTTGGACGAGGCCGGCCATGGTAGCGCCATCACCACCGAGATCGGGCCGCTTGAAAAGTTTTATTACGCTGAAGACTACCATCAGCAATATCTTGCCAAGAACCCGGGCGGCTACTGCGGACTGAGGGGAACCGGCGTAAGCTGCAATATCGACTAGATTTTTTGCAGGTCGCCCCGGTGGAAAGACCAAAAAAGCGCCAGAATAAAGTTTTTCCACCGGGTCAAAAAAACCGGATGAATTTTTCATTGAGCCATGCAAGGATATGAGGCAAGCACAGCCGGGAAAACGGCTGGCGGTTCCGCAGACATTCCCGGTTAACGGGATTGCGGGAGGACCCTTATAATATCAATTGCAACAACAGGGCTGCACAATGAAAAAATCCCTTCTGACGCTTTTTGCGCTTGCCGCAATGTCGGCTTCCGCGCTCGCCGCGGATATCAAGCCGGCGCTGGTCTATGGCACGGGCGGCAAGTTCGACAAGTCGTTCAACGAGGCCGCTGCGGCCGGCGCTGAAAAGTTCAAGGCGGAAACGGGCATCGAGTTCCGCGATTTCGAGCCGACCAGCGACACGCAGGGCGAACAGGCCATCCGCAACTTCGCCAGCAAGGGCTTCAACCCGGTCGTTGCGATTTCCTTCATCTGGGAAGCGCCGATGGCCAAGGTTGCGGCGGAATATCCCGATACCAAGTTCGTGATCGTTGATACCGTTGTAGATGCGCCTAACGTGCGTTCTGTTGTTTATAAGGAACATGAGGGCTCTTACCTCGTAGGTCTTTTGGCGGGCATGGCCTCCAAGACCGGCAAGGTTGGCTTCGTCGGCGGAATGGATGTTCCCTTGATCCGTAAATTCGCCTGTGGTTATGCACAGGGCGCCAAGGCCGCCAACGACAAGATCGAAGTCTTCCAAAACATGACGGGAACGACGGGTGCAGCCTGGAACGATCCCGTCCGCGGCGGTGAACTCACCAAGAACCAGATCGACCAAGGCGCCGACGTGATCTACGCGGCAGCCGGTGCGACCGGTCTCGGCGTTCTGCAGACAGCCGCAGACAATAAGAAGCTTTCGATCGGCGTCGATTCCAACCAGAACCACCTGCATCCCGGCTCGGTTCTGACGTCCATGGTCAAGCGGGTCGATCTCGCAGTTTATAACGCGTTCAAGGATGCCAAAGACGACAAGTTCACAGCTGGCGTCGTGGCGCTCGGCGTGAAGGAGGACGGCGTCGCTTACGCGGTTGACGACAACAACAAGGCTTTGATCACACCGGAAATGACTGCTGCCGTGGACAAGGCGAAGGCCGACATCATCTCTGGCGCCGTCAAGGTCCATGACTATATGGCGGACAAGTCCTGCCCGAAATGATATGATACAAGCTTGGGGCGCATGATGATTTTCATCTTGCGCCCTTTTCATATCCAGCCTTCGGAGAGGTTTCGGTTTGAGTATGGACCCTGCAATCGAACTCGTGGGCATCGACAAGAAATTCGGTGCCGTTCACGCCAACAAGAACATCAATCTGACCATTGCCAAGGGCACAATCCACGGCATCATTGGAGAAAATGGCGCGGGAAAATCTACCCTGATGTCTATTCTCTATGGGTTTTATCAGGCAGACGCCGGTGAAATCCGCATAAAGGGCACGCCAGTCTCGATCCGCGATAGCCAGGCAGCAATCAATGCCGGTATAGGCATGGTGCATCAACACTTTATGCTGGTGGAAAATTTCACAGTGCTGGAAAACGTCATGCTTGGTGCTGAAGGCGGCGCGACGTTGTCGAGTGGCCGGGCTGGCGCACGTAAGGAACTGAAACGCCTGGAGGACGATTACGGTCTGGACGTCGATCCGGATGCGGTGATCGAAGAACTGCCTGTCGGTCTCCAGCAGCGCGTCGAAATCCTCAAAGCGATGTATCGTGGCGCCGAAATCCTGATCCTCGATGAGCCGACCGGCGTTCTGACGCCGGCCGAGGCCGATCACCTTTTCAAGATACTCGGCGTCCTGCGCGAGCAGGGCAAGACCGTCATCCTCATCACCCACAAGCTGCGCGAAATCATGGCGATCACGGATTCCGTCTCCGTCATGCGCCGCGGTGAAATGGTCGCCACCCGCAAGACCTCCGAAACCAGCGTCGAGGAACTGGCCGAACTGATGGTTGGCCGTCGCGTTCTGCTCAGGGTGGAAAAGGGCGAGACGACGCCGGGCGATGTTCTGCTCTCCATCCGCAATCTGACTGTCAAGGACAGTCGCGGCGTCACCATGGTGGATGATGTCTCGCTCGATGTCCGTGCCGGTGAAATCGTCGGCATTGCCGGCGTGGCGGGCAATGGCCAGTCGGAGCTGCTCGAAGCCATCGCGGGCATCCGCAAGCCCCATTCGGGCGAGATATGGGTGGATGGCCAGAAGGTCGACCGCCCCGATCCGGCAATTTTGCGCAGGCTCGGCCTCGCGCATATCCCGGAAGACCGCCACCATATGGGGCTGGTACTGAAATTCGAGGAATATGAAAACTCCATCCTCGGTTATCACCATGATGAGCGTTATGGCAAAGGGCCTTTCCTCAACCCCGAGGCCATCCGCAGGGATGCGGTCGAAAAGATCGAGAAATACGACATTCGCCCGCCGAATCCGCAGTTGAAGACCGCCAATTTTTCCGGCGGCAATCAGCAGAAGATCGTCGTCGCCCGCGAAATCGAACGTGACCCGAAGATGCTGGTCATCGGTCAGCCAACCCGCGGCGTGGATATCGGCGCCATCGAGTTCATCCATCGCCGCATCATCGAGATGCGCGATGCCGGAAAGGCGATTTTGCTGGTTTCTGTCGAACTCGATGAAATCCGTTCCCTTTCGGATCGGATCATGGTCATGTTCGCCGGTCGTGTCGTTGGAGAAAAAACGGCGGAAGCCGAAGAACAGACGCTGGGCCTGATGATGGCCGGCATCGCCGCATGAGGCATGAATGAGCACCGCTTCCGTACCCCTACCAAACTGGATCAGCTACGGCCTGCTGCCTTTGCTGAACGTTGTTACTGCCTTTCTGATTTCCGGCCTCGTTGTCTGGTCTATCGGTGAAAGCCCGCTGGCGGCGCTGCGCCTGCTCATCGAAGGTGCGCTCGGCCGTGGCGATGCCATCGGCTTCACGCTGTTCTACACGACGAGCTTCATCTTCACCGGCCTTTCGGTCGCCGTGGCCTTCCATGCCGGCCTCTTCAACATCGGTTCGGAAGGTCAGGCCTATATTGGCGGGCTGGGTGCTGCGCTGGTGGCGCTGGCGCTCGACCGTTACGTGCCGTGGTATGTGACGATGCCCTTCGCCGTCATCGGTGCCGCGCTTTTCGGCGCAGCCTGGGCCTTCATTCCGGCATGGCTGCAGGCAAAACGCGGCAGCCACGTCGTCATCACCACCATCATGTTTAACTTCATCGCGGCTGCGCTGATGGTCTATCTGCTGGTGAATGTGCTGATCGTGCCGGGCAAGATGGCGCCGGAAACGCGCACCTTTCTGCCGGGCGGGCAATTGCCGAAGCTCGACTGGTTGATGGCGCTGTTCGGCCTCAAGCTCGGGCCGGCGCCGTTCAACGTCTCCTTCATCATCGCGCTGGTCATGTGTTTCCTCGTCTGGGTGCTGATCTGGCGCACCAAGCTCGGTTATGAGATGCGCACGCTCGGCATCAGCCCATCCGCTGCCATCTATGCCGGCATTCCCTATGCGCGCACGGTCATCATCGCTATGCTGATTTCCGGCGGTCTGGCGGGCATGATGGCGCTGAACCCGGTCATGGGCGCTTCCGCCCGCCTGCAGGTGGAATTCGTCGGCGGTGCTGGCTTCGTCGGCATTGCCGTGTCGCTGATGGGGCGAAGCCATCCGCTCGGCATCATCTTCGCGGCATTGCTGTTCGGTATTCTCTATCAGGGCGGCGCTGACCTTTCCTTCGAGATGCCGAATATTACCCGCGAGATGATCGTGGTCATTCAGGGTCTGGTGATCCTTTTTGCCGGCGCGCTGGAATATATGTACCGGCCGGCGGTCGTCCGCATCTACCAGCGTTTGGCAAAGGGATGAGCTGATATGGATTTCTTCGATATGCTGGTCAGCATCCTCGGCTCGACCGTCCGCCTCACCATCCCGCTGCTCTTCACCGCGCTCGCCGGGCTCTTTTCCGAACGCGCGGGCGTGTTCGATATCGGCCTTGAAGGCAAGATGCTGGCGGCGGCCTTCGCCTCTGCCTGCGTCGCCTATCTCACAGCGGACCCATGGGCGGGTCTGCTGGCGGGCATCACCGTCTCCATCCTCTTCTCGCTGATCCATGGTTTTGCCGTCATCACCAACCGTGGCAACCAGATCGTATCCGGGGTGGCGCTGAATTTCATCGCCGCCGGCCTGACAGTGGTTCTCGGACAGGCCTGGTTCGGGCAGGGCGGCCGCACGCCGCAATTGCCGGCAGAGGGCCGCTTTGCGCCGATCATCCTGCCAGGCGCGGATGCGATGCGTGAGGTGCCCTTCATCGGCCCGCTCTATGCCAATGTCATTTCCGGCAACAATATCCTCACCTATCTCGCCTTTCTGGCGGTACCGCTGTCGTGGTGGGTGCTTTACCGCACCCGTTTCGGCCTGCGTCTGCGCGCCGTCGGTGAAAATCCGGGCGCGGTGGATACGGCCGGCATTTCGGTGACATGGATGCGCTTCCGCGCCGTCATCGTCGCCGGTTTCCTCTGCGGTTTTTCGGGGGCCTATCTCGCCGTTGCGCAGTCGGCGGCCTTCATCGCCAACATGTCGGCCGGCAAGGGCTATATAGCGCTTGCGGCGCTGATCTTCGCGAAATGGAAGCCGGTGCCGGTCATGTTCGCCTGCCTGCTCTTCGGTTTTCTGGATGCCTTCGCCAACTTCATGCAGGGTAAATCCGTGCCCGGTATCGGCGAGGTGCCGGTGCAGATATTCCAGGCCATGCCCTATATTCTGACCTGCATCCTGCTTGCCGGTTTCATCGGCGTCGCCAAGCCCCCCAAGGCCGGTGGCGTTGCCTATGCGAAGGAGCGTTAAATCCATGTCCCGAGATCCGATGTCCCATGCCCTGTTCGAGGCAGCGGTGGAGGCCATGGCCTTTGCCCATGCGCCCTATTCGAAATTTCCGGTCGGTGCGGCGATCCGCGCCGAAGACGGCAAGATTTACAAGGGCGCCAATATCGAGAACCTGTCCTTCCCGCAGGGCTGGTGCGCTGAACCTTCCGCCATCAGCGCCATGATCATGGGTGGGGCGAAGAAGATCAGCGAAATCGCGGTTATCGCCGAAAAGCTTGCTCTCTGCCCGCCCTGCGGCGGCTGCCGGCAGAAGATCGCCGAATTCGCGACGCCGGACACGAAAGTCTATCTCTGCGACGAAACCGGCGTGCAGAAGGTCATGACCATGGAGGAGCTTTTGCCCTTCAGCTTCAAGACAGAGCTGCCCTGATGCCGGATACGCTGATCGATATTCTGGTGGAGCGCCTGAACGGCCTGATGCCGCGTGTCGCCATCGTCCTCGGCTCGGGTCTCGGTTCGCTGGTGGAAGACGTCAGCGATCCGATCCGGGTGCCCTATGCCGAACTTCCCGGTTTTCCTGCGAGCGGCGTTTCCGGCCATGCGGGCGAGCTGGTGGCGGGCTATCTTGGTGGTGAGCCGGTCATGATGCTCTCCGGCCGTGTGCACTACTACGAAAAGGGCGATCCGTCCGCCATGCGCGCGATCATCGGGGCGCTGGCCGGTCTCGGCGTGCAGTCGCTCATCCTCACCAATTCGGCAGGTTCGGTCAGGCAGGATATGCCGCCCGGCTCGGTCATGCAGATCACCGATCACATCAACTATTCCGGCATGAACCCGCTGATCGGCGAGGAAAGCGACCGCCGCTTCGTCGGTATGACCACCGCTTACGATCCCGATCTGATGCTTGCCATGCGCAACGCCGCCATCCGCGCCACGGTGCCTTTGTTCGGCGGCGTCTATATGTGGTTTTCCGGACCGAGCTTCGAAACGCCGGCGGAAATCCGCATGGCGCGGCTGCTGGGGGCGGATGCCGTTGGCATGTCCACCGTGCCGGAAGTCATCCTTGCGCGCTTTTTCGGGATGCGCGTTGCCGCCGCATCGGTTATTACCAATTACGGTGCCGGCATGACCGGCGCGGAACTGAGCCATGAAGAAACCAAGGATATGGCTCCCGTGGGCGGCAAGAGGCTTGCTGCCATTCTGAAGGAAATGATCGCAGGAGGAGCGTGACCATGGAACTCCAGCGTCCGCGCGAAGCGGCTGCCCTCACCCTGTCCTTGCTGGACCTGACCAATCTCAAGGAAGACTGCACGCCCGAGCAGATCGCCGCTCTGTGCCAGCGGGCGCATACGGAATATGGCAATACGGCTGCAATCTGCATCTGGCCGCGTTTCGTGGCGCAGGCGCGTGCGGCGTTCGGAAAAGACCATGTGATCCGCATCGCCACGGTCGTCAACTTTCCGTCCGGCGATCTGAATGTCGCGACCGTGGTTGCGGAAACCGAAGCGGCGATCCGCGACGGTGCTGACGAAATCGATCTTGTCATTCCCTATCGCAAATTCATAGCCGGCGATGAAACGGCGGTGTCCACCATGGTGGCCGCCGTTCGCAAGGCCTGCGCAGCACCCGTGCTGCTCAAGGTCATTCTTGAAACCGGCGAGTTGAAGGACAAGGCGCTGATCCGTCGCGCATCCGAACTCGCCATTGCCGAAGGGGCCGATTTCATCAAGACCTCGACCGGCAAGGTCGCGATCAATGCCACGCTGGAGGCCGCCGACATCATGTTGCAGGCGATCCGCGACAGCCGGCAGAAGGTGGGTTTCAAGCCCGCCGGCGGTATCGGCACGGTGGAGGACGCCACGCTTTACCTCAGGTTGGCGGAAACCATCATGGCGCCCAACTGGGCCATGCCCTCCACCTTCCGTTTCGGCGCTTCCGGTGTACTCGATGATGTGCTGAACGTGCTGGCCGGCGGCGAGCCCGCCAAGGCCGCCAGCGGGTATTGAGCTTGATCCCGCAGGAAATCATCCGGCGCAAACGCGATGGCCTGTCACTTGAGCCTTGGGAGATTGCCGCTTTCATAGAGGCGCTTTCGAAAGACGGCATCTCGGAAGGGCAGGCGGCTGCCTTTGCCATGGCGGTGTTCTTTCGCGGCATGAACCGGGATGAGATGGTGGCGCTGACGCTCGCCATGCGCGACAGCGGTGAGGTCCTGTCCTGGAGCGATCTCGGTAGGCCGGTGGCGGACAAGCATTCCACCGGCGGCGTCGGCGATAATGTCTCCCTGATGCTCGCCCCCATCGTTGCCGCCTGCGGTCTCGCCGTACCGATGATTTCCGGCAGGGGCCTTGGTCATACCGGCGGCACGCTGGACAAGCTGGAAGCGATCCCCGGTTACAACGTCATGCCGGACGAGGCGCTGTTCCGCCGAACGGTAAAGACGGTCGGCTGCGCCATCATCGGCCAGACGGGCGATCTCGCCCCCGCTGATAAACGCCTCTATGCCATTCGCGATGTGACCGCGACGGTCGATTCCATACCGCTGATCACGGCCTCCATCCTGTCGAAAAAGCTTGCGGCCGGGCTGCAGACGCTGGTTTTGGATGTGAAGGTCGGCAACGGTGCTTTCATGCAGAGCGTCGAGGATGCCCGCAATCTGGCCCGCGCGCTGGTCGATGTGGCGAATGGCGCGGGCCTGCCGACAACGGCGCTGATAACCGACATGAACCAGCCGCTTGGCGATGCCGCCGGCAATGCGGTTGAAATCGTCAATTGTCTGGATTTTCTGGCCGGTCGCAAGGCCGGCACCCGTCTTGAAAAAGTGGTCCTGTCCTTTGCGGCGGAAATGCTGGTGCAGGCGCAAAAGGCGGCCACGCTGGAGGAAGGAGAGGCGCTGGCGTCGGCTGCGCTCTCCTCCGGCCGGGCGTTGGAAATCTTTGCACGGATGGTTTCGGCACTCGGCGGTCCATCGGATTTCGTTGAGCATCCATCCCGTTATCTGCCCTCTGCGCCGGTCATTCATCCGGTTCTGGCGGAGCGCAGCGGTTTGCTCGCCTCCTGCGCCACGCGCGATCTTGGCATGGTTGTCGTCGAACTCGGTGGCGGCAGAAGAAAGCCATCGGACACGATCAATCCTTCTGTCGGTATTTCGGACATCCTGCCGCTCGGTGCGAAGGTGGAAAAGGGCGAGCGGATCGCAATTGTCCGCGCCGCTTCCAGCGACGAAGCGGAACATGCCGTGAAAAGGATAGTGGCCTGCTACGGAATTGCTGACAGCGCGCCTGAGATCGGTGCGCCCGTTCTTGAGCGGATCACCTGACCAGCCGCATCTCGCCGCCCGAGACCTTGAAGGACGATAGTTGTTTCAGGAAGCTCATGCCGATCAGCATGTCGCCGAGCGCATTGTCCTTCAGCACCATGGCGTCCACATTCTGAACCCGGATAGTGCCGATCTCCACCCGGTCGAGTTTCACATAGGCGGCCATGGTCTGACCATTCGCCGTTGAAATCGCATATTTATAATCGAGGCTGTTGACGCCGTAACCGAGCCGGCGCGCAATCGTCTCGTTGATGGCGACCATGGAAGCGCCGGTATCGACAAGTCCGTCGAAGGATTTGCCGTTGACGCGGAAGGTGGCATTGAAGTGGCCGCGCGCATCCGCTTTCAGACTGACGCCGCCAAGGGAGACGGACTCCGGCTTGGCTGCCTCAGGTCTGGCTTCCGCTTTCTCGATGCTTGCTTCCGGGCGCGGCTGAAATTTTTCCACCAGAACTGGAATCTGCGTCGCACCGACCGAAAGCCCAACAAGCAAAAAAATCGCGCGCGTTAGCAAGTCTGTGCTCCTCCAGGGGCAGGTTATTCTTGCCCAGAATAGACGCAAAACATGCTGAAATCTTAAAAGAAAAAGCCATCCGCCGCTTATCGGGCGGCGAATGGCTCAAACGGTTAAGCGATGATGAACGGGTTTATTTGGTGCCGTACATGCGGTCGCCGGCATCGCCGAGACCGGGAACGATATAACCCTTCTCGTTCAGATGGCTGTCGATCGCGGCGGTGTAGATATGCACATCGGGATGCGCTTCGCGGAAGTTCTTGATGCCCTCGGGCGCCGCCAGCAGACACAGGAAGCGGATGTTCTTCGCACCGCGCTCCTTCAGCTTTTCCACGGCGGCGATGGAGGAATTGCCGGTTGCGAGCATCGGATCGACAACGATGATAAGGCGCGCATCGAGGCTTTCCGGAGCCTTGAAGTAATATTCGACGGCTTCCAGCGTGTCATGATCGCGATAAACGCCGATATGGGAAACACGCGCCGAAGGCACGAGCTCGAGCATGCCTTCCAGGAGGCCGTTGCCGGCGCGCAGGATGGAGGCGAAAACCAGCTTCTTGCCTTCGAGCACGGGGGCTTCGATGGTTTCGAGCGGCGTATCGATGGTTTCCATCGTCATCTCAAGGTCGCGCGTCACTTCATAGCAGAGCAGCGTCGAAATTTCCCTGAGCAGGCGGCGGAAGCCGGCCGTGGAAGTTTCCTTCTTGCGCATGATGGTGAGTTTGTGCCGCACCAGCGGATGTTCGATGACTGTGACGCCGTCCATGAAACTGGCCTTCCTTTTATCTTATGCCCTGTAATTCACCGAAAGTGCGTTTTTCGCAAGCCTTCTTCGCGGTTTTACCCCGCGAACCGCAGCGTCAGGCGCCATCGAGTTTCGCAAGCAGTCGCGCACGTGTTGCCTCGTCCACGAAGGCGCATTCCAGTGCAGTCCGTGTCATGCGGTTGATCTCGGCATCGCTGAAGCCGAACTCATCCGCAGCCAGCGCATATTCCCGTGCAAGCGACGTGAAGAAGAATGGCGGGTCGTCGGAACTGATGCAGACGCGCACCCCGGCGTCGCTCAGAGCTTTCAGCGGGTGGCTGGCAAAATCGGGATAGACGTTGAGCGCGATATTAGAGCCGGGGCAGACTTCCAGAACCGTTCCCGCCTCGGCCAGCCGCGCGATAAGACCGGCATCTTCGATGGCGCGCACGCCATGCCCGATGCGGGACGGCTTGACGAGATCGAGCGCATCGGCAACGCTTTCCGGCCCGCAAACCTCGCCGGCATGAATGGTCAGCCCAAGGCCGGCATCGCGGGCGATGTCGAAGGCGGGTGCATAATCGGCGACGCGGCCCATGCGCTCCTCGCCGGCCATGTTGAAGCCCGTCACCAGCGGATGTTGAGCGCGTGCTGCATATTCCGCCGCGGCGATTACCCGTTCCGGGCCGAAGTGACGCTCGCCGGTGACGATGATGCGGGTTTCGATCCCCGTCTTTTCCCTTGCGATGCGGATACCTTCGGCAATACCGGCCAGATAGGCGTCGGCGCCGAGCCCGATGCGGTCGCCGTGATCGGGCGAAATGATCAGCTCGCTATAGATGGTATTGGCTTGCGCAAGTTCGGTCAGGTAGGTTTCAGTCAGGACGGAATAATCCTCATCCGTCTTGAACACCTGCGCCACCGCATCGTAACAACGGATGAATTCGGCGAAATCCGACCAGACATATTGGCCGTCTCGCAGAAAACCGCTGGTGTCGATACCGTATTTCTCCGCCTGTTTAGCGACGAGGGCGGGCGGGGCCGCACCTTCGAGGTGGCAGTGAATTTCCGCTTTCAGCAAATGCGATGTCAAATGAAGCTCCTGCCGTGAGAACCGGCCTCGATGCCAAGATGGTGGGCGATGCTTTCGCCGATATCGGCGTAGCTTGAACGGATGCCGACATCGCGTGAGCGAATGCCCGGTCCGAATGCCATGATCGGCACCCTTTCCCGTGTATGGTCCGTGCCCCGCCAGGTGGGGTCGCAACCGTGATCGGCGGTCAGAAGGGCGATGTCACCCGGCGCCATCTTGCGATGGATTTCGGGGATTCGCGCATCGAAGGCCTCGAGGGCTGCGGCGTAACCGGCAACGTCCCGGCGATGGCCATAAAGCATGTCGAAATCGACGAAATTGGTGAAGACGAGATCGCCGTTTTCGGCCTCATCGATAGCCTGCAATGTCGCATCCATCAGGGCGCTGTTGCCATTTGCCTTGATGACGCGCGTCACACCCTGATGGGCGTAGATATCGCCGATCTTGCCGATGGCGTGCACTTTTCGGCCGGCCTCCACAAGCCTGTCGAGCAGGGTCGGTTCCGGTGGCAGAACGGAGAAATCGCGACGGTTGCCGGTGCGCTCGAAGGTCGCGACCGTTTCGCCGATGAAGGGGCGGGCGATGACACGGCCGATATTCAGCGGATCGAGCAGCTTGCGTACCGTCTCGCAGAGCGCGATGAGGCGCTCCAGACCGAAATGCGTTTCGTGCGCGGCGATCTGGAAAACGGAATCGGATGAGGTGTAGCAGATCGGTTTACCGGTCCTGATATGCTCCTCGCCGAGTGCAGCGATGATCTCGGTGCCGGAAGCATGGCAATTGCCGAGGATGCCGGGAATATTAGCCTCCTTGCAGATCGCCTCCACCAGTTCCGGAGAAAAGGCGTCGCCTTCCGTTGGGAAATATCCCCAGTCGAAGGTGACGGGCGTACCGGCGATCTCCCAGTGACCGGACGGCGTGTCCTTGCCCTTGGAGATTTCGCTGGCGGAACCGTGCAGGCCGAAAATGCGCTCCGGCGGTTCCATGCCGGCGGGAATGTCGCCGCTTGCCTGTCGCGCAATCTCCAGCAGGCCGAGCGAACACATGTTCGGCAGTTTCAACGGACCGGAGCGAAGCCCCGCTTTATCGGCAGCGCCCGCTGCACAGAATTCCGCGATATGGCCGAGCGTGTTTGCGCCAAGATCGCCATACCGCTCCGCATCGGGTGCGCCGCCGACGCCGAAGGAATCCAGAACGAGAAGAAATGCTCTTGCCATAACTCACCGAAACAAAATGCGCCGACGGGCAATGTCAGGCCGAACTGTCGTTATAGATCAGCAAAACGTGAAGAAGGAAGTGATTTTATGAACCATCCGGTAAAACCGGCTGCTCAATCCTCGTCCCGTTTCGGTTTGGGGGCGTTGAGGTTGCGCAGGACATACCAGCCCGCAGCCACCACCATCGCCGCCAGAATATACCACGTAACGGCATAGGAGAGATGGTTGTTGGGGAAGGTGAGCATGGTCTTGCCGCCGACCGGCAGGCCGCCCGGATTGGGGGTTGCATCGGCATCGACATAAAACGGCGCGACATCGGAAAGGCCGGATGCCTGCGAGATTTGCGGGATGTTGCGGGAATACCAGCGGCCATTTGCCTGATCGTTGGTGCGCAGGAAAAGCCCGCCGGTTTCGGGCGCGCGCATCAGCCCGACGACCTCGACATTTCCGGCCGGTTCGCCTTCCTGGCGGGAGGACGGGTCGCGCCTGTCGGACGGCACGAAGCCGCGATTGACGATGATGCTGGAGCCATCGTCCCGCTTGAGCGGCGTCATCACCCAGTAACCGGGGCCGAGGTCCGTGACCGTATAGACCTGAACCTCCCTGTCATTGAGGAAGGTGCCGGACAGTTTCACACGGCGATATTCGTATTCCGCCGGATCGCCGAGCGCCGGCCATTCTTTGGCGGCAGGGGCGTCGACGGGATCGGCATGGGCACGGGCTTCGACCCGCTCGATAAGATCGAGCTTCCAGGAAAGGCGCTTGACCTGCCAAGTGCCGAGCGCGAGCAGCAGACCCGTCAGAACAACGGTCAGGAACAGGACGACGATGGCCGCAGGGCGGATGCGCCGGTTATGGGGTGTGGTTTCGCTCATGTCACGGTCCTTGCGAAGCGCGCCTGGCAGAAACCGGTCTGCTTTGGCGGGTTTCCCGGAGCATTTCCAGGAAAAGTGGAACCCGGTTTTCCGTCCGGAAATGCGCCAAAACAAAGAGTTAGAGTGTTTTTGCGATTCGAGGAAAAGCGAAAAAACTCTAGCGCCCGCCATGCGCTCCTTCCAGCAAATAACCCCATAAATCGCACCAGGATTCATGGGGTTATGTGTTGGCGCGAAGGCGGCCCGCCGGAAACCCGGCAGGCCGTAGGTCTCTGCTGCTCAGGGCAGGTTTTTCACATCCTCGATGTGCAGCGGCATCATGTTCTTGTTCATGTTGTACATGACCCAGAGCGAGCCGGAGAGCGTGATCAGGAGCACCACGACGGTGAAGATCAGCGCCATGAAGGTCCAGCCGCCTTCGGACTTGGTGTCCATGTGTAGGAAGTAGATCATGTGCACGAAGATCTGGATGACGCCGAGACCCATGATGGCGATGACCAGCAGGGTCTTGTTTTCAAGAACGTCGCCCATGACCAGCCAGAAGGGGATCGCCGTCAGGATAACCGACAGGACGAAGCCGATCATGTAGCTCTTGAAGGTGCCATGGCTCGCGCCATCATGGTGATGATGGTCGTCGCCATGCGCGTCGTGATGTGCGTGTGCTTCGGAACTCATCAAAGAACTCCCATGAGGTAAACGAAGGAGAAGACGCCGATCCAGATGACGTCAAGGAAGTGCCAGAACATCGACAGGCACATCAGGCGGCGCTTGTTTGCCGCGATCAGGCCGTGCTTGGCGACCTGGAACATCAACGTGACGAGCCAGATGATGCCGAAGGTGACGTGCAGACCGTGCGTACCGACCAGCGCGAAGAAGGCCGACAGGAACGCCGAACGCTGCGGACCGGCACCTTCCGCGATCAGGTGATGGAACTCGTAGAGTTCGACCGCGAGGAAGGCGAGGCCGAAGAGGCCGGTCACACCCAGCCAGACCAGCGTGGCCTTTACCTTCTGCTTTTCCATTTCCAGCATGGCGAAGCCATAGGTGATGGAGGAGAAAAGCAGGAAGCCGGTATTGATCGCCACCAGCTTCAGGTCGAACAGGTCGGCGCCGGAAGGGCCGGCCGCGTAGTTGCGGCCGACAACGGCATAGGTGGCAAACAGCGTCGCGAAGATAAGGCAGTCGCTCATCAGGTAGAGCCAGAAGCCCAGCGAGGTGCCGTTCTCCGGGTGATGGTCTTCCTTCAGGTAGAAGACCGGTGGTTCAGCGCCGTCGACGCTTTGTGCAGGTGTATGAGACATGTTCCGTTACGCCTGTTCCGCAAGCAGCTTGGTACGTTCCGCTTCGACCGTCGAAACGTCGGAAGCCGGAATGTAATAATCGCGATTGTAGTTGAAGGTATGGGCGATGGAGACCGCGATGATGGCGAGCATCGACAGAGCCGCAAGCCACCAGATGTGCCATACCAGGGCGAAGCCGAGAACCACGCTGATGGCGCTGATGATCACGCCCGCGCCGGTGTTCTTCGGCATATGGATCGGGATGAAGCCTTCCTTGGGACGGTTGTAACCGCGCTTCTTCATATCCGCCCAGGCGTCGACATCGTGGATGACGGGCGTGAAGGCGAAGTTGTAGGCGGGCGGCGGCGAAGACGTCGACCATTCCAGCGTACGGCCGTTATAGGGGTCGCCGGTCACGTCACGCAGCTGGTCGCGCTTCAGGAAGCTGACGATGAGCTGGATGACGAAGGAGGCGATGCCGAGCGCGATCAGGAAGGCGCCGAAAGCGGCGATCACGAACCAGATCTGCAGGGAATTATCCTCGAACTGGCTGATACGGCGGGTAATCCCCATCAGGCCGAGAATATAAAGCGGCATGAAGGCGAAATAGAAACCGATGAACCAGAACCAGAAGGACAGCTTGCCCCAAAACGGATCGAGCCGGTATCCGAAGGCCTTCGGGAACCAGTAGACGATACCCGCAAGCACACCGAACACCACGCCACCGATGATGGTGTTGTGGAAGTGGGCGATCAGGAACAGCGAGTTGTGCAGCACGAAGTCCGCCGGCGGAACGGCGAGAAGAACGCCGGTCATGCCGCCGATGACGAAGGTGATCATGAAACCGATGGTCCACAGCATCGGAACGTCGAACTTGATGCGGCCCTTATACATGGTGAAGAGCCAGTTGAAGATCTTGGCACCCGTCGGGATCGAGATGATCATCGTGGTGATGCCGAAGAAGGCATTCACGCTTGCACCGGAACCCATGGTGAAGAAGTGGTGCAGCCACACGATATAGGCGAGGATGGTGATGACGCCGGTGGCGTAGACCATCGAGGCATAACCGAAGAGACGCTTGCGGGAGAACGTCGCAACGATTTCCGAGAAGACGCCAAATGCCGGCAGAACCAGGATGTAGACTTCGGGGTGGCCCCAGATCCAGATGAGGTTGACATACATCATCGGGTTGCCGCCGAGATCGTTGGTGAAGAAGTTGGTGCCAACGTAGCGGTCGAGGGTGAGAAGTGCCAGCGTGCCGGTCAGGATCGGGAAGGAGGCCACGATCAGGATGTTCGAACACAGCGATGTCCAGACGAAGATCGGCAGGCGCATCATGGTCATGCCAGGCGCGCGCATCTTGATGATCGTCACGATCAGGTTGATGCCCGATAGCGTCGTTCCCACACCGGCGATCTGCAGACCCCAGATATAATAATCCACCCCGACCCCCGGACTTCCATCGATACCGGAGAGCGGCGGATAAGCCAGCCAGCCGGTCTGCGCATATTCACCGATGAACAGCGAGATCATGGTGATGACGGCGCCGGCCGTGGTCATCCAGAAGGAGAAGTTGTTGAGGAAGGGGAACGAAACGTCGCGGGCGCCGATCTGCAGCGGCACGACGAAGTTCATCAGACCCGTGATCATCGGCATGGCCATGAAGAAGATCATGATGACGCCGTGGGCTGTGAAGATCTGGTCGTAATGGTGTGGCGGGAGGTAACCTTCCGATCCGCCCGACGCAATCGCCTGCTGGACGCGCATCATGATGGCATCGGCGAAACCGCGCAGCAGCATGACCAGCGCCAGGATGATGTACATGATACCGATCTTCTTGTGATCGATGCTCGTGAACCATTCATTCCAGAGATAGCCCCAGAGGCGGAAATAGGTGAGGGCGCCGACGACGGCGATACCGCCCAGAGCCACGGCCGCGAAGGTTGCGACAAGAATGGGCTCGTGAAGCGGGATGGACTCCCATGTCAGCTTCCCGAACAGGAACGACGTTTGATCGGAATTGACGATCATTTTTAGCCTCTTGCGATTCTAAGACATAAGATCGGCGCAGCCATTGGCCGCGCCGCATAATGCCGGGACGTATCCGTCAGCCAGCGACTTGTTTCGTTTCCGGCAGCGCCGCAGGCTCGAAAGTCTGTCCTTCGAGCGCAGCCGGAGTGGATTGGGGACCGCTGGCGACGCCAAAGGGCGCAAGCGGCGTGCAGACGACGGAGTTCAGCGCCTTGGCGATATCGATGCCTTCCTTGCCGCCGCCGCCATTGGCGTCGATATGCATCATGTCGCGCATGCAGAGCTTGTTGGGCTCGACGCAGCGGTTGAGAATGGCGCTGTAGAGTTCGGGATCGACCGAAGCGAAATATTGTACCGGCTCGCGCTCGGAAGGCTTGGCGAATTCCAGATATTCCTGACGGCCGAAGCCCTTGCCGCCCTCTTTCGCCTTGGCAACCCACTGGTCGAAGCCCTGCTGGCTGAGGCCATGGAACTTGAAGCGCATGTGGGAGAAGCCGGGGCCGGAGAAGTTGGCCGAGAAGCCGTCATAAACGCCTTCCTTGTTGATGACCGCGTGCAGCTTGGTCTGCATGCCGCCCATGGCGTAGATTTGGCCGGCGAGCGCGGGCACGAAGAAGGAGTTCATTGCCGTCGTGCCGGTGATCTTGAAATTGATCGGAACATCGACCGGAGCGGCGAATTCATTGACGCTGCCAATGCCGAGTTCGGGATAGAAGAACAGCCACTTCCAGTCCATGGCCACCACTTCCACCGTGATCGGTTTGACATCGGCGGTCACCTGACGGTTCTCATCGATACGCTCCAGCGGACGATAGGGGTCGAGACGGTGAGTGGAAATCCAGGTCACCGTGCCGAGCATCAGGATGATGGCGACCGGAGCCGACCAGATCACCATTTCAAGGCGCGTGGAGTGGTGCCACTCGGGATCGTAATCCTCGGCCTTTGCCGATTCCCGATACTTCCATGCGAAGAAAATCGTCAGGACGATGACGGGGACGATGATCAGCAGCATCAAGACCGTGGACGTGATGATAAGATCGCGCTGCTGGATGGCGACGTCGCCCGAAGGGTTCATCACCACGAGGTTACAGCCGCTGAGCAGCAGCAGAGCCGGGATTGCCAGAAGGGCGGATAGGATTTTTTTGATCGTGCGCACGTTCTTTGAACTCGTACAGTTTGGATTATGCCGCGAATAATTGCCGAACATCATTTTTCAAATGAGGTATATTGTCGCGGTGCAGCGAAACCTTCGCGATGCACCATGTCTCGGGCAGAGCTGCGTTTAAGGACGGAGCGCGTGCATTATCGCATGGTCAGCTGACTGGGCAACCCTTTATTGCCAAACTTCAATTGACGTTACGTAGGGTGCGTGTGACAATCCGCCGCATCGTAACGCAACGGAAGAGGAGCCGGCGCGTTACAGGAAATGGTTCGTCCATGACGCAGGAGGGATATTATGAGTTATACGAATGCTGCTCCATCCTTTGGGCAGGCGCCGGAGGCGAACGGAAATGGGGTCGGTCCCGTCAAGGTCGATCCGGATCGCATCACGATTGCGGTCATTCTTGCGAGAATGACGGAATTCTTTGACTTTTTCATCTATGCCATCGCCTCCGCGCTCGTTTTCCCCCACGTCTTCTTTTCTTTCGTCGACCCGCTGACGGCGACGCTCTATTCCTTCGCGGTTTTCTCACTGGCCTTTATCGCAAGGCCGATCGGCTCGCTGATCTTCCTCCAGATCGACCGCAAATTTGGGCGCGCCGTGAAGCTGATGGCCGCTCTCTTCACGCTCTGTGGTTCCACCATGGCGATCAGCTTTCTTCCGTCCTATGCGGAAGCGGGCATGCTTGCCCCGTGTCTTCTGGCGGTTTTCCGCATCGGCCAGGGCCTTGGGCTTGGCGGCGCATGGGACGGTCTGGTGTCGCTGCTCGCCATGAATGCGCCGCAGAAACAGCGCGGCTGGTACGCCATGATGCCGCAGATCGGTGCGGCCATGGGCTTCGGTCTCGCCAGCGCCTTTTTCATCGTCTTCGTCACACAGCTTTCCAATGCGGAATTCCTCGCCTGGGGCTGGCGTTTCCCCTTCTTCGTGGCGCTGGCGCTGAATGTTCTCGCGCTCTTCGCCCGCTTGCGCATGATCGTGACGCCGGAATTTCAGGCCATGCTGGAACAGCACGAGCTGGAACCGCGCCCCATGTTCAAGATGCTGCGCTCGCAGTTTCCGGTGGTCCTCACGGGAGCGTTCGTGCCGCTGGCAAGCTTTGCGCTCTTCCATCTGGTCACCGTCTTCCCGCTGAGTTGGGTTTCGCTCAACACCAGCCAGCGTGTCTCGGACTTCCTTTTCGTGCAATTCGTCAGCGCCATCATCGCCGGCGGGATGATCGTGGTCTCCGGTATTCTGGCCGACAGGATCGGCCGGCGGAAGCTTCTGGCCATCGCGGCGGTGCTGATCGGCCTTTTCAGTCTGGTTGCACCGGTTCTTCTTGGTTCCGGCGATATTGGCCGTTATCTCTTTGTGCTGATCGGCTTTTCGCTGCTTGGCCTTTCCTTCGGTCAGGCGGGTGGCGCGCTTGCTTCCCGCTTCAGCCGTGAGTACCGCTATACCGGCGCGTCGCTCACGTCGGATATTTCCTGGCTGATCGGCGCCGGTTTCGCACCGCTCGTTGCGCTCGGATTTTCGTCCAAATTCGGCCTTTTCGCGGTTGGCATTTACCTGATGTCGGGTGCGCTCTGCACGCTGATTGCCCTTTGGTTCAGCCGCACGCTGGACATGCCTTCGGAGTGATCCGGGCAATTTAAAAATCCCTGCAGCCATCGCGCCGCGGAATCCTGTCGGATTTCGCGGCGTTTTTGTTTTTTTATTGCGCCGGGCCGATTTTAATCTTGACTTGTTCGATCATGAAATATTATGTAAGCAATACTGACGTAATTCAGTGTATCTCACTGCCGGAAAGCCGGCCTTCAGGGAACGCGATGCGAACGACGACGATCATTATTTGCGAAAAAGCGGCCATCGCCGCCAAGCCGTTTGACGGCCGCAAAACGACCGTTCGCGCCATTAAACGCCGATAAGCAGAAGAATGAGGAGCAGCCAGGTCGCCTGCGGCTCCGCCCGCAGAGTGCCGGCTGACGCGCCGGGTTTCGGGAAAGAGGGCGATGCCGCGCGAAATGCGCAACGAGAGGAGAGTACCTTGAGTGTGACGGAGCAAAAATTCGGCCTTTACGATGCGGCTTTTGAAAAAAGCAGCTGTGGTGTCGGTTTCATCACCCGCAAGGACGGCGTGCAGACGCATGATGTGTTGAAGCGCGGCCACGAGGCTCTCTGTGCCGTGCCGCATCGCGGCGGCATGTCGGCGGAAGGTGTCGGGGATGGCGCGGGCGTATCGCTGGATTTGTCGCTCTCCTTCTTTCGGGAATTGACCGGTGAGGACGGCTTGCAGGCCGGCCGTTTCGGCGTCGGCAATTTTTTCCTGCCGCAAAATCCGGCTTTCCACGGCGAGGCTGTCGGTATCATCGCAAACGCCCTCAAAGAGCAGGGCTTTTTAATCCTGCTCGTTCGCGATGTGCCGGTGAATGATGCGGCCATCCGTCCCGCCGCCATCCCCTACCAGTTGCCGATCCGCCAATGGGTCTTTTCGGCTCCCGCCGAATGCGGCAGCCTTGCCGAATTCGACTGGCGCATCCACAAGGCGCTGCTGGCCATCGAGGCGCTTGCCTATACCGTGCCGGAACTTGCCGGCTTTTATCCGCTGTCGCTCAGCGCCCGCACGCAGGTTCTGAAAGGCCGCCTGAACTCCCATGAGGTCATGCCCTACTTCTGCGACCTCACCGATCCGCGCCATGAAGTGCATACGATGTATTTCCACACGCGGTTCTCCACCAATACCGATCCGCACCCCTCCATGGCACAGCCCTTCCGCCTGATGGCGCATAATGGCGAACTCAATACCGACAAGAAGAACCGGTTGTCGGAAGCGGCCGTGGCGCTGGCGAAGAATGCCAGCATCATCCGCCCGAAGGGCCAGTCGGACAGCTGCCGTCTGGACCAGACCCTGCAGGCGCGGGTGATGGAAGACGGTCTCGACCTCGTCACCGCCGTGGTCTCGATGATGCCGCCAGCCTGGGAAAACGACGATACCCTGTCACCCGACGTCAAGGCGATGCTGGAATATTTCTCGCTCTATGAGGAGAAGAATGACGGCCCGGCCGCGCTGATCTTCGGCGACGGCACCATCATCGGTGCGCGCCTTGACCGCCTCGGCCTACGTCCGCTGCGTACCGTCGAGACGGAAGATTATCTCTGCGTCATGTCTGAGGCCGGGCAGATCGCCTTTCCGGCGGAAAGCGTCATCCGCCGCGGCCGCATCGAGGCGGGCGGCATGCTTTATTACGACCATGCAGAACGCCGCGTCTTTTCCACCGTCGAGGCGCTGGAGCTTCTCGCCTCGCGCCGCGATTATTCATCCCTGCTGCGCGAAGCCCGTGTCATGCTGGAGGATCTGCCGGAAGTGCCGGCGGAAAAGCAGGGTTCGCCGCTGCGTTACAATGGCGATCTGGAGCGGCACCAGCGTTATGTCGCCTATTCGCACAATCAGGAAAGCTTCAAGTTCCTGATGGACCCGATGCTGGCCTCCGGCGCGGAAAAGATCTCGGCGATGGGTTACGGCAATGCCATCAATGCGCTTTCCGATCAGGAAGGCGGCGTCGCGAAGTATTTTTCACAGCGTTTCGCGCAGGTCACCAATCCGCCGCTCGACAGTATACGTGAGGCCGACGGCATGACGTTGCGTGTGGCCCTCGGTGCGAAGCCGAACAGCGGTGCGAAAAAGGCCCGCCAGATCGTCGTGCGCTCTCCGATCCTGACCCATCTCGATATGCTGCGTATCCGCGAACAGTCGGAGACGCCCCTTCGCCGTTTTGAAATGCTCTATTCGCCGGTCTTCGATGTTGCGGAGGCCAATGAAACGGCCCTGCGGCAGGCAATTGATGACCTCTGCGATGAGGTTGTGGCTTTCGCGGCAGAGGAAGGCGGCATCGCCATCATCACCGACCGGCACGTTTCGACAAACCGTGCGGCCTTGCCGATGATCATGGTCGTCTCCGCCATCAATCAGCGGCTGATCGAGGAAGGTCTGCGGCTGCGCGTGTCGCTGATCGTTGAAAGCGGGCAATTTTCCTCTTCGCATCACATTGCGGCGAGCCTCGGCTTCGGCGCTTCGGCCGCCTATCCGCTCGGTGTGCAGTTCCGTGCCGAGGAGAAATTCGGTGCCGATGCCGACAAGGCCTTCAAGCGTTTCGCCAAGGCGGCGGAAAAGTCGCTGATGAAGACCATGGGCAAGGTCGGCCTGTGTACGGCGGAAAGCTATATCGGCGGCGAGTTCTTCGAACCGAATTTCCTCGATACCGACGATGCGGTGCTGAAGCGCTATTTCCCGAATGTGAAGACCCCTGTTGGCGGCGTCAACTTCGCCGTCATCGCGCAGGCGGTGGCGGACTGGCACCGCAAGGCGCTGTCCGTGAAGGGCGAAAACGACATTCCGCTGCTCGGTCTCTTCAAGGAGCGTGCGGAAGGTGCTGGCCATTCCTATGGCACGACGGCGGTACGCGGTTTCGTGGATATGACGGAAGAAAAGATCGGTTTCGACAAGGGAACCGAAAACGAGGAGGCTTTGCGCCTGCTGCCGCTCAACCGGCTGGAAGATGCCTTCGGTCTCAACGATGCGGCCTATTATCATAACAGCTTCGACCGGCTGACCCCGGAGGCCATCGACAAATTCGAGGTAACGCCCGGTTACCGCGCCTTCGCCCGCATGATGGCGGAAGAAAGGGCGCGCCGCCCCGCCGCCCTGCGTGATGTTCTGGAATTGCCCGCCGATGTGACCTTCGCCGGTTCCGCAGAAGAATTCCGCCGGGAAATGGGCCGTTTTTCCCGGCAGGGCAATAACAGCTTCATGGTGCGCGGATTGCGTTGCGAAGAGGCGGGAGACGGCGCTTTCCGGCTGCAATTGACCGGCCCGCACGGTCATGAGCTTGCCCGGCTTGCCGCACTCGGCCAGTCGTTGCTCGACCGTTTCGGTGCGGATATTCCCGGCCACTGGCTGGAAGGCGGCGCGCTCATGGTTCAGGCGCAGGGTGAAGCATCCGCCTATCTCTCGCTTATCCGCACTGCACCGGAAAGCATTCCGCTCGATGCCGTTCAGAAGGCGAGCGAGATCACCAAGACCCTGGCATCGGGCGCCATGAGCCACGGCGCGCTGGTTGCCGCGGCCCATGAGGCGGTCGCCCATGGCACCAACATGGTTGGCGGCATGTCGAATTCGGGCGAGGGCGGCGAGCATATTTCCCGTTACGGCACCATCCGTGCCTCGCGCATCAAGCAGTTTGCTTCCGGCCGCTTCGGCGTCTGGGCCGGTTATCTTGCCGATCCGATGCTGGAAGAGATCGAGATCAAGATCGGTCAGGGCGCAAAGCCGGGTGAGGGCGGGCAGTTGCCGTCTCCCAAGGTGACGGTGGAAATCGCCGCCGCACGCGGCGGCACGCCGGGCGTCGAACTTGTCTCGCCGCCGCCGCATCACGATACCTATTCGATCGAGGATCTGGCCCAGCTCATCCACGATGCCAAGGCGGCGCGCGTGCGCGTCATCGTCAAGCTGGTCTCGTCGGAAGGCATCGGCACGATTGCGGTCGGTGTCGCCAAGGCGGGGGCGGATGTCATTAATGTCGCCGGCAATACCGGCGGCACGGGGGCAGCTGCCGTCACCAGCCTCAAATATACCGGCCGCGCGGCGGAAATCGGTATCGCAGAAGTGCATCAGGCGCTTTGCGCCACCGGCCTGCGCGCCAAGGTGCTGCTGCGCTGCTCCGGCGCGCACCAGACGGCGAGCGACGTGGTGAAATCCGCACTCCTCGGTGGCGACAGTTTCGAATTCGGCACGACGGCGCTGATGATGCTGAAGTGCGTCATGGCCAAGAACTGCAACATCAAGTGCCCGGCCGGTCTCACCACCAATCAGGAGGCCTTCAACGGCGATCCGCGCGCGCTGGCGCAATATCTCATGAACATCGCCCATGAAACGCGCGAGATTTTGGCCGGACTTGGGGTTGCCTCGCTGCGGGAAGCACGCGGCCGTTCCGATCTTCTTCATCTCCTCGATCATCCGGCGAGCGTCGGCCAGCTTGACCTCCGGGCAATGCTTGCGGTGGTCGAAGAGGTGAAGATCGACAGCCCCGTCTATATGGAAAAGGACTTTGCACTGGACGATGCCTTCATCGAACTCGTGCGCTCGGCCCTGGTCGACAGCAGGCGCGAGAACATCGAGCTTGGCGGCAATCGTTTCCTCAACAATTGCAACAAGAGCGTCGGTGGCCAGCTCGCCGTCGATATCGAACGCATGCTGAACCATGAGCTTTCCGATGAAGAGGCGGATGCGCTGCCGGCCGTGAAGCGGGACAGCCGCGGCCGCCGGTTCCTGGAGGCGGGTTCGGTGCGCATCGATACGTCCGGTTCCGCCGGGCAGTCCTTCGGCGCTTTCTGCAATGACGGCATGGTCATGGTCCACACCGGTACCTGCAATGACGGCGTCGGCAAAAGCGCCTGCGGCGGCACCATCGTCGTGCGCTCCCCAGGCGGTGGCTCGGATGAGGCGGGCGGCAATGTGCTTGTCGGCAATTTCGCGCTGTTCGGCGCCACCGGCGGCCGCACCTTCGTGGAGGGGCAGGCGGGTGACCGTTTCGCGGTGCGTAATTCCGGCGCCACCGCCGTCGTCGAAGGCGTGGGTGATTTCGCCTGTGAATACATGACCAACGGCGCGGTCCTGAACCTTGGCAGCTTCGGTAAGGGTTTCGGCAACGGCATGAGCGGCGGTTTCGTTTATCAGTATGATCCCTATGGCGACCTGCCGAAGAAGGTCAGCCACGATTCCATCCTGCTCGGCTCGATCACCGGTGAGGATGAACAGGCCGCCATTCATAATCAGGCCATCCACCAGCTTCTGACCTGGCATGTCGCAGAGACCGGCTCGGCCAAGGCGGCATGGCTTCTGGAAAACTGGGAAAGCGAACAGCATAATTTCGTCTATGGCATGCCACGCGCCCTGCTGCTTTATCAGGATAGCGATGAGATTCTGAAGGCGAAGCCACGCAAGGAACTGCTGGAGGAACTGGCATCCGCGCTTGCCGCTCATCAACTGCGCAAGTTCAAGCTCGCTTATCGTGACCGCAAGGCCGTCCTGAACGGAACGGTGCCGGGTTATGGCGAGACGGATACCGAGGAAATGTATGCGCTGCTCAACAATTATACCGTGTTGAGCATGGCGCAGGCCATCGCCCTGCAGCGGCTGCCGATGGCGTCGGGTCCTTCCGACCCGGTCATTGAAAAAGCCGTGCGCAATCTCATTCTCACGGAAGACTATGCGCTGATGCAGCGGTTGCTGAAATATGCCCGCGAGGCGCTTTCGGACCATGGCGATGAACAGCTTGCGGTGATGATCGCCGCCAAGCGTCTCGACGATTACAAGCAGGCGCTGGCGCGCAGGAACATCTGGTCGGTAGACAGCCCCGGCACCTATGGCTGGATCATTCAGCAGAACCGGAAAAACGTCGAGAAGATCGGCCGTCTGCCGGGCTTCGAGGAGCTTTTCGCAGCCCGTGCCATTCCCGACCTCGCCACCGCATCCAGCCACAGGGCAGCATGATGAAGATACCTTATATTCCCGAAGACGCGCCCTTCAACGGTGATCAGCGCGCATGGCTTTCCGGTTTTCTGGCGGGGCTCCATTCCCGCGCCGCCATCGGCCTGGAGACATCGGTTGCCGCCGCTGCTCCCCGGGCGGCGGCCAGCGTGCTGAATATTCTCTTCGGCACCCAGACCGGCAATGCGGAGGCGCTGGCGATGGATATTGCCGCCGCCGCCCGCGCGCAGGGCATGCAGCCGGTGGTGACGGCACTCGATGATGTCTCGATGGACAGTCTCGGCGCGATGAAACGAGTCATCGTCGTCACGTCGACCTATGGCGAAGGTGAAATGCCTGATAATGCCCAGCTTTTCTGGGAAGCGCTCGCTGCGGACAGCGCGCCGCGTCTGGACGAGGTGAATTTTGCCGTCCTCGCGCTCGGCGATACCGGTTATGACGGCTTCTGCCAGGCGGGCAAGCTTATCGATACGCGGTTCGAACAACTCGGCGGCAAGCGCAT
Organism: Agrobacterium sp. 16-172Ci; assembly: GCF_053522725.1. Classification (NCBI taxonomy): domain Bacteria; kingdom Pseudomonadati; phylum Pseudomonadota; class Alphaproteobacteria; order Hyphomicrobiales; family Rhizobiaceae; genus Agrobacterium; species Agrobacterium sp. 16-172Ci. The sequence goes on from NZ_JBNWBW010000001.1 coordinate 57,535, forward strand.
GAAGACGCGTATCGATTGCGATATCGACTTCGAAGACGCCGCCGCCGCATGGATCGGCGAGACCCTGCCGCTCGCGCTTGCTGTCGATGGCGGCAATGCGGCATCTGTCACCATGCCCGACATCGCCGAGCCGCCCGTGCGGGCAAAACAGGGCCGGGGCCGCAAAAATCCCTATTCGGCTGAGGTAAGCGTCAATCGTCGTCTGTCCGGTCCCGGCTCGTCCAAGGAAATTCGTCACTACGAATTCGATCTCGGCGAAAGCGGCCTGGACTATGAGGCGGGTGACGCTCTTGGCGTCGTGCCCCTGAACGATCCGAAACTGGTCGGCGCGCTACTGGAACACTTCGGGGCGGCTGCGGACAGCCAAATCGCCGGGCTGGACCGGCCGGTCGGCGATGCGCTTCTCAACATGTTCGAGATATCGACGCCTTCGCGCGAACTCGTCGCCGAAATCGGCAAGCGGGCGGGGCATGACGAACTCAGCCACATTCTCGCAAACGGAGACAGGGAGCAACTGGCCGCCTTTCTCTGGAGCAAGGATATTCTCGACCTCATCAATCTCGGCGGAAAGCCGCTATTCGATGTTGCTGAATTCGTGACATTCCTGAAGCCGCTGCAACATCGCGCCTATTCCATCTCCTCCAGCCCGCTCGTCGCAAAAAACAGCGTGCATCTGACCATAGCCAGCGTGCGTTATCGCGCCGAGGGCCGTGAGCGTGGGGGCGTGTGCTCCACCTATCTCGCCGACCGCGTGGAGGCCGGGCAGAGTGCCGGGATTTTCGTCTCGCCGAATAAGGCGTTTCGTGTGCCGCAGGACAATGACGCGCCTATGATCATGGTGGGACCGGGTACGGGCATCGCGCCCTTCCGGGCTTTTTTGCAGGAACGGCAAGCCCGAGGCGCAAACGGCAAAAACTGGCTGTTTTTCGGCGACCAGCACCGGCAGTCGGATTTCATCTATGAAAACGAGCTTGGCGACATGAGCCGCGATGGTGTGCTCACCCGCCTCGACCTTGCTTTCTCGCGGGATCAGGCGGAGAAGATCTATGTCCAGACCCGCATGCGGCAGAACGGCAAGGCGCTCTATCAATGGCTTGAAGAGGGCGGTTATTTCTACGTCTGCGGCGACGCGACCCGCATGGCGAAGGACGTCGATGATGCCCTGCACGGCATCGTCAGCGAGGAGGCCGGCATCTCCGCTGAGGCGGCGAGCGAGTATGTGAACAGGCTGAAACGCGAAAAACGTTATCTGCGCGACGTCTACTAACTATTGCCATGACGAGACCGTTCTGGCGCACCGATTGCTCAGCAATTGGTGCAGACGGTCTCGGCGTCGCGTTGCTTAAAGAAATACTCCCGGCCGATGGTGATCGACTTCACCCCGGACGAGGCAAGATCGGGCATGAACATCAGCAATTCATGCGGGATGGAAAGTTCGACGTGGATGAGAAAGCTGTTTTCCACGAGCAGGCGCGTCGGAACGGCGACCGGTGACCCCACCGCATAGGGTCTCAGATTTTTCTCATCCCAGGACCAGGTGATTTTCGCCTGTTTTTGCGCGTCGATCTTGATGCCGCTGATCTTCAGCTGCAGACCCTTGGTGCTGTAGGGCGCAAACACGGCGGCTGCGACGTCCTGCATGCCCGCGAGATAGGTTTTATCGACGGAACCTGTTTTCGATATCAGATCGTTGATGGAGGCTGCAGCGGTGCTTGCCCGCTTGTAGGTGTTGTATCCGATCGTCAATTCGAACGAGGTCAGATAAAGCGCAAGCAATATCGGAAAGAGGATCGCGAACTCCACCGCACCCACGCCACGGCGATCTTTGGCAAAGCGTGAAACGAGCGCCATCAGACGTCGTTTGCCGTTTGCCGCAACGGACACCAGCCCTGCCATCATGAGCCCCCGCCTGTGATGTATTTCTCGTTCATGAACGCATTTGTCGCGACGATGAGGAAATGTGAGGGCATCGATCCGTCGGCCGGACGTATTTTCGTCAGGTATGGTCGGATGATATCGGCAACCACACGCCAGCGATAATAGACACGCAACATGTTGATGGTTTCCGGCCCGCCCGGCTTGAAGCCGAATTGGGCGGTGTCGAGATCGTAATATTCGCCATAGGCCTTCAGCGGTATCGTGGTCGGAATATCCTTGAAGGCGGTAAAGGAGCGAAGATCGATATAGAGCTTCTGTTCTTTTTGGATTTCATCCGCTGAGCAGGTGATCATCACCGAGACTTCATTGCAGAAGCTCTTGCGGAAATCCTCTTTCGAAATCGAGCTGCTGATCTGCCCGGTGCGCAGACGCCGCGCCATGTTTTCGGTGGCATTGGCGACGACCTGTTCCGCCATCAGGGCGATGAAGGTCTCGATGATCGCAAAGACGACGAGGAAATAGGGGATCGCGAGTATCGCGAATTCTATAGCTGCTGTCCCGTCGCGCGAGACTCCGAATTTTTCCAGCAATCGCTTCAGTCTGGCCAGTCGCATGAGGCGATATCGATCTCTAAGAATATGCGGCAAGCGCAACCGTTGAATTTGTTGCGGACCATAACCACCCGATGTTTAAATTCAGTTACTCCAACGAATTATACTTTAGTGATTTCCGAAATTGATACGTCCCAAAATATAAAAGCCCGGCACATGGCCGGGCTTTTGTTGACGCTGAAACGGGCGCTTATTCCGCATCCGCTTTGGAGAGAACCTCCAGCGTGGGTGTGGAAGTGATGTTATAACCACAGTCCACATAATGGCATTCGCCGGTTACGCCGCGCGACAGATTGGACAGCAGGTAAAGCGCCGATCCGCCGATATCGTCGATATCCGCGGTCCGCCGAAGCGGTGCGTTTTTCTGGTTCCATGCGTAGATCGCCCGCGCATCCGAGATGCCGGCGCCCGCCAGCGTGCGGACCGGACCGGCCGAGATGGCGTTGACGCGAATATCGCGCGGGCCGTAATCGGCGGCGAGATAACGCACGGACGCCTCGAGAGCCGCCTTGGCGACGCCCATGACGTTGTAGTTCGGGATGACGCGCTGCGATCCATTGTAGGTCAGCGTCAGCATGGAGCCGCCATTTGTCATCAACTCGGCGGCGCGCTTGGCGATTTCCGTGAAGGAGAAACAGGAAATGACCATGGTGCGGCTGAAATTCTCGCGTGTCGTGTCGGCGTAGAGACCTTTCAGCTCGTTCTTGTCGGAAAAGCCGATGGCGTGCACGACGAAATCCAGAGAGCCCCATTTTTCGCGGATCGTCGCGAACAGGGCGTCGACCGAGGCGATATCCTCGACATCGCACGGTACGATGAAATCGGATCCGAGCTCGGCGGCGAGCGGTTTCACACGCTTGCCGAGCGCTTCACCCTGATAGGTGAAGGCCAGTTCCGCGCCCTGTGCCGCAAGCGCCTTGGAGATACCCCAGGCGATGGAATGATTGTTTGCGACGCCCATGATGAGGCCGCGTTTACCCTGCATGATGCCGTTCATGGGCAATTATCCGTTATGACGCTGGAAGACGAGCGTGGCGTTGGTGCCGCCGAAGCCGAAGGAGTTGGAAAGGATGGTGTCGATCTTGGCGTTGTCGATGCGGCTGCGAACGATCGGAACGCCCGCAAATTCGGGATCGAGCTCGGAAATATGCGCGCTTTCGCCGATGAAGCGTTCCTGCATCATCAACAGGCCGTAGATCGATTCCTGCACGCCGGCCGCACCCAGCGAATGGCCGGTGAGCGACTTGGTCGACTGGATATGCGGAATCTTGTCGCCGAAGACTTCCCGGATCGCGCCGATTTCCTTGCTGTCGCCAACCGGCGTCGATGTGCCGTGGGTATTGATGTAGTCAATGTCACCCTTCACGGTGGAAAGCGCCTGCCGCATGCAGCGGATCGCGCCTTCGCCTGAAGGCGCCACCATGTCGTAACCGTCGGAGGTCGCGCCGTAACCGACGATCTCGGCGTAAATCTTCGCACCGCGCGCCTTGGCATGTTCCAGCTCTTCGAGAACCAGCACGCCCGCACCGCCGGCAATCACGAAACCGTCGCGGTTGACGTCATAGGCGCGCGAGGCGGCGCTCGGTGTCTCGTTATATTTGGACGACATGGCGCCCATGGCGTCGAAGAGGTTGGACATGGACCAGTCGAGATCCTCATGGCCGCCCGCAAACATCACGTCCTGCTTGCCCCACTGGATCATTTCGGCAGCGTTGCCGATGCAATGCGCCGAGGTGGAGCAGGCCGACGAGATGGAGTAGTTGACGCCATGGATCTTGAACCAGGTAGCAAGCGTCGCAGAGGCGGTGGATGACATGGCCTTCGGCACGGCAAAGGGGCCGATGCGCTTAGGGCTGTTGTTCTTCAGCGTAATATCGGCCGCCTCGACGATGGTGCGGGTGGAAGGTCCGCCCGAACCCATGATGATGCCAGTGCGCTCATTGCCGCTGATGTCGCTCTCTTCGAGACCGGAATCGGCGATTGCCTGCTTCATGGCGACATGGTTCCACGCGCCGCCCTGCGACAGGAAGCGCATGGCGCGGCGGTCGACCAGATCGGTCGGGTCGAGAGACGGCTTGCCCCAGACCTGGCATTTGAAACCGTGTTCGGCAAAATCCGGCGAAAATGAAATGCCGGATTTGGCATTGCGCAGCGATGCGGTGACTTCAGCGGCATCACCGCCGATGGAAGAAACAATACCGAGGCCGGTGACAACAACTCGTCTCATGAAAGGGACCTTTTCTTAAGATTTCGGCTGGACGACCGAAGCCGCCCGGCGTTTGTCAGGACTATTCCGTCTGCCTCAGGCAGCCTTTTCCTTCGACAGGCCTACGCGCAGATCCGTCGCCTGATAAATGGTTTCGCCGTCCGCCTTGAGCCAGCCGTCGGCGGTTCCGAGCACCAGACGGCCGCGCATCACGCGCTTGAAATCAATACCATATTGAAGGAGCTTCGTGTGAGGGCGAACCATGCCCTTGAACTTCACTTCGCCGGTGGAAAGCGCCATGCCGCGACCTTCTTCGCCCAGCCAGCCGAGGAAGAAACCGGTCAGCTGCCACATGCCGTCAAGGCCGAGGCACCCCGGCATGATCGGGTTGCCCTGGAAGTGGCAGGGGAAATACCAGTCGTCCGGGCTGACATCGTATTCGGCGCGGATGAAACCCTTGTCGAAGGCGCCGCCGGTTTCGGAAATTTCGGTAATGCGATGGACCATGAGCATAGGGGGCAATGGGAGCTGTGCATTTCCCGGGCCGAACAATTCGCCGCGACCGCAGGACAGGATCTCCTCGTAATTGTAACTTGATTGCCTCGTTGCCATACCGCTTTCACTTCCCCAGTTACTGGTGTTGATCGACTTCACTAGAGCAAGTTAGGTTCAAAATGAAGCGCTGCAAGGGCGAAGGCCGCTCCGCCCCCATTCTTTGTCTTCGAACCTTCTTCGCAGAAGTCATTACCTCAATATGCCGTCCGCATACAGGAACCGTACGGCTGGAACCAGAGGAAAATTGCAGGAATGGCCGGTTTGCCGCCATTTGCCGCGCCTAAGCCACGCCGAAACTATTGAAAGCACTCGCCGCAAAAGATATATGCTAATGCAATTGGTAAGTTTCATACCTCTGTTTGGAATGGGATTGCATGGCATTTGACGCCACATTGGATATCGGAACGAGGTTGCGGCGCTCGGGGCTGCGCCCCACGCGACAGCGTGTGGCTTTGGGCGATCTGCTTTTCGCAAAGGGCGATCGCCATCTGACGGTCGAGGAACTGCACGATGAGGCGGTCACCGCCGGCGTGCCCGTTTCTCTCGCCACCGTCTACAATACGCTGCACCAGTTCACCGAAGCCGGCCTCATCCGTGTTCTCGCCGTGGAAGGCGCCCGCACCTATTTCGACACCAACGTCTCGGATCACCACCACTTCTTCGTGGAGGGTGAGAACGAGGTTCTGGATATTCCCGTCAATAACCTCCAGATCGACAATTTGCCGGAAGCGCCCGAGGGCATGGAAATCGCCCATGTGGACGTGGTCATCCGCCTTCGCCGCAAGCGCGGATAAGGCTTCAGTCCGATCGCGGATGTGAAAATGGCGCCCACGGGCGCCATCTCTGTTTTCGGCGGTCATTTCTATTTGTCACTTCATCACATCTTCCGGCCGCCTGCCGGGCTTTGCCTTGTAGGGCGGAAAAGTCCAGCCGAAGATCAGCGCACCGGACCGGACTGCGAAGGCCGTCAGGACGCCTGCGGCTGATGCGGCATAAAGCGGTGCGCCGAGGAAATAGACGACAATGAATGTGGAGGAGCCCAGGAGCGCGCAGGTGATGTAGATTTCCGGCCGCAGCAGCACGGAAGGTTCGCCGGCGAGAATATCGCGCAACACACCACCGAACGTCGCCGTCAGAACGCCGGTGACGATGGCGACGGTTGCGGAGCCGCTGGCGGCAAGCCCCTTGGCTGCTCCCATGACGCAATAAGCGGAAAGGCCGAGTGCATCGAGCCAGATCAGCACGCGGTAACGGGATTCGAACAGATGCGCGGTGAAGAACAGCAGCACCGCGACCGAGACGCAGACGAGGATATAGGTCGGGTTCACCACCCAGAATACCGGCGTCCTGCCAAGCACCAGATCGCGCACCGTGCCGCCGCCGATGCCGGTTGCGGCGGCGAAAAACAGGAAGCCGATCAGGTCGAGCTGCTTGCGCGAGGCGGCGAGCGCGCCGGTTGCGGCAAAGATGGCGACCCCGGCATAGTCGAGAAAACCCAGAAGCGTCATGAAAAGGTTCCCCCCGGAAACACGGGCTGCGAACACGTCAGTGTCGCGCAAGCACTAAACTCTAGGCTGGTCGCCCGGATGATCGCAACATCCATAACCGAAACGGATGCAAAGGAAAATGCCGTGCGAATCGCTCTCGTTGCCGCTCTTCAGGCGCTGGTTCTCTTGATGTTTCCGGTGGCGCTCTCGGCGCAGCAGCAACTGGTGAACGACCCCGAGATCTACGAGAAGGACCATTTCCGCAACGAGTGCAAGGTGGCGGCCTTCGGCGACGATTTCGTCACGCGGCTGGATATCAACAATGACGGGCTGATGGACGCCGTCGTCAATCACGGTGTTCTCGATTGTGACGGCGAAAAGGGCCGCAGCTGCGACGACGAGGGATGCCCTTATAATTTCTATGTCCAGGTGAAAGAGGGCGGTTATCTGATGATCGCGACGGCCCGGATTTACGACTATGATTTCATCAAGCGCTTCGGCAACATGGTTTTCGTGCTGAAGATGCATCCGCGTTATTGCGAGCGTACCGACAAGGAACCCTGCCTGATGACGGTGCGGGTGCGGGGCACGAAATTCGTCACCATCTCGCGAAAGTGACGGCGATGATTTTCAGGGCGTAATCCGCTGGATTTTGACCCTTTGATTGTAGCGCTGGCGAAGCGAGCGCGGAATGATGAAAGTGGCGATGGCGACGACGAAAACCGTGGCCGCGACCACCCAAAGGGCGTTCGATTGCAGGGTGGCGGCAAGAATAGCGCCGCAGATCGCGCCGCATATCATTCCAAGCCATGGCACGATCTGAATGCCCCAGTCGAGGCTCCGTTCGCCGAGAAGAAAACGACCGATGCCGCGGCCGAAACGGGAAAGCGCGCCGGTCACATAGGTAAGCCCGATTGGCAGTCCCTCAATATGCTCAACGGCGGCGTTGACCATGCCCATGGCGAAAACGACGAGATAAAATTGCGCAAGAGCGGAAGTCTCGCCGCCGAGCAGCGCCGCAATTGTTACCAGCAATCCCACCGCCATCAGAACGGCGAAGATGCGCCGGTCGAACTTATGCGCGACCACGATGCCGCCGGCATTGCCCGCCACGAAGGCAATGATTGCGAAAAGCAGTTTCGCGGCGTGGGAATAGAGGCCAGCCTCTATCGAGACTGCGGCGCGCGTGGTGTTGCCGGTCATGAAGGACACGAAGTCGCCTGAAATATGCAGGCCCACCGCATCCGTCATGCCCGCGATGAAGGAAATGGCGGCAACCAGCGCAATTCCGGTTCCGGTTCGCCTTGCCCTGATGATACTGCGACGTCTTTGTCTGGTCATGGAAAGCTCGATATGGAAAAACGGCGGGCCTGCGCGCGGGGCCGTGTTATCCTATGTCTAGAATGCCGGGTGGTGTATTTGCAATCTTTCCGGAGGCCTTCGGAAGCTTCTATTTTGTCTAGACAAATATAAAATCCCTGCCTACCATGCCTCAAATAAAGCGATAAACAGCATCGCACAAAAATAAATCAAAAGGGGTTCAGATCATGAAGAAAACATGGGTACTCGCCACAGTCGCCGCGCTCTTTTCATCCGCTTCCGCCTATGCCGAGACGTCGGTGACGATTGGCATGTCCGGCTGGACCGGTTTTGCACCGCTGACGCTCGCCAAACAGGCCGGCATTTTCGAAAAGAACGGTCTGAAAGTCGATATCAAGAAAATCCCGCAGGCGAGCCGCCATCTGGCCCTTGCTTCCGGTGACATCCAGTGCGCCGCCACCACCGTGGAAACATGGATCGCGTGGAATGCCAATGGCGTGAAATCCACCCAGATTTTCCAGATGGACAAGTCGCATGGCGCCGATGGCATTGCGGTGCGCAGCGATGTTGCCAAGGTCGCGGACCTGAAGGGCAAGACGGTTGCCGCTTCCGCGCCGGGCACCTCCCCTTATTTCTTCCTTGCCTGGGTCCTCAAGGAAAACGGCCTCACCCTGAAGGACGTCAAGGTCGTCAACCTCGAGCCGGGACCGGCCGCGCAGGCATTTGTTGCCGGTCAAAATGATGCGGCCATGACCTATGAGCCCTATCTGTCCACTGTCCGCGCCGCCCCCGATAAGGGCAAAATCCTCGCCACGACGCTGGATTATCCCGCCGTCATGGATACGTTCGGTTGCACCCCGGATTTCCTGAAGGCCAACCCGCAGGCGGCGAAAGCCCTGGCGGACAGCTATTTCCAGGCGCTCGAGCTCATCAAGGCCGATCCCGAAAAGTCCTATGCGACGATGGGCGCGGATGTGAAGCAGACCGGCGAGGCCTTTGCCGCTTCGGCAAAGTTCCTCGAATGGCAGGACAAGGCCGCCAACCAGAAGTTTTTCGAGGGTGAATTCAAGACATTCTCGGAAAAATCGGCGGACCTGCTGCTGGAAATCGGCGTGATAAAGTCGAAACCCGATCTTTCGACCCTCGCGGATACGTCCTTCATCAAGTAACAGAAAAGGCGGCCGCGTTCCCTGCAGGGAATATTGCAGCCAAAGACAGGTGAGTGCGTCGATTGTGCGTCGCGAAACGCGCACGGCGCTCCGATGGCGCGGCGAAGGTGCCGCGCCGGTTTTCCGGACAGGCGACAGATGCAACCTCTTCAACCCATAAGGAACAGCACGAGAATTGCTCTCGGCATCCTGTTCTTCGTGCTGTTTTTTTCCGCCTGGGGCTTTGCCACGCTGGGCGGTTTCGTATCGCCGACCTTTCTGGCCGACCCCGTCACCATGCTGAAGGACGGCATCTATCTGCTGACCGATCAGGGTTTTGCCAGCGATATCGGCATGACGATCTGGCGCGTGGTCGGCGGTTTCGTGCTGGCATCGCTCGTTGCCGTGCCGGTCGGCATCGCCATGGGGGCCTATAAGCCCGTCGAGGCGCTGCTGGAGCCCTTCGTCTCCTTCGCGCGCTATCTGCCGGCTTCCGCCTTCGTGCCGCTCCTCATTCTCTGGGCCGGGATCGGCGAGATGCAGAAGCTGCTGGTGATCTTCATCGGCGCGGTGTTCCAGATCATCCTGATGGTGGCCGTGGCTGTCGCCGGCACAAGACGGGATCTGGTGGAGGCGGCCTATACGCTTGGTGCGAAGGACCGGGGCGTTGTTCGCCGTGTTCTCATTCCCGCCAATGCGCCCCATATTGCGGAAATCCTCCGTCTCGTTCTCGGCTGGGCCTGGACCTATGTCATTGTCGCGGAACTGATCGGCGCCTCCTCGGGCATCGGTTATATGATTATCAACAGCCAGGCGCTGATGGCGACCGGGCAGATCATCTTCGGCATCATCGTCATCGGCATTATCGGTCTTATTTCGGACTTTGCGTTCAAATCGCTGAACCGGAAGCTTTTCGCTTGGAGGCTTGCCTGATGAGCGAACTCGTTATCAAGGGCGTCAGCCGCACTTTTCCGGGTGTGCAGGGCGGGCAGCCGACGCTGGCCCTCCAGCCCACCGATCTGGAAATTCCCCGCAATGATTTCGTCACCATCCTCGGCCCGTCGGGATGCGGAAAATCGACCTTGCTGCGCATCATCGCCGGTCTCGACCGCCCGACGACGGGCGAAGTGCTGCTGTCCGGTAGGGCGGTGACGGGGCCGGGGGCGGATCGCGGCATGGTGTTCCAGTCCTATACGCTGTTTCCCTGGCTGACGATCCGCGAAAATGTCGCCTTCGGCCTGCGCGAACGCGGCGTTGCCGAGAAGGAAAAATGGGAGATTGTCGATAGCTATATCGACAAGGTCGGCCTGCGCGGCTTCGAGAACCATTGGCCGAAACAGCTCTCCGGCGGCATGCAGCAGAGAACGGCCATTGCCCGCGCCCTCGCGAACGGCCCGAAAATCCTGCTGCTCGACGAGCCTTTCGGCGCTCTCGACAACCAGACGCGCGGGCTGATGCAGGAATTGCTGCTCGGTATCTGGGAGCGGGAGCAGAAGACGGTCATTTTCGTCACACACGATATCGAGGAGGCGGTCTTCATGGCGTCGCGTGTGGTGACCATGTCCGCAAGGCCGGGTCGCATCAAGTCGATCACGCCGGTCGACCTGCCGCATCCGCGTCACTACACCGTCAAGGCCAGCCCGGAATTTTCTGAGCTGCGCGCCAAGCTTACGGAGGAAATCCGCAGCGAGGCGATTGCCGCCGCTGCCCATGGATAGTTGATCCGGCAAAGGGGAGGATAAAAGCATCGGGATGAGGAGCACAGGCGCCGATCTTCAGGAAAAATCGCTGCACGAGCGCATCCGCAATGATGTCGAGCGCCACATCATGTCGGGCGAATGGCCGCCGGGTTATCGTATTCCCTTCGAACACGAAATGACCCGGCAATATGCCTGCTCACGCATGACGGTGAACAAGGCTCTCAGCGAACTGGTGCAGCGCGGACTCATCGAAAGACGCCGCCGTCTCGGCACCTTCGTTCGTCAGCCCCATGCGCAATCCGCCGTTCTGGAAATCCACGATATCGAGCGGGAGGTGCAGGCGCTGGGTCTGGTCTACGGTTACCGTCTCGACAAACGACGGCTGCGCCCTGCGGGGGAAGAAGACGGCGCGGCCATGGCGCTTGCCGCCGACGCCCCGGTCCTGGAACTCACCTGCACGCACTTTGCCGGCGGCGTTCCCTTTTGCCTTGAAGAGCGCATCGTCAATGTCACCGCCGTTCCGGAGGCGGAAGCCGCGGATTTTTCACAGATCGGGCCGGGGACATGGCTGCTGAAAATGGTGCCCTGGAGTGCGGCCGAACATCGTATCAGCGCCGTTTCCGCCGACCGTAAAAATGCAGCCGCGCTCGGCATTGCTTCTGGCGCTGCCTGTCTGGTCATCGATCGGCGGACCTGGCATGGGGCGGATTATATCACCCGTGTCCGTGTCACCTATCCCGGTGACCGGCATGCTCTCATTGCGCAGTTTTCGCCCTCGCAAAACAGCTGAAGGCCGTCGATCGGTCAATTTTTTGTAAAGAAGAGTTTACGGGTGGTCTTTTGACAATATAATAGTTGTCAAAAGAACTCAGGTTTATTATCGGAACGTCAAGCTTTCACGACGGTATCCGTTCATGACCCCGGTTTTAAGGAGCCGGTCAATCTGCGGATGAGTTCATCGACGGAAATCCGGGATAAAAATTATGTCAGCTGAGACCTCAACTTCTTCCGCATCCTTCAACAAGGCAAACACGACAAGGCATCTCTCCCTTGCCATGACTGTCACCTTGCTGGCCGGCCTGAGTGCTGGCTTGAGTGCTGGCTTGAGTGCCGGCGCGGTTTTCGCTCAGACGGCACCGGAAACCCAGATACAGCCGGCACCGCAAACGGAAGCGGTTCAGCCAGCACAGCCGGCGGCTCCTGCAACGCCGGGCGCTCCGGCCGCCGCGCCCGTCCAGCCTTCCGCGACTGCACCGGAACAGCCGGCCGCCACCGCACCCTCGCAGCCTCAGTCAACTCAGCCCGCACCGGCCCAGCCTGCACCGGCTCAGCCCGCGACGAATACCGCACCGGCACCGCAGCCGACGCAGACCGAGCAGCCCGCACAGACGGGCCAGACGACCGCGCCGAATGAAGCCGCGACCCCGATAGAGCCTGTCAGCACCGAGCCCGCGAGCGCCGAACATCGTGCGGATATCCCGCACAACCTTTCTCCCTGGGGCATGTTCATGGCGGCCGACTGGGTCGTGAAGGGTGTCATGATCGGTCTTGCCTTCGCATCTCTGGTTACGTGGACGGTCTGGGTCGCGAAGTCTATCGAGCTTGCAGGTGCGCGGGTGCGCGCCGGCTCGACGCTCAAGGTCATTCGCAGGGCAAAAACCCTGACGGAGGCCACCGAGGCCGTCGAAAAGAAGGGCGGGCCGGCAGCACTGATGCTGCGCATGGCAACCCACGAAATGCAGCTTTCCGATGCGGTGGTCGAACATACGGATGGCGGCGGTATCAAGGAGCGTGTCTCGTCGGCGCTTTCGCGTATCGAAACCCATGCGGGTCGCCGCATGTCACGCGGAACGGGCGTTTTGGCGACCATCGGTTCCACCGCTCCCTTCGTCGGTCTGTTCGGCACCGTCTGGGGCATCATGAACTCCTTCATCAGCATTTCGGAATCGCAGACGACCAATCTTGCCGTCGTCGCGCCGGGCATCGCCGAAGCGCTGCTCGCCACCGCCATCGGCCTTGTCGCCGCCATTCCGGCCGTGGTGATCTACAACGTCTTCGCCCGCTCCATCACCGGGTACCGCCATCTGCTGGCGGATGCCGCAGCCGGTGTGGAACGCCTCGTCAGCCGCGATCTCGATTTCCGCCGTATTCCGCCGGGCAGCACCAGCAAGCCCGCGGTATCGCTGGTAGGACGGTGATCGGCCATGGCTGGCGGTATTCGCGAAAATAGCGGAGACGATCTCTCCGAAAACCACGAGATCAATGTCACGCCCTTCATCGACGTGATGCTGGTTCTGCTCATCATCTTCATGGTGGCGGCACCGCTCGCCACCGTCGATGTGAATGTCGATCTGCCGGCGTCCACCGCAAAGCCGGCGGAACGCCCGGAGGAGCCGCTTTATCTGACGGTCAAGGACGATCTCTCGCTCAATCTCGGCAATGATGCGGTTGCCCGCGAAGCACTGGCGGCCGCCATCGACCGGCAGACGGGCGGCAAGAAGGATACGCGCATCTTCCTGCGGGCCGACAAGGCGGTCGATTACGGCCACTTCATGGAAATCATGAACCTGCTGAGAGATGCCGGTTATCTGAAGATCGCCCTCGTAGGACTGGAAAACGCGGCTGCCGCATCGCAGCCGGCCGCCGTTGGCCAACCCGCAGCGCCGGGAACCACGCCATGACTGAAAACGGCTACCCGCAGGCCCGGCATTCCCGTCTCGGGGAAGTAACGCTGTGGTCCGTCGCGGCGCTGCTCATGCTGGGCGTTCACGCTGGTTTTGCCTATTATCTGATGCAGGAGCCCGAAGAGCAGGAAGCCGGCGGGCCGCCTCCTGCTGCGATCATGATCGAAATGGCGGCGATACCGGAGGCCGTAAAGACCGAAGAAACGACGCCCGCGCAAGATGTTGAGGACGCAGAAGAGGTGAAGAGCGACAGCAGCGAACCGGTGGAGGAAGCCGCCCCGGAAGAGCCGCCGCCACCGGAGCCGGTTGCGGAAACGCCGCCGCCGCCAGAGCCTGTGCAGCGGCCTGAACCGCCGGTCGAGGAGATCGTCGAACCGCAGGAAATTCCCGAACCCGTGGAGCCGGTCGATCCCGTTCAGGAGCAGATGATGGCGGAACTCGAAAATATCGAGGTCCCTCTGCCCGTCATGCGTCCTCCGCCGCCGCCCGTCGAAAAGAAGGTGGAAAAGAAAGAGCCGGAAGAGAAAAAGAAGGTCGAGCGCCAGCGTCCCAAACCGCAGCAGGCATCGGAACTGCGCGAAACGGCGAAGGCTGAAGCCCAGCAGTCCGACCGGACGGCGGCATCGCGCAGCAATGCCGGCTCCTTCTCGTCCTCGTCCATGTCAAATGCCGATTGGGGTGCGAAAGTGCGCTCGGCGATGCAGCGGCGACTGGTGCGTTCGGCTGGAAAATCGGGGATGACCATTACGGTTTCATTCAAGATAGACAGCGGTGGTTCCGTCGGCGGTGCGAGGATTATTTCATCCACCGGTGACTCGGCGATGGATCAGAAGCTTCTGGCCGTCATACAAAGAGCGTCCGTCTCGCCGCCGCCGCCAGGCGCAAATACGAGTTTTACCCTGCCGATTCTTTTCAAGTAGGGTGAAGCAGTCCGACCGCATATGGGCGTCCCGACTCTGGAGAGGATGGGATGCCCGATTTATTTTCCATGTTGATTTGCAGCGACCGTATACCGCAAAGTAGGACCAATCCGTCCCACCGCATGCAAGCCAACAGGAACCACGAAAATCATGAAATTCTCAATCGCAGAGGCGGAGGATCTCGTATCCTCTATCTTTGAGCGCAACGGCGTTCTGCCGCAAAACGCCCGTTCGGTGGCAAAGGCGCTCGTCGCCTCCGAGGCGGCCGGCCAGGGTGGTCACGGTTTTCGCCGCATCCCCGTGTATGTCCGGCAGGCGCGGGTTGGAAAGGTCGATGGCAAGGCGCGTCCGGTGGCGACCCGCGTGAAGCCGGGCGTGCTCTCGGTCGACGCCAATCACGGCTATGCCTATCCGGCGATCGATTGCGCCCTTGAGGAATTGCCGGACATGGTCCGGCAGCAGGGCATTGCGCTTGCGGCGATCCACCGCTCCCATCATGCGGGTGTCATGGCGCTGACCGTCGAGCGCCTCGCCGAAATGGGTTTTGTCGCGCTCATGTTCGCCAACGCACCAGCATCAATGGCGCCCTGGGGCGGCAGCAAACCGCTTTATGGAACCAATCCGATCGCTTTCGCCACCCCCGTCGGCGGCGCCGATCCGCTGGTCATCGATCTCGCGCTCTCCAAGGTCGCGCGTGGAAAGATCATGGCGGCCCGCCAGAAGGGTGAAACCATCCCCGGCGACTGGGCGCTCGACCGAAACGGCCGGCCGACGACCGATCCCGAAGAGGCCATAGAGGGAACCATGGTGCCCGCAGGCGAGGCCAAGGGCGCTGCGCTGGCATTGATGGTGGAGATCATGGCCGCTGCGATTACCGGCGGAAACTTCGCATTCGAGGCATCTTCCCTTCTCGATGACAAGGGAGCACCACCCTCTCTTGGCCACACGATCATCGCCATAGACCCGGTATCGTCAGGCGGTACGGCCTTTACCGAGCGGCTGGGGCTCATAGCCGGCGAGATAGAAAAGCAGGAAAATGTGCGTCTGCCCGGCCGCCGCAGCCAGGGGATTCGCAAGCAGGCGCTGGAAAGCGGCATCGTGATCGAAAGCGATATTCTGACCGAAATTAAATCGCTCTGATGCGACAATAAAAACCCGGCGGGTCGACTATGACCCGCCGGGCAAACCGTAAATGGCATGCTTTGCATTTGCGTCGATAGGGCCGGACATCATGTCCAGCCCGCTTTGGTCCGCCATCCCGCCATTGATATGGAAGGATTTTGACGCAGAAAG
Source organism: Agrobacterium sp. 16-172Ci (assembly GCF_053522725.1). NCBI lineage: Bacteria > Pseudomonadati > Pseudomonadota > Alphaproteobacteria > Hyphomicrobiales > Rhizobiaceae > Agrobacterium > Agrobacterium sp. 16-172Ci. The sequence goes on from NZ_JBNWBW010000001.1 coordinate 73,337, forward strand.
CCGCTCATTCGGTTTTCAGCTTACGGGAGGGGACGTTTCGCGTAAGCTTGGATGATCAGGTTGGCGATTATGCGTCCTGCACGATCAGGCCGCGCAGCAGGGCGATGCTGACGGCATTCAGCAGATTGGTGGCGCCCAATCTGTGGCGCACCCTTTCAAGAGTATCCTTCACGTCCGCTTCGTCCGCGCCGGTTATCAGGGCGACGTGGGACGGATGCTTGCCCCGCGCGACCAGCCCCAGATAATGCCGCTCACGCTCCGAAAGGATGATTTCACGCGTCTGGCGATGTTCATGCGGCGTGTTTGAAGACATTTTCTTTCAGCCTTAAAGAGATTGGCCTTCCCGGGGCACGATCAGGCAATGATTCATTCCCCGAAACCAGCTCGTTTACCGCTCTGTCTATACGCGAACAGAAACGTTAATTTCGCCAATAGGTTTCATCGGGCATTGGTAATTATGCAATAAGGGCCGCTTTCGCAGCCAGCCGATCCTGACGCGGACGCTCTATTCTGTGCACTGAAGGGAACTGCAACACCGATATTGCCAGAGACCAAAATGGGTCTGGCGTGAAATGCAGCTTCAAAGCTCTGGAATGTTTTCGTCACACCCCGAAGGATATGCGGCGCTCTAATAGGCGATGTGCCTCACCGAGAGAATAACATCTCGCGCCAAGTTTTTCGTTTTATTGTTATGTTTCGGCACACAACGCGATGAGCGCCGACATATTTCTCAAATTTAATACATCATTTCGAAATATTGATGCCGTCAACATGTATCATCCGGCGGAATGATGCGCGTGTTTCTTGCGAATGTCGGTCGGTGTTGCCCCGAACCAGCGCGAAACGGAACGCGAAAACGCACCGGGTGTCGAATAGCCAAGCCTGTAACTGATGTCGGATACCGGAAGATCGCTTTCCACGAGGAGTTTGAAACCGGCATTTTTGCGAATGGCATCCTTTATCTCGTTGAGATTGGTGCCGAGCTCTGCGAGCCGCCGTTGAAAACTCCGTTCCGACAGGTTGAAATAGGGAGCGATCTCGCCGAGCGAAAGCTCGGCATCCGAGAGCCGCATCTGCATATACCGCTTCACCTGGTCAATGAAATGGGTCGCGTCCGCCGATGTTTCCGGTCGCAACATGCGGCATTGCAGGTTCATCAGCTCGAACAGCCGCTCATCCGCATTCGGATTGACCACATCGAGAAGCGGTACCGGCAGACGCATGGTATGGATCGGCTGGGAAAAACTGACGCGCCTGGTCATTCTTTCTTTAAATAGCTGAATATTATTCGGTTTCGGCCGCTCCAGACCGATCTCGATCTGGTTGATACGATCTCCGAGAATATCGCGGAGACGCTGTATCAGGACGGCGAGCGACAAATCCACATATTGATCGCGCTTGGCAATAACCGGCGCGAAGGACCATGACAGGGTTACCTGCGTGGCATCCGTTACCATGGTGAAATTGCTGTTATTGGTGGCGTAATAAACATGGTCCTGAAGAAAACGCAGGAACGCCCTTACCGTCGGTGCGCTGATCAGCCCATATCCGAACGCGCCGGATGCACCCGCTGGAAAGGTGGAGGCGCATTGCAGACCGAAGACGTCGTCGCCGGAAATCAGTGCACAGGTTTCGAGCAGCCGGGAAAATCTATCGAGGCTTATGCGTTCCGTCAGGCTGCTGAATATGGCTGGATCAATGTCCAGAGCCTTGCAGATCGGTGCGATATCGATGCCCCGTGACCGGGCATAATTGCTGACGCCGGCAGCCAGACCGGCCACCACACTTATCTCGTCGCTGACCCTTTTCTCGGGCATCCCTCGCCTTGGCGTACCATGTTTGGAAATTGTCGCCTGATGGTAAGCCTTGAGAAAGCGTTTGTCGAGCAGCCCGGCTTCGGAATATTAAGTGCGACCGATGTCTGCGCTTTGCTTGAGCACCTGCATGATGGCTTTGCCGGCATCTTCGATAGCGCCGCTATTATCGACGGTCGTGACGTCGAAGTCTCCAGCGACTGTCAACGAGCTGCGTTCCAGCCGCCGGAGAATATCGTCCCGGCTTTCCCGCCCGCGCTGCTCAAGGCGCATTGCCAAAACCTCCGGCCGAGCGACGATGTTCACGACCTTGAGACGGGAAAAGGCGGTGCCGAAATGCGGCAGGGCGGAACGCGAACCGTTGGCGATGACCACGTCTCCCGCATTGAGGTGACGATAGACCGCGGCCGGGATGCCATATTTCAGCCCATGCGCCTGCCAGGACACCGCGAAGGCGCCCGCATCTTCCAGTCGGTTGAACTCGTGCATCGAAACGGCATCGTGGTTTTCACCCCCCGCATCGCCGCTGCGGGTAATGACGCGGCGGGTGAAGTGAAAGCCCGGCCGTCCGCACAATCGCGCTGCGGCATAGTCCATCAGTGTGTCCTTGCCGGCCCCGCTCGGGCCGACAATCACGATCATCGTGCCGGGCGATGCCGCGCGCCGGCTATCCTGCCCATCGTCGGTCATGCCACGCGCTTGCCCTGACGCCAGACGGAACGGGCGACCGGCACACCATCCTCGCGGTGAACCCGGACCAGATCGGCCCGCAATCCCGTCGCGATACGACCGCGATCGAGAAGGCCGACGGTGCGCGCCGGGGTGGCGGTGACCATGCGCAGCGCCTCCGGCAGGCTGATGGCTTCTACCTGATCGGCGAGCAGGAATGGCGCGAAGAGCAGGCTGAAGGGCACATAGTCGGAAGAAAGAACATCCAGCACGCCGATCTCGGCGAGGTCGCGGGCGGCGATGTTGCCGGAGTGGGACTTGCCGCGAACGATGTTCGGCGCACCCATCAGCACGCTCATGCCGGCGCTGTGCGAGGCTTTTGCGGCTTCGACGCTGGTGGGGAATTCCGCCAGTTTCACGCCGTGGCCGATAGCCTCGCCGACATGCGCTTCGGTGGCGTCGTCATGGCTTGCGACGGTGATGCCGCGCTCGGCGCAGCGGGCGGCCAGATAATCGCGGTGCTTGGCGGAATATTCCGCCGACGCCGCCTGCCGACGCCGCACGAACTCGGCGAAAGCCTCGTCGCTCAGCCCACGCTTCTTCTGGTAGTAGAAGATATATTGATCCATCGACTGGAACTGGCGCTGCCCCGGGGAGTGGTCCATCAGGGAAATCAGCCGCACGCGCGGATCGGTTTCGAAGTCTTCGAAATGGTCCAGCACATCCGAGGAGGCGACTTCACAGCGCAGATGCAGCAGGTGATCCGAACGAAGGCGGTTCTGATCTGCCGCGGCCTCGATGGCGTCAGCCATTTCGCGCATTTCACCCTTCTTGAAGCCGCCGTCCTCATCCGAGCCGAGCCGCAGGCAGTCGAATACGGTGGTAATGCCGGAGGCGGCCACCTGGGCGTCATGGGCCTGAATGGCGGCGATCTTGTCCCAGATCACGCCGGGGCGCGGCGAATAATGCTGCTCAAGATGGTCGGTATGCAGTTCCACCAGACCCGGGATCAAATAATCGCCTTCCAGGTCTTCGCCGGTTTTGGAAGCACCTTCGCTGATATCGGCGATCTTGCCGTCACGGATCAGGACAGAGCCCAGAATAATATCGTCTTCCAGAACGATACGGGCATTGGAAAGGGCGTGCTCGGTCATGGGTTCGCATCTTTCTTTGGTGGCTGGCCAAGGGGGTGCCAGCTATGAACGGTAAAGGGCGCCCCGCGCGTTTCTTCAATGAACAAGGCGAGGCCGGAAATGCTGAGAGGTCGATCGGTGAATTCGGAAAACCGCGCCGAAAGCACCTTGTGCATGGCGGGCTGCTCGCTCTCGTCGATGCGGCCGGTCAGTGTCATATGAAAACGGAAATCATCCATGACATGCGGATAACCCCAGAGCGACAGATTCTGCCGCTGGCTCTCCGTCAGCATCTGTGGCCGCCGACGGGCAATATCGGTCTCCGACAGAGGCGCGCGAAACCGGTCGAAATGATCGACGATCTCGGCGGCAAAATCCTGCAGTGGCTGATAGGTGCGGTCCGGGACCAGTGCGAAAAAGGGCCCGAGCGCACCGACGATGACACGTGGAATTTCGAAGGTGGACTGGCTGGCCGCGAAATCTTCGAAGGCCGTGAGCAGCTCCGCTTCGCTGTATTTTTCGGCAAGCTCGAAAGGAGCCTTCAGGGTCGCGTGGAAACCGTAACGGCGCGGCTCCTCCGTGATCTCGGCATAGTCGTCGTGGTCGTCATGCAGCGTGCCGGAAAATGCGTTGCGGCCCAGCCAGCGTGACGCTGCCTCAGTCAGCGGGTGATCTTTAGCCGGAGAAAAATAGATGGCATAGCGCACGGCAAGCACTCTTCAGTGTCATGGGAGACCAGGGATGAGAAGCTATTTGGCGTGACTCGCCAGCTTCCCGCAAGGTCAGGAGTGCGAGGTAATTGGTTTCCGTGACAGAATGATGATGCCGAAGGAAAAAAGCGCATTGGAAATGCGGTAACCCTTCCGAATGTGCTGAAGACACAGGCGGACATGATGACGGGATGGGGCCGGCATAAATCGGGACAGCGCGAGTGTCTGGCGAAGATGACGAACATCGTTACGACGTTCGCCATTTCATTCCCTCAGACCTAGTGTTGTGTTTTGCCGATCAGGCGTGAACGCAGCGAATTGGAGATGTGGTCGAACAGGAAAACGACGAGGAGGATAAGCAGGACCATATAGGCGACCTTGTCCCAGTCGGCATTGGTGCCCATCGCTTCCAGCAGTTTCAGACCGATGCCGCCCGCGCCCACCGCGCCGATGATGGTGGCGGAGCGGGTATTGCTTTCCCAGAAATAGAGTGACTGCGAAATGAAGACCGGCAGGACCTGCGGCAGCACACCGAAGCGGTTGACCGCAATCGGGGAAGCGCCAACAGATTTGACACCCTCGCGCTGCTTGTCGTCGACATTTTCCAGCGCCTCGGCATAGACCTTGCCGAGCGCTCCGGTGTCGGTAAAGAAGATCGCGGCAATGCCGGGGATCGGTCCGGGGCCGAAGCTGCGGGTGAAGAACAGCGCCCAGATCAGCATGTCGATGGAACGCAGGAAGTCGAATAGCCGCTTCATGCCCCAGTTCGCAGCCTTGTTGGCGGTGATGTTGCGCGCGGCGATGAAGGCGAGCGGCAGGGCGACGAGCGTGCCGAACAGCGTGCCCACAAAGGCCATGACCAGCGTCTGCATCAGCTTGGAAAGAATATCGGCATGTTGCCAGACGCTGTTGTCGAGGAAATCATCCACCATGTGGCCGATATTGGAGCGCTCGGGATCGAGCCTTTCTCCCCACAGCGCGAGAGCGGCGAGTTCGCCATAGCCCTTGCCCCAGAATTCCGATTTGGTGTCGAACAGGAAATTCGCCCATCCGAGGAACCGACGCTGGACATAGACCTGACTGGTGCGGATTTCCGCCTGTCCGGCAAAACCAAAATGCACGAGAACCTTGTTGCCGTCCTGCTGGATTTCCTGCGGCACGTCGTCGGATGCCCGGGCCTGTTCTCCATTGATGATGACGGGATAATTCTTGCCGTCGACATAGACATCCACCCGGGTCGGGGTCACGTCGAGGCGGTTTTCCATGCCCGCATAAACGACGCTGTAGCCGCCACCCGGCAGGGGCTGCAGCCAGTCGATCTTTGCATCGACCGGATATTGCCCGCGGCTGGACCATTGCGGCTCAACCTTGCCGTCTTCGAAACGCAGGCGCGGCTGGGCACGCCAGGAATACCAGTCCTGAATATAGCTCGAGGCACGATCCCACCGGCCCTGCATGAAGGCCGGGCCGACATTGAAGAAGAAAAAGCAGCCGATGAGATAGACGGTGACGGCGAGAAGGCCGACGAGCAGACCATATCGCTGCATGAAACCGCGATTGAACACGTGCGGATGCGCGGCCGTCAATCTCTCGCGGTCGGCGGTGTTGAGAATGAAGCTGGACGACATCAGGCCGCTCCCCGTCCGAATTCGAAGGATTGATGACCGATCAGCCTGCGGCGCAGCCAGCCGGAAAACTGGTCGACGGCGATGATGGTGATCAGCAGAAGGATGATGATGGCATAGGTCTTCGACGCATGATCGTTACCGATCGACAGGCGGAAGACCTCGCCGATACCGCCGCCGCCCACGGCACCGATGATGGTGGAGGCGCGCACGTTGATTTCGGCGCGCAGCAGCGCGTAAGAGACGAAATTGGGCAGAACTTGCGGCACGATGGCGAAGCGCACTCGTTCCAGCCAGTTGGCGCCGGCGGCGCGCAAGCCTTCATCCGGCTTCATGTCGGCATTTTCCACCACTTCGAAGAACAGCTTGCCCAGAGCGCCGATCGTGTGGACTGAAATCGCGATGATCGCGGCGATCGGGCCGATCGACAGGATGGCGGTGAGCAACCCGGCGACGACGATTTCCGGAAAGGCGCGCAGGACTTCCATGACCCGGCGCACCACCCAGCGCACGAGGCCGGCACCGACGAGATTTGTGGAGGCAAAAAAGCACAGCACGAAGGCAAAACTGGTGCCGATGATTGTCGAAACCATCGCGATGTTGAGCGTGATGATCAGCTGATAGATGAAATGCGGGATGTAGAAGCTGTCAGTGATGTAAACACGATCCGCAACGTAATTATATTTCAGCGAACCGTCCGCATAGGGCGACGGCAGGTCGAACATCGCCCGGAAAATTTCAAGCGGGCTGTCCGGCACGAAGGTTTTCATGAAGTCGAAGAAATAGGGCAGGCGCTCGAAGAATTTACCAGAATTGGCCGCGTTGGCAAAATTCAGGGAAGCGGCGAGGATGACGAGGAAGATCACAAGCGAAATAACGGTATAGATCCGTCTTGTCGCAAGCTGCTGTTGATAATGACGCATGACCGTCTGGGACGATGCGCTCAATCCCTTGGAGGAGAGGGTGCCATGATGCAGTGTGGTCGCCATGCCGCTTTTCCTTTATTGGCAAAAGCGGCGGCGCCGCAAGGCACCGCCGCTTCCGGGTATGATCGCAGATCAGCCGCCGATAACGGACTTACGGGCGTCGATGATCGTCTGGTAGAAGGACGGATCGACCTTGATGTAGGCGGTGTTCTTGCCCTGGGTGAAACCCTGGAAGCAGGCGAGGTCCTTCTTCGGCAGTTCCATGAAGAAGTCTTCGACCTTCTGCTTCATCGCGTCGCCGAGCTTGTTCGTAACCATCAGCGGGCCGTTCGGGATCAGGGGCGACTTCCAGACTTCGACGATATCGTCCATGTCGAGGTTGCCCTTCTTGACCATCTGGTAGAGGTTGCCGGCGGTGTAGCCTTCTTCCCACTTGCCGACTCCCGAACCGAAGGTGGTGCCGACATCGAACTTCTTGTCGAGAACGGCGAGAACGAGGTTCTCATGGCCGCCGCCGAAGCCGGTTTCGGAGAAGTATTCCTTGACCGGAACACCGGTTTCCTTCGGGATAGCCACGTTCGGAACGAGGAAGCCGGAGGTGGAGTCAGGGTCGGCAAAGCCGATCTTCTTGCCCTTGGCGTCAGCCAGCGTCTTGATACCGCTGTCCTTGCGGGCAACCATGATCGTGTAATAACCGGTCGAACCGTCAGCGCCGGCCGTGGTCAGGATCGGATCGACGGCCTTCGGATCGGCAAGAGCGATCTTGGCGTAGGAGGACGCGCCCATGGAAGCGATGTCGATGGTGCCGCCGAGAAGACCCTGGATGACGCCGTTATAGTCCGGCGACGGGAAAACCTGAACTTCGGCAACGCCGGTCGCGGCCTTCAGGCCATCGGCAACGCACTTGGTGTTGCGGATCTGGTCGGCTTCGTTTTCGGAGCCGTCGAGACCGATGCGCAGAACCTTGACGTCCTGAGCCATGGCGGAACCGGCCAGAACGCCAAGCGCGACTGCCGAAAGAAGGACTTTCTTCAACATGGACTTTCTCCTGTTTCCCGGCGAGCCGGAGTTTGTTGTGAAGTATCGGCCCTTGACGCGGGCGCAAACGATGCTGAGCGGTTCCTCAGAGCCCGGCGAGAGCGAGCGGTTCGGGGCCGGCAGATTGCTGCACCGGACGCGCGGGAAGCTGCGCGCCGGGAATATTGATGCTGGTCGAGGTCATGGTCTCGTCGATGCCGGACCCTTGAGAATCGGTTCCGTAAATCTCCGTGACGGCCGCAGCCGTCAGCTCTGCCGGCGTTCCGTCGAAGACGACGCGGCCCTCAGACATGCCGATGATGCGTTCGCAATAATTGCGTGCCGTATCCAGCGTATGCAGGTTGGTGATGACCGTGATGCCTTCGCGTTCGTTGATGTCGCGCAGCGCGTCCATCACGATCTTGGCGTTCAGCGGGTCGAGGGAAGCGATAGGCTCGTCGGCCAGAACCATCTTCGGAGACTGCATAAGGGCGCGGGCGATGGCGACGCGCTGCTGCTGACCGCCGGAAAGCGTGCCGGCCGCCTGCATGGCCACATGTTCGATGCCAAGCCTTTCCAGGGCGGCGATCGCCATCAGGCGCTCGTCATTGGTAAAGATGTTGAACAGGCTGAGCGCCGTCGAGCGGTGGTTGAGGCGGCCGAGCATGACATTGGTGAGCACATCGAGACGCGGCACCAGATTAAACTGCTGGAAAATCATGGCGCAGTCGCGCTGCCAGCTACGAAGCGCAGCACCCTTCAGCGCCGAAACTTCCGTGTCGTTGAAATGGATGGAACCCGAGGACGGATCGACGAGGCGGTTGATCATGCGCAGCAGCGTCGATTTTCCCGCACCCGAGCGTCCGATAACGCCGACCATCTGGCCCTGCGGAATTTCGACATTCACGGAATCGACCGCAGTGTGATTGCCGAAACGGCGCGTGACTTGCTTCAGGTGAAAGCTCATTTCCCCGTCCAATCTTCTTTTTGACGGGGTTCGGCGTAACAGCGGTGCGTGAAGTGTGGATGTCAGTTTGATGAATAAAATATTACAGAATTCGCAGATACGACGCCCAGGGGTTCGCCGACAAAGCTTTCGGGAGGAATCTTGAGACCGTTCAAATCCGCGTGTCTTTTTTGATCGCATAAACAAAAATCCCGGGGGTACCCCGGGATTTGCAGGTGTTCGGCAGCAGGAGATTTCATCCGCCATATTTCGCGACGAAAACCTCGGCGTCCAGATTGCGGAAATCGTCGAGAGCGACGCGCAATGCCGCGTGATCCCAGTCCCACCACTTCAGATTATCCATTTGCCGGCCCAGTTCCGCCGGGAAGCGCTCCCTAATCAGCCGGGCGGGCACGCCGCCGACGATGGTATAGGGCGCGACATCTTTTGAGACGACTGCACCCGCCCCGATCACAGCGCCGTTTCCCACAGTGACGCCGGGCAGGATCGTCGCACCATGGCCGATCCATACATCATGGCCGATGACGACGCGCTTGGCGCGGCGGGCGGCAAAGAAGTCCGTCTCATCCTCCGCATCGTCCCAATAGTTGTTGGCACGATAGGTGAAGTGATGCAGCGTCGCCCGCTGCATCGGGTGATTGGTGGCATTGATGCGGACGGAGGCGGCGATGTTGACGAATTTGCCGATGGTAGCGCACCAGATCGCACCATCCTGCATGACATAGGAGTAGTCGCCCATCTCGACTTCCTCGATGCGGCAGCGTTCCGAAATTTCGGTATAACGGCCGATCGCGGAGTTGCTGACACGGGCGGTCTCATGGATGACCGGTTCCAGACCCACCTTGACGCTCATGCCGCTGCTTTCCTGGGAGAAAACTGTGAGACGTCCAGAATGCGGTCGGCCACGGCCTCCCGCACCTCCTCGTCATGGAAAATGCCGAGCAGTGCCGTGCCCTTCTGTTTTTTCTCGACGATCATATCGACGACGACACGCCGGTTGAGGGCGTCCAGCGAGGCCGTCGGCTCGTCCAGAAGCAGAATCGCATGGTCGGTGATGAAGCCGCGGGCGATATTCACGCGCTGCTGCTCGCCGCCCGAGAAGGTTGCGGGCGGAAGCGACCATAGTTCCCGTGGCAGGTTGAGCTTCGAAAGCAGCATGGCTGCGTGTTCGCGGGCTTCATCGGCGGCAACCTTGCGCGCCAGAAGCGGTTCGGCGACGACATCTATGGCAGCGACACGCGGCACGGTGCGCAGGAACTGGCTGACATAACCGATGGTGCGGTGGCGGATATCGAGGATCGTGCGCGGCGAGGCGTTGCCGATATCGACGACCTGGCCCTCATGACGAACAAGAATCTGCCCGCTGTCGATGGCATAGTTGCCATAGAGCATTTTCAGGATCGAGCTTTTGCCGATGCCGGAGGCCCCCCCGAGCACGACACATTCGCCGCCGCAAACGGAGAAATTGACATCGCGCACAACGGGCAATTCGATACCGTCGCGAAGATGCATGGTGAAGCTTTTGAAGACTTCCGAAACGATAAGAGGCGTCGGCATGGCATCAAACCTGCAGAATAGAGGAAACAAGCAATTGCGTGTAGGGCTCGCGCGGATCGTCCAGCACCCGGTCGGTCAGACCATGTTCGATGACGTCGCCGCCCTTCATCACCATCATGCGATGGGAAAGCAGCCGCGCCACCGCAAGATCATGGGTGACGACGACGACGGCGAGACCGAGATCGTTGACGAGACCGCGGACCAGATCGAGCAGGCGCGCCTGCACGGAAACATCGAGGCCGCCGGTCGGTTCGTCCATGAAGACGAGGCGCGGCGAGGTGACGAGGTTGCGGGCGATCTGCAGGCGCTGTCGCATGCCGCCGGAAAAGGCGCGTGGTTGGTCGTCGATGCGGTCGGTGCCGATTTCCACCCGTTCCAGCCATTCGCTGGCCGATTGCCGGATATTGCCGTAATGCCGGTTACCGACGGCCATCAGCCGCTCGCCGACATTGGCGCCGGCCGAAACCGCCATGCGCAGCCCGTCCGCCGGGTTCTGGTGCACGAAACCCCAGTCGGTCCGCATCAGGAAACGCCGTTCGGCCTCGCCCATATGATAGAGGTCACGTACCGAACCGTCGCGCATGCGATACTCCACACTGCCCGCCGTCGGCATCAGCCGGGTGGAAATGCAGTTGAGAAGCGTGGTCTTGCCGGAACCGGATTCGCCGACGATGGCAAGCACCTCGCCCGGGTAAAGCTCGAAGGAGACATTGCGGCAACCGGCGCGGTCACCGTAATATTTGGAAACGTCCCGGACTTTCAGAAGCGGTGCGTCGCTCATTCTGCGGCCTCCTTCACATCCGCCAGCAGGTGGCCCTTGTGGCCATGGGCGCGGCGGTCCTCGCAATGGTCGGTATCGGAGCAGACGAACATCCGCCCGCCCTTATCATCAAGCACCACCTCGTCCAGATAGACATTCTCCGCACCGCACAGCGCGCAGGGCTTGTCGAAGCGCTGGATTTCGAAGGGATGGTCTTCGAAATCGAGGCTGACGACGTCGGTATAGGGCGGCACGGCATAGATGCGCTTTTCGCGTCCTGCACCGAAGAGTTGCAGGGCGTCCGAGAGATGCATTTTCGGATTGTCGAATTTCGGGGTAGGCGACGGATCCATCACGTAACGCCCGGCCACCTTCACCGGATAGGCATAGGTGGTGGAGATGCGTCCGTTGCGGGCGATATCCTCGTAAAGCTTGACGTGCATCAGGCCGTATTCCTCCAGCGCGTGCATGACACGCGTTTCGGTCTCGCGCGGTTCGAGGAAGCGCAAGGGCTCGGGAATGGGAACCTGATAGACGAGGACCTGACCCGAATGCAGTTCCTCTTCGGGAATGCGATGCCGCGTCTGGATGATGGTCGCATCCTTGGTGCGGGTGGTAACGGCAACATTCGCTACCTTCTGGAAAAAGGCGCGGATGGAAACCGCATTGGTCGTGTCGTCCGCGCCCTGGTCGATAACCTTCAGCACATCGTCTGGGCCGAGAATGGAGGCGGTTACCTGCACACCGCCGGTGCCCCAGCCATAGGGCATGGGCATTTCGCGGGAAGCGAAGGGAACCTGATAACCGGGAATGGCGATGGCCTTGAGAATCGCCCGGCGGATCATTCGCTTGGTCTGTTCGTCAAGATAGGCGAAGTTGTAGGCAGCCAGCCCGTCGTCAAATGAAACTTCTTCAAGCATTGCGCGTTAGCCTTGTGAAAAAAGGAGTACAAGCTCATGGAGATTGGAATTCTTGCAGCCGTGTTCTTTGCTGTGTTTGCAGCATCGACCGTCTTTTGCGCTTACTGGTTTGGCGAGCAGCACAGCCGCTGAGCTATTCGGCCGCATCGCCCATCCACTCCGCGCCATCGGCGTTGATCGCCTCGAAATCGGCGCGCATTTTCCTGACCAGACCGAGTTCGGCCTGAAAATCCACGTAGTGCGGCAGTTTCAGATGTTCGACGAAACCCGTCGCCTGAACGTTGTCGGCGTGTGAAATGACGAATTCCTCGTCCTGCGCGGGGGCCACGACGTCCTCGCCGAATTCGCCTGCCCGCAGCGCCCGGTCGACCAGCGACATGGCCATCGCCTTGCGCTCGCTCTGGCCGAACACCAGACCGTAGCCGCGTGTGAATTGCGGCGGTGCCTTGGCCGAACCCTTGAACTGGTTGACCATCTGGCATTCAGTGACCTGTATGTCGCCAAGCGACACGGAGAAGCCGAGTTCCGGCACCTCCAGTTCCACCTCCACCTCGCCGATGCGGATTTCACCGACGAACGGATGGGTGCGGCCGTAACCGCGCTGCGTCGAATAAGCGAGCGCCAGAAGGAAACCCTCATCACCACGTGCCAGCGATTGCAGGCGCAGGTCACGCGGCATTGGAAATTCCATCGGCTCCCGCGTTAGGTCGCCGGCAATATGGTCAGCCGGCATATCGCCGTCGGTTTCGATCAGTCCTTCTTGCGCCAGAATGTCTGAGACGCGCATGACATGTTCCGGCTCGCCTTCGCGCTGGGTGGCTGTCTCAACGACTTCATCCTCCAGAAGCGAAGGATCGAGCAGGCGATGGGTGTAATCGAAGGTCGGTCCGAGCAATTGTCCGCCCGGCAAATCCTTATAGGTCGCGGAAACGCGCCGCTGCACCGTCATGTCAGCGGTATCGACCGGAACCGAATAACCGAAACGCGGCAGGGTCGTGCGATAGGCGCGCAGCAGGAAGATGGCCTCGATCATGTCGCCGCGGGCCTGCTTGACGGCAAGGGCTGCAAGCGACTGATCGTAAAGAGACGCTTCCGCCATCACCCGGTCGACGGCGAGCGAAAGCTGCGAAACGATCTGCGAAACCGTCATCGCGGGCAGGTGGCGGTCTCCGCGCCGCCTGTCGGCCAGAAGCCGGTGGGCGTTGGCAATGGCGGTTTCCCCGCCTTTGACAGCAACATACATCTTACGCCTCCACGGGTTGAATGCGCGTCGTGCGCGGCAGGCAGACAAATCTGTCGGCGGATGTCAGGATGAGGTCGACGCCGCGCGGGAAGATGGCGTTGTTCTCCGCCCACAGCCGCGGGAATATGTCCGGCAGGCCCGTGGGGCTGATGATGTTGACGTGGCGGATACCGGGGCCGGAGAGCAGCAATTCCCGTCCTCCATCCAGATCAGGCAGCTCGATGATGAACGTGGTGGAGCGGTCGGGATATTCCTGACTTCCCTGGGCGAAGAGACCGAAGGAGGCTATGGCGCTGCCCGCTTCGATGACGGCGAAATGCGCCGCGCTTTTTTCTTCCGTCGGAACGGCACCCGTATGAAATCCGATCCAGCCGGGGACGGTCGTTTTCCGCAGGGCGCCGCTCAGCCAGACCGGCGTATCGTGATCGCAGAGCGCCAGCAGAACCGCGCCGGTGGCGGGGTCGAGTGGCAATGGGGGGGCGACTGCGGTTTCGATTGTCTGCGGCGTGCCCGGCCGGGCCATGCCATCCATGAGTTTCTTGAAAATCCGTTGGGAATCGAAGACGGCGTCGGAAAAACCGCCCGTCAATGCTTCGGCCTTGACGCTCATCAATCTTCTCCTCGAACCATGGTGAAGAAATCGACCCGGGTGGCGGCGGTCTCTTTTGTTTTCCTGTCCTTCTCCTCGGCCAGTCGTTTCTCGACCGGTGAAAGAAGCTCGGTCTCGACAAAGCTGCGGGTCGGGCTTTCCTGCCAGAGCGCATCGAAAACGGCGGCGTACCAGGCCTTCTTGCGGCCGGTGCCGAGAACATGGGCGTGACCGACGGTGCCCGAGGCAAGCTTGACGGTTGCCCGGGTAACGGTCGTCTCGCCCAGATTGAAGGACGCGCCGCCACCGCCGATACGGCCCTTGACCATGACGAGCCCGGTTTCCGGCCCGCGCACATTTTCCGTCCGGGGGCTCTCATCCTGCCGGTTCCAGACGGTTTCGAGTTCCTGCACGGTGGCGCGGGCAAGAAGCGCCGCCACCCGCTTTCTGTCTGCATGCAAATTTGCAGTTTCGTGAATCATCGCTTGACCTCTAATGTCTATTGATATAGACAACTATACAATATAAGGTACATTTAACGTTCGTGAATGACAAGCGTGTGACATGGGCCCTTCGGCAGCGATGAAAAGAAAGAACGGCGTGGCGCTCTGGCGGCAGATCGCCGACAGGATCAGAGGCGAGATCGCGGCGGGCGATCACGATGAAACCGGCATGTTGCCGCCGGAAATGACGCTGGCCGAAAAATTCGGCGTCAACCGTCATACCGTCAGAAGCGCCATTGCGGCGCTGGCTAGCGAAGGCATTCTCGAGCCGATGCAGGGGCGCGGCACGATGATCGCCCGCAAGGAGCGCCTGAGTTTTCCGATTTCACGGCGCACGCGATTTACAGAGGGCATCGGCGATCAGGTCAAGGAAATGGAAGCGCTGCTTCTTTCCCACACGACCGAACCGGCCAATGCCGATCTGGCGGCACGGCTGCAATTGCCGGCGGGTGCGCCGCTCATACGTCTGGAAACGCTGCGCAAGGCCGATAACCGCCCGGTTTCCCGTTCGACCACATGGTTCCCGGCCGATCGTTTCGGCGGAATAGGAGAGGCCTACCAGAAGAGCGGCTCGATTACCGTTGCCTTCAATATGCTGGGCGTGGCGGATTACGTGCGTATTTCCACCGTCATTTCCGCCAGCCATGCGGACACGCAGGATCTGGCCGATCTGGAACTGTCGCCGGGCGCAATCCTGCTCGTCACCCAGGCGCTGAATGCCGATATGGATGGCGTGCCCGTGCAATATGCCATCAGCCGCTTCTCGGCCGATACGGTCGAATTCACGGTTGAAAATTAAGGTGCAGGCTTATTCGGGCTGCGAAAGCCCCAGCACATCCAGCATGGAATAAAAGCCCGGCTTCTTGTCGAAGGCCCAAAGCGCCGCGACGATTGCCCCGCGTGCGAAGATAGAGCGGTCGCCGGCATAGTGCGAAAGTTCGACGCGCTCGCCCTCTCCGGCGAAAATGACAGAATGTTCGCCGATCACCGAACCGCCACGCAGCGTGGCAAAACCGATGGTGCCCGCCTCACGCGCGCCCGTATGCCCGTCGCGTACGCGCACCGAGGACGCGGTGAGATCGACCTTGCGGCCGGCTGCTGCCGCCTCGCCGAGCAGAAGGGCGGTGCCTGAGGGCGCATCCACCTTGTGCTTGTGGTGCATTTCAAGGATTTCGATATCCCAGTTCTGCGCATCCAGCGCCTGTGCCGCCTGCTGTGTGAGAACACTGAGCAGATTGACGCCGAGGCTCATATTGCCCGACTTGACGATGCGGGCATGGCGCGACGCCGCCTTGAATTTTTCCTCGTCTTCCGCCGAGCAGCCCGTGGTGCCGATGACATGCACGATGCGGGCCTGTGCGGCGAGGCCGGCAAAGGTGACGCTGGTTGCCGGCGAGGTGAAATCAATCACCCCTTCCGCATGCAGAAATGCCTGAAGGGGATCGCTGGTGATTTCGACACCGATCGGGCCAAGACCCGCAATCTCGCCCGCATCGCGGCCGACAAAAGCCGAGCCTTCGCGCGCGACGGCGGCATGCAGCTGGACGCCGGGGGTCTGGTGAATGAGGCGGATCAGCGCCTGTCCCATGCGGCCCGCCGCGCCGACCACCACCAGTTTCATGCCGCTGCTGCCCATGCTGTCACTCACTTTTCATCTCGGGCGGATCGAAATCCGCCGGTATTTGTCGATTGCTGTTTCAGCAGCGACGTTAAAGACCGCCCGCCTGCTTCGCAAGCATCACGAAGGGCTGACCGTTGGAAACGATCAGGCCCTCCAGCGTCGTCCGTCCAGCGACAGGCCGAAATCGGACGGCGTTCTCGAATAGGTGGCAAGCCCGGAAAGCGCCGCCTGCGGATGGGTGACGACGAAGGTGGGAATGGTCCGCATCAGCGCGCTGTGCGGCGCCTTGTCTTCGAAGGCAGCCCGGAATTCCGGGCTCTTCAGCGCCGGAATGATCTTCTGCGAAATACCGCCGGCCAGATAGACACCGCCCTTCGCCATGAAGATCAGCGCGAGGTCACCGGCCACGCGGCCGAGATAGGTGCTGAAAAGGGACAGGGTCTCTTTCGCCTGCGGGTTCTCGCCCGAAAGCCCTTGAGAAGTAATGTCGGCCGGATCGGAAAAGACAGGCTCGATGCCATCGGCGGTGCAGACGGCCCGGTAAAGATTGACCAGCCCGCGCCCGCACAGGATCTGCTCCCCGGCGACACGGCCCTCGATGGTTTCGATATGCGGGAAAACCGCATAGTCACGCGCGCTTCTCGGGCCGATATCGATATGGCCGCCCTCACCAGGCACCGGGAACCACATATGACGCGCGTAAACCAGCCCGGCGACACCAAGCCCCGTGCCCGGTCCAAGAACGACGCGCGATGCCAGCACATCCTTTCGGCCGGAGCCGATGGGTTCGCGGTTGTTGTCGTCAAGCGCTGCAATCGCCAGAGCCTGCGCCTCGAAGTCGTTGATGACGATGACATCCTTTAGGCCAAGATTGGCCAGCATGTCCTTCGGCTTGACGACCCAATGGCAATTGGTGAGCGGAATCTCGTCACCTTCGATCGGGCCGGCAATCGCCAGAATGGTCGAGACCGGCTGAAGCGACGTCTTGTCCAGAACCGCCTGCTGGATGGCGTCGTCGATGGTCGGATATTCCGCCGTCTTGACGGTGGTGAGGTGCACCGGTTCGGCAAAGGAATCGATCAGAATGGAAAAGCGGGCATTAGTGCCGCCGATGTCGCCAAGCAGGATCGGAAAGGACAGATATTCGGTATCGGACGTCTTCGGCATTGCCTGTTCCATGTTGGGAGGTTCAGTTGGCGACGTGGAAGTCGATGAGATTTTCTGCGGTGGCGCGGTTGAGCGCCATGGGAATATCGTAAACCGTAGCAAGTCGCGTCAGCGCCTTCACATCCACATCATGCGGCATGGCCGTCAGTGGGTCGGTGAAGAAGATCAGCATATCCACCTCGCCGGTCGCAATCATCGCGCCAATCTGCTGGTCGCCGCCGAGAGGTCCGCTTTTGAGGCGAATGACTTCAAGACCCGGACAGGCTTCCTGTACCCGCCCGCCGGTGGTGCCGGTGGCGACGATCCTGAAACCGGCAAGCGCCTTCTGGTGATGACGGGCGAAATCCGCCATATCGTCCTTTTTTTCGTCGTGAGCGATGAGCGCGATACAGCGTTGTCCTTCCATGGTTCCAGCCCGTTCCATCAAGAATTAAATCGATTTGAAGCCTTCTATAGCAGCTTGCCGCCATTTGAAAAGGGAAGCTGTTGAATGCCTCATTTCTGTTTCAGTTCAATGTCGGGCGCTGGGTGGGAAGCGGAATATCCGAAGGCGGCTGCAGGGCGGGGGCCGCCTGAATGACCTGCTCCACGCTTTGCTGGCGCGTTGCCGGAGCAGGCGAATAGGCCTGGGCCGCAAGTCCCTCGGGATTGGCGGAAGGGGCGGCAGCCACGGCGGCGCAGGCCGAGGGCAGATCGGAAACCATGACCGGGCGCGGTTTCACCGGCTTGGCATTGGGGTCCTTTTTCGGCGGCGCCCATGGTTCCTTGCTGAACCACCAGGCAAGCGACTTGTCGCAGCCGTCGCCTTTGCCCACGGCCGCCTGCGGTTTGCAATTGGGCGCGCCCGGCGGGCATTCGAGACGGATGTGGAAATGCTCGTCATGGCCGTAGATCGGCCTGATCTTGCCCATAAAGGTGCGGTCGCCGGTCCATGTCTGGCAGAGTTTCTGCTTGATGGCCGGGTTGACGAAGACACGCTCCACCTGCGGGTAGCTCGCCGCCATCATCACCAGCCGGGCATTGAGCGGTGACCACTTGCGGTCATCGACCGTCAGGAACTTGCTCTTGTCCAGCATGGAGATGAAAGGCACGGTTTCGCGCTGCTCCGCGGTGAGCCGCGGGGTCGGCATCGGCCGCCACCAGATGTCCACATCGAGGCCGATCTGGTGCGACGCATGGCCGGTCAGCATCGGCCCGCCGCGCGGTTGGGAAATATCGCCCAGCAGCAGGCCCGGCCAGCCGATCTTCTGGGCATCCTGCGAAAATTGTTCGAGGAAGGAAATCATCTGCGGCTGGCCCCAGCGCCGGTTGCGGGAAAGGCGCATGGCCTGCCAGCCGGGACCGTCCGTCGGCATGGCGATGGCGCCGGACTGGCAGCCCTTGGCATAGGAGCCGATCGGCTGCGAGCCCGTGGCGGAAGGCAGCGCCATGTGGCCGAACACTTCTTTCGCGGGCCTGTCCTCGGCCGATGCGGTTTCCATCTGCAACTGCAGCGCGGAGACGACCGAAATCGCCAGCATGGCCGCCTTGAAAACTCTCGATGATCCCGCCGTCATATCGTCGTGCCCGTCCGATCAGATGATTCTCTTCCCCTTAAGATAAACTGGAACGGGATTTTGTTGAAACCATGTTTCGCCCCGCCTGTTGCAAAGCGGGCGGATAAAGGCGCGGATAAAGAGCTTGTGAGCCAGCGCATCTGTTTTTTGCCAATCTTTGTTTTATGCTCTCTCCAACAAACGCGCAAACAGGGACATTCCCCCAATGATATTGGCACCACTGAAATCCCGTCTCCTCATTGCTCTTGCGGCATCCGCCCTGCTGATACCGGCGGCGGCCTCCGCACAATCGGCCGACGTGTGGCGGAAGGGGATTTCGACGGTCGGGGAACTGAAACATCCCGATGGCTTCGATCATTTCGACTATGTGAACACCAAGGCGCCGAAAGGCGGCACCCTTCGCCTGTCGACGGCGGGCACTTTCGATACCCTTAATCCGCTGCTTGCCAAGGGGGAGGCGGCGACCGGCCTGTCGCTGGTTTTCGATACATTGATGAAATCGACGGAAGAGGAGCTGTCGGCCTCCTACGGTCTTCTGGCCGAGGGCGTGAGCTACCCGGACGATATTTCGAAAGCCACCTTCCGGCTGCGCGCCGAGGCCAAATGGGCCGATGGCAAGCCGGTGACACCGGAGGATGTCGTTTTCAGCTTCGAAAAGGCCAAGGATTTGAGCCCGCAGCTGGCGACCTATTACACCCATGTCACCAAGGCGGAGGTGAGCGGCGAAAGGGACATCACCTTCACTTTCGATGAAAAGAACAATCGCGAATTGCCGCAGATCGTCGGGCAATTGCTGATCGTTCCCAAGCACTGGTGGGAAGCCAACGGCCCGGACGGCAAGCCGCGCGATATATCGCGCGGCACGCTGGAGCCGGTCATGGGTTCCGGCCCCTACAAGATTGCCTCAGTCTCTCCCGGCTCGACAATCGCTTACGAACGCCGCGACGACTACTGGGGCAAGGACGTCAATGTGAATGTGGGGATGAACAATTTCAAAACCATCGCCTACACCTTCTTCGCCGATCAGGATGTCGAATTCCAGGCCTTCAAGTCCGGCACCGTCGATTTCCGCCAGGAAGCCTCCTCCAGCCGCTGGGTCACGGGTTATGATTTCCCGGCCGTCAAGGAAGGCCGCGTCAAGAAGGAAGAACTGCCGAATATCTATCGTTCCGTCGGCATCATGCAGGCCTTCGTGCCGAATATGCGCCGCGAAAAGTTCCAGAACCCGAACCTGCGCAAGGCGCTCAATTATGCTTTCGATTTCGAGGAGCTGAACCGAACGCTGGCTTACGGCCAGTTCCAGCGCATCAACAGCTTCTTCATGGGCAGCGAGCTGGCCTCTTCCGGCCTGCCGACCGGTCGCGAGCTGGAAATTCTTCAGGAACTGAAGGATCAGGTTCCGCCAGAGGTTTTCACCACCGAATATCGCAATCCGGTCGCGGGTGATCCGGCCAAGCAGCGTGACAATCTGCGCGAGGCGGTCAAGCTGATGAAGGAAGCCGGCTACGAGCTGCGCGGCAACCGCATGGTCAATGCCAAAACCGGACAGCCGCTCGATATGGAGTTTCTGATCGATTCCGCCGGCATGGAAAGAACCATCCTTCCCTATGTGCAGAATCTGAAGAAGATCGGCATCAACGCGACGATCCGGACCGTTGACGCCTCGCAATATACCAACCGCACACGCAGCTTCGATTATGACGTGATCGTCAAGCTCTGGGCGACGTCGGCGAACCCCGGGAACGAACAGGCGGATTTCTGGGGCTCGGCCGCCGCCGACCGGCAGGGGTCCAACAATATTGCCGGAATCAAGAATCCCGCCGTCGATGCGTTGGTCAGGAAGGTCATATTTGCGCCCAACCGGGATGAACAGGTGGCCGCCGCACGCGCGCTCGACCGGGTGCTTCTGGCAAACAGCTACGTCATCCCGCAATTCTACCGCGGCGAGATGTTCATCGCTTACTGGAACACGCTTATCCGTCCGGAAAACCTGCCCCAATATGGTGTCGGTTTTCCCGATGCATGGTGGTCCAGCCAGGCCGGAAACTGACGCCGGCCTTGCTTTCGCGGCGAAGGCTTGATTCACATAGGGCGAGACGAATCGCTTAAAGCGCAGGCAGGCGCTTTCAGGAAAGGACCGGGTTTGACAGAAACGAAAACCGCTGACGTATCGGCCGGGAGCAGAGGCTGATGGGCGCCTATATCCTCAGACGTCTGGCGCTGATGATCCCGACCATCATCGGCATTATGGGCATTTCGTTTCTCGTCATCCAGTTCGCGCCGGGCGGGCCGGTGGAACAGGTCGTCGCGCAATTGACCGGGCAGGGCGACAGCGCCTCCGACCGGTTATCGGGCGGCGGCGATCTCATGGGCCAGTCCGGCGGTTTCGATGATAGCGGTTCGAAATATCGCGGTGCGCAGGGTCTCGATCCGGAACTGATCGCCAAGCTCGAAAAACAGTTCGGCTTCGACAAGCCGCCGCTTACCCGTTTTCTCGAGATGATGTGGAATTACATCCGCTTCGATTTCGGCGACAGCTTCTTCCGCAATTCCTCGGTGATCGATCTCATCATCGACAAGCTGCCGGTCTCGGCCTCGCTCGGCTTCTGGATCCTGATCATTTCCTACATCATCTCCATTCCGCTCGGCATCAAGAAGGCCGTGTCCGACGGCTCGACCTTCGATGTCTGGACCTCCGGCATCATCATCATCGGTTATGCCGTGCCAAGCTTCCTGTTCGGTATCCTGCTCATCGTCCTCTTCGCCGGCGGCTCCTTCTTCGACTGGTTCCCGCTGCGCGGTCTGGTATCGGATAATTTTGATCAGCTGAACTGGTGGCAGAAGATCATCGACTATTTCTGGCATCTGACCCTGCCGCTCATCGCACTGTCGCTTTCGGCCTTCGCGACGACGACGCTTCTGACCAAGAACTCCTTCATCGACGAAATCAAGAAACAATATGTCATCACCGCCCGCGCCAAGGGCCTTACCGAGCGCAGGGTTCTTTATGGTCATGTCTTTCGCAATGCGATGCTGATCGTGATCGCCGGTTTTCCCGGCGCCTTCATCTCGGCCTTCTTCACCGGATCGCTGCTGATCGAGAATATCTTCTCGCTCGATGGCCTCGGCCGCCTCGGTTATCTCTCGGTGGTCAACCGCGATTACCCGATCGTCTTCGGCACGCTCTTCATCTTCTCGTTGATGGGCCTGGTCGTCGGTCTCATTTCCGACCTGATCTATACATGGATCGATCCACGTATCGATTTCGAGCGGAGGGATGTGTGATGACACTTGCCCATGCCGCCGAAACGGAAACGCTGGTAAAACCGAAGCGCCCGTGGTTCTCGCCGACCACCAAGCGCCGCTGGCAGAATTTCAAGGCAAACCGGCGCGGTTACTGGTCCTTCTGGCTGTTCCTGATCCTGTTTTTCCTGAGCCTGATTGCGGAATTCATCGCCAATGACAAACCCATTCTCGCTTCCTACAAGGGCGAGTTGCTGGTGCCGGTCATGGTGGATTATCCGGAGGAAAAATTCGGCGGGTTCCTTGCCCAGACCGATTACAAATCCTCCTTCATTCAGGATGAGATCAACGCCAATGGCTGGATGATCTGGCCGCCGATCCGCTATTCCTATCAGACGGTGAATTCCAATATTCCCCATTCGGCGCCGACTGCGCCCTTCTGGCTGATGGATAAAAAGGATCGCTGCTCGGCTTACCCGCAGGGCGATGCCGATCCCGGCTGTACGCTTGGCAATCTCAATTGGCTCGGAACCGACAATCAGGCCCGCGATGTCACGGCGCGGATGATCTACGGTTTCCGCATTTCCGTGCTGTTCGGCCTGACGCTGACCATCGCGTCGGCCCTTGTCGGCGTCACCGCCGGTGCGATCCAGGGTTATTTCGGCGGTTGGACTGACCTTTTGTTGCAGCGTTTCATCGAAATCTGGTCGTCCATGCCGGTGCTCTACATCCTGCTCATCATCGCGGCCATCCTGCCGCCGGGCTTCTTCGTGCTGCTCGGCATCATGCTGCTCTTTTCATGGGTCGGCTTCGTCGGCATTGTGCGCGCCGAATTCCTGCGGGCCAGAAACTTCGAATATGTCCGCGCCGCCCGCGCACTCGGCGTCGGCAACTGGACGATCATGTTCCGCCACCTTCTGCCCAACGCCATGGTGGCAACACTGACCTTCCTGCCCTTCATCCTCTCCGGTTCGATCACGACGCTCACCTCGCTCGATTTCCTCGGCTTCGGCATGCCGCCGGGATCGCCGTCGCTGGGCGAGATGATCGCGCAGGGCAAGAACAACCTTCAGGCCCCCTGGCTTGGCCTCACTGCGTTTTTCACCATGTCCATCATGCTGTCACTGTTGATTTTCGTCGGTGAAGCGGTGCGCGACGCCTTCGACCCACGCAAGACGTTCCGGTGATCGCCATGACGGAAACAAAGACCCAACCGCTTCTCTCCGTCCGCGATCTCTCCGTCGCCTTTCATCAGGGCGGCGCGACGAGCATCGCTGTCGATCATGTGTCCTTCGATCTGATGCCGGGCGAAGTCGTTGCCCTCGTCGGCGAGTCCGGTTCCGGCAAGTCCGTGACGGCGAACTCCATTCTCAAATTGCTGCCCTATCCGGCGGCAAGCCATCCCTCGGGGAAAATCCTGTTCGACGGCAAGGATATGCTGACTTTGCCGGAACGCTCCCTGCGCGCGGTCCGCGGCAACGACGTCACCATGATTTTCCAGGAGCCGATGACCTCGCTCAACCCGCTCCACACCATCGAGCGGCAGATCGGCGAGATTCTGGAACTGCATCAGGCAATCACCGGAGCGCAGTTGCGGGCGCGCACGCTGGAACTGTTGTTGCAGGTTGGCATCCGTGAACCGGAAAAGCGCCTGAAGGCCTATCCGCATGAATTGTCCGGCGGCCAGCGGCAGCGCGTGATGATTGCCATGGCGCTTGCCAACCGGCCGAAACTGCTGATCGCCGATGAACCGACGACGGCGCTCGACGTGACGGTTCAGGCCCAGATTCTGGAGCTGCTCGGCGATCTGAAAAGGCAGCACGGCATGTCCATGCTGTTCATCACCCACGATCTCGGCATCGTTCGCAAGTTTGCCGATCGCGTCTGCGTCATGACCAAGGGCAAGATTGTCGAGACTGGCACCGTGGAGCAGGTTTTCAACGATCCGCAGCACGCCTATACGCGCCATCTTCTGGCGGCGGAGCCGAAGGGCGAGCCGCCACATTCCGACGCCAGCAAACCCGTGGTCATGCAGGGTGACGATATCAAGGTCTGGTTTCCCATCAAGGCGGGGCTGATGCGCCGGGTGGTCGACCATGTGAAGGCGGTCGATGGCATCGATATTACCCTCCGCGCCGGCCAGACGGTGGGCGTGGTGGGCGAATCCGGTTCCGGCAAGACCACGCTCGGTCTGGCGCTCTCGCGGTTGATTGCGTCTGAAGGGCGTATCAGCTTCATCGGCCAGTCGATCGACCACTATTCCTATGAAATGATGAAGCCGCTCAGAAACCGGCTGCAGGTGGTGTTTCAGGATCCTTACGGTTCGCTCAGTCCACGAATGTCGGTCGGCGAGATTGTCGCGGAAGGCCTGAAGGTGCATGAGCGGTCTCTGTCTGCCGACGAGCGCGATACGCGTGTCGCCACCGCGCTGGAAGAGGTCGGCCTCGATCCGGCCACCCGCTGGCGGTATCCGCATGAATTTTCCGGCGGCCAGCGCCAGCGCATCGCTATTGCCCGCGCCATGGTGCTGAAACCGCGTTTCGTCATGTTGGATGAGCCGACCTCCGCGCTTGACATGAGCGTGCAGGCGCAGGTGGTCGATCTGCTGCGCGATCTGCAGGCGAAGCACGAACTCGCCTATCTCTTCATCAGCCACGATCTGAAGGTGGTGAAGGCGCTCGCCAACGACCTGATCGTCATGCGCCATGGCAAGGTGGTGGAGAGCGGCCCGGCGGCGGAAATCTTCGCTGACCCGCAGCAGGACTATACCAAGGCGTTGCTGGCGGCCGCCTTCAACATCGAGGCGATGAAAACGAACGCTATAAGCCACTAGGCTGCATTGCTGTTTCTGTTAAGGTGATGATTTTTCTGTTGCTTCGCGGAAAATGCCGACCCATGTTGAGGGGCATGTGACGCGGAAACGGATTGATTGCCATGGCAGCGGATGTGATCGTTTTGGGGGCAGGGATCATCGGGGTCTCCATCGCCTTGCAACTGGCCCGCAGGGGTAAGTCGGTGGTGCTGGTCGACCGGCGCGGGCCGGGTGAGGAGACCTCGTTCGGCAATGCCGGGCTGATCCAGAGAGAAGGCGTCGTGCCTTATGCCTTCCCGCAGGATCTCGCCCTGTTGCTGCGCTATTCCCTGAACAACAGCATCGATGCCCGCTATCACCTCTCCGCTTTGCCGAAGATCGCGCCTTTTCTCGGCCGCTACTGGTACAATTCCGCAGCCTCGCGCCACGCGGCAATTGCCCGCGCCTATGCGCCGCTGATCGAGCATTCGGTTTCGGAGCACAATATCCTGATCGAGGAGGCGAAAGCCGGTGATCTGATCGTCAAGAACGGCTGGATGGAGGCGTACAGAACCGCCGCAAGGCGGGATGCCGATTTTGCTTTCGCCGAGCGTCTGGCGCGCGACCATGGCATTTCCCATACGAAACTCGACGCCGAGGAGCTTGCCGCAGCCGAGCCGCATCTGAGCCATGATTTCGTCGGCGGCCTGAAATGGAACGATCCCTGGTCGGTGCGCGATCCGCATGCGCTGACGCTCGCTTATGTCCGGCTGTTCGAGAGCCTCGGCGGAAGCTTCGTCAGGGGCGATGCCTCCACCCTCAGCCAGACGGTGAGCGGGTGGACGGTGCGCACCGAAACCGGCGCGGTCGAGGCCGAACATGCCGTCGTGGCACTTGGCCCCTGGGCGGATATCGTTACGGAACGGCTGGGTTACCGCTTTCCACTCGGTGTGAAACGCGGTTACCACATGCATTATGCGCCGCAGGAGGGCACGAAGCTCAATAACTGGCTGATCGACGCCGAGCGCGGTTATTTCCTCGCGCCGATGCGAAAGGGCATCCGCCTGACGACGGGCGCGGAATTTGCTGAACGCGATGCACCGAAATCTCCCGTGCAGATCGAGCGGGCAGAGCGGGTGGCGCGCACCGTCTTTCCTCTCGGCGGCCGGCTGGATGCGGAACCGTGGATGGGTGCGAGGCCCTGCACGCCGGATATGATGCCGATCATCGGCAAAGCGCCGCGCCATAAAACATTGTGGTTTGCTTTCGGGCACGCCCACCATGGCCTTACACTTGGGCCGATCACCGGCCGTGTATTGGCGGAAACCATGCTGGGTGAAACGCCGGTTATCGCCATCGACGCCTATCGCCCTGAAAGGTTCAATCCCTGATAGCTAAATCCGCTGGCCTTCCGGGGACAGGCCACGTAACATGGTCGCATGCTGGGGCGGGATGGCGAAAAGTGTAAGCGGTTTTCGCCTGAAATCCCGTTCTAACTATATAATTTAGATCATGTAATGATCTAAAGGGGAAAAGGGGCGAAACGTCATCATGGTGGCGAGGTTTCTCATCTATCAGCAGCAGGACGACTTTCGTTAGCGCAACTCGCTGCGCATGAAACGAGATGGAAACGGCTTGCTGGTGCATGATGGATGATATTGAAAACGCAAAGAAATTTTTCGCCGATAACCCCGATATCGAAATTCTCGAAGCTTTCGTCATAGACGCGAACGGCGTGCCGCGCGGCAAATGGATTCCGCGCGAACGGGCAATCGACGTTCTTGAAAAGGGAATGGCCATTCCCCGGTCGGTCTATGCGCTGGATATCTGGGGTCGGGATGTGCATGCCGCAGGCCTTGCGGAAGGCACGGGCGATCCGGACGGGTTTTGTTTCCCCGTTCCAGGCACGCTGTCGCGGGTGACATGGCTTGGCCGCCCGACGGCGCAGGTTCTGCTGGCAATGAAAAATCCGGATGGAACCGGCTTTTATGGCGATCCGCGCCATGTTCTGGCGCAGGTTCTGAACGCTTATAAAAAGGCCGGTCTCACACCGGTCGTTGCCACCGAACTCGAATTTTACTTGATCGATCCCGTCCGCTCCGCGCTCGATCCCGTCCGTCCGCCGCATAGCCGCGAGGGCCGCTGGCACACGGGCCAGACCCAGGTTCTGTCGATTTCCGAACTGCAGGATTTCGAGGACGTCTTCCATGATATTGCCACGGCCTGCCGCGCACAGGGCGTGCTTGCCGATACGACGTTGCGGGAAAACGGTCCCGGCCAATATGAGATCAACCTCAATCATGTTCCGGATGCGTTGCAGGCGGCCGATTTCGCGGTCTTTCTGAAACGTATCGTCAAGGGCGTGGCGCGGCGGCATGATCTCGACGCCACCTTCATGGCCAAGCCTTATGGGTTGCAGGCCGGCAACGGCATGCACGTGCATTTTTCCGTTCTCGACAGGGACGGCAGGAACATCTACGCCGGAGAGGATGGCCCATCGGATGCTTTGATGCATTCGGTCGGCGGCCTCTTGGAAAACATGGGTGAAAGCATGGCGATCTTCGCCCCCCATGCCAATTCCTATCGTCGTCTGACCCCCAGCGAACACGCACCGACCTACGCCTCCTGGGGCATCGACAACCGCTCGGCGGCTGTGCGTGTCATCGTTGCCAGCAAGGCCGCGACCCGTATCGAACACCGGGTCGCCGGCGCCGATACCAATCCCTATCTCGTTGTCGCGATGATCCTGAGCGCCGCATTGGCCGGCATGAAGGAGAAGCGCCAACCGGGGGGCGCGATTGCCGGCGACAGCCACGCGATCAATCACGAGCCGCTGCCCACCAACTGGGACTATGCGTTGCAACGTTTCACGCGGTCGAGCTTTGCCTATGCGACGCTTGGCCAGAAGTACCGCACGCTGTTTTCCGCCTGCAAACAGCAGGAGCTTTCCGAATTTTCCCTGCGTGTAACCGACGTCGAATATGACGCCTATATCAGGACGGTGTGAAATGGCTGAGGTAACGAACATTCCCAATCCCGGCCACACATCGTCATGGTATGCGGCCTCGGCCAATGTCAAAACCGTGCGGCCGACGCTCGAAGGCGGGCTGGACGCCGATGTCTGCATCATCGGCGGTGGCTTTACCGGCATTTCCGCCGCGCTGGAACTCAGTGAGCGCGGCTATTCCGTCATCGTTCTGGAAGGCGTCCGCGTCGGCTTCGGCGCTTCGGGTCGCAATGGCGGCCAGATCGTCAACGGCTATAGCCGCGATCTCGAAACCATCGCTGGCCGCTATGGGCATGACAAGGCGGTGAAACTCGGCGAAATGTCGCTTGAAGGCGGCGCGATCATCCGCAACCGCATCGCCAAATACGCCATCGATTGCGATCTCGTCGATGGCGGTTTCTTCGCCGCCTTCACGCCGAAACAGATCCGCGAGATGGAGGCTCACAAAACCCATTGGGAGAAACACGGCCATGGCGGGCTCGAAATGGTCTCGAAGGCGGATGTCGGCAACTATGTGAAGACCGATCGATATGCCGGCGGCATGATCGACCGCTTCGGCGGGCATATCCACCCGCTCAATCTGGTGCAGGGCGAAGCGGCGGCGGCGGAAAGCCTCGGTGCTCGCATATTCGAAAATTCGCGGGTCATTGCGGTGGAGCAGGGCGCAAACCCCGTGGTGCGCACGGCAACAGGCAGCGTCAAGACGAAATATGTCCTCGTCTGCGGCAACGCCTATCTCGGCAAACTCTTGCCGGAAATCGGCGACCGCATGATGCCGGTCTCAAGCCAGGTCATGGCGACGGAGCCGCTCGATGCCGATCTGATCGAGGCCCTTCTGCCCGCCAATTATTGCGTCGAGGATGCCAATTACATTCTCGATTATTACCGCCGCACCTCGGATAACCGCCTGCTCTACGGCGGCGGCATCGGTTATGGCGGCAGCGATCCGGCTGACCTTACGGGCGTGATCCGCCCGAACATGCTCAAAACCTTCCCGCAACTGGAAAAAACGAAGATCGACTTTGCCTGGAGCGGCAATTTCGCGCTGACCCTGACGCGCATTCCGCATATGGGCAGGCTGTCGGACAATATCTATTTCTCGCATGGCGACAGCGGCCATGGTGTGACGACAACCCATCTGCTCGGCAAGATACTGGGCGAGGCCGTTGCCGGCCACGCCGAACGTTTCGATATCTGGAGCTCGCTGCCGAATTATCCGTTCC
Source organism: Agrobacterium sp. 16-172Ci (assembly GCF_053522725.1). Lineage (NCBI taxonomy): Bacteria > Pseudomonadati > Pseudomonadota > Alphaproteobacteria > Hyphomicrobiales > Rhizobiaceae > Agrobacterium > Agrobacterium sp. 16-172Ci. The sequence continues at coordinate 102,378 of NZ_JBNWBW010000001.1, forward strand.
CCGGCGGCAAGACCTTCCGGGTGCCGCTGACCGTGCTTGGCGCATGGTGGTACGGCCTGCGCGACAGGCTCGGATTTTAGAACGTCACCGTCTTCAAACCGGAAAGTGCGTTATTCGCAATATCCTCCGGTGTGGCATCGATGCTGACGGTCACGACACCCGGTTCGCCGGTCGGCACTTCCAGCGTGGCAAGCTGGGTTTGAAGCAGCGAAAGCGGCATGAAATGGCCCTTGCGTTCGCCCATGCGCCGGCTGAGAAGCTCCAGGCTGCCATCCAGATAGACGAAAGCCAGCGGGCCGCCAGTGGCCTTGCGAAGCCGGTCACGATAGATTTTCTTGAGCGCCGAGCAGGAAACGACGACACCGTTGCTTTCGCTGCCCTTGCGCAGTTCCGCGCCGATAAGATCGAGCCAGGGCCAGCGGTCTTCGTCCGTCAGCGGAATACCCTCGGACATTTTATCGACGTTGGATTTCGGGTGAAGCTTGTCGCCCTCTATGAAAGCAACGCCCAGTTTCTCCGCCACTGCTTCCGCGACCGTGGACTTGCCGGAGCCGCTCACTCCCATCACGACAATTGCCTGTGTCACCCGAACCTCGAATGTTTCTGTTTCGACGGTCAGCCCCTATCATGTGCGGCATGTATCGGGAATATAAAAATGCGGGGCTTGCCTGTGTCAGTGCCCGGTTTTGCGCGCCGCACTCTTCTCCAGGGCGGAAAAGGCAGCGTGAATCAGGATCGCCAGCGCCGCAACGATCAGCCCGCCCTGAAGAATGAAGGCCAGATTGTTGGATTGCAGACCGGCAATGATCACTTCGCCGAGGGTACGCGCCGCGACGGTCGAGCCGATGGTCGCGGTCGAAAGGCTGATGACCGCCGAAAGCCGGATGCCGGCGAGAATGGCTGGAAGGGCAAGCGGCAACTCCACTTTGACAAGGCGTTGCCAGCCGGTCATGCCGCTGCCTCTCGCGGCATCCATCACCGTGGCGGGCAGGGTTGTTAGACCCGTCAGCGTATTTTCGAATACCGGCAAGAGCGCATAAAGAAACAGGGCAATGAGCGTTGGTTTTTCGCCAAAACCGATCATCGGTACGGCCAGCGCCAGCACCGCTACCGGCGGAAAGGTCTGGCCGATATTGACGATGCTGCGCGACAGCGGCAGGAAATCCGCCCCGAACGGCCGGGTGACGAGAACCGCGAGCGCTCCCGCCGTGAGCGTGGCCAGCCCCGTGGCAATCGCCACAATGGTCAGATGCGACAGCGTGAGGGAAAACAGATTGGCCTGCGTGTAGATTGCCGGCGCATTGGCCTGCACGAGAGGGCGGAACACCGGCGCGAAGACCTGCGGCACGGCAAGGAAGATGATCAGCGCCAGCGTCAGGAAACCGACGGCAAACAAGGATAAGGCGTTTTTCATGGGGCTCCGGCGGCACGCTGGAGAAGAACGTCACGCCGAACCCGGCCGGCGGGTTCACCATTGTCCCTGACGACGGGCAAGGCATCGCAGCCCGCCCATAACATAGCCGACAGGGCGTCGCGCTGGCTTGTATGCTCGCTGAGCGGTTCGCCCTCTGCGTTTCCCGGCTCCACGACATCGGCAACGGAGAGAACGGACAGCAGTTTCAGCGCCCGTTCGTTTTCGCCGATCATGGTGCGCACGAAATCCGTTGCCGGTTTCAGCACCAGTTCGGCCGGCGGGCAGTCCTGCACGATGCGGCCCTTGTCCATCACGGCGATACGATCCGCCAGATGAAAGGCCTCGTCCATATCGTGCGTGACGAGAACGACGGTCACGCCGAGCTTTTTCTGGATATCGAGAAGATCGTTCTGGGCCTTGGCGCGGATCACCGGGTCCAGCGCGCCGAAGGGTTCGTCCATCAGAAGAATGTTCGGCTCGGCGGCCAGCGCACGCGCCACGCCGACACGCTGCTGCTGACCGCCTGAGAGTTCATGCGGGAAACGGTGGGCATAAAGCGCGGGATCGAGCTGGAAGAGATGCATCAGCGCGTCGATCTTCGCCTCGATCCGCTTGCGATCCCAGCCGATCAGCTGCGGAACGGTCGCGATATTTTCGGCCACCGTCCGGTGCGGAAACAGGCCATGGCCCTGTATGGCGTAGCCGATCTGGCGGCGCAGCTTGAAACCGGGCATCGCGCTGACATCCTCACCATCGATACGGATCGTGCCGGAGGTCGGCTCCACCAGCCGGTTTATCATGCGCAGCAGGGTGGTTTTTCCCGAGCCGGAGGTGCCGACGATGACGGTGACGGTGCGCGGTGCTACCGTGAGCGATACCTGATCCACGACGGCGGCATCGCCATATCGTTTCGTGATGGTGTCGATTTCGATCATGCCTTTTGCCTTCCGCCTGCGCTGAAGAGATTGCTGTCGATGAGGGCGTCGAGTGTTATGGCGGCCGCAAAGCCGAGAAGAACCGTCGGCACGGTGCCGAGCAGCACGAGGTCCATCGCCGTCTGCCCGATGCCCTGAAATACGAAAACGCCAAAGCCGCCGCCGCCGATCAGGGCGGCAATCGTCGCCAGGCCGATATTCTGCACCAGCACGATGCGAATGCCGGTGAGGATGACCGGCATGGCCAGCGGAAATTCCACCCGCAGCAGCCGTTGCACCGGCGTCATGCCAAGCCCGCGCGCCGCTTCCCGGACCGCCTGCGAAACACCGGAAAGACCGACCACCGTGTTGGAAACCACCGGCAGCAGCGAATAAAGAAACAGCGCCACGAAAGCGGGCGCCATGCCGATTCCGGCAATGCCGATTTTCGCGGCACCCGGCACACTGGCCGCGATCCACCCGAGCGGGGCGATCAAAAGGCCGAAAAGGGCGATGGAGGGAATGGTCTGGACGATGTTGAGGCTATTCAGTACGCCTGCGCGCAACCGCTCGACCTTGTAACAGAGTATCCCCAGGGGGATGCCCACCACGGTCGCTGCGATCAGCGAGCCGATGGCAAGTTCCACATGCCGCAAAGCCTCGGTCCAGAATGTATCGGCCCGGCCGGTATATTCCTTGATGATGGAGAGGTCGTTCCAGAGGCCGCTTGTCAGCACGGCCGCGAGTGCGGCGATGGCCCCCAGCAGCAGCAAAATCCGGGCAGCGGGCTTCGGCTCAAGACGCGCAATACAATCCGTCGCGAGCAGAGCCAGCCCGGCAAATATCAGCCAGAAGCCGCTGGCAGGTGAAACGCGGGCAAAACCGTTGCCCTCCGGCATGAGGAAAGATGCCGCTTGCCCGACGAAAACCGCCAGTGCCGCAAGACCGGTGAGCGCGAATGCGAGTTTCAATCGCGTGGGGAAGCGGAAAAAGGCGATGAAGGCTGAAAGAAGAACGATGGTGACGAGAACAGTTGCAGCCGAACCCGGAAGAGCTTCAAAGACCGTTCGTGTCTCGCCCTGAACGATCCGGTTGGCACGGAATGTCATGAAAGGTGAGGCAAAAAGCGCATAAAGAAGCAGGCACGAAATCACAACGCCCACTTTGTCAGGCCATTTCGTCAAATCCTGCTCCCCTGTCTTTTGGCCCGTGTATGATTTGGGAGGGGACCACAGGAACGCACCGGTTCCCGCAACCCCCTCCGGCACCGCGAGCGGCTACTTGACGAAGCCGTTCTTTGTCAGAAAGTCGAGCGCCACGGTCTTGGCCTGTTCGCCGCCCACCTGAACGCGGGCGTTCAGATCCTGCAGCGTTGCGAGATCGAGTTTTTCGAACACCGGTTTCAGCAGCTCTTCGATATTCGGGTGCTTTTTCAGAACCTCTTCGCGAATGATCGGCGCTGGCTGATAGACCGGCTGCACATGTTTGTCGTCCTCCAGCACCACAAGACCGGAGGGCGCGATGCCGCCATCCGTGCCATAGACCATGGCGGCATTGGCATTGTTGGTCTGGTTGGCGGCGGCGGCAATCGTGGCCGCGGTGTCGCCGCCGGAAAGCGTGATCAGCTGGTCAGGCTTCATGGTGAAGCCATAGGTGGTTTGAAATGCAGGGAGCGCGGCGGCGGAGTTGACGAATTCGGAAGACGCGGCAAGCACGACTTCGCCGCCATTGGCAACATATTTGCCAAAATCGGAAAGCGTCTTCAAATTGTTCTTGTCGGCGACATCCTTGCGCAGCGCAATCGCCCAGGTGTTGTTTGCCGGCGATGGCGTCAGCCAGACGATTTTATTGGCATCGAAGTCGAGTGTTTTCGCCTCTTCATACCCCTTGGCTGCATCCTTCCAGAGCGGATCGTCCGCCTTGGAGAAAAAGAACGCGGCGTTGCCGGTATATTCGGGATAGATGTCGATCTCACCGGCGGTGATCGCTTTTCGCACAACCGGCGTGGCGCCAAGCTGGATGCGATCCGTCGTTTCGATCTTGTTCTGGTTAAGGACGGCGAGGATGATGTTGCCGAGAACACCGCCTTCCGTGTCGATCTTCGACGACACGACCACCTGCGCCTGAGCGATGGAAACAGAAAGGGCAAGCGCAAGTCCGGCGCCCGTCAACGTCATCAAGCGGTTCATGAATGTTCCTCCGGTGGGTCAGCCTGCCGAACAGGCGAAAGATCGCCGCCGCAATTGCGGCCGAATATAAACGGCCGGGAGGAAAAATGGTTGCATGCCGTCTGCGTTTTCGCGCCGATGGCTCCGGCTACACGCCGACGGTCAGGTTTCGCCGTCGCGCTTGCGCGCATCCTTGCCCATGACCAGCGGCATTAGAACCGAAAGAAACAGGAGCCTGATGACGTGGTGGGAGCCGACATAGGCGGTATCGGCATGCATCATCACCGCCATCGCCGCCATCGTCTCCAGGCCGCCCGGCGAATAGGCGATCATGACGGCATTGAGCGGAACGCCGGTCACCCCGGAAATCATCCAGGCAATGCTTCCGGCGATCAGCATCACGGCGATGGTAACGACGAAGCCGGCCAGAAAGCCTTTCCGCACGTCCATCAGTGAGACATTCGAAAAGCGGGTGCCGATAAGGCAGCCGATCAGCACATAGACGGGCAGGCTGAGCCAGGTGGGAACGCCGCCTTCGGTAAGGCCGGTAATGTGGGTGCCGATGGAAATGGCGACGCCGCCAAGCAGCAGCGCGGCCGGAAACTTCCAGCGCAGGAAAAGCCAGCCGGTCAGAAGCGATGCGCCGATGGTCAGCGCCAGCGTGAAAAGGCCCATTGGCGGGTTGGCCACAAGCGGTTCCGTGCTGACGAGATCGAAATATTCGACGATCAGCGGCACGGAAAGCGTCAGCGCCAGCACCCGCACGCTTTGCACGATGCTGACGGTCGCAAGGTCGCTTTTCGTCTCGGCGCCGAGGCTGATGATATAGCTGAGATGACCGGGAGAGGCGCCCAGCATCGCCGTTGTCCGGTCGTAACCGAAGCCGTAATGCAGGATCCAGTAGGCGACATAGAGCATGATAACGACAGCGGCGAGCACAACGACGAAGCTCACGGGCCAGGTCTTTGCCGCGTCGATTACGGAGGGCGTCACGCTCGTTCCCATAGAAATGCCGACGACGACGAAACAGGCATTGCGGATGAAGGCGGGAACACCAAGCCTTACACCGGCCAGCCCCGTGATCGTCACCGCAAGTGCCGGGCCGGAAAGAAAAGGCGCCGGAATATCGATGAGGCTGGCGAGTAGCGCCCCTATGCTGCCGACGAGCGCGGTGAGTGCAAATGTATGGAATTCAGGCTTGATGATCATTGCGACGCTGATTGGTTGCTTGAAAAAGCTCGCGACCAAATGCGCCGCTTCCATTCGCGACGTCAACACGCAGGATCAAAAATATTACGTTTCATGCGTATTCTATAAAAGAAAAGCCCGTGGCCTGAAGGACACGGGCTATGGCAATTGCCGATGCGGCAATGGGATGATCAGGCAGCCGGAAGGGCGGCGATCTTCGGCATTTCCGTATCGAGGCCCAGCAGGAAGTTGATCTGGGGCCGAGCCTTGACGAGATCGTCGATCGAATATTCCGCCAGAACGTCGAAAAAGGCATTGAGCGCCTTGCGAAGGGCCGAGTTGAGGCCGCAGCTATCCACGAGCGGACATTCCACAGCACCGTCCTCGAAGCATTCGGCCATGGCGAAGCTGTCTTCAGTCACCTTCACTACGTCGAACAGGCTGATCTTCTCGGCGGGTTTGCCAAGGCGCACGCCGCCGTTGCGACCGCGCACGGTTTCCACCAGGCCCGCCTTGTTGAGCGGCTGCAGGATTTTGAACAGGAACAGCTCCGAAACGCCATAAGCCTTGGCGATCTCGGGAATGCGGCTCAGATGGCCTTCATTGGCGGCGCAATACATCAACATGCGAACGGCATAGTTGGTCTGTTTGGTCAAGCGCATGCTGGTCTCCTAACTCTCAATGTGGAGTTATATAGTCTCTTTTTCAGTTTAGAACAATTCCAGAAACTGAAAAAACTGGCACCCATCCGATATTTCTCGAACAGCCTTGTTGACCGTCCGGATGATTCATGAACAAACAAGTCAAGAATCGGAATGTAATGGAGGCATTCATAATGGCAAGCTTGAAATCATACTTTTCCGCTGCCGTTTTTTCAGGGTTGACGATCCTTGTCGCCGCGCCCGTCGCTCTGGCAGAAGGGGAGGTTAACGTCTATTCCTATCGCCAGCCTGAATTGATCCAGCCGCTGCTCGATGCTTTCACGAAGGAAACCGGGATAGAGGCGAATGTGCTTTTTCTCGATAAGGGGCTGGTGGAACGCATTCAGGCCGAGGGCGTCAATTCGCCGGCCGATGTGCTGCTGACGGTCGATATCGCCCGCCTCGTCGAGGCGAAGGAGGGCAAGGTTACCCAGCCGGTCCTCAACGATCCCGTCATCGAAAAGGATATCCCCGCCAATCTGCGCGACCCCGAGGGCGAATGGTTTGGTCTCACCACGCGCGGCCGGGTGGTCTATGCGTCGAAGGAGAGGGTGACCCAGAAGGACATTACCTATGAGGAGCTTGCCGATCCGAAATGGAAGGGCAAGATCTGCATTCGCGACGGCCAGCATTCCTATAATATCGCGCTGATCGCCTCGATGATTGCCCATCACGGCGTCGATTATACCCGCACATGGCTGACCGGCCTGAAGAACAATCTCGCCCGCAAGCCTGACGGAACCGACCGCAGCCAGGCGAAATCGATCTTTTCCGGTGAATGCGATATCGCACTCGGCAACACCTATTATGTCGGCCTGATGTTGACCAATGATCGCGAGCCGGAAGAAAAGGAATGGGCCGGATCGGTGCGGGTGATCTTCCCCAATGCGGGCGATCGCGGCACACACGTGAATATCTCCGGCATGGCGATGACGAAATACGCCCCCAACAAAGACAACGCGCTGAAGCTTATGGAGTTCCTGGCCTCGCGCGAGGCGCAGGAAATCTATGCCAAGCAGGTCTTCGAATATCCGGTGCTGCCCGGCGCGGAGCCGTCCGATGTCGTGAAGGGCTTCGGCCCCATCAATCCGGACAAGCTGCCGCTGACGGACATAGCCGCCCATCGCAAGCAGGCGTCCGAACTGGTGGATGAAGTGGGTTTCAACGACGGCCCGACCAACTGATCCCGGCGCAGCCCTTACCGCCCAGCCGAAATCCAATAAAAAGCCCCGCTGTTTTTCCAGCGGGGCTTTTGCTTGTGTGGCTTACTTCATTGTCGGCATCACGAATTCAGCGCCCGACTTGATACCCGACGGCCAGCGCGAGGTGATCGTCTTGGTTTTTGTCCAGAACTTGATCGAATCCGTCCCGTGCTGGTTGAGGTCGCCGAAGCTCGAAGCCTTCCAGCCGCCGAAGGAGTGATAGGCAAGCGGAACCGGGATCGGAACGTTGACGCCGATCATGCCGATATTGACGCGGCTTGCGAAGTCGCGGGCGGCATCGCCGTCGCGGGTATAGATGGCGACGCCGTTGCCATATTCATGCTTCATCGGCAGTTCCAGCGCGTCTTCGTAATTCTTGGCGCGAACGACGGAGAGAACGGGTCCGAAGATTTCCGTCTTGTAGATGTCCATGTCAGGGGTCACGTGGTCGAACAGGCAGCCGCCGACGAAATAGCCGTCCTCATAGCCCTGCAGCTTGAAGTCGCGGCCATCGACCAGAAGCTTCGCGCCCTGCGCGACGCCGCTGTCGATCAGGCCCTTGACGCGCGTCTGCGCTTCCTTGGTGACGAGCGGACCCATATCGGCCTTGTCGTCGGTATAGGGGCCGATCCTCAGGCTTTCGATCTGCGGAATGAGCTTTTCGACGAGACGGTTTGCCGTCTCCTCACCAACCGGAACCGCAACGGAAACAGCCATGCAGCGCTCGCCGGCCGAACCGTAACCTGCGCCCATCAGCGCGTTTACCGCCTGGTCGAGATCGGCATCCGGCATGATGATCATGTGGTTCTTCGCACCGCCGAAGCACTGCGCGCGCTTGCCGTTCATGGCGGCCGTGCCATAGACATAGCGGGCGATCGGCGTCGAACCGACGAAGGAGACCGCGCCGATATCGGGATCGGTCAGGATGGCGTCGACGGCGCCCTTGTCACCGTTGACGACGTTGAGGATGCCGGCCGGAAGACCGGCTTCGATCATCAGTTCGGCAAGACGGATCGGCAGCGACGGGTCGCGCTCGGAAGGCTTGAGGATGAAGGCGTTGCCGCAGGCAATCGCCGGCGCGAACATCCACATCGGGATCATGCCGGGGAAGTTAAACGGCGTAATGCCCGCGCCGATGCCAACCGGCTGGCGGATCGAGTACATGTCGATGGCCGGGCCGGCACCCTCGGTGAATTCGCCCTTCTGCAGATGCGGAATGCCGCAGACGAATTCGCAGACTTCGAGGCCGCGCACGATATCGCCCTTGGAATCCTCAACGGTCTTGCCATGCTCGCTGGAGAGCAGCACCGCCAGTTCGTTCATGTCGCGGTTCAGAAGTTCGACGAACTTGAAGAAAACGCGGGCGCGGCGCTGCGGGTTGGTGGCGGCCCATTTCGGCTGCGCGGCCTTGGCGCTTTCTACGGCGGCGCGCAGTTCGGCGTCGCTTGCAAGCGCGACAGTTGCCTGAACTTCGCCGGTGGCCGGGTTGTAGACATTCGATGTGCGGCCGCTGGTGCCCGGCACATGCTTGCCGTTAATGAAATGACCGATTTCCTTCATGGGTGTTCCTCCAGAATGTGATGGCGCAGCATTACCTTTCGATTTGCACAAATCAATCGCCTGAAATAAGCATCCATTGTGCAAAAATAGACATAAGGAGGGTGCCGTGAACTGGGATGATGTGCGTTTGTTTCTAAGCGTCGCTCGAAGCGGCCAGTTTCTTTCGGCGGCCAGAAAACTTGGCGTCAACCACGCCACCCTCAGCCGGCGCATTTCCGCACTGGAAGCGGCCATCGGCACGCAGCTCTTCCTGCGCAGCACCAATGGCTGCGAGTTGACCGAAGAGGGGCAGCGCCTTCTTGCCGGAGCCGAGCGCATGGAAACCGAAATGCTGAATGCCCAGGCAAATCTCGGCCGCGTCGATACGGCGGTGGCGGGAACGGTGCGCATCGGCGCGCCGGATGGCCTCGGCGTTTCTTTCCTCGCGCCGCGGCTCGGCCGGCTGACGGCGCGTTATCCCGATCTGAAAATCCAGCTCGTGCCGGTGCCGCGTTCTTTCTCCCTGTCGCAGCGTGAGGCCGATATAGCCATCACCATCGAAAGGCCGGAGCAGGGCAGGCTGATGTTTTCAAAGCTCACCGATTATTCGCTGGGCCTCTATGCCTCGGCGGATTATCTGGCCGATTATGGAACGCCTGATGATGTAGAGGCGCTGAAGCGCCACCGGCGGATCGGCTACGTGGAGGACCTGATCTTTTCGCCTTCACTGAACTTTACCGGTGAGATCATGCGCGACTGGGACGCCGCCTTCGAAATCTCCAGCGCTACCGGGCAGACCGAGGCGGTGCGTTCCGGTGCGGGCATCGGCATCCTGCACAATTACATCGCCGGGCAATATCCCGAACTTCTGCGGATCATGCCGCACCTCACCATCAGCCGGTCCTACTGGACCGCCTATCACGAATCCGCCCGTCAACTGGTCCGCGTCCGCACGGTGGTCGATTTTCTCCAGGAACTGGTTGCCGCAGAACGGCGAATCTTCACCTGACATCCAACACGCCGACATTATTAGTACTATTAATTATTCCGGCCCGGCAGTTCGGGGCTTGACAAAGGATGGCAGGCTGGACGACCAATGCAGCCATTGGGAGAGATCGGAACTGACATGTCTATGATACGTAAGCTTTCGCCGACTGGCCTCGGCGTGGCCGTCATGCTGCTTGGAATGCTGCTTTTCGCACTGAACGACGCCATGGGGAAATGGCTCGTAGCCACCTATAGCCAGGGTCAGGTGATCCTCATCCGCAGCGCGGCGGCGCTTATTATCCTCGTTCCGATCGTCTGGCGTGCCGGCCCCTCCGGCCTTGTCAGAATTGAACGTCCCGGCCTTCAGTTCGCGCGCGTTTTCTTTTCCACCGCAGAGCTTTTCTGTTTCTATTTCGCGGTCGCGGCCCTGCCGCTCGCCGATGTCATGACCTATTGGCTGGCCGCCCCCATCTATGTGGCGGCGCTCTCGCCGTTTCTGCTCGGAGAAAAGGTGGGCTGGCGTCGCTGGACGGCCATCGCCATCGGTTTTGTCGGCGTTCTAATTGCGCTCAAACCCAGTTCGGCAAGCCTCACCTCCGCAGCATTGTTTTCGATCCTTGGCAGTGCCGCTTTCGCTTTCATGATGTTATCCGGTCGTCAGCTGCGCAATACGCCGGATACGGTGCTTGCCTTCTGGCAGATCATCGGTGCGGCGCTTGCGGGCATTGTCGCGGTATTCCTCACGCCATCGGGATGGCTGCCGGTTCAGTCCAGTTTCGATCTCGCCTTCCTCGGCCTGCTCGGCGTCGTCGCCATGACGGCGCATGTGCTGGTCAACCGGGCGCTTAAACTCGCCGATGCCGCCACCGTCGCGCCGCTGCAATATACGCTGTTGCTCTGGGCGGTCATTTTCGGCTGGCTGTTCTTCGGCGATGTGCCGCAGACGAGTATCGTCGTCGGCGCGGGTCTGATCGTTCTTTCCGGCCTTTATATCTTCTTCCGCGAAAATACTCTCAAACGCCGCCGCGAAACCGCTGAAGACCTGGCAGCAGAGCAGGTTTGATCTTCCTCACAGCCTCGATCACGATCACGGGACTTGACGAAGGCGTGATCTTCAGGGAGTAAGAAAGAGCCCTGCGATGATTTGTCTCGCAACGGCAGAGGAAACAAAGGTGCCGGGCCCCTCTGGCGAGAGTTTTACGGCGCTCTCGCGATGTCGGTACCGCCTGCAAAAATTGGCCGGCGGATTAAAAACTATGAAAAACCTGAATGTGCTTCGCGCGCGTGCTTTCTGCGTGCGGCCTGACGCCCTGCGTCGGCCCCTGAACGCCCTCTTTATGGGAGGCGACCGGACATGAGCGCTGCCCAGAAAAACACGCTTACCTACTTCAAGTGGGCTTTTATCGTCACCGTGGTCGGTTTGATCCTCGGCGGTTATCTCGGTTGGGAAATGACCGGAACGGTCGGCGGTACGGCGACGATCTTCTTCATCTGCGTCGTGCTGGCGGTGCTGGAAATCTCACTTTCCTTCGACAACGCCATCGTCAACGCCAATAAGCTCAAGGATATGACACCGGTCTGGCAGCATCGCTTCCTGACCTGGGGTATCCTGATTGCCGTTTTCGGCATGCGTATCGTCTTCCCGCTGCTCATCGTGGTCGTCGCGGCCAATGTCGGCCCGTGGACGGCGATTGTCATGGCGGCTACGCAGCCAGAACGTTACGCGGAAATCATGCGTGACGCCCATCTGCCGATTGCGGCTTTCGGCGGCACCTTCCTGATGATGGTCGGTCTCAACTTCTTCTTCGACCATGAAAAGGACGTGCACTGGGTGCGCTGGATCGAGGAAAAGGCTGCAACCTATTCCTCCGTGAAGGGCATCGAGATTGCCTTCGTGCTGGTCGTCATGCTGATCTTTTCCCGCATCATCGGTGCTAGCGACAATCCGGAACTTGGTCCGGTCGCGGCCAACACCTTCTTCCATTCGGCGATCTGGGGTCTTTTGACCTTCCTGCTGGTGGAAGTCGTCGGCGGCATTCTCGACCGCAGCCAGGAAATGCTGGAAGGCGCGGCGAAAGGCGGCTTCGGTGCGTTTCTTTATCTCGAAGTGCTGGATGCCAGCTTCTCCTTCGATGGCGTTATCGGCGCTTTTGCGCTGACGCAGAATCTCTTCATCATCGCCATCGGCCTCGGTATCGGCGCCATGTATGTGCGTTCGATGACCATCATGCTGGTCGAGAAGGGAACCCTGGCGGAATATCGCTATCTGGAGCACGGCGCCTTTTATGCAATCCTCATCCTGTCCGTCATCATGTACGTGCAGACCATGGTGCATATTCCGGAGGTCATCACGGGCCTTGGCGGCGCGGGTCTGATCGGCATCTCGCTCTGGTCGTCGATCCGCTATAACCGGCGACAGAGTGCCGATGCGGTCGATGCCGCCCGCGGCGCGGAGATCTGATCCGCAATTACCCATGCCTTCCGCTGTCGCGGCGGAAGGCAGTTTTTAAGCATTGAATTATTTTTTTGCCTGTTTTTGTTGCTATTTGCTCTTTGCGAAAAATTTCGCCACAAGGCGGAGTTCGTGCCTTAAGTTGCTGTTTTTACGAGTATTTGTGCGCTGCATCAAAATTGGCACGCTTCCTGCATCTCATTCCGCAAGTCCAGAGGGGACATTATGGCTCGAAAACGGGTCGACAAATACCGCCGCGCCGCGCGATCTTTCTGATCTGCGCCGTGCGGCGGTTCTGTTTGTGCGGGATGGTTCTTGAGTTTTCCGTTCGGTTGAATGAAAACGATAAGACAACGACTGGAAGGGTCACGGTTTGCCTGCACAATTGTCGCCCACGGAGGCCCTGGGTCTTTGGCATCGTGTATCCACGGCGCAGGTCATTGACGATCAGCCGGATTTGACCTTGCGTCAAACCGCCATCCTGCTGCAGATTTATCTTGTGCTGCCGCCGCACACCGTGCGGGGTCTTGCCGCCATGCTGGGTGTGACCAAACCGGTTATTACCCGCGCCCTCGACAGTCTGGGTGCTCTTGGATTGGTCGACCGGGTTCGGGATGAGCGGGACAAGCGCAATGTCGTGATAAAACGCACAGTAGCCGGTGCGCTTTATCTGGAAAAATTCGGCGATCTGATTATTGATCAGGCGCGCAAGATCTAACCTCTGGATGTGAAACCCATGATGCTCGACCGCCGCCTGAATGTCTTCCGCTCCGATCTCGCCGATGAAAAGCTGCAGGGCGTGGTGCAGGCCGAGCGTTTTGTCAGCGGCTCGCCCGCGCAGATCGCTGTGCCGGTTGTTGGCCTGCGGCCGACGCCGGACCTTGCCGCCGGCATCGATACCGAGCTGCTGTCTGGCGAAACCATCCGTGTTTTCGAGTACGCGAATGGCTGGGCATGGGTGCAGGCGGATGCAGATGGTTATGCCGGCTATGTGCCGGAAACGGCGATTGGCGATGTCGTTGTCGCCACACATCGGGTGATTGCACCGCGCACTTTTCTCTATCCAGCCGCTGAATTGCGCAAACCGCCGGTCGCCGCGCTGTCCATGGGCAGTCTCATCCGCATCGTCGGCGAGGCGGAGACACGCGGCACCCGTTACCTGCTGACCGAAAAGGGCGAAGGCATCATCGCCGCCCATTGCCGCGCCGTGGATGCGGCGCTTGAAGAGGATTATGTGGCGGTGGCGCTGCGCTTTATCGAAACGCCCTATCTGTGGGGCGGCCGTTCCGGTTTCGGCATCGATTGCTCCGGCCTCGTGCAGCTTTCCATGGCCATGGCGGGCCGGCGGGTTCTGCGCGATACCGACATGCAGGTGAAGTCGCTTGGCGTCGAAATAGAGCGGGATGAATTGCGCCGCGGCGATCTCGTCTTCTGGAAGGGCCATGTCGGCCTCATGGAAAACGAGGGAGTTCTGCTGCATGCCAATGGCCATACGATGAATGTCGCACGCGAAAATCTCGATGCGGCCATCGAGCGCATCGGCTGGCTTTACGAAAAGCCGACGGCTTTCCGCCGCCTGGAAGACTGAAAAGGCGGCTTTCACGAAATTGTGCCTGTACGGCCCTTTGTGCGAGAGCCGCCGACAGCCTACATCGGTTGGATGATGGTTCGGGACCGACATCGATGAAGACAAGAACGGCGACACGATTGGCAGCGATCCTCGCGGCGGTTTTGCTGAGCGCGTCGGCGCAGGCGCAGACTGTTTTCCAGAATGGTTTTGCTCCCGCGCCGGATGCCTATGCAAATCTGCCAGGCGTCAAGGATCCGCGCACGCTGCAGCCAAAGGTCCGTTACAATTGCCACAGCGCTCTTGGCTCGACCGGATATTCGCGCGGCCCCTACCGGAATGTTTTTGGCAGCCGTGGACTTCCCGTTCAGGGTTACCGTTGCACCGATGAAAACGGAATTTCCAGCTTCGGCGGCAGAAACCCGGTTTCCAAGGACTGGTATCCCGGCATAAACCCCGTAGACCCGACCTTCTGAGGCGGCATCGCTCCAGCAGCGGACCGAAAACCCCATTGCGCTCTTCGGAAAATCGATGCGCGGGCGGTGGCGGCGGGCATTTGCCTGGCCGGTGCTCTGGACTTGTTGTCGCTTTTTCAGATAAATCTTCCGCATGACAGGTTGATACCTGCCGGGGTGCGGAGTGACATCGGCTATTCTGACCTTTGGCCGATATTGGGGAATGCGAGTATGACGAAGACCGATATAGCCACCCGTGTCCATAATCATACCTGGAAACTCGACCCTATCGTCCGCAGCCTGATCGATACGGATTTCTACAAGCTCTTGATGTTGCAGATGATCTGGAAGCTCTATCCGGAGGTCGACGCGACGTTTTCGCTGATCAACCGCACGAAGACGGTGCGGCTGGCGGAAGAAATCGACGAGATGGAGCTGCGCGAACAGCTCGATCATGCACGCACCCTGCGTCTTTCCAAAAAGGAAAACATCTGGCTTGCGGGTAACACGTTTTACGGCCGCTCGCAGATTTTCGAGCCGGAATTCCTCTCCTGGCTGTCGAGCTATCAATTGCCGGAATATGAGCTTTTCAAGCGCGACGGGCAATATGAGCTGAATTTTCATGGCCGCTGGATGGACACGACGCTCTGGGAAATCCCGGCGCTCGCCATCATCAACGAGTTGCGCTCGCGCAGCGCCATGCGCTCGCTCGGTTATTTCACGCTCGATGTGCTTTATGCCCGCGCAAAGGCCAAGATGTGGGAGAAGGTGGAGCGGCTGCGGGAGCTGCCGGGCCTGCGCATTTCCGATTTCGGCACCCGTCGCCGCCACAGCTTCCTTTGGCAACGCTGGTGCGTCGAAGCGCTGAAGGAAGGCATCGGGCCCGCCTTTACCGGTACGAGTAACGTCCTGCTCGCCATGGATTCCGATCTCGAAGCCGTCGGCACGAACGCGCATGAACTGCCGATGGTGGTCGCGGCGCTGGCGCAGACGGATGAGGAGCTCGCCGCAGCACCCTATCAGGTTCTGAAGGACTGGAACCGGCTTTATGGCGGCAACCTGCTGATCGTACTGCCGGATGCCTTCGGCACGGCGGCTTTCCTGCGCAACGCGCCGGAATGGGTGGCAGACTGGACGGGTTTCCGTCCCGACAGTGCGCCGCCGATCGAAGGTGGGGAAAAGATCATCGAGTGGTGGCAGAAGATGGGCCGCGATCCGCGCAAGAAGATGCTGATCTTCTCCGACGGTCTCGATGTCGACGCCATCATCGATACCTACAGGCATTTCGAAGGCCGTGTCCGCATGAGCTTCGGTTGGGGCACCAACCTCACCAATGATTTTGCAGGTTGCGCGCCAAAAACCATCGCCAGCCTCAAGCCGATTTCCATCGTCTGCAAGGTGAGCGACGCCAATGGCCGGCCGGCGGTGAAGCTCTCGGACAATCCGCAAAAGGCCACCGGCGACCCAGCCGAAGTGGAGCGTTACCTGAAGTTCTTCGGCGAAGAGGACCATAAGGAACAGAAGGTTCTGGTTTAGAGCTTTTGTGGAGCCCGGTTTTCCGCCCGGAAAATGCTCTGAATTGAGAACGGGCGCTCCGGTTGAGGAAGCGCCCGTGGAAGCCTGCACCTATAAGCAGATTACTTCGCAAACTGATGTGCGATGTAATGGAAGAGTGCGCGGATACCCTGCGCCTCCCCGCCGATCGATGAATGATGCCTCTCGCTCAGAGACCAGCCGTAAATATCGAAATGCGCCCAGCGCCTGGTATTGGTAACGAAACGCTTCAGGAACAGGGCGGCGGTGATCGATCCGCCCATGCCGCCCGAAGGCGCGTTGGTGATATCGGCTGCGCGTGAGCGGATATCCTTGTCGTAGCCCATATAGAGCGGCATGCGCCACAGCGGATCGTCCGTATCGATGCTGGCTTCCGCGATATCATGCGCCAGATCCTCATCATCAGTGTAGAAGGGCGGCAGATCCGGGCCGAGCGCGACGCGTGCGGCACCCGTCAGCGTTGCCATGTCGATCATCAGGTCCGGCGCATCTTCGTCCGCATAGGCCAGCGCATCCGCCAGAACAAGACGGCCTTCAGCGTCGGTATTGTCGATCTGCACCGTCAGCCCCTTGCGGCTGCGGTAGATATCGCCGGGGCGGAAGGCATTGGAGGAGATGGAGTTTTCGACCGCGGGCACGAGAACGCGAAGATCGACCGGCAGCTTCGCATCCATGATCATCAGCGCAAGGCCGAGCACATTGGCCGCGCCTCCCATATCCTTCTTCATCAGTGCCATGGAGGCGGCGGGTTTAATATCGAGGCCACCTGTATCGAAGCAGACGCCCTTGCCGACAAGGGTGAGGCGCGGATTGCCCTTCTTGCCCCAGTTCATCTCCAGAAGCCGCGGCGCGCTTTCGCTGGCCCGGCCGACAGCATGGATCAGGGGGAAGTTTTCCTTGAGCAGATCATCGCCGGTGGTGACCTTCACCTTTGCCTTGTAGTGGGCGGCAAGCGCGCGGAAGGCAATCTCAAGCTCATCCGGCCCCATATCGTTGGCCGGAACATTGATGAGGTCGCGCGCAAGGAAAACGCCGGCCAGAACGCGCTTGATCTCGCCGTCTTCCGCATCCTGCGGAATAAGGAGCTTTGCCCCGTTCGTCTTGGTGGTCTTGTATTTGTCGAAGCGGTAGCTGCCGAGACCGAAACCGAGAGCGAGGCGATTGGCCGTCAGTGGTGCTGTCTCGATGTGCCAATCGCCTTCCGGCAGCTCACGGGCGAGTTTCCCGGTGATGAAGGGGATTTCCGAGGGATTGCCGCCGAGGCCGAGAAGCACGCCGCCCAGCGAACCATCGGCGGAGGGAACGAGCAAGATGGCGCCTGCCTCCGCCTTGAACCCCGCCTTCTTCGCCCAATCCAGAGCGACAGGATCGATGGCGCCCTGTTCGATATGGGCCGGCGTGACGGCGAAAACCGGCAATGTGCTGCCGGCCTTGGAGCTGAAAGGGGTCGGGCGTTCGATGAACTGATAGGGCGCCATTGTATGCTTCCGTAAATGTCGAGAATCGGTGCGATTAACGCTCTGTTAGGGTTAACAGATTATTGCTTAAGCGAAAGTTGCGTCATGTGAGTCTGTCGTGTGTCGGGCGCAAGATTGATCATTCTTGGGCGGGGGCGCTGCCATGACTGCATTTTCTTTGGGCGAGACAGGCCGGACAGGGTTGCTGCGGGGAGCATGTCTTGCCGCATTGGTTCTTGCGGTTTCGGGATGCGCGAGCACCAACAAGCCTGATCGCATGTCCACCGGCTCCATTCCCGCCGCCACGCGCTCCTATGATCACATGAACATGGAGCAGCTTCGGCAGGCGGAGGAGAGCGCCGGCAAAGCCTATGAACGCAGCCCCAAGGATAAATCGGTCGGCATGAATTATGCCAGCGTGCTGATGATGACCGGCAAGAACACACAGGCTCTCGCCGTCATGCAGCAGATCGCCATCGCCAATCCGGCCGACCGCGATGTCCTTGCCGCCTATGGCAAATCGCAGGCCGCTGCCGGCCAGCTGGAACAGGCGCTTTCGACCATCCAGCGGGCGCAGACGCCGGACAGGCCCGACTGGCGGCTTTATTCCGCCGAGGGCGCCGTGCTCGATCAGCTTGGACGCTCGAACGAGGCGCGTTCCCGCTACAGGCAGGCGCTTGACCTGAAGCCGAACGACCCGAGCGTATTGTCCAACCTCGGCATGTCCTATGTCCTGTCGAGTGATCCGCGCACTGCCGAAACATATCTGCAATCCGCCATCGCCCAGCCGGGCGCCGATAGCCGCGTTCGCCAGAACCTTGCGCTCGTGGTCGGTCTACAGGGCCGCTTTGCCGAAGCCGAGCGCATCGCGGTTCAGGAACTCTCGCCACAGCAGGCACAGGCAAACCTCACCTATCTGCGTGCCATGCTTTCGCAGCAGAACTCCTGGCAGCAACTGGCGAGGAAGGACGGCAAGCCGGCTGGTTGATGTGTTCGAGCATTCGGCCGGCTGACAGGCAATCGCTCTGCAGTATTTTCTTTGTCAGAATGTGTCCAGAACGCGGATGATAGCCGGTCCGAGAATGACTGCTATCAGTACCGGCAGGAAAAATACGATCATCGGCACAGTCAGTTTCGGCGGCAGCGCGGCAGCCTTTTTTTCGGCTTCGTTCATGCGTTCGTCGCGGCCTTCCTGTGCGAGAACGCGAAGCGCCTGGGCAAGCGGTGTGCCGTATCGCTCCGCCTGAATAAGCGCCTGTACCACGCTTTTGACGGTTTCGAGCTGGGTACGCGTGCCGAAATTCTCAAGAGCGACACGCCTGTCCTGAAGAAAGGATAGTTCAGCTGTCGTGAGCATCATTTCTTCTGCCAGTTCGGGTGACTGTTCGCCCACTTCTTCGGCCACACGGCGCATGGCAGCTTCCATGGATACGCCGGATTCGATGCAGATCAGCATGAGGTCAAGCGCGTCCGGCCAGGCCCGCTTGATGGATGCCTGCCGCTTGTTCATGCGATTCGATACGTAAATATTGGGAGCGTAAAAACCGATATAACCGAAAAGAAGCACAGCCATTAGCCGGATGATAAACGCTTTGTCGGCGAGGTTTCCGAGAACGAAGATCCAAGTGAAGGCGATGGCCAGAAAAATGAACGGCAAGACGAATCGTGCGGCAAGGAACGTGTTGAACGCGTTTTGTGAACGAAGCCCGGCCGCCCGCAGCTTGTTCATTGTGTTCTTGTCGGCCAGTGCTTCCTGCAGATTGAATTTCTCGACGATGCGGCGGGCCGATTTGTTATTGTTACCCCGCAGCGAGGTTTTGCCGTCTCTCGCTACAGTCGCCATGCGGTCGCGCTCGCGGCTACGGATGAGATCGCGTTCCGATGATACCGCTTTCATGCGCTTGGCGAAATCTTTCCGCTCAAAAACCGGCATGATGAGGGTATAGAAGGTCGCGAAAACAGCGAGCGTTACAAGAACGGCGATGATCGTTTGTGGGTCAGTCAGGCGAGAAAGAAGATTTCCTGTCATACTGCGACCTCAGATATCGAAATTGATCATTTGGCGCATGATGAATATTCCGATCAGCATCCAGATCGCGGATGCTCCGAGAATAATGTGGCCCCGTAAGTCGGTGAAAAGTACCGACAGATAGTCAGGCGATGTGAAATGCACCAGCAGCATGACGACGAAAGGCAGCGAGCCGATGATGACTGCTGAGGCCTTCGCTTCCATCGAAAGAGCACTCACCTTGGCGCGCATCTTCTTGCGGTCACGCAAAACTTTTGAAAGATTTGACAACGCTTCCGAAAGGTTGCCGCCGGCCTGCGCCTGAATATTGATGACAGTGCTGAAGAAGCTTACCTCGAAAAGCGGCATGGTCAGCATCATGCGTTCGATCCCCTGCGGAATTCCAATGCCAACCTGTTGGGCATCGACGACGCGCTGAAACTCCGTTTTCACCGGCTCCTGACCATCCGACGCGATTAGCCGCACGGCGTCGTTCAACGGCAATCCGGATTTGATCGACCGGCACATGACGTCCAACGCATTCGGAAACTCTTCCAGAAATTTCTTCTGTCTGCGCTTGAGAACAAACGCCAGCGCCCACCGCGGTACGCCCAGCGCCACGACAACTCCTATTAGCAGAGCGAGAAGCGACGACAGGCCGTACAGAAGGGCCATGAGGGCGGAAAAAACAGCCGCGCCGACGCTTAACAGATGGAACTGCCGAGCGGAAAGCACCAGCCCCGCCTGAACCAGCTTGTCGCGCAGGCCGATGTTCTTCGCTTTTTTCGCCTTTTCATTCTGTTTCTTTTCCATTTCCCGCAGGTTGTCCTGCATGGATTTGCGGCGCTTGCTGAGTTCCTGGACGCGGTCTCGTGCAGCTTTGATGTTTGTATGATCCGTCTCTGCGGCCTGCACCCGCTTGAAACGGCTTGTGGTCTTTTTCTCGACCTCTATCTGCTGGAAAAGAAAGACGTAGGCGAGTGCTCCTGCCGAGATGGCGACAAGTACGGCCAGTAACGCTATTGTCGGGTCCATGGCAGTCGCTTTCCCTTAGGATGTCTTTTCCATTTCATCGAGCGCGGCCGCCAGACGTTTCTCTTCGCCGTAATAGCGTGCACGATCCCAGAAATTGGGCTTGCTGATGCCGGTCGATACGTGTCTGCCGATCAGCTTGCCGTTCGCATCTTCGCCTTCGATTTCGTATCGCATGAGATCCTGGGTGACGATGACATCGCCTTCCATGCCGATCACTTCTGTGATCTGCGTTATTCGGCGCGAGCCGTCACGCAGACGCGCCGCCTGAATGACGACATCGATCGAGCCTGAGATGATTTCACGCACGGTCTTGGCCGGCAGGGTGAAGCCGCCCATGGCGATCATCGATTCGATACGGCTGAGGCATTCGCGTGGCGTATTGGCATGCAGCGTTCCCATCGAACCGTCGTGACCGGTGTTCATGGCCTGGAGAAGGTCGAAAACTTCCGGCCCGCGCACTTCGCCGACGATGATGCGTTCGGGCCGCATGCGAAGGCAGTTCTTGACGAGATCGCGCATGGTGATCTCGCCTTCCCCTTCGATATTCGGTGGGCGCGTTTCGAGCCTCACCACATGCGGTTGCTGAAGCTGCAGTTCGGCGGTGTCTTCGCAGGTGATGACACGTTCATCCCTGTCGATGAAGCTCGTCAGGCAGTTGAGAAGCGTCGTCTTACCCGAGCCGGTGCCGCCCGAAATGACGACATTGCAGCGGACGCGACCGATGATTTTGAGCAATGTTGCGCCTTCAGGCGTAATCGCTCCAAAACGTACGAGCTGGTCGAGTGTCAGCTTGTCCTTCTTGAATTTTCGGATCGTCAGCGCCGGACCGTCGATGGCAAGCGGCGGAGCGATGACGTTGACGCGCGATCCATCCGGCAGGCGCGCGTCGCATATCGGGCTCGACTCATCCACGCGTCGGCCGACCTGGCTGACGATGCGCTGGCAGATGGAAAGCAACTGCGCATTGTCACGAAAGCGGATATCGGATTCGATGGTTTTACCGCCGACTTCGATGAAGGTCTGGCCGGAACCGTTGACCATGATATCGGCAATGTCGTCGCGTGCGAGAAGCGGCTCCAGCGGCCCGTAACCAAGAACGTCGTTGCAGATATCTTCGAGCAGCTCTTCCTGCTCGGCGATCGACATGGCGAAATTCTTGATCGTGATAATGTCGTTGACGATATCGCGAATTTCCTCACGCGCGCTCTCCGCGTCGAGTTTGGCGAGCTGCGAAAGGTCGATCGTATCGATAAGCGCGGAAAATACCTGGCTCTTGGTATTGTAGTAATCTTCCGTGCGGGCGCGTTTTCTCTGCGCGGGCGGTGCGCTTGCGGTTGCTTGACGCACCACCGGTGATTGGCCGGGTTCAAGAGTGTCAATTGCAGCAGAACGAGGTTCGGGCGCTGCCGTTACCTGCATGGGCGCAGGTGCAGCAAGATCCGGCTTTGTGCTTCTGGCTGGGCTTTCAGGCCCGCGTTTTCCGAACATCGGCGTTTCCGTCTAAGGACGCAGGCAGAAGGCCTACTTGCGCTTGAGAATATTCTTCAGTTTTTCCAGACCGCCACGCCTGCTTTTGCGCAGCACGGAGCGGCCTGTGATGGTATGGGCGATTTGCGAAAAGGTTTCCGCCGTCTGGGATTTTTCATCCATCTCGCTGATCATACGGCCGCTATTGGCGGCATTTCCGAACAATTGTGCGTCGAATGGGATAATCGCAATCGGCTCGATTTCCAGCGGCTCAAGGAAATCCGCCGGCGCGATTTCCGGACGCTTGGGCATGCCGACCTGATTGAGAACGAGATGCGGCAATTTATCGTTGGGTCTCAGCTTGATCAGTGCGTCGAAGAGGTTCTTCGTATTGCGCAGATTTGCCAGATCGGGAACGGCCGTTATGACCACCTCATCGGCTTCCGAAAGGACTGCCCGCGTCCAGTCGCACCATTGGTGGGGAAGATCGAGAACCGCAACCGGGGCACTGCGCTGCAAAACCTCGAGGATCGGCAGAAAGGCCTGACGATCGAGATCATAGGTTCTGTCGAGAAGAGACGGCGCTGCCAAAAGCGACAGATGATCGGAACATTTCGTCAAAAGACGATCGAGAAATACCTCGTCCAGTCGCTCCGGCGAAAAGACCGCTTCAGCCATGCCTTGGGCAGGGTCCTGATCGAAATCGATATTCGCCGTTCCATAGGCAAGATCCATATCCGCCAGAATGGTTTCCGTGGAGAAAAGACTCGAAATGCCGAAGGCGCAATTATGCGCGATGGTGGACGAGCCTACGCCGCCCTTGGCGCCAATGAAGGCGATGTTGCGGCCCAGCGGCTCCGCTTCCGGATCGACGAAGATTGCGGCGATCGAAGCCAGGAGATCAGCCATATTGATCGGAGCGACGAGATATTCGGAAATGCCGTTGCGGATGAGATCGCGATAAAGCGTTATGTCGTTGTGTCGGCCGACGATGATGACACGCGTGGAGGGATCACAAACCTCCGCCAGGGGCGCGAGATCGTCCAGCAGCGAGGCGGTTGAGCTTGCCGTTTCAAGAACGATGAGATTGGGCGTGGGCGACGTGGAAAACATCGTGGCTGCCGCATTGATATCGCCCTTGGTCACCCGCAGGGTAACCTTGCTCATGCGCCGGTCGCTGGACAATGCGTCCATGACGCCTTGCATATTGTCGCTGACGCAGAAAGCGTGAACGGAAATGCGGGGCAGGGGCCGCAGGTGGTCCATATCCGAAGCGCGCACGGGCGGCTCGGCTTCTGTGCCGCCGCTTGGCTTGATATCGTATTCTACAGCGCTCATCGTTGTTCCTGCCGTAACAAATGTTGGATCCGCATCAATTAGCCGTCGCCGTTGTCTTGCCTTGGCGATAGTTGTCGATGACTACCGCGCGACGCTCCGCATCGATCGGGCTCATGCCGCGCGGGCCGACCAGATCCATGGGATTGGCAATCTGCGCCGCGAGATTGCTTTGGGACGCGCACCCGAAATTGTACCAGTTCTTGTTGGCGAAGGTATTGTCCGAAAGATCCTCTGGCCATTGCCCGCACTGACCGGTCATGGCGGTAACGGCGACATAGCTCAGGCGGATGGGGGAGGCGTCGCCATTGGGGGAAGCGGCATAACGCGTCTCCATGATCTTGCCCGGCGCCACACCCGCGCCGGAAAGCGTCGAGCGGATCTGTTTCGCCATTCGCGATGCGGCCGCCGAGTTGGCCGATCCCGACGGGGTCTGAATATTGATGATCCCGGTCGACATCGACGCATAATTCTGGGCAAAGCCGCGAACATTATCGGCCATCGCGGTGGTCAGCCGGCTGTCGCTGGCCGAGACCGGAATATCCAGCGAATGCTCCGCTTCCGACAGGGTAATCGGGTGGCGTGTGCGATAATCGTCGGGAATGGCGTTGGTGGTCATCGGATCGCGTGCGCAACCCTGCAACAGGCCGGCGGCAAGCGCGGCAACGACGACGAGGCCGGTCCGTCTTCCGGAAAGGTAAGGAGAAAAGGAGGAATAGGGTTCCTTCATGACATTTCCTGCCCTGACCGGGCTTGCTGTGAAGAGGGGATTTTGTGTGCGTGTCGTCATTTGTAGATGAACCCCACTGACCCCTGATAGGGCGCCGCCTGAACCTGGTCCTTGCGGCCATAGACCTTGTTGACGCGGTTCATGAAATACATGGCGGCGTCGTTTTCCGGATTGAAGTTATCGTCTGGCCGGGCGATCTGGTTGCGGGCAACGGGCCGCACCAGATAGGGCGTTGCGATGATGACCAGTTCGGTTTCGTTGCGAAGGAAGTCCTTGCTCCGGAAAAGCGTGCCGAAGATAGGGATTTTCGATATGCCGGGAAGGCCTGACATGGCTTGGCGGATATTGTCCTGGACCAAGCCGGCGATGACGATCGAGCCACCCGAAGGAAGTTCAACGGTTGTCGAGGTCTCGCGCTTGCGGATCGACATATAAGTCGAACCGGGGATGTTACGGCCCCCATTTCCTGTCACCACGTTGCCCTCATAGGTCGGCTCGGAAACATTGGTCTCGATCTTAAGGCTGATCCGCCCCGGCGAAAGCACGACAGGCCTGAAATTCAATGTTATGCCATAGTCAACTGTGTCGGTTGCACGCGTTATGGTCTGTTGGCCTGTATCGTTGTCGACGGAGATTTCCTGTTCTGCAGCCAGACGGAAGTCGCCTCCTACATAGAACTTGGCCTGCTCGCCGGAAATAGCGGTCAGGCTCGGCTCAGCCAGCGTGCGCACAACGCCGGCCTGTTCCATGGCGTTGAGATAGGTGGCAAAGTTAAGCGAGCCGGAACCGATCGCGCCGCTGGCGATCCGTGAGGCACCGCTGATTGCATTTCCGAGATTGGAAGGATTTGAGAATTCGAAGCCGTTGTTGCTGGTCGAGCTGCTAATAGAGCCATTGAAGCCGAGCTGTTTCAGTACCTGCCGGCTGACTTCGGCGACAGTGACCTTCAGCGTCACCTGATCCTCGCCTTCGATCGTCAGCATATTGACGATCTGCGATACCTGACGGTTTTCGGCGAAAATTGCCGCATCGCCGCCATTGTCGCCACCGGTGAGCGATATATTGCGGGTGGTGGCTTCACCACCTTTCAGAAAGGCTTCCGCAAGCTGAACGGCGCGTGCCGAATCCTGGGGTGTGCGCACCGTTCCGGTCAGAACGATGTTATCCGAAACGATTTCGACCTTGATGTCGGATTCGGGAATGAAGCGGCGAATATTGCCTTCCAGCCCGACAATATCCCGCTCCACCTCCAGATCGAGGCTGACGATTTCGCGACCGCCCTCGCCGAAAATGAAAATATTGGTCTGCCCAACTGTTTTTCCGAAGAGATAGATACGTTTGGAGGTGCGGGTCACGGCGTCGGCAAGGCTGGGATCCGCAACAAGAATGTCATGAGCGTCTTCCGGCAGGTCGATGACCAGCGCCTTGTTGAGGCCGAGCTTCAGGCGCTTGCGCGTGCCCGTGCCGCTCTCGGTGATCCGGACGATGCTGGCGCTTTGCGCCTCTGCTTCGCCGAGACGAAGAAATTCAGGCAAATGCTTTCCTGGAATACCTGCAAAAGCAACGCAGAATGCGAGGCCGCCGGTGATCGAAGAACGTAGGTGTTTCTTAAGATGCTTTAACATGCCCCCCCCGATCATTGGGATGCTCCCTGATTGCCTTTGACGATCGAGCCGGACTTGATCACCTGAATTTCCGGCTGGCCGGAACCGCCGTTGAGAAGGTAGTCGGCCGAAAGCGTATCGTTTTCCTGGGCATCGGCGACGGAGCGCAAGGCAAGGGTGAGGCGATCCGCCATTTGCTGTGCCACGGTTATGATCTTGGCCTGTTCGGGTGTCAGTTCCAGGGTCGCAGTCGCCCCCACGACAGCGGAGGTACCATCCTCGCCTTCCTTGATCTGCTGGTCGATCGCTAGAACGCGGACGTTGTTCAGAACATTCTCAGTCAAGAAATTGCCGGCATCGCCCTTGCGGACCATGATGACGTCCACCCGGTCATTCGGCAGCACGAAACCACCAGCACCTGTCGAGACGGAAATCTCGGTGGCGACGGCGCGCTTACCGGCCGGCAAAAGCGAAGACATGATGCGGGTGCTGGAATCGACCACTTTTTCCGATCGTATCGGTTCGCCCTCGAATAGGGGGAGACGCACGACTGCGCCAGCAAGTTCGGTGATCGCGTTCGGGCTTTTTGCTTCCGTTATGAAACTGTCGACGACATTACCCTGCGGCCATGGCGTCCAGCGTAGTGAGCTATCGTTCAAGCGGCTGCCGACAGGCAGATTGACCGAGGAAACGAGAACATTGACCGTCGGCTCCTTCTGGATGATCGTTTCCGCTTTTTCGATGACCTGCTTTGCGCCGGAAATCTGCATGGCGACAAGGCCGGCAAGACCGGCGGCGACCAGGGCAACGGAAAGAATGACAATACGCGACGGCTTCATGCTGGATCCTTGAGGGAATCAGGTTCGTTCTCCCTTCAGGATGCCGTGCGATTGGTATAATTATGGTTAATATTGTGCTTGGGTTTGTGGTTAACGAAGGTTTAATTCTAAATCTTCAGTAACGTATCAGGAAAGACTGGAGATCGCCGCCTTAACGATCGGCGCGTCCCCGTACGTTAAAAGCCCGGCAATAGCGATGCCAATACCATATGGAATCTTTTTCGCCACCATCAATGAATCCGGAATAGGAATACCGATGGCCATGACTTCCTGTGAGCGTGATCGCAAAAATAGGATGCCAAGGGTCAACAGACCGCCGATGAAGGTTACTGCGAGCAGAAATTCTATGAGGGAAATGTTGAAGCCATACCACACTGCCGTGGCAGTCAGCAGTTTGGCATCTCCTCCACCCATGGCATTGGTGGCGAAGAGAGCAAAGCAGGCCAAAAATACCGCGGCGGCGGCGGCAAGGCTCATCGCGAAAGTCTGCCAGTCCATACCGGAAACAGGAGCAACGATAATGAAAGATAGCAGTAGGAAAAGTGTTATCCTGTTGGGTATCGTCATACTGAAAAGATCGTTCAGGGCGGCAAAGGCGAGGCAAAAAGGCAATATGAGAAAAATTGCAGCAACTACCACGGCCGTCTCCTTAGTTCTATGAAGCAAAAGACACGCCACCTTAAAGGCGGCGTGTCTGTTTAGGATCTAGCGAAACGCTTAGGCTGGGTTTGTAGCGGCCGGCGCGTTGGCGTTGATTCTCTGGGAAAGTGCAAGGAAGAATGCATTGAGTCGCGTACCAACGGCCGAAGCGCCGCCGATGATGGCGACGGAAATAAGGGCCGCAATCAGGCCGTATTCGATTGCAGTAGCACCGGATTCATCCTTGAGGAAACGAGCGAAAATCTTGGTCATAGGGTCTCTCCTAACTCTGTGTTGGTTCAGCACGCCGACAACTGTTCTCCGTTGTTCGGTTGGGTTCAAACTACAGCGGAGCGATTTCCAAGCGCTTAAAAAAAACGATTAACTCAAAGTAAACGGCAGGATGAGTTTCTCTTGGTAAATAAAAACAAAAAGTATTGTCTGCATTTTTATATTTGCTGATAAACAAATATATTCAGACGCTGGCCATTTTTCCCGTCCGCCTAAGTTTCGGTTGAAAGAGGCGCAGCTGTTCAGTTTTGACGCGGGGCGAAGAGACATGAAAATATCAATACATTACGAATGGTTACCATCCTCGTTCCGGATTTCCGCCATTTAACGCTTCATTCACTAAAACCGCGCATTCTGTGGAGCAATAAAGTGCGGGTAGTGAGCAAGGGCCAAACGCGTGTCATCCGGAAAACTGGCGAAAATTGTGGTCGGCTTGTCCGTCTTTCTATCGGGTTCGCTGCAGCCCGCTTTTGCTGAAGATGACATATTGCGCGTTTCGATGAATCACGCCCGTGTCCTTCGTCTCGACCGCGCCGTCAGCAAGGTTATCGTCGGCAACTCCAAAGTCGCCGACGCCACGGTTGCCGATGCCACCACGATTGTTCTGACGGGTCGCAGTTTCGGCACAACCAATCTCGTGCTTCTGGATGCCGATGGCAATCCAATCGTGGATGAACGCATTCTCGTCTCCATCGACGAGGGCAATACGGTGCGTGTTTTCCGCCAGACTGAGCGGACCGTTCTGTCCTGTACGCCGAATTGCGAACAGCATTCGCAAAATAGTGGCGATCAGCCATAATAGGCAAGGTCGATCATATTTCAGACAGGACAAAAGGCCTTCCGACAAAAACGGAAGCGGCCTGTTCGTAGCTTTTCTGTAAGTGGAAAAGGCGAAAAAGCAACACGCTTCCCGGCGTTTACCGGTCGGCTATATGTTGCTGTTTTTTCGGCTAAGTTCTTGATCTGGCTAAGATCAAAAATGGAATGGTGCCCAGAAGAGGACTCGAACCTCCACACCCTTGCGAGTACCAGCACCTGAAGCTGGCGCGTCTACCAATTCCGCCATCTGGGCGACGGAGAGCGATGTACGAGGGCAGCCGCCCGGTGTCAACAGACTTTTTGAACTTTTATGACGATCATTGATTTTAAAGGGGAAAAACTTGGTTGGGGCTGTTGAAACATGTGGCCGGGTCAGGTGTCGAGCCCTTCATGCTTCGTTCTGTCCACATGACCGAGGTCGCGCTCCGGGTCGATGATGTCACGGATTCTCTGTTTGAGTTCTTTTGGGCCGGGAAAACCGCCATCGCGTTTGCGTTCCCATATGGTCGTGCCGTCCACGGTGATCTCGAACAGGCCGCCGGTTGAGGGAACGAGGCTGACTTCGCCGACATCGGAAGCGAAGGTCTGAAGGATTTCCTGCGCCATCCAGCCTGCCCGGAGCAGCCAGTTGCATTGCGTGCAATAGCGGATGGTTATGCGGGGTTTGGTCTCGGTCATCCTCAGGTCTCCTTCACCGCGCAGCGGCAATAATGTTCACGATAATGTCAACCATAATACTCATGTTTTTACCGGGCGTACGCTTGTTCTTATCATGCGGCTTTGCGAACAGAGAAGCTGTCGAAGGCTGAAACGTGGAGATCATATGGCACAGTTCGAGAATAATCGTCAGCGTCTTTTCGTTCCGGCGGTCGCACCGCTTTATAATGCGACGCATGATCTGGTGGAGACGATCCTGCGCGTCACGGCCGGGCTTCTTCTTGTCACCCATGGTTTCGGCAAGATCGTCAATCCTTTCGGCGCAGTCGGCATGGTGGAGAGCCTCGGCTTTTATCCCGGCGTCTTCTGGTCGCCGCTGCTTGCCGCCACGGAATTTTTCGGCGGCATTCTGGTCGCCATCGGCCTGTTCACACGGCCGGCATCTTTCGCGGCCATGATCGTTCTTCTGGTAACGGTTTATTTTCACGGCATCGTAAAGGCGGAAGGTCTGGGCGGCGCGGAAAAATCGATACTGTGGGCTGCGATTTTCCTGTTCTTCGCAGTTCGTGGCGGCAACCGGCATTCCGCAGACGCCAAGCTGGCGCGTGAATTCTAAGGCGCATAGGTCAGGTCATCCGCCTGTCGTCGCACTGACGACGCCGCGGCTCTTGAAAATCGATTTTTCTCGTGGTGAAGCTGGATTCGATCGGCACTCTTGGCCGGTTGAATCCATTGTCGTCTCCACGAGGTCTTATGCGCGTCGCAATCATAGAAAACATGGCGGGTACGCCGCATGGGCAACTCGGCGTAGCGCTGGAAGAAGCGGCGGCGGAAATCCATGTGATCCGCGCCTATGCGGGTGAGCCTCTCCCAACGGATGCCGCCGACCATGATGCGCTTGTCGTTCTGGGCGGCGAACAAAACGCGCTTGACGATGCGCTTTATCCCTATCTGGCTGATCTCGCCCTTCTCATGAAAGCCTTTGGCGATGCTGGTAAAGCCGTCATGGGTGTGTGCCTCGGCAGCCAGTTGCTGGCGCGCGCCTATGGCGGAGAGAATATTCTCTCGGGACCGCCGGAATTCGGCTGGCAGGATGTCTCCCTGACGGAAGAGGGCGTGTCTGATCCGCTATTGGCGGGGTTGGAAAAGACCTTTCCTATTTTTCAGTGGCATTGCGATACATTTACGCTTCCGCCGGACGCCACGCGGCTTGCGACCAATGGCGCGACACGAAATCAGGCCTTTCGCATCGGCCGGGCGGTCTATGGCACGCAATTCCATTTCGAGGCCTCGACCGCCGTGGTTGATGGCTGGTGCCAGGCGTTTCCTGCTTCCGTCGAAAGAATGTCGCCGGGCTGGCTGGAGAATTATCGTGACCACCGTGGCTTGCGCGCAGAAATGGCCGATGCAGCCGGGCTGGAAATCGCTCGAGCCTGGGTACGGCTCATTGAGATCGGCGATTTTCCGTTGCGAAAGTGATCGAGGCCGAACAGAGTTGCGGCTGATGGACTACCGCGCGAAAGGAGGCGCAAAGATTATGTACAAATTCGAAATCTATCAGGACAAGGCCGGCGAATATCGTTTCCGCTTCAAGGCATCCAACGGGGAGACAATGTTCTCGTCGGAAGGGTACAAGGCGAAGGCGTCGGCTATCCATGCGATCGAATCGATCAAGAGAAACTCCCCCGGCGCCGACACTGTCGATCTGACCGCCATGACGGCCTGAGCCGCGCCACGACGCGAGAACTCGAACCGTTTCGCCTGCCAGAAATGACGGGCGCATCGGCGTGTGCCGACGTAAAGATAAGATTCAGTCTTTTTTGATAATCTTCCGTTAGCATTTGTATTTCGAGGTCTCCGGGCGGCATCAGAGTGCCCCCGATTTGTTTTGCGTACGGGTTCTCATGCGTTCATCGGCTGTGCCAGCACTTTTCTTCGGTTGCTTCCTGCTTGGAGGCTGCACGTCCAGTTCCGGGCCGGAAAGCCTGATGGCCGGTTTGCCCTCGAAGGAAACGACGAGTTCGGTCACGCCATCCGCGCCGGTGCCGCAGGCAAGTGTCGGTACCCAGCCCATTTCAGCAAAGCCACGGCAGGAAGTTCTGGCATGGGGCGGGCCGGTGCCTGACGAACCCAAGGCCTTTTCCGCTGTCACCCCCAGGGCGTCGTTAACGCAGAATGCGCCTGAAATCCGTTTGCCGGTTCCGTCACAGGCGGCGGGAATGGTGCGGCCGGCGGAGCGCCCCACGATCAACCAGATGGAGCGCCCGGTCCAGTTGGCCATGGCTGCGGCCCCGGCGGCGAGCGCCGGTGCGCAAATCCGCTCGCGCATTTTCCGCTCCAGCTTCAGCGATGCCAAGCCGATCAATTTCGGCAAGGTCCAGCCGCGTCATTTCCAGGTCCACGGGGTGGATGTATCCCGCTGGCAGGCCAATATAAACTGGCCGCAGCTGCGCACACGCGGCGCCAATTTCGCCTTCATCAAGGCGACGGATGGCGGCGACCATCTCGATCCGATGTTCCGCACCAACTGGCAGCGCGCGAAGGAAGCGGGCATTCGCCGCGGCGCTTACCACTTCTTCTACTGGTGCCGCAACGCCAGCGAACAGGCGGACTGGTTCATTCGCAATGTACCGCGCGACCCGGAAGCCCTGCCGCCGGTCATCGACGTGGAATATAACGGCGAATCGAGCTGCAAGATGCGCCATTCCCGTGAACGCGTTCTGGAAAAGATGCGCGTCTTCATGGACAAGCTTGAGCGCCATTACGGCCAGCGGCCGATCATTTATACGGCGCCCGATTTTTACAAGGACAACCTCCAGGGCGAATTCCAGGATTATCCCTTCTGGCTGCGCGCCGTCGCCCAGCATCCGTCGGTGGTTTATCCCGGCCGCAAGTGGCTGTTCTGGCAATATTCCGGTTCCGGCCTGTCGCACGGCGTCGATGGTCGCATCGATCTCAATGTCTTCAACGGCAGTGAGGATGCGTGGCATCGCTGGGTGGACCGCCGTTCAAGCTGACGATGGCAATCATCAGCGCGCGAATTTTCGCGCGCCTGCAACACAGAGCACCACCACAAGCGTAACGGCGATCATTGCCGGGCTCACTTCCTCATGCAGCAGGGTTGCGGCAAGTGCGAGCCCGAAGAAGGGCTGAAGCAATTGCAGCTGGCCGACGGCTGCGATGCCGCCAAGCGCCAGCCCGCGATACCAGAAGATGAAGCCGATCAGCATGCTGAACAGGGAAACATAGGCAAGGCCGGCCCAGGCCTGCAGATCGATGCCGGCGAGTGTTTCCGGCCCGGTGAAGAAAGCAAGCGGCAGCATTACCGGCAGGGAAAGAACCAGCGCCCAGGAAATGACCTGCCAGCCGCCCAGCTTGCGGGAAAGGGCAGCACCCTCCGCATAACCGAGCCCGCAAACGATGATTGCGCCGAGCATCAGAAGATCGCCGGCAAGCGACGCCTCGATCCCGGCGGCAAACGAATTCGACAGCGAAAACCCCGCAACAAGCGCGCTTCCAAGACAGGAAAAGAGCCAGAAGACGGGGCGTGGGCGTTCTCCGCCGCGCAGCACGGCGAAGATTGCTGTTGCGAGCGGCAAGAGCCCCACGAAAATGATGGAATGCGCCGAGGTGACATGCCGCAGGGCGAGTGCGGTCAGTAACGGGAAGCCCACCACGACGCCGAGCGAGACGATGAAAAGCGATGTCAGGTCATCGCGCGCCGGGCGCTTTTGCCTGAACAGAAACAGCAGCGCCAGCGCCAGCGCGCCGGCAATGCTGGCGCGGGCGACGGTCAGGAACACCGGATCGAAACCCGTTACCGCAATGCGTGTCGCGGGCAGCGAACCGCTGAATATCACCACGCCTGTCAGACCGCTCAGCCAGCCGCTCGTCGTCTTGTCCATTGTCAACTCCTGCGTTTTGCCTTTCTTGATCCGGAATGGCTGGCAGGAACAGCGACAATCATATACAATTTCAACAAACTGTTATGGTATCATAAGCGGTACAGTTGGAGGAAGTGTGGACGGACAAGTCGCTGCGGGCACGCGCATAGAGAAGGTGATGGCAAGTGTGCGGCAACGCATCGCCTCGCGCAGCCTGGTGCCTGGCGCGCGCCTGCCGTCGGTCAGGGCACTGGCGAAGACCATGCAGGTTTCCACCTCCACCGTTGTCGAGGCCTACGACCGGCTCGTGGCGGATGGTACGATAAGCTCGCGCCCCGGCTCCGGTTTTTTCGTTTCGGGCCCGCTTGCGCCCCTGTCGCTTGCCGATATCGAGCCGCAGCTCGACAGGGCGGTGGATCCCTTGTGGGTCTCGCGGCAGGCGCTGGATGAGGGTTCCGTTCTCGCCAAACCCGGCTGCGGCTGGCTTCCCGCATCGTGGATGCCGCAGGAAGCGTTGAGGCGGGCGATGCGCGGGCTTGCCCGCGCCGACGCCGCCCTGCTGACGGATTATGGCAGTCCGATGGGGCTGTTGCCGCTGCGCCAGCTTCTGTCACGCCGGCTGGCCGAACACGGGGTGCAGGCGGGCGCCAGCCAGATCATGCTCACCGATTCAGGCACGCAGGCGATCGATCTTCTGTGCCGTTTCCTGCTGCAACCGGGGGATACGGTTGTTGTCGATGATCCCTGTTATTTCAATTTCCACGCCCTCTTGCGGGCGCATCGGGTGAAGATCGTCGGTGTTCCCTATACGCCGACCGGACCGGATCTGGCACTCTTCGAGCAGGCGCTGAAAGACCATCAGCCCCGGCTTTATATCACCAATTCCGCAATCCATAATCCGACAGGTGCAAGGCTTTCCGCCGTTTCCGCCCATCGCCTGCTGATGCTCGCCGAGCAGGTGGGGCTGACCATCATCGAGGATGATATTTTTGCCGATTTCGAAACCCAGGCCGCGCCCCGGTTGGCGGCCTTCGACGGTCTTAACCGCGTCGTCCAGATAGGCAGTTTTTCAAAAACACTGTCGGCCTCCGTGCGGTGCGGTTTCATCGCAGCACCCATGGCTTGGGTGGAAGCCCTGACCGATCTCAAGATCGCCACCACTTTTGGCGGAACGCATTTTTCGGCAGCGCTGGTCCTGTCGCTTTTGACCGATGGCAGTTACCGCAAGCATGTCGAGGCGCTGAGGCAGCGTCTTGCGGCAACGATGCCGGAGGTGGCGGCGCGTCTGAGGTCGGTCGTATGTGTGCCGTGGATCGAACCGCAGGCGGGCATGTTTTTATGGTGCCGCCTGCCGGACGGGGTTGATGCCGCCGATGTGGCGCGCCGAGCGCTTTCGCGTCAGGTGGTGCTGGCCCCCGGCAATGTGTTCAGTTCCTCGCAGAACGCCTCCGGTTTCATGCGTTTCAATGTGTCGCAAATGGCAGGTCCGCAGGTCATGACGGTGCTGGCGGAGGCGCTTCAGCAAGCGCCCGAACCTCGTCGGTTGTAAGCGTTCTGGAAGGAATCGGAACAAAATCCCGTGAACGTCGTTTTCTCCGCAGAATGAAGAGGAGGAAACACCATGACATTCGATCCCAACAACCCGCGTCCGGACCGCGATCTTCGTCCGGAAGTGAATATCAGCAATGAACCGCGTGCCCGCACGTCGTCGTCCTGGGTGCCGTGGTTGGCGATCATCGTCGTCGTATTGGTGGGCGTTTTCGCCTGGTCGCAGATGAGCGGCCCGACCACCGATCCGGCCACGACATCCTCCACCACGCCGCCTGCGGCAACGGATCAGGCACCGGCGCCCATGGCTCCAACCGCTCCGGCAACACCGCCTGCGAACAACACCGCACCGGCAAGCCCGAATACGGGCGGCACGCAGACCCAGCCGTAACGGGCCTACTGATATGATAAAACCGCCTGCCTCCGGGCAGGCGGTTTTTCTTTGCGGCCATCATCCGCGCCCTAAAGCTGCTCCATCGCGGAAGGGTGGTTGGAAACCCTGGACCAACGGCTGATGGATTCCTGTGCCAGTTGCGAAAGGGCAATGCTGCCGAAACGGGATAGCAGAATGTTTTCCGCCTCTTTCATGGCGTCGAAAAGTGCTGCATTGACGGCCTGTTCAATAACGCAATTCGGGTTGTCGCCCGCCAGCCCTATCGAGAACAGTTCCGGTGCGCCAAGCGCCCGGTAAATGTCGAGCAGCGTGATTTCGCTGAGCGGCCGCGCCAGCACCCACCCGCCGCCATGGCCCTTTTCCGACGAGACATAACCATGCTCGCGCAAGCCGGCCATCGTCCTGCGCACCACCACCGGATTGGTCTGAAGCATCGCCGCGATGCTCTCGGATGTCGCCGCACCCTTATGATTTTCCATATGGATCAGAATATGCAGCACCCGTGAAAGGCGCGTGTCGTGTCTCATTGTCCAAACCCGTCTGTTCACACCGACGCTATCACTTTCGAGGTGATGTAACAATATAAGTTGCGTGACTATTGACTCTAAAAATCACGTAACAATATAAGTATCGTGAAATGAACGGGCGCTTCCGCCTCTGTCCTGAAACGATGGGTGCATCATGAAATTCGACGTCATCATTATCGGCGGCAGCTATGCCGGCCTCTCGGCGGCCCTGCAGCTGGGACGCGCCAGAAAAAACATTCTGGTGGTGGACGCTGGGGAACGGAGAAACCGTTTCGCCAGCCATTCCCACGGTTTTCTCGGCCAGGATGGAAAGGCGCCGGGTGAAATTATCGCCGAGGCGCGCCGCCAGATCGAACGTTACCCGACCATAGATTGGGCTGAGGGCAGGGTGACTGATGCCGAAGGCGCCTTCGGCGATTTTGTAGTCGAGATCGACGGCAGCCGCCGTGAGACAGCGGACCGGCTGATCCTCGCCATGGGCGTCGCCGATGAATTGCCTGCTATTGCCGGGCTGAAAGAGCGTTGGGGCTCTTCGGTCTTCCATTGCCCCTATTGCCATGGTTACGAGCTCAATCAGGAAAAGATCGGTGTCATCGCCGCTTCACCTTTGGCCATTCACCACGCATTGATGCTGCCCGACTGGGGCGAGACGACCTTTTTCACCAATGGCGTATTCGAGCCGGATGGGGATCAGCAGGCATTGTTGGCGGCCCGGGGCGTGCGGGTGGAAACAACCCGCATCCGGGAAATTACGGGGCATGCGGATGTCGTTCTGGCGGATGGACGCAGCATCCCATTGGCTGGCCTTTTCACCCAGCCGAAATTGCGGATCGCCTCGAACTGGCTGGAAAAACTTGGCTGCGCCGTGGAGGAGGGGCCGATGGGATCGACCATCGTGACAGATCCCATGAAACAGACCACCGCCCGCGGCATCTTCGCCTGCGGTGATGTGGCAAGGCCTGCCGGCTCGGTCGCCCTTTCGGTGGGAGACGGCGCCATGGCGGGTGCTGCGGCTCACCGGTCAATCCTGTTTCCGGAATGATCAATGCGAAACAAGATTGAGCCAGCGGCCCGGCGGCATGCCGAAGGCATTTTTGAAATGTCGGGTAAAATGCGCCTGATCCGCAAAACCGCAGGCAAATGCCGTTTCCGCAAGGCCCGCACCCGCACGCATCATCTCTTTGCATTTTTGCAGCCGGCGCATGATGAGATAACGGTGCGGGCTGGTGCCGAACAGGCAGCGAAAGTGCCGAAAGAGCGTGAAGCGGTCGAGCCCGCTTATCCGTTCCAGCTCTTCGGAACCGACGGTGTCGGCGCTATTCTCCAGCAGATAGTCCCGGCACCGTAAAACGGCGATCCGGTCGATCCGTTTGATGGTTCTGGCGCTTCCGTTTGAATGTTTCCAGAGCAAATCCGCCAGTCTCGACTGCCAGTCGGTGAGAAGCAGATTGTCCGGCGCGCCTTCCAGATTGCCAAGCGCCTCGATGAGGCATTGCCGGAATTCCTCATCCTCGATGACGGGATTCTGGGCGAAAGGCAGCGCATTATATCCCGCCTCAGTCGCTTTTTCGGGCGGAAGATAAAGCATACGGTAGCGCAGGCCTTCATCGGTGCCTGCGCCACCATCGTGGACTTCGTCCGGATGCAGCACGATTACCCTTCCGGGCGTGCTGAAATGCGATTGCCCCCGATAGGAAAAAGTCTGGACGCCGGAAAGCGTGACACCCAGCGCATAGGTATCATGACGGTGCGGCGCATAGGCGTTGCCATGAAAACGCGCTTCGATGCGCTCTATGCCTTCGCTGGAGGGTGCCTGCACGATCCCTTCGAATTTGCACGAACGTTCAAGATCGCCGACGCCCCGAGGCGCTAGGATCGCTTCTCTTTCGTAACCACAGCCAGATTGAGTTCGCATGTTTGATACCAAGATCGCCGTCATCCTTCGCGATGACCTTGCCGTGTGGCAAAAACTGAACGTTACCGCATTTCTCATGTCCGGGATCGTCGCCCAGACCAAGGAGATCATTGGAGAACCATACCGCGACGGGGCGGGCAACGTCTATAATCCCCTGTCCATCCAGCCGATTGTCGTCATGGCGACGGATCAGGAGGCGTTGCGCAAAATCCACCAGCGATCCCTCGAGCGCGATGTTACGACATCGCTTTATATCGAGGAAATGTTCGCCACGGGGCACGATGTCGCCAATCGCCAGGTATTTTCGGAGTTTTCACCGGAGAATGCCAAGGTGGTCGGCATGGCGCTGAGGGCCGACAGGAAGATCGTCGACAAGATTACCAAGGGTGCGAAGCTGCACGCGTGATAGAAGCCTAAACGCAAAAGGGAGGCGATGGGCCTCCCTTCAATCGCGACGGCAATATGATTTTGCCGCTTATTCGTCGTTCATCTTCAGCGCAGCGATAAAGGCTTCCTGCGGAATTTCCACCTTGCCGAACTGGCGCATGCGCTTTTTGCCTTCCTTCTGCTTGTCGAGAAGTTTGCGTTT
Source organism: Agrobacterium sp. 16-172Ci (assembly GCF_053522725.1). Taxonomy (NCBI): domain Bacteria; kingdom Pseudomonadati; phylum Pseudomonadota; class Alphaproteobacteria; order Hyphomicrobiales; family Rhizobiaceae; genus Agrobacterium; species Agrobacterium sp. 16-172Ci. The sequence goes on from NZ_JBNWBW010000001.1 coordinate 140,257, forward strand.
GCGCGTCGCGTCGCCGCCATAGCATTTCGCCGTCACGTCCTTGCGCAGCGCGCGCACGGTTTCGCGGGCAATGACCTTGCCGCCGATGGCCGCCTGGATCGGGATCTGGAACATGTGCGGCGGAATGAGTTCCTTCAGCTTTTCGCACATGCCACGCCCGCGCCGGTCGGCCGCCGAGCGGTGAACGAGCATGGAGAGCGCATCCACCGGATCGCCGTTGACGAGGATCGACATCTTGACGAGATCGCCTTCGCGATAGTCGATGATGTTGTAATCGAACGAGGCGTAACCCTTGGAGATGGATTTCAGCCGGTCGTAGAAATCGAACACCACTTCGTTGAGCGGCAGTTCATAGGTGATCATCGCACGGTTGCCGACATAGGTCAGCTCCGTCTGCAGGCCGCGCCGGTCCTGACAGAGTTTCAGGATGCCGCCGAGATATTCGTCCGGCGTCATGATCGTCGCCTTGATCCACGGCTCGCGGATTTCCTTGATCTTCACAACGTCGGGCATGTCGGCCGGGTTGTGCAGTTCCTTCTCCGTGCCATCGGTCAGCGTCATTTCATAGACGACCGAGGGCGCGGTGGCGACGAGATCGAGATTGAACTCGCGCTCGAGGCGTTCCTGAATGATTTCGAGATGCAGCAGGCCGAGGAAGCCGCAGCGGAAACCGAAACCGAGGGCGGCGGAGGACTCCATTTCGAAGGAGAAGGAAGCGTCGTTGAGGCGAAGCTTGCCCACCGCCGCGCGCAAATCTTCGAAGTCGGCCGCATCGACCGGGAAGAGGCCGCAGAACACCACGGGCTGCGCGGGCTTGAAGCCGGGCAGGGCCTGCGCCGTCGGGCGCTTGTCGTCGGTGATGGTGTCGCCAACACGCGTATCGGCAACTTCCTTGATCGAGGCGGTGATGAAGCCGATCTCGCCGGGGCCGAGGCTGTCGACATTGACCATCTTCGGGGTCAGCACGCCGACGCGCTCGATGCCGTATTTCGCGCCCGAGCCCATCATGCGGATCTGCTGGCCCTTGCTCAGCACGCCATCGATGACGCGCACCAGAACCATGACGCCGAGATAGGTGTCATACCAGCTATCGACCAGCAGCGCTTTCAGCGGTCCGTTTTCGCCGACTTCGCTCTTCGGCGGCGGCAGACGGTGGACGATGGCTTCCAGAACGTCGGGAATGCCAAGACCGGTCTTGGCGGAAATCATCACGGCGTCGGAGGCGTCGATGCCGATCACCTCTTCGATCTGCTCCTTGATACGGTCGGGTTCGGCCGCCGGCAGGTCGATCTTGTTGAGCACGGTGACCAGCTCGTGATTGTTGTCGATCGCCTGATAAACGTTGGCAAGCGTCTGGGCTTCCACGCCCTGCGATGCGTCGACCACCAGCAGCGAACCTTCACAGGCCGAAAGCGAGCGGGACACTTCGTAGGCGAAGTCGACGTGGCCGGGCGTGTCGATGAGGTTCAGCACATAGGTCTCGCCGTTATTCGCCTTGTAGTGCAGGCGCACGGTCTGGGCCTTGATGGTGATGCCGCGTTCGCGCTCGATATCCATCGAATCGAGAACCTGTTCCGACATGTCGCGTTCGGCAAGGCCGCCTGTCGACTGGATCAACCGGTCGGCCAGCGTCGATTTGCCATGATCGATGTGGGCAACGATCGAGAAGTTGCGGATATGGTCCAGGGGCGTGCGGGTCGAATTTGTGCTCATGTCCCGCGCTATAGCAGGGGCTTGTCACACCGCAAAGCGGGAATTTGGTTAAAAGCCTTTTAAAATGGGCTTTTCAGATCGCAAATTGCTCCGGCCAGTCGCGCCGGGTGGCCACCTGTCCTTCAGTGCGGAGCCTTGCGACGGCGGCAAGATCGATATCGGCGATCAGAAGCGTGCTCTGTGTCACCGCATCGCTTTCGCTTTCCGCGACGATACCGGATGCGGGCATGCCGTAGTCGGACGGCACGTAAAGGGCGGCGCGGCCGCGATTCTCATCGACGGCGGGAGACCATGGGGCCTCGCCCGCGGTGGGGGAGGAGAGGATGGCATATTGGTTTTCCAATGCCCTGGCCTGCGCGCCGATTCGTACCCGGTAAGCACCCGCCAACGTGTCGGTACAGCTGGGGGCGAGCACGAGTTCGACGCCGAGCTCCGCCAGTCTGCGGCCTAGCATCGGGAACTCGTTGTCGTAACAGATGAGGATGCCAAGCCTGCCGATCGGCGTCTCGAAGGCTTTCAGGCCCTCGATGCCGGCATGAATGTTCCATTGCTCCCGCTCGAAGCGGGTCATGATCTGCTTGTCCTGATAACCGATCAGCCCATCCGGGCCGAACAGCCATGCGCGGTTGCGGAACTTGCCGTCCGGGTCCTTCACCGGCGCGCTTCCCGGCTGGAAGAGGATTTGATGTTGCCGCGCCAGCTCCTCGCAAAGCTCTACCCAGGAAGGGATCAACGGCTGTATCTCTTCGATGGAACGGTGCAGATCGGAGCGCGCGGCGGGCGGCAATTGCCCGGTCAGCGTCATTGCCGAATATTCCGGCAAAAGCAGCAGTTCCGCACCCTTTTCCTTCGCCTCGCGAATGATGGCGGAGAGATGCGCGGCATAAGCCTCCCATGTCTCGATCAGCTCGATGGCATATTGGCTGGCGGCAAGGCGTGTCATTTGTCTCCGTCTCCGGCAAGAATGGTCTTCATCCAGAAGGACAGCGGTTTCGGGCTTTCAACGCTTTCGTCGAGGTCCTGCCATGTGAAGCTGGTGCGCAGTTCCGGGTGATGGCTATAACCGCGCTTTTCCCAGAAGGCGTTCAGCGGCACGTAGTCCGCCGGGCGTCGTGGATGGTCTGCGGGTCGCTCCACAGCACAGAAAGTGCACCTGTCGAAACCGAGCCGCTTTGCATGCGCCTCCCGTTCTTCGAAGAAACGCACCCCAATGCCGTGGCCGCGATAGCCGGGCAGAAGTACGCTTTCACCGAAGTAGAATATCCGGTCCGGATCGTAACCTGCTTTGACGAAGGGCTCCTTCACCTCTTCGGTCTCGGCCGCCATCGGCATGCCGGTGGACATGCCGATCACTTTGCCGTCATCAAGCGCCAGCACGAAGACGGCGCCGTCCGTATCGGCATAGGTCGCGAGATATTTGCGCTCATAGTCCAGCGAGCCGTCATAGAGATAGGGAAAGGCGCGAAACACCTCGATCCGCAGGCGCGCGAGGTCATCGAAATAGGGTGTGGCGTCAATGCCGGAAAGAGACTTGATTTCGACGGTCATGGGCATTTTCACTTTCGGTTGCACTGGTTATACCGTCATGGAAAACCCGCGCAAGCATTGAACGGAGAAGACGATGACCGCTGCCGAGACCATCCGCGCCTACTACGAAGCCTTCAACCGTCAGGACATGGATACCTTTCTGGCGCTTCTTCACGATGAGGTGGTGCACGACATCAATCAGGGCGAGCGCCAGACCGGCAAGGCCGCCTTCGCTTCCTTCATGGACCATATGAACCGCTGCTATAAGGAAAACCTCACCGACATGGTCATCATGGCGAGCGAAGATGGCAAGCGTGCTTCCGCAGAATTCATCGTCAACGGCGAATATCTCAAGACCGACGAGGGATTGCCCGAGGCGAATGGCCAGAAATACGTACTGCCGGCCGGTGCCTTTTTCGACCTGAAGGACGGCAAAGTTAGCCGAGTAACGAACTACTATAATCTGAACGACTGGATTGCCCAGGTCGGCGCCTGAGACGTTCTTTTGCCGCAAGCGACCGGCGGCAAAGAAGATGATAGTTTCCATTATCGTGGATATTGACTCCATCATATGAGAGTGCAATTCTCATATGATGGAAAACGAAGATCATATTCTTGAGCGCTCCATCGGCGAGCGGATCAAAACATTGCGGGCTGAAAACGGCCTGACGCTGGACAGGCTCGCCGCCGAATCCGGCGTCAGCCGCGCCATGATTTCCCGGATCGAGCGTGGAGAGGCGAGCCCCACGGCCTCGCTGCTGGCCCGCATCTGCGCAGCCCTTGGCCTGTCGCTTTCCGGTTTCTTCGCTGAAAACGAAGAGGCTGTGTCCCCGCTCATGAAAAAGCGTGATCAGCAGCTCTGGAAAGATCCGGAGACCGGTTATGTGCGCCGCGCCATCTCTCCGCCGCGTGTGGGATCCGATGTCGATATCGTCGAAGTCGAATTTCCGCCCGGCGCGCGCGTCGGCTTCCCTCCGCATGCGGCGAGCCGGGGGATGACGCAATATGTCTGGCTTTTCGAAGGTGTGCTGGAAATGACGAGCGGCGGAGACGTTCACCGGCTGGAACCCGGCGATTGCCTTTTCATGCCGGTTGGCGAGGGGCATGTTTTCCACAATCCTACCGAAAAACCTGCCCGTTATGCCGTCGTGCTGGATCAAAGACAGCGCTGATTTCCCCGACAGGAGTTTTTATGACCACCATCCGCGTGTTGAACCGGGAAGAGACGATTGATGCCCTGCCTGAACTCTGCGAAGTCCTCGCTGCCTGCGTGAACGGCGGCGCGTCCGTCGGCTTCATGTTGCCCTTTTCTCCACAGGATGCCGAACCTTTCTGGCGATCCGCAGCGGAAACAGTGGGCGAGGGGGCGACCATTCATGTGGTGGCGGAAGTGGATGGCAAGGTGGTGGGCACCGTGCAGGTCGGCCTTGCCTCCAAACCCAACCAGCCGCATCGCGGCGATCTGATGAAGCTTCTGGTGCACCCGTCCGCGCGAGGCCTCGGGCTTGCCCGCAAACTCATGCAAAAAGTGGAAGAGGAGGCGGCGAAACGCGGTCGTACCCTTTTGGTGCTGGATACGGCCACGGGCAGCGATGCCGAGGCGATTTATCCTCGCCTCGGCTGGGAGCGGGTCGGCGTCATCCCCGATTACGCCCTGTTTCCTGATGGAGGCTTTTGCGGCACGACCCTTTTCTACAAGCGGATCGGCTAGGCCTTTCAGTCTGCCGCCTTACTGACCCGGCTTCAGTGTACGGTTGAAGGCGGCAGCGATCATCGTCTCCAATTGTGCGTGAATATCCGCGCGGTCCCGCGGTCCGGCCGGTTCGCAGATGGGATCGCGCTCGCCGACGGATTTGAGAAAGGCGTCGGCATCCGGTTTGCACAACGGCAGGAAGCTGAAATGATTGGCCTCATCCACTTGCTGATAGGTCGCGCCGGGCACTTCGTTCGCGAGTTTATCTGCAAGCACGGCGGGCGGAATTTTGCCCTTACTGCCGAGATTGATGAAGGTGAGCGGAATATCGATCTGCTTCAGGCTGTCAGGCTGAAAGGCGAGCGCCAGACCGGGATCAACCAGCACGGCGGACCGAATACGGGGATCGTGGTTCTGCTGCTCGAATTGAGCCTTGTCTATGGTTCTGAGATCGAGCTTCGGCACGCTGACCGGCTCGCCATTGAGATAACCCCGGCCACCGGCGAACCATTGGCAATCCATCATCGTGGCATAGTCTTCGCAATAGCGCGCATAGGCATCGAGATCGGCGCGCGCGCCCGAAATCTCCATCGCCGCGCTGCCGCCGAGCGAAAAGCCGAGCACGCCGATCCTTTGCGCGTCGATAGCACTCGACCATTTGCCCTTTGCCGTTAGAACAGTGACAATCGTGGAGAGATCGTCCGTTCGCTCCCAGATTTTCGGTGTATCGGCGGGTGTGGAATCGCCGCTGGTGGTGCCGGGGTGGTTGGCTCCTGCCACAATGAAACCTTCGCTCGCAAGCTTCGCTGCGATCCATGCCATGCCGGACACTCGTGAACCCGAGCCGTGAGACAGAAGCACAAGCGGCAGCCGACCCGGTTTCACAGCACCATCCTTGAACACGGGCGCGCCCTGAAAAATCCGGTCATCGCCGGAAACCGTCTGCGTGCCCTTTCCGTCGGAGGGATACCAGATGGTGACGGCAAGATCCTTGCCGCGTGCCGGCGAATGGATGGTGGTTTCGCTGACGCCGACAGCCTCGCCTGCAAAAACAGGCTGGGTGACGAGAGCGGAAAACAGGATGGCCGTGACGGTGGCGATAGGGCGCATGAAAACCTCGTGCGGTTGGAAAGAACGGGGTTCAATCTGCGCCGTGACATGTTTTTTGCGTCCTTGATCGTGTTAAAGGTCGTCCCGAAACGCGATCTGGTCCATGAATTGGCAATATAAGCCGTTGTTTCGGGGATATTCATTCGTGCTGTTCATTCCGCTGCCTTTCGTCGTGGCGCTTCTGCTGGTTGTCATGTTCATCGTGTTCTTTCGAGGCGGAGACGATGTGCGAACCAATCGGGCCTTTCTGACGTTGATCGCGCTTTGTGCCCTTCAATCCGTCCTTGTCGGACTGCGCTGGGGGTATGGCGTCAGCGAAGCGCGTTATGTTTTGCCGGTCCTCGCCGCCTGCCTGCCGCCGCTCGTCTACATTGCTTTTCGTGGGCTGATGAGAGTGGCGGCGGAGAGCAGGATAGCGATGCTTGCCAACCTCGCTTTGTCGCCTTTGCTCATCGTCATCATGGAATTCATCTGGCCGATGGCGATCGATCTTGCGCTGATCGTCATTTTTGTCGGCCACGCCATTGCCCTGCTTCTTCTTGGCAGAAAGGGGCCGGATGGGCTGGACGAGGCGCAATTTGCCAGCGTCACCTCGGCGCACCGGGCGCTTATTATCGCTGCCATCGCTCTTTGTGTTTCTGCCCTGTTCGATCTGCTCGTGTTTTTCGATTTCGAATGGGCGCATGGGCAGAATGTCGCAGCGCTGGTCAGCAATGCCAATCTTTTTGGCCTGCTGTTGATTGGCCTCATGGCCGCGCTGGCCGGCAAGAGCAAGGCGCCGCAAACAGCCATAGAACCTGTCGCGGAATTGCCACCGTTGGCGGAGCCATCGGAACAGGACCGCGATATCGTTGCAAGGGTTGATCGGCTGATGGAGACACAGGCGCTTTACCGCGACGAGAACCTCAACCTGTCGCGGCTTGCAAGACGCCTCGGCCTACCGAGCCGGCAGATATCAGGCGCGATCAACCGCTCGCTCGGCGTCAATGTCTCGCAATATGTCAATCAGTTGCGCATCCGCGAAGCCTGCCGGTTGCTGGAAGAGACGGAGCAATCGGTGACGGCGATCATGCTGTCCTCCGGCTTTCAGACCAAGTCCAACTTCAACCGCGAATTTCGCCGCGTCACCGGCATGAGCCCGGTGGACTGGCGGGAGCGTGAAGTGTGGAAGCTGGTCTCGCCAAACAAAACGGTCACCCGGCAGCTGCCGGATGACCGTTTGAAGATCGTAGGAAAATGATGGGGGATCAGAGCGTGCCGTTGCGCTGCTGGATCATCATGTAGGTGTCATAGGTGTATTCGGCGATCTGGGCCCAGAGATAGGCGTCCTTCTTGAAGGCCTGCTGGCTCTCGTAGATCTTCTTGAAGCTCTCGTTCTTGGCAGAAATCTCCGCATAGGTGTCCTGTGCCGCCTTGTGGCAGACATCGAGGATTTCCTGGCTGAAGGGGCGCAGGATGGCGCCCTGCGCCACGAGTTCCTTCAGCGCCTTGGGATTGCGGGCGTCGTAACGCTCCAGCATGCTGGCGCTGCCGGCGGCGCAGGCGTCTTTCAGGATGCGCTTGTAGTTCTCCGGAAGCTCGTTGAACTTCTGGAGATTGACGAAGGCATGAACGGCCGGGCCGCCTTCCCACCATGCCGGGTAGTAATAATATTTCGCGACCTTGTAGAAGCCGAGCTTCTGGTCGTCATAGGGACCGACGAATTCGGTGGCGTCGATCGTGCCCTTTTCCAGGGCCGCATAGACATCGCCGCCGGCGATCTGCTGAGGTGTCACGCCGACCTTCTGCATCACCTGGCCGGTCAGGCCGGCGATACGCATCTTCAGACCCTTCAGGTCGTCGATGGTGTTGATTTCCTTGCGGAACCAGCCGCCCATCTGGGCACCGGTATTGCCGAGCAGGATCGAGTAAATATTGTGCTGGGCAAGGAATTCGTTGAGCAGCTCATTGCCGCCGGCCTGGTTGAACCAGGCATTCGTCTGGCGTGCATTGAGGCCGAAAGGAACCGAGGTTCCGAGCGCGAAGGTCGGGTCCTTGCCGACGTAATAATAGGAGCAGGTATGCGCCATTTCGACGGTGCCGGCCGTCACCGCATCCGCCGCCTGCAGCGCCGGCACGATTTCACCGCCGGCAAAGTGCTGAATGACGAAGTTGCCGCCGGAGGCTTCCTTGACATGGTCGGCGACGATCTGGCCCGCGCCGAAAAGAATGTCGAGGCCTTTGGTGAAGGACGATGTCATGCGCCAGGTGATCTTGGGGTTTTCCTGCGCAATAGCCGGAGCGGCAAGCGCCGTTGCGGTAACACCGGCGCTGAGAGCGCCCGCCTTGCGGATAAATGATCTGCGATCCATGTCGATAAGCCCTGTTATGTCTGCATATTACAGGCGAACCGCACGGTACGCCTCCCGCTGGCTACTAAACATTTATCCCTGCAGCCATCAAGAGGGAATGTTCGAAACTTGCGTGATCTCCGGTGATGCTTGGCGAATGTTGCTTCGTCACGTCTTTCCGCGTCACTTGCTGCGCATCAACGCCGGGTCGTCCATTGCGGGATTGTAAAACAGTGAAAGCGTCAGGCTTCTGGCGATGCGTTCCGCCGTTTCCATGAACCAGTCGTGGGCCTCTTTGCTTGGCGCAATATCATCAAGCGTAGCGGAAAACAGCGCAAGCCATTGCGGGAAAAGCTCCGCCGACATGCCCTTTACGCCGAGATGCGCCTGCACGGGTTTGCCGCCATAGCCACCATTCTTGAACGCGACAGCCGCCCAGAACTGTTTCATTCTGGCCATATGCTCCGGCCAGCGCCCAGCAAGCCGCGCATCAAAAACCGGGCCGAGCGTGGGATGTGCAAGAACGCGGCCGTAGAATGTCTCCACCAGCAAATCGATGAAACCGGCATCGACGCCGATCTCCGCCATGGCTTTTTCCGCCCTGTCCTGAATTTCCGCGCTGTGAGCGGCTCTGGCCGCAACGTCGTCCTGCATGGTGTTTCCTTTTTCGCGAATTTACCCCGCTGCGATGCGGCCCGCAATGCGACCCTTTGCCTTATTAGAATTATTCTAAGAAGGCTTGATCCCGGTGCGATGCGGATGTATTTAGAATTATTCTAAAAAAGGTCTCAGCCATGTTTCGCAGTCTTTTTTCCCTGTCCAAACGTCCCTTTTCCTCCCTTGGCGAACAGGAAATCCTCGCGCTCGCCATTTCATCCGAGGAGGACGATTCCCGCATCTATCGCTCCTATGCCGATCATCTGCGCGCGCAATATCCGCAATCCGCCAAAGTCTTCGAGGATATGGCCGAGGTCGAGCAGCAGCATCGAAACGTGCTGATCGATATGCATCGCCGCCGCTTCGGAGAAACCATCCCGCTGATCCGCCGCGAACATGTGCGTGGTTTCTATGAGCGCACCCCGGACTGGCTGGTGAAGAACCTGTCGCTCGAAAAAATCCGCGCCCAGGCCGAATTGATGGAAGCGCAGGCGATCCGCTTCTACGATGAGGCCGTCAAGCGTACCAGCGATGCCTCAACACGCAAGCTCCTCGGCGATCTGGCCGAGGCGGAGCGGGGTCACGAAGACATTGCGCAGATGCTGCAAGAAAAACACCTCGATGAAAACGGCAAGACCGAAGAGGCGGAAACCGCAAAACGGCAATTTCTTCTGACCTATATTCAGCCGGGTCTTGCGGGGCTTATGGATGGCTCCGTCTCGACGCTCGCGCCGATTTTCGCGGCCGCCTTTGCCACGCAGGATACCTGGCAGACCTTCCTTATCGGCCTCTCGGCCTCCGTTGGTGCGGGTATTTCCATGGGCTTCACCGAAGCCGCCCATGATGATGGCAAGCTTTCTGGCCGCGGTTCTCCGGTAAAGCGGGGCCTGGCCTCGGGCATCATGACGGCCATAGGCGGCCTCGGCCACGCATTGCCCTATCTCATTCCGCATTTCTGGACAGCGACCGCGATTGCCGCCGTCGTCGTTTTCGTGGAACTCTGGGCCATCGCCTTCATTCAGAACCGCTTCATGGAAACGCCGTTCCTGCGCGCGGTGTTTCAGGTGGTCCTCGGCGGCTCACTGGTGCTTGCGGCCGGCATTATCATCGGCAATGGGTGAAAAAAGAAAGAGCCCGCAACAGCGGGCTCTTAATTCCTTCGAACCTGGCACAGGCGTCAGCGCAATGCGCCGACCAGCACGTCGCGACCGTCTTCGATGGACACCCAACGGCCCGTATTGAAGGACGCCTGCCGCTTCAGATAGGTGTAGTTGGTGTCGGTCCACAGCTTCACGTCGTCGGTGAGATTGTCGAGAATATAATCGCCGTCGGTGGTGCGAAGGGTCAGTACGGCATGGCCCTCGCCATCCGGCTTGCGCACGACGGTGATCAGAAGATCAGCCACGGAAAAACCACGCTCGACCAGCTTCTTTCGCTTCAGCAGCACGAAATCTTCGCAGTCGCCGGCGGTCGTCGGATATTCCCAGACTTCGTCCTTGCCGTAGATTTCCTGATCGGTCATCGCCACGATTGTGGTGTTGACGGACGTATTGACCTCGCGAATGACATCCCAGCCATAATCCGTGACGCGCGGCGGCGGCGTCGCCTTGCTGCGAATATTGCATTCGTCGGCATATTTCTGACAGAACTCATAATGGCCGATAGGCTGGGAGGTAATCCCCCCCGTCACCATGGAAGGGCTTCCCTTGGTTTCCGCCGTGGCGGAGGCAGCAGTCATTAGCCCGGCGGCAACTGCAAACAGCAGCGCACGCGCCAGCGGTGCGTTCATCATGAAACCCGTCCCTTAATTCTTAACGAAAAGTTAAGAGGGATAGGGGGCTTGAGTCAATCGCTAGCAATCGGCGGCGCGCAAGACTCGTCGAATATGGTTAAGAGCGTTGCGCAAATGCCTATATTGCAAGGGCTTTGACCGCGGCGAGCATCCGCTCGATATCCTGCGGCCGGGAAAGCCGATGGTCGCCGTCGCGGATCAGCGTCAACACGACGTCGTCGGACGGAAGATGTTCTAAAAGCTTCAGTGCATGCTGATAGGGAACATCCGGGTCGCGCATGCCCTGCAGGATGTGAACGGGGCAGCCGGTGGTGATGATACCCTGCAGCACGCGGTTCTGCTTCCCGTCCTCCATCAGCGCGCGGGTGAAGATGTTGGGCTCGGGGCTATATTCCGAATGTTCCTCGAAATAACCCTTTTCCGCCAGAGAGGTTTTTTCCGCATCCGAAAGGCTGGGTTCTATCAGCTCCTGCGTGAAATCCGGCGCTGGCGCAATGAGGACGAGACCGGCGACGGATGGCGCGCTATCCGCCTTGCGCAACTCCTCGACCATGCGTAGCGCAATCCATCCGCCCATGGAGGAGCCGATGAGAACGACGCGCGACGGCGCCTTTGCGCGCACCACGGCAAGCGCCTCTTCCAGCCAGCGGGAAATCGTGCCCTTCCTGAAGTCGCCGCCGGAGGCGCCATGGCCGGAATAGTCGAGCCGCAGGCAGGCAAGACCGTTTTCAGCGGCGAAGCGATCGAGTTCGACCGCCTTGGTTCCGGTCATGTCGGAACGATAGCCGCCGAGCCATACCAGCATCGGTATATTCTCACCCGAAGCCGCCGGGCGATGAAGGAAAGCAATGTCGCGGGTGTCGTTGTCTGGGCCTACGCGCAGGAATTCAGCGGCTTGTTCGGTCATGCCTATGCAATTCTCCTGATTTTGGTGCAACAACGGCGGCGTATTTGCAAAAACCGTGACAACAGGTGATCTTTTCGGGCAGATATGCTATTGACTTCGCCACGGCAATAACGACATTTCCGCCGCTTGTACCAAACAAGCTGTTTTTTGCTGACGTGATCCAGAAACAGATCAGGAGAATACGACCATTCGCAGACCTTTCAAAGCCGATGCCCCCGTCAAGGAGGGGCCGCGCTCCAACCGGGAAATTCGGGTTCCCAGAGTTCAGCTTATTGATGAAGAGGGCCAGAACCTCGGTAGCATGCCGACGGATCAGGCTTTGAAACTGGCGGAGGAGGCCGGTCTCGATCTCGTTGAGATTTCGCCGAACGCTGAACCGCCGGTATGCAAGATCCTCGATCTCGGCAAGCTGAAGTACTCGACCCAGAAAAAGGCCGCTGAAGCGCGCAAGAAACAAAAGATCGTCGAAGTTAAAGAAATCAAGATGCGCCCCAACATCGACACGCATGACTATGACGTGAAGATGAAGGCGATGGGCCGTTTCTTTGACGATGGCGACAAGGTGAAGGTAACGCTGAAGTTCCGCGGCCGCGAAATGGCCCACCAGGAACTCGGCATGAAGCTTCTCCTCCAGGTGAAGGAAGACACCCAGGCGATTGCCAAGGTGGAGGCCGAGCCGAAGCTGGAAGGCCGTCAGATGATGATGGTTCTCGCCCCGAAATAATTTGCGCCAGCCTTTTAAGGCCGCATGAATCGCCATCGCAAGGGGAAGTTTGCTTTCCCCGTTGCGCTTTTAGCCGACTGCGGTTATAAGCGCGCGTCCGAACGGTCCGGCAGGGCATGCCGAGGCCGTTCCTGAATAGCTTGAAATAGGCCTCGTCTGCCTGTTTCGATACAAAAACGGAGTAGCAAAATGCCCAAGATGAAGACGAAGTCCGCTGCAAAGAAGCGGTTCAAGATCACCGCAACCGGCAAGGTTGTTGCAGCCGCCGCCGGCAAGCGCCACGGCATGATCAAGCGTACCAACAAGTTCATTCGCGACGCGCGCGGAACCATGGTTCTCGCCGACGCTGACGGCAAGAAGGTCGTCAAGAACTACCTGCCGAACGGTCTCTGAGACTTTTCCGCACATTTGGACACTTTAAGGAGATCATGACATGGCACGCGTAAAACGTGGCGTAACTTCCCGCGCCAAGCACACCAAGACACTCAAGGCAGCCAAGGGCTTCTACGGCCGCCGCAAGAACACCATCCGCGCAGCAAAGGCTGCCGTGGATCGTTCCAAGCAGTACGCTTACCGCGACCGCAAGGTCAACAAGCGCAACTTCCGCGCTCTGTGGATCCAGCGTATCAACGCTGCCGTTCGCGAATTCGGCCTGACCTATGGCCGCTTCATCGACGGCCTGAACAAGGCTGGCATCGAAGTCGACCGCAAGGTTCTGTCCGACATGGCTATCCATGAGCCGGCAGCATTCGGCGCGCTCGTCGAAGCAGCGAAGAAGGCGCTTGAGTACCTCAAGGATGCTGGTACGGCCAACGAGTTTGAAACCGCTGTAAAGTAATTACGGCGCGGACAATCTGTTGTTCATTTGAAACCCGCGCCGGTTCTCCGGCGCGGGTTTTGCGTTTGGCTGATGCACCCGCCTGGTCGAGAATGTATCGTAGTTTTTAATTTAGAAATTTAGGAAAAATAGAGTATCCAGCGCGTCTGCCCTGAAAAATCTCCTGGTGGACGAGAATGCTGGTTAATGAAAATCAGGCTGAAACAGCCGAAGGGTTTCGAGTACATCTTGATGATGCAGATATTGCCACTCTCATGCACGCTTTGTTAAAAAGTGAGCGGCGGGTCCAGAAGGTTGAGCTGTCGCAACTGACAGTATGGATCAAGCGCCAGGGCACGGAAACGCCGTCCTGGTGGATAAAGCTGCAGACCTTTCTCGCAAAGCTGCTTCCTTACACCTTCATGCGCCCTTCGCCGCCGCTCGACGGTGCCGGCCTGATGCGTCGCGAACTCGACACGCTGCAGGCCTTCAAGGCCAGTGGTTTTCCGGTCCCGCCCGTGATTTATTCTTCCCGGACCGCAGTTGTGCTGGGCGATGTTGGTCCCACCATCATCGAGCGCATGGACGCGATAAAGGCAGCCGCGCCGGCGGAACATGATGCCCTGCTGGTAAAATCTGCCGAGGCACTCGGCGAATTGCATGCGGCAGGCCTTTGCCATGGGCGCCCGCATGTGCGCGACTTTTTTCTCGAAGACGGCCGCGTCGGTTTCATGGATTTCGAGGAGCGCCCGCAGGAAGTCATGCCGCTCGAGACGGCGCAGGCCCGCGATATCTGGCTGCTGTTTTTACAGGTCGCAACACGCGCCTGCGATGCGCGGAAAACCTGCGATGCCGCCTTCGCCCGCTGGCGCGAAAACGCCCCGCCCCGGGCGCTGGAAGAATTGTGCCGTCTGACCGGCATTCTGGGGCGTTTTTTACCGGTTGCCCGGTTGATCGGGCGCGTGCGGATGGGTAGTGATCTGCGACGCTTTATCATGGCGACCGACTATCTGATGAATGCTGTGAACCCCGAAGCCGCTGTTAAAAAGACCGGCAAGGCAGGAAAAGATGACTGAACTTGATACCTTGAAATCGCAATTGATGTCGGAGATCGCCACGGCTGCCGATGAGCCGGCCATCGAAGCCGTGCGCCTTTCCGCGCTTGGCAAGAAGGGCTCGGTTTCGGAGCTTCTCAAGACGCTTGGCAGCATGACGCCGGAAGAGCGCCAGACCCGCGGCGCCGCGATTAACCAGCTCAAGACTGAAATCACCGACCTCATCGGCGAGCGCAAGAACGCGCTGAAGGACGCTGCCATCGCCGCCCGGCTGAAAGCGGAAACGGTGGATGTCAGCCTGCCGGTCCGCCAGTCTCCGGCCGAGCGCGGCCGCATTCATCCGATCAGCCAGATCGTCGATGAAATCACCGCGATCTTCGCGGATATGGGTTTCTCTATCGCCGAAGGTCCAGATATCGAAACCGACTATTACAACTTCACGGCGCTGAATTTCCCGGAAGGCCATCCGGCCCGCGAGATGCACGATACCTTCTTCTTCCAGCCGGATGAAAAGGGCGAGCGCAAGGTGCTGCGCACCCACACTTCGCCAGTGCAGATCCGCACCATGGAAAGCCAGAAGCCGCCGATCCGCATCGTCATTCCCGGCAAGACCTATCGCCAGGATTCCGACGCCACCCATTCGCCGATGTTCCATCAGGTCGAAGGCCTTGTCATCGACAAGAAGGCGCATGTCGGCAATCTGCGCTGGATTCTGGAAGAATTCTGCAAGACCTTCTTCGAGGTCGACAGCGTCGTCATGCGCTTCCGCCCCTCCTTCTTCCCCTTCACGGAGCCGAGCTTCGAGGTGGATATCCAGTGCGACCGTTCCGGTCCCATCGTCAAGTTCGGCGAAGGCAAGGACTGGATGGAGATCCTCGGCTGCGGCATGGTGCACCCGAACGTGCTGCGAGCCGGCGGGCTGGACCCGGATGAATATCAGGGCTTTGCCTGGGGCATGGGCCTCGACCGCATCGCCATGCTGAAATACGGCATGCCGGACCTGCGCGATTTCTTCAACGCCGATGTCCGCTGGATGAACCACTACGGCTTCCGTCCGCTCGACATGCCGACGCTGTTCGGCGGTTTGAGCGTTTAATCCGGTTAGCCAAGGAGCAAAGACATGAAATTCACTCTTTCCTGGCTGAAAGAGCATCTCGATACCGATGCGACGCTGGATGAGATTTGCGAGCGGCTGACGGCAATCGGCCTTGAGGTCGAGGACGTTGACGACAAGGCGGCCTACAAGCCTTTCGTCATCGCCAAGGTGCTCTCCGCCGAGAAGCACCCGGAAGCTGACCGCCTGAAGGTTCTCTCCGTTGACGCCGGAGACGGCAAGCCGGTGCAGATCGTCTGCGGCGCTCCGAATGCACGCGCCGGCCTCGTCGGTGCGCTCGCGCGTCCGGGCGTGTATGTTCCGGGCATCGACGTCACCCTTGCCGTCGGCAAGATACGCGGCGTGGAAAGCCACGGCATGATGTGCTCCGAAAAGGAGCTGAACATTTCCGACGATCACGACGGCATCATCGACCTGCCGGAAGATGCGCCGGTCGGCACCTCTTTCGCCGCCTATGCCGGGCTCGACGATCCGGTCATCGAAATCAACCTGACCCCGAACCGCCCGGACTGCACCTCGATCTACGGTATTGCCCGCGATCTCGCCGCTTCCGGTCTCGGCAAGCTGAAGACGAGACCCGCGCCGTCCTTCAAGATCGAAGGCGCAACCCCGGTCGACGTGAAGCTTGAGCTGGACGATGCGGCGCTTTGCCCCGGCTTTTCGCTGCGCATCGTTCGTGGCGTGAAGAACGGCCCCAGCCCGAAATGGATGCAGCAGCGCCTGCTGGCAATCGGCCTGCGTCCCATCAATGCGCTTGTCGACATCACCAACTACATGACCTTCGATCAGGGCCGGCCGATGCACGTCTTCGACGCCGCAAAGGTCAAGGGCGATCTCACGGTTCGCCGCGCAAAAGAGGGCGAGACGATCCTCGCGCTCGACCAGCGTGAATATAAGCTCGGCCCGAACAATGTCGTCATCGCCGATGAGAAAGGTCTCGAATCCATCGGCGGCGTCATGGGCGGCGAACATTCCGGCTGCGATGACAATACTGTCGACGTGCTGATCGAATCCGCTCTCTGGGATCCGATCAACATTGCCAAGACCGGCCGTTCGCTCGGCATCATCACCGATGCGCGTTATCGTTTCGAGCGTGGCGTCGATCCGGAATATATGGTTCCGGGTCTGGAGCGTACCACCGAGCTGGTTCTCGAACTGTGCGGCGGCATTGCCGGCGAGGCGAAGGTCGTTGGTTACAAGGGGCATCAGCCCAAGGTCGTGGATTTCCCGCTCGCGGAAGTAAAGCGCCTGACAGGTCTGGAAGTCTCGGCGGAAGAGAGCCTCGCCATTCTCAAAGGCCTGGGTTTCAGCGTCGAGGGAACGGGCGAGCGCGTCTCCGTCACCGTGCCGTCCTGGCGTCCGGATGTCGATGGCAAGGCCGATCTGGTGGAAGAGGTCATGCGCATCCATGGCGTCGACAACATCAAGCCCGAGCCGTTGGAAAGCTTCGGCGCGGTCAACGGCCGTATCCTGACCACGCTGCAGATCCGCACCCGCACCGCGCGCCGTGCGCTGGCAAGCCGCGGCATGCTCGAGGCCGTCACCTGGTCCTTCATCCCGGAAGCGCAGGCGAAACTCTTCGGCGGTGGTTCGCCGGCCCTCAAGCTCGCAAACCCGATTGCGGCCGATATGTCGGACATGCGGCCCTCGCTGCTGCCCGGCCTGCTGACTGCCGCACAGCGCAATGCCGACAAGGGCTATGGTGACGTCGCGATCTTCGAGGTTTCCGGCACCTATGAGGGCGATACACCTGATAAGCAACGCCGCGTTGCCGGCGGTGTTCGTCGTGGCACGGCCTCGCTCGCAGGCAGCGGCCGCATGTGGTCCAATGCTTTGAAGGGCGGCGGCAAGCCCGTGGATGTCTATGACGCCAAGGCCGATGCGCTCTCGGTGCTGGAAGCTTGCGGCCTGCCCATGGCCAATGTGCAGATCGAAGCCGGCGGCCCCGGCTGGTATCATCCCGGCCGCTCCGGAACCATCAAGATGGGTCCGAAGGTCGTGCTCGGCTATTTCGGCGAGTTCCATCCGAAGACGCTCTCCGAACTGGATGTCTCCGGCGCCTATTGCGGTTTCGAGATTTATCTCGACGCCATGCAGG
Organism: Agrobacterium sp. 16-172Ci; assembly: GCF_053522725.1. Lineage (NCBI taxonomy): Bacteria > Pseudomonadati > Pseudomonadota > Alphaproteobacteria > Hyphomicrobiales > Rhizobiaceae > Agrobacterium > Agrobacterium sp. 16-172Ci. Next base: position 157,794 of record NZ_JBNWBW010000001.1, read on the forward strand.
AGCCGAAGAAGAAGGCCACCCGCACCAAGCCTGCGCTCGAGCTTTCGCCCTTCCAGGCAGTCAAGCGCGACTTCGCTTTCGTGGTCGACAAGTCGGTAGAGGCGGGGGCCATCATCAAGGCTGCGACCAGCGCTGACCGCAAGCTGATCACCGGCGTCAATGTCTTCGATATTTTCGAGGGCGCATCGCTCGGTGAAAACCGCAAGTCGGTCGCCATCGAAGTGCAGATCCAGCCGGTCGACAAGACGCTGACGGACGAGGATTTCGAGGCCCTGACGGCCAAGATCGTCGGCAATGTCGAGAAATCGACGGGCGGCGTCCTGCGCGCCTGAAAACGGGTGACGGAATGAAAAAAGCCGCGGCACTGCCGCGGCTTTTTGTTGTTATCGGTTGGCCATCCGTGACATCTGTTCCGGGTAACGCGCGCCGGCGACTTTTGCGGGCGAAAGCAGTGCGCCGAGGCTGGCGGCTTCTTCTGCCGTCAGCGACACCTCCGCTGCGGCAACGTTCTTCTCCAGATTGGCGATTTTTGTCGTGCCGGGAATAGGAACGATGAAGTCGCCCTGCGCCAGAACCCAGGCCAGCGCCAGTTGTCCGGCGGTCACGCCTTTCTCAGTCGCCATGTCTTCCAGAAGCTTGATGAGCGCCAGATTGGCGTCGAAGTTTTCGCTCTGGAAGCGCGGCAGGCCGCGGCGGAAGTCGTCGGATGCAAGGCCGTCGAGTGACTTCAGCGCGCCCGTCAGAGCCCCGCGCCCGAGCGGGCTGAAGGGAACGAAACCGATGCCGAGTTCACGGCAGGTATCCAGCACGCCGTTTTCCTCCACGTCGCGGGTCCACAGCGAATATTCGCTCTGAATTGCCGCAATCGGATGAACGGCGTGCGCTTTGCGAAGCGTTTCGGCACTCGCTTCCGAAAGGCCGAGATGCTTCACCTTGCCCTGCCGGACGAGCTCGGCCATAGCGCCCACAGTGTGTTCGATCGGAACATTCGGATCGACGCGATGCTGGTAGAACAGGTCGATCTCATCGACGCCGAGGCGTTTGAGAGAGGCTTCGGCGACGGCGCGCACATTTTCCGGGCGGCTGTCGGTGCCCACCATCATCTGGCCAGCGGGTTTGCTGGTGTCGATTTTGAAGCCGAACTTGGTGGCGATGACCACCCTGTCGCGATAGGGCTTCAAACCCTTGCCGACAAGAATCTCGTTATTGTAGGGCCCGTAAACCTCCGCCGTATCGAAAAAGGTGACGCCGAGTTCGACGGCGCGGTGCAGCGTTGCAATTGCGCTGCTCTCATCGCCGGTCGGGCTATAGGCATGTGTCATGCCCATGCAGCCGAGGCCAAGCGCCGAAACGGAAAGGTTGTTTCCAAGGGTTCTTTTTTTCATCTGTTCGTCCTTCCAAAGGAACCGCCCGTCATCAGGGCGTTATGAGAAAATAGCGTCTCATGGCGGTAAAAATAATCGCTGCAAATCCGCGTGGGTTGTTCTATCATTTAGAACAATGAACCGTGTGCAACTCTCCCAACTGGCTGTTCTCGCTGCCGTTGCCGAAGGCCGCAGCTTTCGCAAGGCCGCCGCCGAACTTGCCATTGCCCCTTCCGCCGTCAGCCATGCGGTGTCGTCGCTGGAGGCGAGTCTTGGCTTGCGTCTGCTTCATCGTACCACCCGCAGCGTTTCGCCGACAGAGGAGGGCAGGCGGCTTCTCGAAACGCTTGGTCCGGCACTTGCCGATATCGATGCGGTCATCGAGACGCTTGCCGAGCAGGGCGGAAGACCGGCCGGCCCCCTGCGCATCACCCTGCCGCGGCTTGCTGCCGAGGACCTCATCGTGCCCCGGCTGGGTGAGTTCCTGCGGCTCTATCCCGATATTTCACTCGAAATCTCAACGGATGATCGTTTCGAGGATATTGTCGCGAAAGGTTTCGATGCGGGTTTGCGGCTTGGCGAGCACCTCGATGCGGATATGATTGCGGTAAAAGCCAGCGGCGCATGGCGCGGTGCGATTGTCGGCGCGCCCTCCTATTTCTCAGAAAATCCACCACCGCAGGATCCAAGGGATCTCATCCGGCATCGCTGTATCCGCCGGCGTTTCGCCAGCGGCCTTATCTATCGCTGGGAACTGGAGAAGAATGGCAAGCCATTGGTGGTTGATGTGCAGGGGCCGCTGATCCTGTCGGACCAGAGCCTCATTCGCCGGGCTGCCATCGACGGGGCAGGGCTTGCGTTCGTTTTCGAGCAGCGTGTTGAAGACGATATCCGGGCGGGCAGGCTTATCCGCGTGCTTGACGACTGGTGCGCCCCGTTCGACGGTTTTTACATTTATTATCCTTCGCGCCGGCAGATGAGGCCGGCGCTGAGGGCTTTCGTGGATTTCTTCCGCTTCAGGATTTGATCAGAACTTGATGCGATAGCGGATATGGCCGTCGCTCTTCACATAGCTGTCGTAGAGCTTCTGGGCGCGGTGATTGTCCTCGCCGGTGTGCCAGTACAGCCGTGACCAGCCCTTGTCCTTGCAGATGGCGACAAGATCATCCATCAGCGCCCGGCCCGTTCCCTTGCCGCGGATTTCGCCATCGACAAACAGGTCTTCCAGATAGCAGTCGGGCGTCTTTACCCAGGTGGAATCATGGAAGTGGTGAATGGCGAAACCGGCCATGCGGTCGCCGAGCATGGCCACGCGCATGGAAACACGGGATGCGGGATCGAGAATGCGTGCCCAGGTGTGCTCGGTCACCTCATCGGCAAGTTCGACATCATAAAAGGCAAGATAGTCGTTCCACAGGCGCAGCCATTCCGTCCGGTCAGCCGGCTGCGCATCGCGAATTCTGAGCTCCATGTTACGCACCCGCCTTGTCGAGCAGTGTCATCATCTCATCCGTCAGCTTTAACTCGACGGCGCGTTTGAAGCTTTCAAGCTGGGAGAGGCTGGTGGCGCTGGCGATCGGCGCGGTTATCGCCTTCTTGCGCAACAGCCAGGCCAGTGCGATGTCGGCAAGTTTGGCCCCGGTTTCCACTGCCACGGCATCCATGGCGCCCAGAATGGCAAGCCCGCGCGTATTGACATATTCACCCACGCGATAGCTGCGGGCGACGCCTTCCGTATCGGCCTTGGCACGATATTTACCGGTGAGGAAGCCGGCGGCGAGGCTGTAATAATTGATGACGCCGATTTCTTCCTTCTGGCAAAGCTCGGCAAGCGGACCTTCGAAATCCTTGCGGTTATAGAGATTATACTCCGGCTGCAGCACGTCATAACGGGGAAGATTGTTTTTTGCGGCCGTGTCCAGCGCTTCCTGAAGCTGGCTTGCGGAATAATTGGAGCAGCCGATGGCGCGGATTTTTCCCTGCTCCTTCAGCTTGCCGAAAGCGGCGAGCGTTTCCTCCAGCGGCACATCCGCATCCGGCTTGTGGGCGAGGTAAAGGTCGATATAGTCGGTTTGCAGCCGCTTCAGCGACGCTTCCACGGCCTCTTCGATCCACTTGGCGCTGAGGCCTGTCTTCTGGCCGCGATTGTCAAAACCGACCTTGGTGACGATTACCGCATCTTCGCGCTTCACGCTCGACTGCTTCAGCCATTTGCCGATGATCGTCTCGGACTCGCCGCCCACATGTCCGTCCACCCAGGCGGAATAGACATCCGCCGTGTCGATGGCGTTGAACCCGGCGTCGAAAAAGGCGTTGAGCAGCGCAAAGGAAGTCTTCTCATCCGCTGTCCAGCCGAACACGTTACCGCCGAAAACGATCGGGGCGATGGAGAGGCCGGTGCGGCCGAGGCTTCGTTTTTCCACGGGGAATGCTCCTGTTGCTGTCTTGGTGGCAAGGTTAGCAACTGCTCATCCGCATAACCATTCAATTCCTTTGATGGCATTCATCAGGCAGCGACAGGGTTTGAGATTATCAGGCCTGAAAACCGCGATAATGGCTGGGCGGGTAACGATTATGCTGCTGCCAGACACGCCGTAAATGCCGGGCGGAGGCAAAGCCCGCCCGTTCGGCAATGGCTTCCATATCCAGGCGACTGTTGGCGAGAATGTCGCGGGCGAGATTGACCCGCATCAGGTTGACGTAGTCGATGACGCTGATGCCGGTATGCTCGCGAAACAGTCGCGACAAATGCCTTTCGCTGAGCGCCGCAATATCGGCCAGCCGCTCCAGCGACCAGTCCTGCGCCGGCTCGGCCATCACACGGTCCTGAACCCGGTGAATGGCGGGGTGGATGTGGTTGCGGCCGGTCATCCAGGGGGAGATTTGCGGATCGTTGCCGCTGCGTCTGAGATAAACCACCATGGTTTTGGCAATACGCGCGGCGACAGCCGGGGATGTCAGCCGGGAAACCACATGCAGCATCAGATCGACGCCGGTGGAAATTCCGGCGCTTGAGAAGCGGTTGCCATCCTCGACGAAAAGGCGGTTTTCGGCCACCTGGGACAGCGGCGCGATGCGACGCAGCCCTTCAAGGCAATCGGCATGGGTCGTGCAGTTGCGCCCATCAAAAAGCCCGGCTTCGCCCGCCAGCAGCGCGCCGGAACAGATGGAAATGACTGTCGTATCGGGGCGCACAACACGGCGCAGCCATGCCGCCAGCACTTGCCGCTCTCGCCCTGTCTCCGGATCGTTGTCGAAGCGTGATGTGCTGCCGGAGATCAGCAGGAAAGCATTTTCCGGCAGGGTCGCAGGCAAGTTCTCCAGCCCTGAAAGCGCAAGACCGATGGAAGATTGCTGTTTGTCAGTCGCAGCAATGTAGCGGCAGTCGAAATGGATGTCCCGCTGTTCCCCATTGGCATAACGGATCACTTCGAGCGGGCCGGCAATATCGAGCAACAGCGCATGTGGCGGCACAAGCGTATAAAAGGGAATGGTGCGCGTGCCGCCTTTATCCATCAGGCGGCCTCTTTGACGGTGGCCAGTGCATCATCGACGGTCACGATGCGCGCGAAGCGGCCGGCCAGCACCAGCTCGGTTCGCTTGCGGATATCGTCCGGGCTGAAGACGGTACCGGAAGCATGTGTCATCGGGAAAGTCAGCGTCGCTTCGGTGACGTAATCGACGCTGTAACCAAGATCGGAAGCGTGCCGGGTGGTGGTTTCGCAGCATTGTTCGGTGCGGATGCCGGAGACGATCAGCCGGTTGATGCCCTTCTGCGTCAGCCAGATTTCGAGGCCGGTGCCGGCAAAAGCCGAATGGCGGTTCTTATGAAAGGTGACGTCTGGGGTGATCCGCACACCCTCCAGCGCCCGGATATAGCCGCTGTCTTTTGAAAAGGCCCGGTCGCCGTCGACATGGAAGATTTGCACGACGGGAATGCCCGCAGCCCTTGCACCGTCGATCAGTGCCTGCTGCTTCTCCAGATAGTCGGCAAGCTCGCTTTCCTCGAAGTAAGGGGCGTGCCGAAAGGACTCCTGAACGTCGATAACAAGCAGCGCTGTACGAGAATAGGACATTTCATGTTTCTCCATTGGGTTCATGCATAGCATAATTCCTCTTATCCAGATCGGAGAAAAGCAGGCATTCCGACAAAGACAGGACAAATTCAGCCATACTTTGCTCTGTCATGCAGCTGCGGCTTGCCAGACCGTATGACGATGGTAAGTTTCCGGCGGATGGCAGAGCGGGAGAATGGAATGCTGCGTTTCGGAATAATCTCAACGGCGAAAATCGCTCAGGATCACGTCATTCCGGCGATACAGGATGCGCAGAACTGCGTGGTCAGCGCCATCGCCAGCCGTGACCATGCCAAGGCGCGCGCGGTGGCGGATCGTTTTTCCGTGCCCCACGCCTTCGGCTCCTATGAGGAGATGCTGGCCTCGGATGTGATCGACGCCGTCTATATTCCGCTTCCGACCTCGCAGCACGTGGAATGGACCATCAAGGCCGCCGATGCCGGCAAGCATGTTCTGTGCGAAAAGCCGATTGCATTGAAGGCTGGAGAGATCGACACCCTCATCGCCGCGCGTGACCGCAACCGCGTTGTCATTTCGGAAGCTTTCATGGTCACCTATGCGCCCGTCTGGGCGAAGGTTAAGGAGTTGTTGGCATCCGGCGCGATAGGCACACTGAAGCATGTTCAGGGCGCTTTCAGCTATTTCAACCGTGATCCCGGCAATATGCGCAATATTCCCGAACTGGGTGGGGGAGCCTTGCCGGATATCGGCGTTTACCCGACCATCGTGACGCGCTTTGCTACCGGCGCGGAGCCCCGGCGCGTACAGGCCACCGTCGAGCGCGATAAGGAGTTCGGCACAGATATCTATTCCAGTGTCAGGGCCGATTTCGGCGGCTTCGAACTGAGTTTTTATCTGGCCACACAGCTTGCCGCCCGTCAGGTGATGGTTTTCCATGGCACTGAGGGGTACATTGAGGTCAAATCTCCCTTCAACGCCAATCGCTGGGGTGCGGAAGAGATCGAGCTGACCAATCAGGCCCATAGCCAGTCGCAAATCTTCCGGTTTCAGGACAGCCGCCAATATAAGCTGGAGGCGGAGGCCTTTGCCCGTGCGGCGAAGGGTGAGGGCGACGTGGTTACGCTGGAAAGCTCGAGAAAGAACCAGCTCTTCATCGACGCTATCTACCGAGCGGCGGAAAAGGATGGCTGGGAGACGGTTTAGTCCTGATCTTGCCGTTGCTTTTGAAGCCGCCAATAGCCGTAAAGCGCCAGCGCCAGCGCTGCGATTATTGAAAAGGCAAGCGGGACGAGCGGCTGCACGAGAGGATTGCGCCATTGCAGCAGGGCAAACAGGCCGACACTGACGATACGTGAGGTGAGCGTGACGGCATTCATCAGAAAGCTGTTCAGCCCGGCTGATGCCGCACCATTTGCACGGTTCAGCCGCCAGCTTGTTGCAAGCCCCGTTGCTGCACCCGGCAAACGGGCGGCCAGCGGATCGACGCCGAGATAGAAAATAAGCAGACAGGTAACAGCAAGGTCGGCGGCCAGTCCGCAAATCTCGGTCAGCGCAAAGTGCGGACGCCTCAAGACCGTGGGCTTTTAGAGGGTTGGCTGGGTGGAACGCGGGCGCTGCAGCACCAGAAGGCCGAGGACGACACCCACGACACCGAAATTGTAACCGGCGAGCGCCAGAAGCAGCGACATCAAGGGCACGGCCGTGGAAGAAAGTGCAATCGCCACGCCATAGGCACCGATAATCATCATGCAGATGAAAACGATGCTGAAAACCGAACGAAGCGCAACTGCGGTTACGCCGAGTGCTGTGGCGGTAAGAAAAATCATGATGCCGCCTCCTCTTTGGTTATCGGGCCTGGGGCAAGACGTAACGCCGTTTTCCCTAACGAACCCTTGTTTCCTCCTCCAATCCCCATTTTCCTAACTCGTTAGTTGAGGATATGGTTTCATCGCCGTTAAAATGAGGCTGGCCGGCGCCGGCATTTCCGAATCGACGGGTTTTGGTTACAAACGGGCATGAGCGATATCTTCTCCCACGCAGCATTGAGCAATCTTGCCGAGTTCTCGGTCTCCGAACTGTCGGGTTCCATCAAGCGCACGGTGGAGACGGCTTTCGAGCAGGTGCGGGTGCGCGGCGAGATTTCCGGCTATCGCGGTCCGCATTCTTCAGGACATGCCTATTTCTCTCTGAAGGACGACCGCGCCCGTATCGATGCGGTGATCTGGAAAGGCACCTTCTCGCGGCTGAAGTTCCGCCCGGAAGAGGGCATGGAAGTCATTGCCACCGGCAAGGTCACAACTTTTCCCGGCTCGTCGAAATACCAGATCGTCATAGAAAGCCTCGAGCCTGCCGGCGCCGGCGCGCTGATGGCGCTCTTGGAAGATCGCCGCCGGCGTCTGGCGGCGGAAGGGCTGTTCGATGCGGCCCGCAAGCGCCGGCTGCCCTTCATGCCGCATGTCATCGGCGTCGTTACCTCGCCCACGGGCGCTGTCATTCGCGATATTCTTCACCGCATTTCGGATCGATTTCCTGTCCATGTGGTCGTCTGGCCGGTCAAGGTGCAGGGCGAAGGTTCGGGCGAAGAAGTGGCGAACGCCATTCGCGGTTTCAATGCGCTTCAGCCCGGCGGTGAGATTGCGCGGCCGGATGTGCTGATTGTCGCGCGTGGCGGCGGCAGTCTGGAGGACCTCTGGAGCTTCAACGACGAAATCGTCGTACGCGCCGCTGCCGAAAGCGAAATCCCGCTGATTTCCGCCGTCGGGCATGAAACCGATACGACCTTGATCGACTACGCTGCCGATGTGCGTGCGCCGACCCCGACGGGGGCCGCCGAAATGGCCGTGCCGGTGCGGGCTGAACTGGAAGCGCAGCTTTCCGGTCTTGCCGCCCGTCTTTCAGGCTCTGTATCGCGGCAGATGGACAATCGCCGTCAGGGCGTGCGGGCGCTGGTGCGCGCGTTGCCGTCGCTCGATCAGCTTCTGGCCCTGCCGCGCCGCAGGTTCGACGAGGCCGCGAGCGGTCTCGGGCGTGGACTGGAATTGACAACCCTGAACAAGCGCCGCGCTTTTGAGCGGTCCGCTTCGGGTCTCAGGCCGGAAACCCTGCTGAACGGTCTCAAACAGCACAGGCAACGGATTACCGAGCGCATGCACCGGGCCGAGACCCTGGTGGAGCGCCGTCTGCTGCAGGGTAAAGGCCGTGTCGATGCCTTCGATTCCGCGCTGCGTTCGCTTCCCGCCCGGCTGCTCGGCCAGGTGGAGCGGCAGAAGGAGCGGGTCGTCACCGGCGCGCGCCGGGCCGATACAGCCGTATTGCACCGCATGGCACAGAACCGTGCGGGCCTTGCCGCCCATGACCGCATCCTGCAATCGCTCTCTTATAAAAACGTGCTGAAACGCGGTTATGCCGTGATCCGCGATGAGGAGAACAGGCCGCTGACCCGCGCTGCCGCTATTGCTTCAGGTGCTGTGGTCTCGATGGAATTTGCCGATGGCCGCGTCTCGGCCATCACGACGGGGGAGGGAGCGCCATCCCCGGATAACCCCATAGTGCCAAAAAAGAAGCCGGCGAAACCGGCTTCTTCCGATCCGGGCAATCAGGGCAGCCTGTTCTGATCAGATCGACGCCGCATCCGAAAAACGGCGGCTGACGGTGAAGGTCTTTTCGATATCGGGATGCAGTTCCATGCCAAGGCCGGCACCCGGCGGCACGGTGATCATGCCGTTCTTCACCTCAGGCAATGCGGTGACGAGATCGCGATACCAGGTCTTGTAGAAGGCGCGCACGCTCTCCTGCACCAGCGCGTTCGGCGCGTTGAGCGACAGATGGGTGGAGGCGCAGAGCACCACCGGCCCGGTGCAATCATGCGGGGCGACCGGCAGATGCCAGGCTTCCGCCATCGAAGCGATCTTGCGCGCCTCCGAAAGCCCGCCGCACCAGCTGATGTCCAGCATCACCACACCGGCAGCACCTGTCTCGAGCAGATCGCGGAAGGCCCAGCGGGAGCCGAGCGTCTCCGAGGCGGAAATGGGCGCGGGCGAAACGGCGGCATAACGCGTCAGGCTGGAAAGACTGTCCATCTTGATCGGGTCTTCATGCCAGAAGGTCTGGTAGGGGGTGAGTGCCTTTGCGATCTGCATGGCGGGCAGAAGCTGCCACATGGAGTGAAACTCCACCATGATATCCATCTTGTCACCCACTGCCTTGCGGATTTTTTCAAATGGCTCGAGCGCGCTTTTCAGGTCCGGCATCGAGATATATTGCCCGCGCGTCTTTTCGGCCGCCGCGTCGAAGGGCCAGATCTTCATGGCGGTGATGCCGTCTTCCAGCAGCGAATGGGCAAGCTCGTCCGCCCGGTGCAGGAAGCCGTTCAGGTCGTCATAATCCTTGCCGCCGGAAAGGCCATAATTGGCGGTCTGCTGCCCGGTCGCCTTCTTGATATATTCGGTGCCCGCGCAGGTGTTGTAGGTGCGGATTTCCTTACGGCTGAAACCGCCGAGCAGCTGGGCGATGGGCTGGTTTGTGGCCTTGCCGAAAATATCCCACAGCGCGATATCGAAAGCGGAGTTGCCGCGCACTTCCGCGCCCGATGAACGGAAGCCGAGATAACCGACGAGGTCTTGCGCCAGAAGGTCGATCTGCAGCGGGTCGCGGCCGATCACGCGGGGGGCGATGTATTCGTGCACATAGGTCTCCACCGTCTCGGCGCCATAAAAGGTTTCGCCGAGCCCGGTAATGCCCTCATCGGTGTGGACCAGAACCCAGAGCAGGTTTGCCCGTTCCGCCACACGAACGGTCTCGAGTTTCGTGATTTTCATGAAAGTGTCTCCTCCAGAGATTTTCGTCTGGGATTTCGTTGAAAAAAATCAGGCTATGCCGGCGGCCAGAAGCGCATGCACGCTTTCATCGAAATGCCGCGCCATCAGCGTTGAGGCCGTTTGCGGGTCACCGGCGGCAATGGCCTGCCCGATGGCGATATGAAGTTCCCCGGCTGCATGACGCTGCGCGTCGGATGTTCGGCTCTTCCATCCGATCGGCCAGGTCTGACGCGTCACGTTTTGAAAGGCGCCGAGAATGAGTTCGAAAACCGGGTTCTTCGAGGCTCGGGCAACGGCGAGGTGAAAAGCAAGGTCGTGTTCCATGACCTTGTCATTGTCACCGAAATCCCGCTCCATATTGTTGGCATGGTCGAGAATGGTGAGCGCTTCCGCATCCGTTCGCCTCAGTGCCGCGAGCGTCACGGTTCTGACTTCGATCGTGCGGCGCACGTCGTAAATCTGCTGGATGTTGATCTGTTCGGTGTGAATGCCATGTTCGAACATCAAGGACATTGCACCGTGATCCAGCGTCGCCACCGTCGCGCGCTTGCCGGCACTCACGTCGATCAACCGCATGGCCGAGAGGGACCGGAAAGCCTCGCGAACGACGGTGCGGGAGACACCTAGCTGCTGCGAGAGCGAAAGCTCGCTGGGGAGCTTCGCTCCCGGTGCAAGTTCGTTTTCGCGGATATGGCGGGTGATAGCGCCGATCGTGCTGCTGACGAGACTGGACTCATGCGAAATGGCAGTTAACATTTTTCCTCCAACCTGTAGTACAGGTTTATGGAAAATTGCTTACAGGATTTTTCGGAGCGAAACAAGCGCCATCCCGGAGCCATTGTGTGTTTGTCGGGCCGAAAAGCCTATTCTTCGAAATCCCGCAAAAACCGTTTCAGCAGTCGGTTCAGCGTCGCACGCTCTTCTTCGCTGAAGCCGGCGACCAGGCGATGCTGGTTTTCGACGTGAGCGCCTGCCGCTTCCTCGACAATGGCAAATCCCCGTTCCGTCAACGATATCAGAACGCTGCGCCGGTCGTTCGGGTTATGAATACGCTCCACCAACCCGGCTTTCTCGAGCTGGTCGATCCGGTTGGTCATGGTGCCGGAACTCACCATCGTCATGGCCAAAAGATCGCCGGGGGAGAGCCTGTAAGGTGAGCCGGAGCGCCGCAATGTCGCCAGCACATCGAAAGCGGAAGAGGAAAGCCCGTGCTTCAGCAACACCGCCTCCACCTCCCGGCCGAGATGGGTGGCGAGACGGTTCAGGCGCCCGAGCAGCCCCATGGGACCGACATCGAGATCGGGCCGCTCCCTGCGCCATTGCGCCAGAATGTGATCGACATGGTCCAACGGTTCTTTGCTCATCACCAAGGCATAACAATTGATGTCTTGACGTCAAGATAAAATCGGCTAGATTGCATTTATCTTGATATAGAGATTCTTGAAATGAAGAAAAATCCGACTTATGCCGCCGATGTGCTGGTGACCGCCCTTGCCCCCGCCATCTGGGGAACAACCTATTTCGTGACGACCGAATTTTTGCCGCACGGCTATCCCTTTCATGTCGCGATGCTGCGCGCATTGCCGGCCGGCGTGCTTTTGCTGCTTTTCGTAAGAAAGCTGCCGCACGGTATCTGGTGGCCGCGCAGCTTCATTCTCGGGGCGCTGAATTTCTCGTTCTTCTGGGCGATGCTTTTTGTGTCGGCCTATCGGCTGCCGGGCGGCGTGGCGGCAACGGTGGGTGCAGTCCAGCCCCTGATCGTGATTGGGCTTTCCCGGCTGTTTCTCGCCGCACCCGTCCGGCCGCTGGCCATCGCGGCCGGTTTTCTGGGCATTGTCGGCGTTGCGCTTCTGGTTCTGGCGCCGGGCGCTGCGCTGGATGGTATCGGTGTGGCGGCAGGTCTTGCCGGTGCCGTCTCCATGGCTTTCGGAACGGTGTTGACCCGCAAATGGCGGCCGCCGGTGTCGAACCTCACATTCACCGCCTGGCAATTGACGGCGGGCGGCCTTCTGTTGCTGCCGGTCGCCTATTTCCTGGAACCGGCCCTGCCGACGCCGACAGCGACCAATATTCTCGGCATGGCCTGTCTGGGACTTGTCGGTGCTGCCCTGACCTATTTTCTGTGGTTTCGCGGGCTTGCCCGCATCGAACCTTCCGCCGCCGCATCGCTCGGTTTTCTAAGCCCGGTCGTTGCAACCCTGCTCGGCTGGCTGGCGCTCGGCCAAAGCCTCACGCCAGCGCAGATCGTCGGTTTCGTTGCGGTACTTTTCAGCATCTGGCTCAGTCAGCGCAGCCAGTTGCCGAGATAGGTGTCGTCAGGCCCATTCGCCCTCGCGCATCACCGGAACCGTGGAGCCGTCCGGCTTCACACCGTCAATATCCACCTTGTCGGAGCCGATCATCCAGTCAATGTGGATCAGGCTTGAGTTGCCGCCCTGCGCCTTGATTTCATCCTGCGACAGCGAAGCACCGTCGAGGAAGCATTTCGAATAGCATTGGCCGAGCGCAATGTGGCAGGAGGCGTTTTCATCGAACAGCGTATTGTAGAACAGGATGCCGCTTGCAGAGATCGGCGAGGAATGCGGCACCAGCGCCACTTCGCCGAGACGCCGCGCGCCCTCGTCGGTGTCGAGCACCTTGTTCAGCACCGCTTCGCCCTTCGAAGCCTTGGCTTCGACGATGCGGCCGGCTTCGAACTTCACCTGGATGTCGTCAATCAGCGTTCCTTGATGCGATAGCGGCTTGGTGCTGGAGACGTAACCGTCGACACGCAGCGCATGCGGGGTGGTGAAGACCTCTTCCGTTGGGATATTCGGGTTGCAGGTCACGCCATTCTTGGCGGTGGAGGCGCCGCCATGCCATTCATGGCCGTCGGCGAGACCGATCTTCACATCCGTGCCGGGGCCGGTGAAATGCAGCGCAGAGAAGCGCTCACCGTTCAGCCATGCCGAACGTTTGGCGAGATTGGCATTGTGCTCGGCCCAGGCCGCGACCGGATCGGTCAGATCCACCCGCGACGCGGCGAAGATGGCGTCCGCGAGCTTGCGGACCGCTTCGTCTTCCGCGAGACCGGGGAAAACCTGCTTTGCCCAGGAGGGGTTCGGATAGGAGATGATGTTCCAGTTGATGTCGAAATTAGAAATCTTCTCCAGCGCCGGCTTGTAGGCCGTGGAGTTGGCCTTGTTGGCGCGGGCTACCTTGGCGGGGTCCTGTTCGGCCAGCAGCATGGGATTGTCGCCGGCAATCGCCAGCCGCGCCGCGCCATTGGCATAGGCCTTCGCCATGCCTTCATAAAGCCAGCCGGAAGCCCGGTCGAAATTGGCGTCGCTGGCGTGGCGATAGCGGGCAAGCGTGGTTTCTTCGTCGGAATAGAAAGTGGTGACCAGTCCGCCACCCGCCATATAGGCGTGTTTGGTCAAAAATCGCACCAGCGGCAGGGCTGCCAGCGGTGCGGTAATCACCAGATCCTGATCCTTCTGCAATTGCAGGCCGACCTTGACCGCGACTTCGGCCAGTTTTTCGAGTTTGACGGGATCGATGGGGGAAACGGTCATGATCTGCCTTCGTCTATTTCAATAGGAGGCGCCGACCATAGCCCATTCCTTCCGAAAGCCAAATGCTTTCAGGGGCGCATCCCGCGCTTCAATCGGCGACCAGCGGCGCGGCAATCGCCTTCAGTGCGCTTTGGGCATCGCGGGGCGAAAGCCTCACCTGCAGGCCGCGTTGTCCGCCATTCATGTAGACATAATCATGCGCCATGGCCCCGGCCTCAATGGCCGTTGGCACCTGTTTCTTCTGCCCGAAAGGGCTGATGCCGCCGACATGATAACCGGTGGCGCGCTCCGCATCGGCAGGCTTCATCATGCTGGCGGATTTGCCTCCGAAGGCGGCGGCCAGCTTCTTCATGCTGACCTCGCGATCCGAAGGGACGACGACGCAGACTGGCTTGCCATCCAGCTCCGCCATCAGCGTTTTCAGGACGAGATGCGGTGGCTCACCGATCGCCTCGGCCGCCTGCAGGCCGATGCGGTCGGCATTCGGGTCGTAATCATAGGTGACGGTGGTGAAGGCAACGCCGGCCTTGGTCAGCATTTGGGTGGCACGGGTTGTTTTGGACATGGCGGGCTGCGTTCACGCAAAGAGGGTCTGGTAGGTTTCAGGCTTGAAACCGACGGTTATCCTGCCCTTCGCTTCCAGCACGGGACGCTTGATCATGGAGGGCTGTTCCAGCATCAGCCCGATGGCCTTCTCACGGGTGAGATCGGCCTTCTGGCCGTCATCGAGTTTCTTGAAGGTCGTGCCGGCGCGGTTGAGAACCGTTTCCCAGCCCGCGGCATCGCACCATGTTTCCAGATGAGCACGGTCGATGCCGGCCGCCTTATAGTCATGGAAAGAATAGTCGACACCGTTGGCTTCCAGCCAGCCTCTGGCCTTCTTCATCGTGTCGCAGTTCTTGATGCCGTAAATCGTGACCGTCATGCCATCTGCCTCGTCGTCTCTAAAAGCACTTCCGGCATAACAAAATATCCGTCTTATTCAACCCGCCTCCTGAAGTGCCCTGCGCATATACCCGGTCGCGGTGCCTAAGCCATGCAAAATCGCAATGGCTGATATCCAAACGAGCGCGAGCAAAGCTGCATGGCTTCCCTGCTGCATCATGAGTTGTAGAACGGGCCGGAAATGCCCATTATCTGGGCATCAAAGATGGAGAGAAAAATGCGTCAGGTTGCAAAGACATCGCGTAACTTCTTCGGTGAAACTTTCGCCGTTCTCGGTGCAGCGCTCTCGGTTTCGGCCGCTGTTCGCGCACATCGTAAGCCCGCCCGCGCCGATCTCGAAGCCCTCGGCATCGACGGCAAGGCTTTCGACAAGGTACAGCTCTAAGCTGGTCATCATCCGTTGCGAGGCGATATCGCCTCGCTTGCGTTCGATAACCGGATCGGTTTTCGGCTGGCGCGGCGGATATGCGGCTGGCGCAAAAAAAGCGCCGGATTCGCACAAGAAGGCTCCGCATAGTTCCCCATGGAGAGTGCGGAAAAATTGTCGGTATCAGAGCGCTACGCCGCTTCAGGTGCATGTTATCGCACTGACGCCCTTTGTGTCGGCCGTTTCGAAGGTCCGATCACTTTTTCCGGCAAATGGAGCTGGCTTTCAGGCCGTTCATAACGCTCCGCTTTCGGCGAGAGTGCGAAGCGCCCGAGCAGTTCATGCCGTGTTTCGCCATTGTGGCTGAAAACGAGTTCGAAGCTCCCCGCAAGCCAGCTATAGGGTTTGTCAGCCGGCATCAACTCAATTTTCCCGCAGCCGTAGATAACGGTGAGATGTGGCGTAAACGACGATGCGGCGACATAGGGCAGGTTTGCCCGCCGCAGGGCGCGGCGCACCATTTTCGCCAGAGCCCTAAGTTCCTGCATCTCGCGGCTGCTGTGTAGCGCCAGACTGTTGCGATTGCCTAAAAGCGATGTTCCATCGAATGTGATCGGAACGGGCCGAGCCTTGATCTCCCCCAGCGCTGCCTTCAGCCTTTCTACTAGCCCGTGAGGCACGGTCTCGAAACCTCCGATACAGAGCAGGGTTATGTGCAGAAGCTCCGGCGGATAGGCCTCACGCTTCGTCCGCCCTGCGGCATGGCGCGCCGCATCGGCAAAAATTCGTTCCGCCAGGGCGGCCGGCGGTTTCACCGTGATCAAGAGCTTGCTGCTAAATCGCGGATTGAAACGCCGTATTTTCTCCGGCTCCCATCCTTCGAAGAAAAGCTGCCTTAAACCTCCTTCATTTGCCAACCCAAAACCCATAGCGATGCTCCACGGCCTTTGCCTGGGCCGGGATATTATCACCAACGGCAATAATTAAAAGAACAAAAAGAGAACAAAAGCCTTGGGTGCTTACCCGATGCCGGGAAATAGCCGGGAGCGCCTTTTTCGCAGCCGCAGGTTAAAACCGCCTGATATTGACATTCTACCTACTAATTGGTAGGCAGCTCTCATGAAAAATCCACAGACCAAAGCCGATGAAATCCTCCGTTGCGCACGCTCCCTGATCATAAAGGGCGGCTACAACAGTTTCAGCTATGCCGACGTTTCCGCCGTGGTCGGCATTCGCAATGCGAGCATTCACCATCACTTTCCCAGCAAGTCCGATCTGGTCCAAAAACTCGTTGCGCAATACAGGCAGGAGGCGGAAGCGGGTATCGCCGAACTGGAGCAAAACATTTCCGACCCGCTCGAACAGCTCCGCGCCTATATCGGCTATTGGGAGGGCTGTATCGCCGAGGCCACTCACCCCTTCTGCGTCTGCGCTCTGCTCGCCAGTGAAATTCCGGTTCTTCCTGAAACGGTCGCTCTTGAAGTGCGCGCGCATTTTCGAAGTCTCTCCGACTGGCTCACCGCCGTTCTGGAACGTGGCGTTGCCCAGGGGCGCCTCGCGCTGAACGGAACCACCAGAGCCAATGCTGAAATCTTCATGGCCACCGTGCATGGCGCGATGCTTTCCGCCCGTGCCCATGGTGATGCGACGACTTTTGGCGCAATAACCCGCCCCATGCTGGAGCGCATGACCGCTTGAAATCGCAGTTTCGCGAGGGGGCTCGATGCATGACCCGAGCGGCACGCCACCGAAAAAATAGACCGTAGTAAGCTGGCAGATTTGTCGATGACGGTCTGCTTCCCGGACCACCACGTCCTTTTGGACGAGAAAGGCAATCTCTCATGTTCGGAATCTCTCCGATCGGCTGGATCCATACGCTTGGAAGCCTGCCGGCCATTCCCGCCGCCATTTACATGTTTGCCCGCCACGGCCGAATCGTTCCCCGATCAGCGCCAGGCACTCTTTATCTTGTCTCCATGCTGATTGGCGCTGCGACGGTCTTCCTCGTGGCACATCAGCCGATCAGTTACGGCGTTGGCGTCCTGACCATCCTGTTCCTGCTCGCAGGTTACGGCATCGAAGGCGTTCTGGGTTCAACGCGCATGGCCAGATATATCGAAACCATCTGTCTCAGCATCAGTGCGTTTCTTTTGATGGTCCCGACGGTGAGCGAAATCCTGCGTCGTGTTCCAGACGGTCACCCTCTGGTTACGGACCTGAAATCGCCGCTGCTTCTCGGCGCTCAGGCAGGGTTGCTGGCGATCCTCGTGGTTGGCCTGACCGCCCAGATCATCTATCTCGCACGGCAAAACAGAAACGCCGCGAACTAGTCGCGGCGCCATCTTTATAGGACCTGTCGAGTATAGTCCTTATTCCCACTCGATTGTTCTAAGCCCAGTTAGGTCATTGATCTAGCTGGATTTTTTCTTACTCTGCGCTCTGGTAGCCGCCTCATGGGCCGTCAAAAAGTTACGGTGTTGATTTCTAAGGGAAATTACATTGGAAATTTTTTTCTGGGTTTCGGCATCTATCGATGACGATCAGTCCCCTCTGGGCTGTTGCCGGTCCCGCGAAGCACTGCGAGGCGCACAGAAAAGTACCGTCATTCCCTATAGCAGAGTCTCTCCTCATGGGCGAGCCGGACGCGACGGTCACCGCGAGCGGTTGCCATGCTTATGCCGGCACGGCCGCTGGCTCCGCTGGCAAGGCGACGATGTTGTCGACCCCGAACCAAGCCGTAAGCCGCGCCATCGCGTTAGCGCTGAGCACCTGAGTGAACAGGAGCGCAAGACGGACCTTTGGCCGAGAACATGCCACGTAGAAGAGGTTGCGGTTGTTCTCGAAGAACTCTGCTTTATCGGCGGGCGGACCGGGCTCGATCCATTCGAGCATCTGGCCGAAGTTGTATTTGTTCCAGCCGCGACCGACGATCACGAGCACGTTCTCGAACTCGGCGCCCTTGACGCCGTGCTTCGTGGCGAAGGGAGTGTGACCGTCGATGAAGCGATCAAGTGCGACTAGCTCAGCATAAGGGACGGCACGCAGCTTCCGGAGCTGGGTAATACGGCGGGACTCTCCCTCGATCGGCTCGGGGCCGGCTTCGGTCAGCCGTCGCTCTGCGTCTTCAACCGGCTCTGGAAGACGCATATGCGGCTGTGCAGCGATGAAATCGACAACCTCGCCGATGGTCCCCGATGTGCGCAAAGCGATCAATGCGGTCATGGCGTCCGACCATGCGATCTTGTCGGCGTGCTTATGGATTTTTGGGGTGCCGGTACCGAAACATCCGAACATCTCACCGTATCGCTTGGCCTCGAATGCGGCGCAGGCCGGCTCCAAGTGGTCGGTCAGAAACTTGATATGCGGATCGTCCTTCTTCAGCCAGGGGTCGTTGAACTGGCCGTAGATCGGCGGGATGCTGGAATACCCCTGCTCGCGTGCAAGCACGCTGTGGCTGAGCATAAGGATTTTGGTCGTCCCGACCGAAAAGTCCCAGCCCTCGGCTGCAAGCCTCTGCTTGATATGCGCGAAATACGCCTTGGCCGCCTCGGGAGTGGTATCGCCGGTCCAATGGCCACCGCCTTGTCCGGTCCGCCTGATGCCGGGCCAAAGATTGGTATGATACACTCGCGCCTCGCCAGGAAGCGCTGGATCACGCACCATTTGCGGTAACGCCGGTCGCATCCGATTGAGGACTTGGACGATAGGGTCGGTGGATCGGAAGTTAGCATTCTTGTCGATCACTTCCAGCGCGGCATGCTCGACAAGGCCGCAGCCTTCGCCATAAATCTTCTGCCAGTGGTCGCCGAAAAGCCCAATCTGCGGACCTTGGCCCGTGTCCAGAAAGTCCGCCTTGATCGCATCGACGAAGCCAGCATCGGTGTCTTGATACTCGTCGATCAAAAGGATGGGAAAGCGCGCCGTGAGGACAGACCGGAACTTCGGATAGGCTAGCATCTGGATCATCAGCGCCAGCACGTCGTCGTGCCGTAACGTCACCTGGTGATCACTGACGCTCGGATACCCCAGTTCGTAATGGACGCGGCGGGCTCCGATGCCGCCGACTGGTTCAAGGCGCTCCGTCCAGCCCTCAAGCGCGGGAACGAGCGCACGCAGCGTCGATTGGAAGTCGTGCAGAATGGACCAGCAAAAACCGTGAATCGTGTCGGGGCGCACGGCAGGATGGGCCTGGATGCGCGAGATGATCTCGTCCTTGGCGACGTTGGTGTAGGTGATGCAGGCGACCTGCTGTCCGCGGCGAAGAAGCTCGGCGCCGCGACGGTCGATCAGGCGGCGGAGCGCTTTATCGAGCGAGTACGTCTTGCCGGCGCCAGCGCCAGCTTCCAGCCGGAAGCTGCGCCCATCGTCCAAACAGGCGAACATCCGTTCAAGGGCGACGCGCCCGGCGGCGTCTGCGGGATTCTCCGCTTCCTCAGCCATTCTCGCCCACCTCAGCCACATTCACCGCCACGCCGGCGGCGCCTGCCACGATCTCGACCGCCACCGCCGGAGCTGGGGCCACGGGTGCAGGATTGCCCTCCGCCAGCCAGCGCAGCCCCTCTGCGATGTATCGGGGAACGTTCCAGTCCATGTGCTCGATCGCGTGCTCTAGGGCGAAGGTGGACTTCTTCTGATCCGCAGCAAGGGCATAGGCGGCCAGCGCTTGGTCGCCGTCCAGGGGGAAGCGTGCAGGATTGGCCAGGATGAAGGCGTCCTCAAAGCTTCGGCCGCACGGTCCCCCGGCCGCTTCCGGTATCTGGAAGGCAACGCGCCGAACGCCGGTCGCTTTGTCAGGCGCATTCTTTCCCAACAGCGCCTCGGGCGAAACATCGTCCCCGAACCATGCTTTCAGGCATCCGTTGCTGGTGAACACCCCGTCCGCGACTGGCACGGCCACGCGCTTCCCAGCATCGTTGGGCTTCACTGCGTCGATGTCGGTAATGATGAGGGTGCGCAATTCGAGGAAGGACAGGAGATCGAAGAAACGGTGGGCGTAGGCGCCGCCGACCTCCATCACCGTGAGATACTGGCTGCCGAGCTGCGGTTGCCCGGCGGCGGCGCCGTCGGTCTTGCGGATCATGGCCGGAAGCAGGATGCGCTCCGCTGTTCCCTCGATCAGGACCGCCTTGTCGGCGAAGAACAGATCGCACCGGGTCAAGGTTAGATACTGATGCAGGAACTCGCGATCCGGCTCGGGGGCACCGCCCATGCCCTTGCGCAAATCCTTCACGAGTGAACGGCGCATGCCTTCGCCATCCGGAACGGAGAGGAAATAGCGCATGGCCTCGAACCGCGCTTCGTTCGCCATGTGGGGAGAGTGAGTGGTGACGACGAACTGGACCGGCCATGGCCGGTTCTCATTGAGCTGGGCGATGAATGCGCTGGTGATCTGGTCGAGCTGCCTGATGAAGACCTCCTGCATCTGGGGATGCAGGTGCGCCTCCGGCTCTTCGATGAAGATGAGATGCACCCCGGCCGCGGTCGGTGTGGCCTGATATTCGCGGAAGAAACGCAGCAACTGGAGCAGCATGTAGACGAGGTTGCGCACGCCCAGCCCGTTGTAGGTTTCGGGCAGCGTAATGCCGTTGACGCCGACGTAGCGAACCTTGGTGTGATCGTTCAGCAGCTTCTCGACATCAAAGCTGGTCTCGGTAACGAGGCCCGGATCGGAGAGGCCGGGATAGCCGAACAGGTCGAACGTCGGCAGGAGTGAGGTGAGCTTGGCGTTGAAGCCGGCATGTAGGTCGCCCTGGATTTGCTCCACGGCTTCCTTGAGCTGCTCGGCCGTCGTCCGCTTTTCTGGATCGACTGGATCGGTCAGCGCAGACTGAAAGAGCACCTCGACGACCTTCCCCAGAACGTCCCGCTCGCGATGCGTATCGTCGTCGAGGCCGCGTTGCGCGTTGATGAAGCCGCCCCGGATCAGCGTCGTGAGCGTTTTCGGCTCCAGCGACTTTCGATTGGTCGGATCGTTGGGGTCAACGGCCTCCAGCGATGCCGCATAGGCAGCCTGCACGCGGCTGCCCAACGCCCGAAACAGGTTCCGGCGGTTGATCGCCACGTCATCGCCGACGGCGAGATCTGTGAAGAGTACGGCAGGCGCGGTTGGTCGAGGGCCATAGGTAAGAACGAGTCTTGCGTCGCTGCTGTCCGGATCGAGATCGACGATGCACGCGCTCAATGGGCCAAGGTCTGGGGCGTCAATGTCGTAAGTGATGTCGATCGTGATCTTGATAGATGGGAGGAGTGCAACGACATCGGGCGCAGAGCCCCCCGCGTTGCTTGCCTCAAATGCCGCCCAGAAGCACTCGTGACAGCCCAGGGAAAAGTCCTCGATCCTGAACGATGGCACCTTATCGCCGAGGAGCCTCCGGAACAGCTCCGCAATCGACGTTTTGCCACTGTTGTTCCGTCCGACAATCAACGTGGTGCGATCTTCGAACCCAACCGCAACATCGCGCAGGAGCCGAAAATTCTCGATTTGAACTTCCTTGATCCGCACCGAGCCCCCCGTTCTTAGTTAATTCGCAGGCACCTTCCGGTGCCCAAGGAGGCCTTGCCCCATTGCCTCCCAAAAGGCCCTCAGAGGCACCCCTTGAATGTCAGAAAAAGATAGCTTATTTTCTGACAGATGAAAACCCCGGCTGTATCCGTTCCTGATGGAGTGATGAGGCGTGTTCGCGCAAGCGGACGCGGCAGCGTCTTCACGCCCAGCGACTTCCTCACCATCGCCGCTCGCCCGTCCGTCGATCAGGCACTGTCCCGGCTAGTCAAGGGCGGCCAGCTTCGGCGTCTAGCGCGTGGGCTCTATGACTTCCCCAAGCTGCATCCGAAGCTCGGTCCTCTCTCGCCCGCTCCAGACGATGTCGCCAAGGCACTCGCCCGGGAGACCGGCTCGCAGGTTCAGATCGCGGGTGCGCGGGCGGCGAACGTGCTCGGGCTCTCGACGCAGGTTCCTGCCCAGAGCACTTACCTGACCGATGGCCCCTCTCGGCGCGTCGTGCTGGGCAAGCGCGTCGTTGATCTTCGTCATGCCTCGCCAAAGCATCTCATCGCGCCCGGAAGCCCTGCCGGCACGGTCGTTCAAGCGCTTCGCCATGTCGGCCCTGTGCGCGCAGCCGACGTCGCGCAGATCGCGTCGCGGCGGCTTTCGGCTACCGACAAGAAGACGCTAGCCTCGACCGCCGTTCAGGCGCCTGCCTGGATGCGTCCTACTCTCGTCTCGATTGCCAACGCAGCGGTGGCTGATATCGATGGATGAGGTCGCCCGTCTTCCCACCGCCGATCGCGCCGCTCTCTTCGGGGAGACCGGCGCTGGCCGGGGTGTCGCCGACACGATCATCGAGAAGGACTTCTGGGTTTGTTGGACCCTAAGACGCCTCTTCGGCCTGCCGAAAGGGGCGACAGCGACCCTCGTCTTCAAGGGCGGCACATCGCTCTCCAAGGCGTTCGGAGCCATCCGTCGCTTCTCGGAAGACATAGACCTCTCGTTCGATCGGGCTGAACTCGGCTACACCGGGGATCGCGACCCCGAGAAGGAGGGGATCAGCAGGAAGCAGGCGGCCCGGCTGATCGAGGATCTTGTCGGCGACGTCGAGAGACACATCGCCGAGCAACTCCTCCCGGCGCTTCGCGCCGCGATCGTCGAACAGCTCGGCGAGCCGGCCAACGGCGAGTGGACGCTGGAGATCGACGCCGGCGACGCCCAGACGGTCAACTTCCACTATCCCACCGCTCTGCCCGCCGCCGAATATGAGGGCATGGCTTACATCACGCCGCGCGTGAAGCTCGAACTCGGCGCGCGCGGTGATCCCTGGCCCACCGAGGAAAAAGTCATTCGTCCTTACGCGGCAGACGACTATCCCGATTTCTTCGAAAAGCCTGACACCAGCGTAACCGTCCTGTCAGCGCGACGCACATTCTGGGAGAAGGCGACCGCGCTTCATGCCGAGGCGCACCGCCCGGCCGACTCGCCGACACCGCAGTATTTCTCGCGACACTATTATGACCTCGCCATGCTCCTCAACACGGCCGAGGGCCAAGCCGATGCGACGGACTTTGATCTGCTGGCGCAGGTGGCCTCCCACAAAGCCACCTTCTTCCGTTCCGGATGGGCCAGCTACGACACCGCGCGACCTGGAACCCTGCGGCTGATGCCCGACGCGGCGCGGGTCAAGGATTTGCGCGGCGACTACCGGGCGATGGCGCCAATGATGTTTGACGAGACGCCGCCTTCGTTCGACGACATTCTTGCGAAGATTGCGACGCTGCAAGAAACGATCAACGGCTGACTCAAAGCTGCTTACAGGGGAGGAAGATTCATCAGTTCGGTTCGATCCATTGACCTGCGTCTCATTGACGACCTCGTCGACTTCGTCCGGGGCCCTGGCTTCGTGTTGGATTTTTCCGACACCAGTTTCTCGGACTTCTTCGCGTCCGAACTCAAGGTCGACATCGACGATCCGAAATACGCGGCCAATGGCGGATCGAAGGGCAAGCGCCTGCGCTCTTTCCTCCAGACCTGCGATGACGCGACCGCCGTTCGCGCTATCGAAGCGCTCTGGGAACATCGCAGTGAATATCTGGCGCGCTCCGGCGGCGCCGACCCCGTCGCCAATGCCGCGACCCGCTACCAAGGCCTGATCAGCCGCCTCTCCGGCGGCGCTGCGCCGTCGCGCCCTTCGGCGAGCCCCCAGTCCGTTCCCGTCGACCGCATGGCGATCGCCAAGATCAAAGCAAACCTCATGCAGGTCACGGCGTTGGCCCCACATGCGCGCGGCTACGCCTTCGAGGGCTTCCTCAAAGGCCTGTTCGACGCCTTCGGCCTGGCCGCCCAAGAGCCGTTCCGGCTGCGCGGCGAACAGATCGACGGCAGCTTCCAGCTCGGCAGCGAAATCTATCTGCTCGAAGCCAAATGGCACGGCCAGCCCATCGGCGTCGCTGAGCTGCACACCTTCCATGGCAAAATCGAGCAGAAGGCGGCTTGGACCCGCGGCCTGTTCGTCAGCAACAGCGGTTTCACCGAAGACGGCCTCGCCGCCTTTGGACGCGGTAAGCGGGTCATCTGCATGGACGGCCTCGACCTTTACGAGATGCTCGATCGTGAAATCCCGCTCAACCAGGTTCTCGAACGCAAAGTCCGCCGCGCCGCTGAAACCGGCGCGCCGTTCATGCGCGTGCGCGACCTTTTTCCTCAGTGAGCGGGAGGAACGAGGATGGCGCAGTTCAATGATTGGTGCATTTCGGTCGACGCGCCGGTGGGAAACCACCATCGGCGGGTGATGACCGGACAGGCCGCCCATCTCGCGGTCGGCATCCAGGCGACGGCGGCTATCGTGCCTTCGCATTACGCCTCGGAGGAACAGGTGGCGCGTGCACTCGCGCGGCTTGGCAAGCCCGCGGCCGCCGCGCTGATCGAGAGCAAGCTGCCGACCACCAAGCAGATCCGGTCCGGCGACCTTGGCGAGATCTACGCGACGGAATGGATAGATGCCCATAGCGGCGGCTACCGCGCACCGATCAAGCGCCTGCGCTGGAAGGACCATCGCAACATGGCGATGCGTGGCGACGACGTGATCGGCATCCTGCAAGACCCCCAATCGCAACGTCTCCAGTTTCTGAAGACGGAGGCGAAGAGCCGCGCCGCGTTGACGGCCCAGGTCCTGACCGAAGCCCGCGCAGGCCTCGACAAGGATGGAGGATTGCCCTCGGCCCACGCGCTGCACTTCATTTCCGCGCGTCTCCTCGAGCTCGACAATCTGCCGCTCGCCGATGCGATCGATGACGCGCTGCTCAAGCATGGCATCCCGCCGCCGAGCGTCCGGCATCTGCTTTTCACATTCACGGGCAATGCCCCCGATGCGCTACTGGCAGCCTCCCTGCAGGCCTATCCCGGGCCCATCAATCAATGGGGCATCGGACTTCGCGTGGAAGGCCATGGCGCCTTTATCGCCGCGGTCTACGATCGAGTGATCGCCGATGCCAACAACCCCTGAGGCTATCGCCGCTGATATCGCCGAGGCGGCGGCCGCCGGCTTCCGAGGCCGACTGATCGCTCGCGGACAGGCCCGCGCGATCATCTGGCGCGATGGCGCCCTTCCTCCCGACGCGCCGGCCTTTGCACCGCAGCTCAGCTACGACCTGCACAGCTACGCCTATGCCCTGCTCGGCCTCGGCCTGCGTCTTCGCGAACTCGGCGGCGACCCGACCCAGGCGCGCACGGCCTTCGAGCAGGCGGCGACAGCGCTTGAGGCGGTGATGGCCAAGGGAGATCGCCAGGAGGCCGACCGCGATTTCCATTTCGTCATGGCGGCTGCCGCCTATCATCTCGCGCACCTTTCCGCGCGCGCCTATTCTCTTCTCGCGATCGTCGAGGCGGATGAGAATTTCTCTCCGATCGAGCGCGCGCTCGCGCAGCTGATGCGCCGCAATTTCGGCGCCTTGCGAAACAGCGTTCTGGACTACCGGGCCTCCGGGCAAGGCAGCGATGCGCGGATCGCCGCCGACATCCAGGCTCGCCTCGACCAGGCCGAGGGCGTTGCCGCACCGGCGGATGCCGGTGGAGACGACTTCCTGTTCGACGGTCTCGATACCGCGCTCACGGACGCCTTCATGGCCGCCATGTCGCTCTACCTGCTCGCGCTCGAACGGGGCGAGCGAGGGCTGGTCGATCAGGCGCTTGAGCGACTACGCGTGAGTCTGGCAATTTGCGGCGAGATGAACATGCTGCCGCAATGGTGGGCGCATCGCGTCGCCATCCACCTTCTGTCGGATCTGTGGTCGAGCACCTTCCATGAACGGGTTCCGCTTCAGCCCGCAGGCGGACTGGCGGCGGACTGGTCGCGGTTGCGCGAACTGTTCATCGCGCTGCTGCAGCGTCGGGCGAAGGCGGAGATCGACCTTTGGCCATCGCAGACCGAGGCGGCGGGTCGCGCCGTCGACCAATCCGACGACCTGGTCGTGTCCCTGCCGACGAGCGCCGGCAAGACGCGTATTGCCGAACTCTGCATCCTGCGCTGCCTCGCCGGCGGCAAGCGGGTGGTGTTCGTCACCCCGCTTCGCGCCCTGTCAGCACAGACCGAAACCACGCTCCAACGGACCTTCGGGCCGCTCGGTAAGACCATCTCGGCCCTCTACGGTAGCATCGGCGTCAGCGGCTTTGATGAGGACGCGATCCGTGAGCGCGACATCGTCGTAGCGACGCCCGAGAAGCTGGACTTTGCGCTCCGCAACGATCCCTCACTCCTCGATGACGTTGCCCTGCTGGTCTTCGACGAAGGTCACATGATCGGCCTCAACGAACGTGAGGTCCGCTACGAAGTGCAGATTCAGCGGCTGCTGCGCCGCGCTGACGCCCAGGATCGCCGGATCGTCTGCCTATCAGCCATCCTCCCCGATGGCGATCAGCTCGACGACTTCGCCGCCTGGCTCCGTCGCGATCATCCGGGCAGCCTGATCAAGAATGACTGGCGGCCGACCCGGCTGCGCTTCGGTGAAGTCGTGTGGGGGTCGCCAACCGCCCGGCTCAATCTGCGGGTCGGAGACGAGCGGCCTTGGGTCCAGCGTTTCCTTACAGGAGCCGCGCCACCGAACTGGGTTCCGCCGAAGCGGCGCCGCACCCGGCTGTTTCCCGACGACCAGCGCGAGCTTTGCCTCGCGACGGCCTGGCGGCTTGTCGACGATGGCCAGACTGTCCTCGTCTTCTGCCCCGAGCGGCGCAGCGTCGAGCCGTTCGCCGATGTCATCGTCGACCTCCATGAGCGCGGCGCCCTGCGCTCGCTGCTCGATGCCGATCCCAATGTGCTGAGCACAGCGATCGCGCTCGGGGAGGAATGGTTGGGCGCCGGCAGCGCCATCCTCAAATGCCTCCGCCTCGGCGTCGCGCTCCACCACGGAGCGCTGCCGACCGCCTACCGCAAGGAGGTTGAGCGCCTGCTGCGCGAGAATGTCCTTAAGGTCACCATCTCCTCGCCAACCCTCGCCCAGGGCCTCAATCTGTCGGCGACGGCGGTCGTCATGTACTCGCTGCACCGGGCCGGCGAGCGGATCGAGATCAGCGAGTTCAAGAACGTCATCGGGCGCGCCGGACGCGCCTATGTCGACGTCGAGGGCATCGTCCTTTTCCCGATGTTCGACGACATCCCCAAGAAGCGGCGGAATTGGGAAGGGCTCATCACCGACCTTGGCGCGCGCGAGATGGAAAGCGGCCTCGTGCGCTTGGTCGCGGTGTTGCTGACGCGGATGCGCGCGCGCATCGGCGGAGACCTCAACCAGCTCGTCGACTATGTCGTCAACAACGCCGCCGCCTGGACATTCCCCGAGATCGCCAATGAAAAGCCGGAAGACCGGGAGCGCGCTCTGGCCGAGTGGGAACGCCACGTTGCGACGCTTGATACCGCCATCCTCAGCCTTATCGGGGAGAATGACATTCCCGATGACGGAATCGAGGCAGCGCTGGACGACATCCTCCAATCCTCTCTGTGGCACCGCCGCCTGCAGCGTCAGGAGGTTCAGGTCCAGCAAGTGCTCAAGGCGGGTCTCGTGTCCCGCAGCCGGCTGATCTGGAGCCAGTCGACGGCTGCTCGGCGGCGCGGATACTTCCTGGCCGGCGTGGGTCTGACGACGGGCCATGCCCTCGACGCCATCGCCGCCAACGCCAACCTGCTTCTCATCCAGGCTAACGGCGCGATACTGGAGGGCGACGCAGAAGCGGCGATCACCGCCATCACCGGTCTCGCCGAGCAGGTGTTCGCCTTCTATCCCTTCACGCCCGACCCGCTGCCGGCGAACTGGCGCGACATCTTGCGCGCCTGGCTGCTCGGCCAACCGCTGGCGGCATTGGGCGGGGCTCAGCCATCGGAAACACTGCAGTTCGTCGAAGGCGGCCTCGTCTATCGGCTGCCTTGGGCGATGGAGGCGATCCGCGTCCGCGCCAGCGCCAATGGCGACACGGTCGGCGTGTTCGACCTGCCGTTGGAAGTTCACGAACTCGGGCTGGCGGTCCCTGCTGTCGAAACCGGCACGCTGAACCGTTCCGCGTCCATCCTCATCCAAGCCGGCTTCAATTCGCGGCTCGCCGCCATCAAGGCGGTGACCGACACCGGCGCGACCTTCACGACAGGTCAGGAGTTGCGGCAATGGCTCAACTCCGAGGCCGTCGCCGCCTGGAGCGCGCTGCCTGACTGGCCGACGCTCGAAACCAAGCCGATATGGACGGAGTTTTCCCAGAGCTTCACGCCGGCCGAAAAGCATACCTGGGCCGATCGGCGCTATTGGGCGAGCGTCGCCTGGCTGGGTGCGCCTCCACCGCCCGGTACGGTCGTACAAATTCACCAATGGGCGAACCAGCCTCGGGTGCTATCGACCGACGGCTCCCCGCTCGGCACCGTCCAAGCCGCACTCTATCCGCTTCGAGCCGGTCTGCTTCGCGCCCAGGTCGCGGCGGATGTCAGCAAGATCGACATCGTCTACCTTGGCCCTGACGATCTGGCGGGTCCGTAGCCACCGAGCCCACTGGGCTGCCGACAACAAATGGTGCGTCCCGTGCGCGGGCGCCCGCCTAAGCGAGACGATGTCAACCGATCCGCAGCCGCCGCAATAGCTTACCAAGCACCGCCTCATAATCTTCCGGCTTTGAAAAATCGGCGTAGAGCTTGCCTTGTAGGAAGCCGGGCAGCTCGCATTCCTCATAGAGCAGAGGGAGCACAACGACCTCGCTCGATGAGATTTCGCGGTTCATTGCCAGATCGAGCTCCTTCTTCACCCATGGCGCGTCAATCGATTTCTTCGACAACACGACCGCAATGTAGCGGCTGAGCTTCATGCCTTCGTCGATCTTCGCAATCAGGGAGTCGCCGATTTCGATCTCCGCCTCGTCCAGCCATACCCTGGGCACGCCATGGGCGAGAAGGTCCTTGCGGAGCTGTCGCACGAAGGGCTTGTCGACGCCGGTGTGGCTGAGGAAGATGCCATGATATTTTTCATGCGCAGGGTCTGACTTCTCCATCGCCAGGCTGTCGCGCACAAGCTGGTTCTGCGCCTCTTGCGATGTCGGCGGCGTCACCAGCCATCCCATCGTGCTGCCCAACGCCAATTGTCCTCCAAGGCTGTAGCCTTCGGGGGTGGCGGCGATCGACGCATAGCCTTCGCCCGGATCGGAGAGGCAAAGGGTCCAACCGCCGGTGCGGGACAGCACGTCGAAGTAGCGCGCAAATGGGCTGTCGGGATCAATCGCGCCCATCCTGCGCCCTTTCTTCACGAGAAGCTCGGAACGCTTCACGAAATTCGCTACTTTGGGTGCCGCGTAGCCAAGATGGGTCTCGCGATATCCGAAGAAATTGACCCGCTTGGGCTCCGACAGGCACCAGACGACTGTCGCGCCGTCGGCGATCGCCGCTTCCATCTCCTTGCGTCGATCTTCGGCGTCGAACGCGGAGTCGAGATCATAGCGATCGTTCTGGCTCTTCAGCTTGCCCAGTTCGTAAAGCTCGTTCGAGAACTCCCCGCCCGTGCCGAACAGGAAGTGCGTGTAGCTCTCCGGGTTGATGATGATCGTATCATATTCGTAGAGCGGATAGGCCGCCCGAGCGCGATCTACATCCGGCTGGCAAAGACCCAGATTGTCGATCTCCACGCCCTCGATCGGGTCCCCGGTATAGGTCACGCCCACCGTCAACACTCGCTTCATAGGTTCGCCCTCTTTGTCGGTTCGATGTTCATGACCTCGCCGCGAGCACCAACAAGGGCGATCTCAATACCCGCCAGGGCGCAACGTGGCGCAAGCCGCTCGGCGAGACGCAGCGTGCCATCGGTCAGCGGCGCGACCGCGACCTGACGCCCCCGTGGCGGCGTCGCCATGAGCAGTCCTACTGTTTCGCACAAGCCGCGGTACAGCCTCGACGTCTGCCCCGGATGACGCGTGTTGATGATGCCGCCTTTACATTCGGCCACGATCACCTGCTCGCCGATCTCGGCGACGACATCTCCGAGCCCGGATTTCGGGTTGATGGTGATCGTCTGGCCGCGCTCATTCCGGTAGAGCCCGCCATATGTCGTACTGCCAAGCCCGGAGACCTTACTGAACCCGCGGCGCGCCAACCAGACGACGAAATCGAACTGCTTTCCATGCTCTCCATCCGGATGGATGCGAACTTCGTGCGCCCCCTCCGCGCGCAGGAGATGCATGGCGTAGGCGACCATCACCGCGCCCTCATAAAGATGATGCTCGTGGACACCGTCCGCCTTACCGACCCGGTTCGGAGGCGGCGCCAACGCCATGACGAGATCTTCGAAATCCACCCCTGCCTCCTTCCCTGCCGGTCGGCCCCGCCCGACACCCATCCTTGACATCAAGCTATAACCGTCCATATTTGCCCGGTAAAGGAGGGCCGGTCATGTTTGCCTATAATCCGGAGAAATTCGCGTCGCTCTACGCGTCCGATCTGGGCCAGCGGTTGTGGGCGTTTCTCACGCGCCCCGAACACGTCGCTCGACTGGAGACCGCCTCCGAGCTCAGCAAGCCGGCTGTCGAAGGGATCGAAGAGCAGCTGCTGGCGGAGTTCCGCGAGGAGGTGCTGGTTGACCGTGTGAAGCAGATGGCGGGGCACATGGTGCGTCAGATTCTGGAACAGCAAGGCTGGGTGCTCGATCAGGCCGACGTGAAGGTTCAGTCGGTGCCGTTCTCGAAGGCGGCCCGTTACCGTCGGCCGGACTGGGTCACTTTCCATGCCTTCCGCAACACCAGCGACCCGCGCGATGTCGCGATCACCGATCGACGGCAGAACGCTGTGCTGCCAGCCGACGCGCGCTGGACCTATTACGCGACCTTCGCCAGCCCGCTGAAGGCCGCCGTCGCCTTCGGCGTCGGCGACATTCGTCAGCTTCGCCAGACTGTTCACGCTGACGGCTTCAAGCGTGTGCGTGTCGAACGCATGCTGCGTCGCGCTTGAGGAGCGACCGATGACCGACCCCACTCTGGACGCTCAGACCGTCGCGGCCGCGAATTTCTATGACACCCATTACGCGGGCGCCGAGCCGGTCTTCCTCGAACCCGGTACGAAGCTGTTCCTCGGCAGCCCCGAAAGTCCGCGGCATTGCCGCTTCTGCGGCAAGAACGAACCGGAGGTCACGTTCAAGGACGAGGCTCACGCTTTACCCGCAGCCTTCGGCAATACCGGCCTGTTCAGCAACTATGAGTGCGACGCCTGCAACCATCTGTTCGGCGAGGGGATCGAGAACCATCTCGGCAATTGGTCCAAGCCGATGCGCACCCTGTCGCGCATCAAGGGGCGCAACGGCGTGCCGACGATCAAGAAGCCTGGCCGCGAGAAGGGCTGGCGGGTCGAATATGCCGACGCCGGCTTCCAGTTGAAGGAATATGAAGACGATCCCTTCTTCGAGGTCGATGAGCAGGCCAAGCAACTTCGTTTCGAGTTACACCGCGACACTTATATTCCCGTCGCGGCCCTAAAAGGGCTGGTCAAAATTGGGCTCACCTTGCTGCCCGACGTCGAGACGCAGCATTTTCGCGAAACCTACGATTGGATCCGCGACACTGATCACAGTCGCAACTTCGTCGCCGAATTCCCGGTGTTCCGGACGACTATCCCGGGACCGATGCGCAATGACCTCATCGTGCTGATGCTCATGCGCCGCCGCGCAGGCATCGACACCGTCCCTTATGCCTTTTTCACCTTTGCCTACGGCAATGAGGTTCTGCAGGTGTTCCTGCCTTCGCTACCGCAGGACCAATGCATCAATGGAAAGCCCCTCACCATGATGCCTTTCCCCAATCCCGGGTCGCTCGATGCCGCCCGCTACGGCCGCCCCCGCTTGAAGGTCGAACACCTCACTGGTCGCGAACCCGTCAAGGGCGAGAAGGTGCCGGCGGTTTTCGGGTTCGACTCGGTCGTGCACACAGCGCCCAACGCGGAGGCGTGATCACGCTGCGCGAATAATCGGTCCTATTGACACCGATTTGACAGGCGCCCATATTGGTTCTGTCAGAACCGAATTGGACTCGCAATGGACCAAACAGTCACAACGGCTAGGGCGGCGGAAATCGTCGCCATCGGATATGAGGGTTTGCGCTCTTATCTGAAGCGGGGATTGCTCGGCTCAAGTGGATTGATGGCGCCGTTTGTTCACCCGAATTCACCCGCTCCCGATCTCAGCCGGGTCCGCGCGAAGTGGAAGCGCTTTGGCGTCGTCGATCTCTGCCTGATGCGGCTCGCCAAGCAGCTGATTGATCTCGGCCTCTCGTTCGAACAGGCAAATGGCATCGCGTCGCGTGACGAGGTCCGGAAAATCCTGGCACGTGATCGCGACACGGCTGGCGCGACCTTGATGGCTTGGCCTCCTTATTACGACTTCATCGTCTTCGCCGGAGACGATCTGCGGCATCTTCCCGACCGACTGGCCGAGGTGGGCGACGTGGCGGTGCTCGTGCAGCTGGATCGTATCGCGGATCATGTTCGCTCCGAGATCGACAAAGGCGCCGACGTCCTTACCCCAGCAATGGCCGCAGAGGACCAATGACGCGGCTGATCGACGTCTGGAATCTCGACACGTTCGACGCTTCGCTCATGCGTGAACTGCAGAATGAGCGGCAGCTCCTTGTCGATTACTTCGCGACTGATCGAGCGAACTATCTGGAGCGTGAGGCCTCCGACCATCGAGGGGCCCCTCCGTCAAATCCCTTCGCCAGCGCTTTTTACCGGTTCGCCGAAGGGTTGATGCCTGCGATGGAGATCCGGACGATCCGGGCCTGGCACCACACCCGGATGACGAATTTGGAAGTGGAAAGCGCCAGGCAACGCGGTCTGTATCCCGCCACCTTGGCGACCCTTCGCGCGCGGCTCGATAGCCTCGTCGCGGCAGCCGACCTGACCGCTGAGGAAGCCAGCGCGGTTTTTGAAGCAAGCCCATTCCAGAGCGATCGGCTCGGTTCCCGCAGCGGCAAATTCTGGATGACATCGCACCCACAGCGCATCGATGACAGCGGCGTCACATCGCTCCTGGCCCATTGGGGTGGAGAATCCGCCTACTTCAATCACGCCGAAGGCGAACTTCTGGACAAGTTGTCGATCATCGGCGTCCCACGGGTGCTTGAGATCGCGGTGCCTGTTGCGCTGACACCAGACGCCTATTCCGCGGCAAAGGCCGTGATCCATCTTTATGCCCGCTCGCTTGACTGCCATGCCGACTGGGGCGGGTTCGACCTCTACGCCCATGCTCCTCTGGGCCCTCACGCCCTCCTGCGCGTGCACAGCGCTGGCGAACCCGATTTTGACCGCCTGGCCAGCGGCTACCCAATCGATTTTTACGATCGGTATGGAGCCGAAGGCGAATGAACCGCTACGCAATCGTGACCGGCGCCGCTTACGGCATCGCGGAGCAACGTTGTAGGGGCAGACTTGGCGCGTCCTGGCGGCGACCGGCTCGTTTCGGGGGGAAAGCCTTCCCCTGCGACCGAGCCTTTAAGTCTCGGTCGACCCCTTCTGCGGGGAGACCCCGCAACGCCCCTTGAGAGTGAGAGTGCGGACCGGGTTTCCGTGACGGGTGAATAAGCGGGAGAGTGGCTTCCGCGCCTGTCGTGGAGATTGGTTCCATGAACATGCAGGTTCTCGATGCGCGCCGTGACGCGGCCGGCGGCTACAAGGTGGACGTCAGCCGTGGCGAGCGGGTCGGTCGCGTCTCGTCTGAGTGGTTTTCCCGTCCGGCCGACGAACGATACCTCTCACTCTCTGAACTGGCGCGATCGGTGCGTGACCGCGCCGATCGTAGCAGGACACGCGTTGTGGAAAGCGCGCTGATCCATGTCGAGGCGAGCCGTAACGATCCGGAGCGGTTGGCCCTGATCCTGCCCGGCGCCGATGCGGCTACTGCGCCGACACACTGGTCCTTCGGCCAGCTCGCCGGGCTCGTCGGCGCTCCCGCCGCCTATCTGCGCCAACTTCCGGCTCCGCTCGCCGCCATCAATCTGCAATATGGCCTGACCTCCAATCGCGCCGAACAGATCAAGACGCTGGAAACCGATGACGGCCGCACGGAACTGCGCGCCGTCACGGGCCCAGATTACGGGCGGATATTCGACGCGGAGCTGGTGGAAGCCGTGCAACGCATCGCCGGCAACGGCACGGGCGACACCCGCTGGAAGGTGCCGGGCGTGCTCGATTGGTCGACCGGCGTCTACAATCCGCGCGTCGACATCACCAAGGATACAACGACGCTGTACGCCTCCGATCGTGACGTCTTCCTGTTCCTGGTCGATGACCTGAATCCGATCGAGGCCGGTCGCCTGCCGGACGGCTCGCCCGATCTCTATTTCCGGGGCTTTTACTGCTGGAACTCCGAGGTCGGCGCCAAGACGCTCGGGATGGCGAGCTTCTATCTTCGCGCAGTCTGCCAGAACCGCAATCTGTGGGGGGTGGAGGATTTCGAGGAAATCACCATCCGCCACTCCAAATATGCGGCCAATCGCTTCGCCCACGAGGCGGCTCCGGCTCTGGCGAACTTCGCAAACTCCTCGCCCCTGCCTTTCGTCAACGGCATCAAGGCGGCGCGCGAACGGATCGTGGCAAAGACCGACGAAGACCGCACCGACTTCCTGCGCCGTCGGGGCTTCTCCAAGGCGGAGACCGGAAAGATCATCGATACGGTGCTGGCCGAAGAAGGCCGCCCGCCCGAGAGCACCTTCGATTTCGTGCAGGGCATCACCGCCGTCGCGCGCGACAAACCCCATCAGGACGCCCGCCTCGACATGGAGGCCAAGGCCAAGAAGCTGCTCGATAGAGCGAGCTGATCGCCGCAAAGCCGGAGAAGCGGTTTTCCGTGTCTCCGGCTTTGCGCTTCCGTCTCTTTCCGATTCACCGGTCCGTGGCGCTGCCCCCTTTAGAGGAAGAGGGCGGCGCTTCGCTCCGTGACGGGTTGGAGGTTGAGAGAGTCTCTCGGCCGCCCGTCGCGGAGTAAATCCCGATGGCTACTGCTGCTCAGAAGATCGTCCTGTCGTCCTCGCGCGACATCCCCTTCAACAAGCTGGTGCTCAGCCAGTCCAATGTCCGGCGCGTGAAGGCCGGCGTCTCGATCGAGGATCTTGCGGCCTCGATCGCCCGACGCGGCCTGATCCAGAGTCTCAGCGTCTTTCCTGTGGTCGACGCAGACGGCGTTGAGACCGGCATGTTCGAGGTGCCCGCGGGCGGCCGCCGTTTCCGCGCGCTGGAAATGCTGGTGAAGCAAAAGCGCCTCGCCAAGATCGCTCCCGTGCCGTGTGTCGTCCGCGAGCGCGATGGCGCCATCCTCCCCGAGGAGGTGTCGTTGGCGGAGAATATCGAACGTGCGCCGTTGCACCCGCTCGATCAGTTCCGCGCTTTCCAGGACATGCGTGGCAAGGGCATGTCCGAGGAAGAGATCGCAGCCGCCTTCTTCGTGCCGGTGCAGGTCGTGAAGCAGCGGCTTCGCCTGGCCGCCGCATCGCCGGCGCTGCAGGAGATCTATGCCGAGGATGGCATGACGCTCGAGCAGCTGATGGCCTTCACCGTGTCGAACGACCATGCTCGCCAGGAGCAGGTCTGGGAGGCGATCAAGGACGCCTGGTCGAAGGAGCCCTATCAGATCCGGCGCATGCTCACCGAGACCACCGTGCGCGCCTCGGACAAACGGGCCGTGTTCGTCGGCAGTGCAGCGTATGAGGCCGCCGGCGGCGTCACCATGCGCGATCTCTTCCAGTCGGACGACGGCGGGTGGCTACAGGATCCCGCGCTGCTCGACCGGCTTGTCGCCGAGAAGCTGAAGGACACGGCCGAGGAGGTCGCCGCCGAGGGCTGGAAGTGGATCGAGGTCGCCGTCAGCTTCCCCTATGACGCGACGCGTGGCCTGCGCGCGCTACAGGGCGAGGCGCTCGACCTCTCAGCTGACGAGCAAGCCACGATCGAGGCGCTGAACGCTGAGATGGCCAAGCTGGAAGCCGAGTATCAGGACGCCGACGAGCTGCCGGATGAAGTCGACCAGCGGCTCGGTGAGATCGAGACGGCGCTCGCCGCCTTCGAAGCGCGAACGGTGCGCTACGAGCCTGACGAAATCGGCCGCGCGGGTGTGTTCATCAGCATCGCCCATGACGGCAGCCTCGACATTGATCGCGGCTACGTCCGGGCCGAGGACGAAGCGCCGATTGCCTCCGAGGGCGAGGCGGGCGGGGAACCCAGCACCGATGCGACCGATCCGGTCGTACAGCGCGCCGTCATCATGATTGGTGGGCAGCCCGCCGAGGCGGAGGAGGACGAGGACGATGCGATCAAGCCGTTGCCTGATCGCATCGTCACGGAGTTGACGGCCCATCGCACCCTGGCGCTGCGCAATGCGCTGGCGGACAATCCGCACGTCGCCATGACCGCGCTGCTGCACAAGCTGGTGTCCGACGCCTTCCAGCACCGCATGTACAGGGGCGCGTTGGAGGCCTCCGTCAACCACGTCTTCTTCCCGGCCCAGGATGACGCGATGAAGGACAGCCCGTCGGCTCGCGCGGTGCATGAGCGCCACGAAGGCTGGGCGGGCGACATCCCCGCCGAGGATCATGCGCTGTGGGACTGGCTTGCGGCGCTCGATGACACGAGCCGGATGGCGCTACTGGCCCATTGCGTGAGCTACGGCGTCAATGCGCTCTACGAGAAGCCGAACCCCTATGGCGGCAACGGCGTCTCGCAGCACGGGCTCGACATGCGGCTCGGCCAGGCCGACCGGCTCGCCCGCGCCACTGGCCTCGACATGGTGGAGGTTGGCTGGCGTCCAACAGTCGGCAACTATCTCGGCCGTGTCACCAAGCCGCGCATCCTTCAGGCCGTCCGCGAGGGCGCCGGAGAACAGGCCGCACAGCTCATCGACCATCTGAAGAAGAGCGACATGGCCAAGGAGGCCGAGCGCCTGCTGGCCGACACCGGCTGGCTGCCGGAGCCCCTGCGCCTCATCGCCGAAGTCGACGCCTCCGTGCCGGAAACACAGACCGGTGGCGAGGATGACAGGGCGGCTCTGCCCGACTTTCTCGCGGGCGATGACGAGGAGTCCGCCGGCGAAGACGACGAACGCCACCTCGTGGCGGCCGAGTGATTGCACAGGCGGAGCGGCTTTGGCCGCTCCGCCAATCTCCAACCAAGGAGTTGCACCATGCCGCAATCCAGCCCGGCGTCCCGGCGCGTCGTCTTCCAATATTTCGTGCCCGTGCATGTCGAGGTCGAGGACGGGCTCGTTGCTCGCGTTACCGTTATCGACGAGACGCCGGTCCGCGAACCCTCGGTTATGGAGGGCGATCCGGCCTATCTCGACGATGCGGTGCGCGCCGCCGATGACGGCCAGCAGTGGCCGTCTTGGCAGTTCGGCTACTAGGCGTGGCGTCGTCGATTGGGCCCCTTCCGCGAGCGCCCGGCCATAAGGTCGGGCGCTTTCTTCATGATCGCGGGGCCGGGCTTCGAGAGTGAAAGGTCGGCCGCGACGGGTTTAAGCCCGTCCGGTCGAGAGAGAGCCCCGGATCGGTTCCTCCGTCTCAGCTCTCCGAGGTCTCGATCATGCTTCACGCTCCGCTTCCAACTGCCGGACCGGCAGTCTCGCTTTCGCGCGCGCTTGCGACGCCGTCAGCCGCCGCCGTGCTCGCCGCCGCCGGCCATCTCCTTCCTCATCTCGAACAGGGTCGGCCCGTCGATGCCGCGATCCTGCGATCCGCCATGGAACAGGCCTTCGGCGCGTCCGACGCCAGCGGCGCCTGGGACTGGAAGACAGCCTACGAAGCTTGCGAGGCGGCGACCGTCCTGTTCCTGCGCAAATACGGAAAGCCGCTTTTCCGCAAAGCCGTGTCTCCGGCTGCGCGGCTCGCCGCGCTGACCAAGATCGCCAGCCTGCTGCCGACCCACACGCGCCGGTCCGAGGAAGCCCAGACCTTCCAACAGTTCTCGACGCCGACCCCGCTCGGCCTGGCAGCACTGACCGCCGCATCGCTCACACCCGCTGACCGGGTGCTGGAGCCCTCGGCCGGAACGGGTCTGCTTGCTGTCCTCGCGGAGATCGCCGGTTCCGATCTCCTCCTCAACGAGCTGGCCGAGACCCGTGCCGATCTGCTCGCCTCTCTCTTTCCAGCCATCGCCGTCACGCGTTTCGACGCTGCCCAGATCGACGACCATCTCGATCGCGCCGCCATTCCCAGCGTCATCATCATGAACCCGCCATTCTCAGTTCTGGCGAATGTCTCCGGCCGCGTGGCCGACGCCACCTATCGCCACATCGCTTCGGCGCTGGCGCGGCTCGCCCCGGGCGGCCGCCTTGTAGCGATCACCGGTGCGAATTTCTCACCCGAGATTCCAGCCTGGCGGGACAGTTTCGTCCGGCTGCAGGAGCGCGGCCGCGTCGTGTTCACCGCGGCGATCGCGGGCTCGGTCTATGCCAAGCACGGCACAACCATCGAAACGCGCCTGACCGTCATCGACAAGGCGTCCGCCGAGGATGCGGCTTGCTTCCCCGCATTCGCCGGGGCCGCGCCGGACCTAGCGACGCTGCTCACTAGGATTGAGCGGGACGTCCCGCCGCGCATGGCCGTCGCGCTGCCGAAGACCGCGCCCGACGCCGCGCCGCACACCGTTCGCGGCTATCTCGCCCGGGCGGCAGCCGCTGCGCCCGCCCGGCGCACGGCTCAGATCGAGGGCGTGCCGCTCGACTATGAGACCGTAGACTGGACGCCGCCCGAGGGTGGTCGCCTGTCGGACTCGATCTACGAGGCCTATGCGCTCCAGTCGATTTGCATCCCGGGCGCGCAGCCCCATCCCACCAAGCTCGTGCAATCGGCCGCCATGGCGTCGGTAGCGCCGCCGAAGCCCAACTATCGTCCGACACTTCCGGCGGCGATCGTCACCGGCGGCGTGCTGTCCGACGCCCAGCTCGAAACGGTGATCTATGCCGGCGAGGCCCATGGCGAATTTCTCGCTGGCGCCTGGACCGTGGATGAGACCGGCGACTTGGTCACCGTCGCGCCCGACGATGCGCCGAACGCCGTCCGCTTCCGGCGGGGCTTCATGCTCGGCGACGGCACCGGCGCCGGCAAGGGCCGCCAGTCGGCCGGCGTCATCCTCGACAACTGGCTCCAGGGCCGCCGCAAGGCCGTCTGGATCTCGAAGTCCGACAAGTTGCTCGAGGACGCGCAGCGCGATTGGTCCGCCCTCGGCATGGAGCGCCTGCTGGTCACGCCGTTGTCGCGCTTCCCGCAGGGCACGCCCATCCGGCTGAACGAAGGCGTCCTATTTCTAACCTACGCTACGCTACGGTCCGACGACCGTGGGGAGAAGCTTTCGCGGGTCAAACAGATCGTCGAATGGTTGGGCTCCGACTTTGATGGAGCGGTCATTTTCGACGAGTCCCACGCGATGCAGAACGCCGGCGGCGGCAAGGGAGAACGGGGCGATGTCGCCCCGTCGCAGCAGGGCCGTGCGGGGCTCCGGCTCCAGCACGCGCTCCCGAACGCTCGCGTCGTCTACGTCTCGGCCACCGGCGCGACCACCGTCCACAATCTCGCCTATGCCCAACGGCTCGGCCTATGGGGCGGCGACGATTTTCCCTTCGCCAATCGCGCCGAATTCGTCGCGGCGGTGGAGAATGGTGGCGTTGCGGCCATGGAGGTCCTTGCCCGCGACCTGCGCGCGCTCGGCCTCTACACGGCCCGCTCGCTCTCCTATGACGGCGTCGAATACGAGCTGGTCGAGCACCGGCTCACGCCCGAGCAGACCCGCATCTACGACGCCTATGCCGGCGCCTTCGCCATCATCCACAACCATCTCGATGCGGCGATGCAGGCGGCCAACATCACCGGCGATAGCGGCACGCTGAACCGCCAAGCCAAGTCGGCCGCACGCTCGGCCTTCGAGAGCGCCAAGCAGCGCTTCTTCGGTCATCTCTTGACCAGCATGAAGACCCCGACGCTGATCCGCTCGATCGAGCAGGACCTGGCCGACGGGCACACCGCCGTCATCCAGATCGTCTCGACCGGCGAAGCGCTGATGGAACGGCGCCTGGCTGAGATCCCAACCGAGGAATGGAACGACGTGCGCGTCGACATCACGCCGCGCGAATATGTCCTAGACTATCTCGCCCATTCCTTCCCGGTGCAGCTTTACGAGCCTTTCTCCGACAGCGAGGGCAACCTCTCGTCGCGTCCGGTCTATCGCGACGGTCAGCCGGTTGAGAGCCGGGAAGCGGTCGCCCGCCGCGACGAGCTGATCGAGCGGCTCGCATCGCTTGAGCCCGTACCCGGCGCCCTAGACCAGATCGTCCAGTGCTTTGGCACCGACGTCGTCGCCGAAGTCACCGGCCGATCGCGCCGCGTCGTGCGCAAGGGTGAGCGCCTTGCCGTCGAGAACCGGGCCGCGTCGGCCAATCTCGCCGAGGCGGCCGCGTTCATGGAGGACCAGAAGCGTATCCTCGTCTTCTCGGAAGCCGGTGGCACGGGCCGCAGCTATCACGCGGACCTCGCGGCCAGGAACCAGCGCCTGCGCATCCACTATCTCCTGGAGCCGGGCTGGAAGGCTGACGCGGCGATCCAGGGGCTTGGCCGCACCAACCGGACCAACCAGGCGCAGCCGCCGCTCTTTCGGCCGATCGCCAGCGATGTGAAGGCCGAGAAGCGCTTCCTCTCGACGATCGCACGCCGGCTCGACACGCTCGGCGCCATCACGCGCGGGCAGCGCCAGACCGGCGGCCAGGGCCTGTTCCGGCCCGAGGACAATCTCGAAAGCCCATACGCCCGCGATGCGCTGCGCCAGCTCTACCTGCTCCTCGTCCGCGGCAAGGTCGAGGGCTGCTCGCTCGACCGCTTCGAGTCGGCCACCGGCCTCAAGCTCATGGATGATAATGGCATCAAGGACGAGCTGCCGCTCATCACCACCTTCCTCAACCGGCTGCTGGCGCTCACCATCGATCTGCAAGGCGTGCTGTTCACGGCGTTCGAACAGCTCCTGACCGCCAAGGTCGAGGGCGCGATCCGCAGCGGCGTCTACGACATCGGGCTCGAGACGCTGCAGGCCGAGAGCTTCGTCGTCATCGCCAGCCAGGTGATCCACACCCATCCAGGCACCGGCGCGGAAACGCGGCTGCTTACGATCACCCGCCGGGAGCGCAATCGGCCGACGACCTTGGCCGACGCGCTCGACCTTCTCTCCGATCCTCGGGCGCGGCTCCTAATCAACGGCCGCTCCGGCCGCGCCGCCGTGCAGGTTCCCGCACCCTCGATGATGCTCGACGATGGCGAGATCGAGCGCCGCGTATGCCTGATCCGGCCGATGGAACAGCATCACGCGCCGCTGCGGATGATGGACGAGAGCCATTGGGAAGAAGCCGATCGCGCTACCTTCGCCGCGGCGTGGTGGGCGGAGCTGAACGATGTGCCGGAGTTCTCCGACAGCACGATCCATATCGTCGCCGGCCTGCTGTTGCCGATCTGGAAGCGGTTGCCGAACGAGTCGACCCGCGTCTACCGGCTCCAGACCGATGCCGGCGAGCGCATCATCGGCCGCCGCGTCTCGCCGGCCTGGGCGGCGAACGCCGTCACCACGGGCGCCGCGTCGCTGACTCCGGACCAGGCCTTCACCGCGCTGATGGACGGCACAACGATCCTCGATCTTGCCGACGGCCTTCAGCTTCGCCGCGCGCGCGTCATGAGCGCCCAACGACTGGAGCTGACCGGCTTCACCGAGGCGATGCGCGACCGGCTGCGAGCCTATGGCCTCTTCAGCGAGATCATCTCCTGGAAACTGCGCTTCTTCGTCCCGGCCGACAGCAACGGCCCAACCGTACTTGCCAAGCTGCTCGACACCTATCCGGTCGCGCGCATCTCCGAGCGGGAGGCCGCGTGATGGCCCGTCAGGACGCCTCCGACCTCGCGCATCGTCTCGGCCAACAGGCCGAGGCGGTGTGCCGCCACTATCTCTCCAGCGGCCGCCGCGAGGGCCGATACTGGCTGGTGGGTGATGTGCGCAACACGCCTGGCCGCTCCATGTATGTCCGGCTGAAGGACTCGCCCAAGGGGCCGGCCGGGAGATGGACCGACGCCG
The DNA here is from genome assembly GCF_053522725.1 of Agrobacterium sp. 16-172Ci. Lineage (NCBI taxonomy): Bacteria > Pseudomonadati > Pseudomonadota > Alphaproteobacteria > Hyphomicrobiales > Rhizobiaceae > Agrobacterium > Agrobacterium sp. 16-172Ci. The sequence goes on from NZ_JBNWBW010000001.1 coordinate 199,952, forward strand.
CCACCGGCGAGCACGGCGATCTTCTCGACGTGATCCGAGAGAGCTGTGGTCTTATCGACTTCAAGGACGTCGCCGAGGAGGCGCGAACCTTCCTCAGCATGCCGCCACCTGAACCGATCCAGACCGGCATCCGTCAGGTCCCGGCACCGCATGGCTCACCCGAGGCGGCACGACGCCTATTCGGCATGTCGCAGTCGATCATTGGCACGCTCGTACAATCATACTTGCGCGAACGCGGCATTACGGATTTACGCGGAACCGGAAATCTCCGCTTCCACCCACGCTGCTATTACCGACCCGACGAGCATTCGCCGACCGAGACCTGGCCCGCCATGATCGCAGCCGTCACCAACCTGGACGGCAGGATCACCGGGGCGCATCGCACCTGGCTCGACCCGCGACGCGCGGACAAAGCGCCTCTCGACACGCCACGTCGTGCCTTGGGTGACCTTCTCGGCAACGCGGTCCGCTTTGGCGCCGGCAACGAAGTGATGGCGGCCGGCGAAGGCATCGAGACCGTCCTGTCGGTGCGCCAGATCTTGCCCGACATGCCGATGGTGGCGGCGCTCTCGGCAGCTCATCTCGCTGCCATCCTGTTCCCGGATACCCTGCGGCGGCTCTACATCCTGCGCGACGACGATCCTGCCGGCGACGGCGCACGCGACAGCCTGGTCGAACGGGCGAACGCGGCCGGGATCGAGGCGATCGTCATCTCGCCCCAACTCGGCGACTTCAACGAGGATCTTCGCACCCTCGGCCTTGATGCGCTCCGCAGCCAGACGCGGATGCAGATTGGTCCGCAGGACGTCGCACGCTTCATGGCGCTGGCGGCGTAATCGGCAAGAGGAAATGTGGCGCCGCCGCCGACGTGCCCGTGCGGATGCGTCATTCCGTCAGAGGAACCGCGCCTCGGCCTTCGAGAGGGCGATCGGCCCACAAGCCGGCCAGCCCGGCAATGGCGAAGGCCGACTATTTTCCGGCGGCCCTGCGGGCCTTTCCATCGCGAGGCAAAATAGTCGGCCTTCGCCATCCTCCGCTGATGCTTCGGCCCTGCGCTCACGCTCCGGGTGCAGAGCCAACCGGCCCGTGGGCTTTGTCGCCATGAAGGCCGCGACGGTCGCGGTCCAACCGACGGAGCATCCCATGAGCGAGCACGACGACTTCGAACCGCACCACGAATCCTCACCAACCGATCATGTCCTCAACGAACTCCAGCTCCACGGCTACCGTCCCTTCGCCGACGAGCCCGATCAGCGGCTTCTGCCCGACGGCAACCAGGTCGCGGGCGCCGTCGCAGACATCTTCGACGCCCTGATTGGAACCCTGGAGGACACCCGCCTCGAACCCGACCTCGACGATCTCCTCTGGTCGACCGTCAACGTCTTCCATCGGGCGGCCGACCGGATCGCACGCGAGCTCGACGACAACGAGCAAGGCCAGAAGCGCTCCCAGCGGGAACAGGACGGCAGCGAGGTGAAGTCCGTCGAACTCGAGCGCCAGATCGCCGAGGGTAAGACGCTGATCGAACGCCAGAACGCCTTCGAGCTGATGCGCGATCAGGCCGCCGAACACTATGAGCGCCAGGTGGGCAAGCCTTGGCTCCCGCGCAGCGGATCGAAGGTCAACCATCGCAATCTCACTTCGGCGATCATCGACAGCCGCGACTTCCTGACGGCGAGGAAGCGGGCCGAGCAAGAAATCCTTCTGCCTCCCGGCCCCAAGATCGTCGTCACAGGCGGGCTCGATTACAACGATCACCGGCAGATCTGGGCCAAGCTCGATCAGGTGCATCAGAAACACCCCGACATGGTTCTGGTCCACGGCAAGTCGCCGAAAGGTGCCGAGAAGATCGCTTCGCTCTGGGCGACGAACCGCAACGTGCCGCAGATCGGTTTCGCACCCGACTGGACGAAGCACGGCCGCGCAGCGCCCTTCAAGCGTAACGACGAGATGCTGGAAATCCTGCCCAAGGGCGTGATGCACTTCCCCGGCACCGGCATCAACGACAACCTCGCCGACAAGGCCAAGAAGCTCGGCATCCCGGTATGGAAGTTCGGCGGCGCGTAAGCGCCGCAGGACTTCAAACGACTGACCGCGATCTGGTATTGTCGACAGAAACACCAAGTTCTCGCCGACAGGAGGCGCATCTGGACCTCGACCACATTCAACTCGCTGCGCGTGATGCGCCGCTGATCCTTGCATGGCCATCGCCCGGTTTGCCTGGTGGGATGATCCAGTTCAACAAACCCGACGAATGGCGCCGGTTCATCATTGGCCTCTGCATCGACGAGCGCATACCCGACATCGTCCAGCGCAAATTCCGCCGCGCGCAAGTGCTCTATCTTCTCGGTTGGATCGATCTCGACGTGCTGAAGGCCGGCGAGCTCGCCGCGCTCATCGCCTTGGAGCTGACGCTGATGGATCGATATGGCGGCCAGATCCCGAAGAAGAAGCGCTCCTTCGCCGCGCTGCTGAAGCACATGGTTGATGTCGACGGCCTCGACGATGCGCACATCCCGATGATTGTCCGCACCGGCGGCACCGCGATTGGCTTCGTCACCGGCGCGTCGGAGCCGAGCCTGAGCCAGCGTCGCAACGGCATGGCCCATGGCGATCCGTTCGACGGCCTGCCGGTCGGCGGGCTGCTTGAGCTGGTCCGCGACCTGATCAACTACGCCTACAGGGACTTTATCGCCAAAGCTCCACCTGGGCTCCGCTCGGTTCACCTTGGCTGATCGGAAACTCGAACGGCTCACGTCGGCGAGCACCACCCCCGCTTTTCTGCGCTGATCCTTGGTCAGACTGATCGCTTGACGCCATCAACCCGTAAAGGGTCGGCTATGCGAGCATGCCGCCGCTGCGGCTTTGCCTGCGCGGTGATTGCAGCGCTCAGTCCGACACGTCGGGCGCCTGTCAGCGGGGGATGGTCCTCCGCTCGAACAGGAGCCGGATCGATGTCCCTCAACGACGCCCACGCCTTCGCCTTTAGTCTCGCCACCACCTTGATGGCGGCAATCATCATCTTCCAGGCCGGTGACGGCACCCTGTCGGTGACGCCCGCCAGCGAGTACGATGGCGACATGGCCGCGATCGTCCATGAGATCGACCCCTTCGTCCCATAAATGAGGCGAGCCGGTGCCGGCGGGCGGAAATCGTTGTTGATTTCTGCTCCCGAGGCAGCCGATTTTCAGCTATAGTTCGAGCGCGCCATGGTGGTGGAGGCGCAACCGTCAGACCTTGTCCTTACGGAGGCCACCACCATGATCATCCTCGCAATACTTGCATCGCTCGCAGCGATCGGCCTGCTTTGCTGGCTGCTGTTCACGCTGGCCGTCTTCGCGCTGCCGGTGTTCGTCGGCGTGACCGCCGGCGCCTGGGCACACGGCACAGGCGTCGGCATTCCCGGCGCCATTCTGGTCGGCGCCGTCGCGGCCGCCATCACGCTGGCGGCCGGACATCTACTCATGACCTTCGCTCGGCCCATGTGGCTAAAGCTGATCGTGGCTGCGGCCTTCGTCGCGCCGGCGGCGATCGCCGGCTTTCATGCGACACATGGCATCGTGGAAGCACCTCATGCCGTCCGACGCATGGCAGGTCACGTTCTCGGTCATCGGCGCGGCTGCGGTCGGCATCACCGCCTTCGTGCGGGTCGCTGGAATGGCGGCGGCTCAGGCCCCGTCCGGCCGGGACCTTGCACGGGCCTGATCTTCGTCTTCGCCGTCAGGAGGATCAGGGCAGCCGTGGCCGTGGTCGCTCCCGTCGTCTAATGCCGGAACGATGGGCGTGTGCGACGCGGATCGATCCCGGTCCGGAAAGGCGGTCCTCGTTGGAGCGCTGCGGGAGCAAAGTCGTGTCTTGGCGGGCACCGGACATCGGCGCGGCGATCTCGGTGGCGGCGGTGGAATGCCAGGATGCAGCAGCGTCGGCCTGGCGGGAGGAGACGAAGTCGGTGAGCATGCCGTGGCGCCGGTTGTCGTTGCGGGACGGCCGCCATCTTCTCCGTTATTTGACCGTGCCTCGACCGCTCCAAACGGCCTCTTCAATGGCCTGATCTGGCCGAAGGCCGGCTGCGCCTCGATCGCCTATGACGCAACAGCCGCGTCAAACTTTCTTCCCCTGCCGGCTGCGCCGTCATTCCTCGCGAGACAAGAAAGCCCTCCTTAGCTGTCAGGCCCCTTCGGGGTGCGCCGTCGATCGCCTCCGGCCTGCCGATCGCCATCGAGGCCGCAATGGTGCGGGCTCGGGAACGGAAAACGGAGACTTACAATGGCGACCATCGGCACCTTCAAGAAGACCGGCTCGAACGAGTTCACTGGCGAAATCGTCACCCTCAGCGTCCAGGCCAAGAACGTGCGCATTGTCCCCGACCAGCGCGCCACCGGCGAGAACGCCCCTAGCCACCGGGTCCTGGTCGGCCGCGCCGAGATCGGTGCCGCCTGGTCCAAGCGCTCCAACGAGGGCCGCGACTATCTGGGCCTCAAGCTCGACGATCCGAGCTTCAACGCCCCGATCTACGCCAACCTCTTCGACGACGAAGGCGAAGACACCTTCTCGCTGATCTGGTCCCGCCCCCACGGGCGGCGCGGCGACTGAGGCCCCGCGCAAGGCCCCGGCCGGAAGGCCGGGGCCTTCGGCTTCCAAGGCGACCGAATCAGTTCCCGCCGCATGGAAGCAAGTGAAGATCGCCGGGGGCATTAAAGCTGGCCTTGGCGCCTTAGAACGACTATTATAGCCGTAGTTCTAGCGTACGCTTAGGTCCAAGTGGGAGGTGATCATGCATGATCACCGCCCGACAATCGCGGGCCGCGCGCGCGTTGCTGGGTTGGACACAGGAGACGCTCGCTGACCGAGCCCGGGTATCTTTGACCGCGCTGAAGCGCCTCGAGTCCGAAAGCGACCTCGAGGTCTATGAAAGCACGCGTGATGAAATCCGGCGTGCATTTGAGCGTGGCGGGATCGTCTTCCTGAACTCCGACCAGGGTGTGGGAGTGATGCTTGTCAACGGGAAGAGAGGCGACTGACGCATCGGCGGGCTATCTACCCGCGCGGCTGTCATCCATGCGGCCTATCGATAGGCGCTTACCCCCAAACAGCGTTAACAATTCCCTTCGAATTGGATATATCTATGCGCGGGGGATACCGTGACCAAAGAAGACTTTCTGGATCAACCGCCGGATGGCGCAGCGCTCACAGACTATGACCAGTCGCATCTGAAGCTTTATCTACGCCTCCTCGACGCTGAAGCTGACGGTGCGGACTGGAAAGAGGTTGTTGAAGCGCTATTCGGGATCTGTGCCAAAGCCGATCCGCACCGCGCCGCGCGCGTCCACACCGCTCATCTCTCCCGTGCCAAATGGATGACCAAGAGCGGTTACGCTGAGCTTCTTGGCCCCCGCCTCCATTGAGGTGATGCAGATTTTGCATCACGTGGATCCGACTTCGTTCTTCCCAGGAACGACTCAACTTGGAATCGTTATTTCTTCACAACTCGCGTTGCGTAACACTTGCGCGGAGGCGTCGGAGGATGTCCGAGGAAGAAAGTTGGCGGTCTGCGGACGCCTATCACTATATCGATCAACTTACGCCAAGCGAACTTGCCTGGGAATTCCTGCGGCGAAACCCGGATTACAGGAGGTCCTTTCAGGAATTGTTGTCCTCCGGGCGATTGAGCAACGAAACAGCGACGGCGTTTGCTCAGCAATGGGGGTTATGTTTTCGTAGCAGACCCACGCATCACGGGCCTCGCGCAGCCGATCTTCTGGACCCCGCAAACCGATCCGGCGGCGATCATCCTCCAAAGCGGGCCCGCCCTGTCCGAAGGTTCTCATCTCACCGTTGACGATCTTCGGACTCACGCTGTTCGAGACCGCAAAGCAGCGCTTCTGCGGTTGAACCTCCACGGCGAGCGTTTCGATGTCAGCCTTTCCGGTTCGATGGAAGGCCACTCGCTCGCCGCGGTGATCCCGCTCGACGAGATGACACCGGACCGCCTGACGGCGTTGGGCCGGTTCTGGTCGGCCGCGACAGGCCGAGCGGTGCCGGCGGACCCGCGCATGACGCCCCAGCGACTTCAACGGGCGCGACAGATGCTACGCGCGGTCGACGCCCGCGAGACGGGCGCCACCTACCGGGCCATCGCCCAGTTTCTTTTCCCCCAACATGAGAACGACGCGACGTCGTGGGTTGGGAGCGCCATCCGCGAAACCACCATTCGTCTCGCCCGCGACGGCATAAAGCTCGTTCGCGGCGGATACCGGGCGCTGCTGCGCCGTCCCCGACGCGAACGCTGACATCCACCCGGGTGTCGAATTTAGCTTCCTTACTTCGACATCGTCCGAGGCGCCGTCTTCGCGCCACCGTGCTCGCAACCCGCCGCTCGTTCGCAGCGGCCACCCGCGAGACCACGGAGGTTCGATCATGGCCGAAAAAGCCGCCAATCTACCGCCACGATACCTAAGAACGCAGGAGGCGGCCCGCTTCCTCGGCCTTTCCGAACGTACGCTCGAAAAGCATCGCACCTACGGCACGGGTCCGACCTATCGGAAGCTCGGCGGCCGCGTCGTCTATTCGGTCGACGACCTCCAGACCTGGGCGGATCGCGGCCTCGTCACTTCGACGTCCGATCCGCGCGGCGGGACTGTCCTTCCGGCAAAGCGCCAGGCGGCCGCGCCTAGCGCTGCTGGCCGCTTCCCGCGCTGAGCTCCTCACGATGTCGGCGCGCCATCACCACAGCGAACGCGAGCAGCTCGATCTCTTTCGGGCTCTGCCCGGTGATCTCGCACCCCGCGACGCTCAAGACCTGATGGCGTACCCCTTCTTCGCCCTCGGCAAGTCGAAGCGACTGGCGCCGATCAACTTCAAGGCCGGCTCCGTCGTCATCCGTGTGGAGGCCGTCCCCGAGCACGGCATGGCCACCATCTGGGACGCCGACGTGCTGATCTGGGCCGCGTCTCAGATCGTCGAGGCGCGTGACCACGGACTGCGCCCGTCGCGCCTTATGGCGACCACGCCCTACGAGATTCTGCAGTTCATAGGCCGCGGCGTCAGCTTGCGCGACTACGACCGATTGAAGGCCGCGCTCGACCGGCTCCAGTCGACGACGGTGGCGACATCGATCCGCCAGCCGGCCGAGCGGCGGCTGCACCGCTTCTCCTGGATCAACGAGTGGAAGGAGCGTGCTGACGGCAAAGGCCGGCCGCTGGGCCTCGAACTGATCGTGCCGGATTGGTTCTACGCCGCCGTTCTCGACGACGCGCTCGTGCTGACAATCGACCGCGATTATTTCGGCCTGACGGGCGGTCTTGACCGCTGGCTTTATCGCCTCGTGCGCAAGCACGGCGGCAAGCAGGAGTTCGGATGGAGCTTCGACTTCCCGCATCTCCACGCCAAGTCCGGCTCGCTCTCGCCGCTCAAGCACTTCGCCTACGACCTGCGCGACATCGTCCGCCGACAGCCGCTGCCAGGCTATCGCCTGACCATCGAGCAGTGCCTCGGCGGCCCCGAAATCCTCTCCTTCAAACCGATCGATCCGCACGCGCTCGGCATCCCACGCCAGCGCCGCAGCTCGACCAAGCGCCCTGGGGATAAACTGTGAATCGTCTCGTGCTATCAGGGACCGGACCCATCGTGCCATCGAGGACCCGATCCTCGTGCTATCGGGGACCGGAATCGTCGAATCCGCTCATTGAATCAGCAACTTGCGAGCCCTGTAACTTCTCTAACCTAGATTCCTTCGGAATCTTTCTAACGCAAACCGCATTTTCGCGGCGTGTGGACGAGTCCCCGATCGCCGGGAGACCGTCATGATCGTCGCGCTGCTCAACCAGAAGGGAGGCGTCGGCAAGACGACGATCGCGCTCCACCTTGCCGGCGAATGGGCAAAGCGCGGCCAGCGCGTCACCCTCATCGATGCGGACCCGCAGGGCTCGGCGCTCGACTGGTCGCAGCAGCGGGCGCGAGAAGGCCTGTCTCGGCTCTTCGGGGTGGTCGGCCTGGCACGTGACACCCTTCATCGCGAGGCGCCGGAGATCGCCCGCGACGTCGACCACGTCATCATCGACGGGCCGCCGCGCGTCGCCGGGCTGATGCGCTCGGCGCTACTCGCCGCCGACCTGGTGCTGATCCCGGTGCAGCCCTCGCCCTTCGACGGCTGGGCGTCAGCCGAGATGCTGTCGCTGCTCGGCGAGGCTCGCATCTACCGGCCGCAGCTCGCCGCGCGGTTCGTCCTCAATCGCTGCGCCGCGCGCACCGTCATCGCCCGCGAGACCGCCGAGACGCTCGCCGATCATGACCCGCCGCTGCTCTCCGCCACGATCGGCCAGCGCGTCGCCTTCGCCGATACCGCGCAGACCGGCCGGCTTGTCGGCGAGCTAGACAGCGACAGTGCCGCCGCCCGCGAGATCGCCGCACTGGTCAGCGAGATCGGGAGGATCGCGCCATGACCGCGACGCCTCCGAAACGCGGCTTCGCCACGCGGCCGGGCGATCCCGAGACCTGGATCAAGGCCGCCGACGCGGCCCCGGCGCGGGCTGTCGACCCTGCCGTCTATTCGGCGCGGCTGACGATCGACGTCACGCCGGACCAGCGCGCCCGGATCAAGATCGCCGCCTTCCAGCGCGGCGTCACCGTGGCCGACATGCTGCGCGAGCTGCTCGCGCGCGAATTCCCTGAGAGCACTGGAGACGCGACATGACCGGCGCCGACGCCATTCATGCGCTTGGCGTGCCGAAGTCCGCCGCGCCGGCACCCCACGACCTGACCGAGGTCGAACTCACCTGGATCGAGAAGCGCACCGAGAACTGGATCAGGTTCGGCCACAATGTCGGCGAACAGATCCTCGACCGCCGTCGTCGCGTGCTTCGCTTTGCGCCGGACAGCGTCTTCGGCTTCGTGCGCTGGGCCGCCAACGACTACGGGACCGTCGCCTCGCATCTCGACGTGCTGCGCACGGTCCGCGCCGGCGAACCCCAGCAGACCGTGCCCTTCGTGCGTCCCGGGGCCGACATTCTGCTCAAGGTCGAAGGCTGGCCGAAGGTCGAGCGCGTGCTGCAAATGATCGATGCGATCGAGGCGATCGGCATCGATCCCAGCAAGGTCTCGCCCGATCATTGGCGGCACGTCCACAACAGGATGAACACCGGCGAACAGCCGCGATCCTACACGACCCAGCACCACAAGGCCTTCCTTCTGCGTCGGAGGGCCGGATCATGAGCCGCTTCGGCTACGTCATGGTCACCTACGTCCTGACCATGGGCATGGCGACCGCGGCCTTCGTCGATTTCCCCACAAAGCTCATCTGGAACGCGTCGGCCAGCACGCCGATCGGGCTCTACAGCATCGCGCCGGCCGACCGCTTCGAGGTCACCGATCTTGTGGCCGTGCGCGCGCCCGAACCGCTCGCCGCCTTCATGGTCGAACGCGGCTATATCGGCCGTGGCGTGCCCTTGATGAAGCGGGTCGCGGGCGTTGCCGGCCAAGAGGTTTGCCGCCGCGATCACGCCATCACCGTGGACGACGTGCCGATGGGCGATGCTCTTGACCGCGACCATCTCGGCCGCTCGCTGCCGGTCTGGCGGGGCTGCCGCCGCATCGCCGAGGGCGAACTTTTCCTGATGAACTGGTCGGTCCGCGACAGCCTGGACGGTCGCTATTTCGGGCCGTTGCCGACCAGCGACGTGATCGGCCGGGCGACGCCGCTCTGGACCGATGAGCATGGCGACGGCCGCTACGTCTGGCGCGCGCCGACCCGCTGAACTGCCGCTTCCACCCCCAACCCAAGGAGACGACCATGACCCAGATCGGCCAATTCACCCGCACCAAGTCCGGCTATTCCGGGCGGCTCACCGCGCTCGGCATCGACGCCGAACTCGCCTTCGTTCCGGCCGAGGCGTCGGAGGCCGAGAACGCGCCGGACTACCGTGTCTTGCTCGGCGGGGACGCCGGCATCGAGATCGGCGCCGGCTGGAAGCATGTCGGCGAACGTGCCGGCGACTACGTCTCCGTGCAGCTCGACAGCCCGCTGTTCCCGCGTCCGCTGCGCGCCAACCTCTTCCGCTCCGGCGACGACAACGGCACCTGGGGTCTGCACTGGTCGCGGCCAGCCAAGCCGCGCCCCAACACGCGCGACAGCGAGGACTGAGCGGTGCGCGGCCCGCATCGATCGCAGCATCATCAGAGCGGCATGGACAAGTCCCGTGCCGCCTCCCGGCTGCTCCTCCTTCTCCTTTCCGGCCTGCCGATCGCCGCTTCGCCAATGTCGCCGGCGCAGGCTCAGACCGTGCCGCCGGTTCCGGCCGAGGCGAGAACCCAGCTCGCCGGCTTCGTGAGCGAGGCCTCGCAGCGGTTCGGCATTCCGGTCGCCTGGATTCGCGCGCTCATGCGTGTCGAAAGCGCCAACGATTCGCGCGCCGTCTCGCCCAAGGGTGCCATGGGGCTGATGCAACTCATGCCCGATACCTGGGCCTATCTGCGCGCCCGTTACCGGCTCGGCAGCGACCCGTTCGATCCCCGCGAGAACATCATTGCGGGCGCGGCCTACATGCGCGAACTCTACGATCGCTACGGCGCGCCGGGCTTTCTCGCGGCCTACAATGCAGGCCCTGGACGCTACGATGAGCACCTTGCGAACGGCCGCCCATTGCCGGCCGAGACGCGCGCCTATGTCGCCCAGCTCGCACCTCTTGTCGGCGGCGAACCGTCTGCTGCCGTCGTCAATGTCGCTGCCGCCGACCCGCTGGCGTGGACACGGGCGCCGCTCTTTATCGGCGGCTCGGAGCGCGCTCGCGATGCAGCGACGACGCGATCGGATGCGCACCCCAGCGACAGCGACGCGACGGTCCGGCCGCGCGATGTCTCGGCCGATGCGAACTCGACCGGTGGGCTCTTCATCTCCCGGCGGGAGGCTGCAGGCCCGCGATGACCGTCTCACTCCTCTATCGCAGCATGGCGAACCCCAGCGCAGATTGGAGGGCGTTGGGAGGGAGAACCGCAAGCACAACCGCACGATGGCAGGATAAAGGGGCGCGATGTGCGCCTTGGATCGGTTGTGCTTTTTCAAGGGGTTATGGCGCGATTCCGCGAGGTGCGCCTGATCGGCGCAGCCTGCGCTTGAGCGCATGTCTCAAAGAAATCATCGCGTTGCCGCGATGTGCGGGGGCTCAGTCATGACCGACGAGCACGAATTCCGCATTCGGCCTGGCCGCGTCCGTTCGACCAGCGAGCAACGGGCGCGGCCCTTCATCGCCCAGGCATTGGCGGCCGCCCAGCGCGCCGGCGGCAGCGTGTCCCGGCAAGGGAAGATCGGGTCCGGCGCACGCTCCCGGTTCGGGCGCGGCCAGCGCGCCTCGATCCAGGCGAACCGCCTCATCACCGCGCGTTCCCGCGGCGCGGTCATCAAGGCGCGCGTCGTTCGCCATGGCGGGCGCTCAGCGCCGCTCTCGACGCATCTCGATTATCTCCGCCGCGACGGCGTCACCCGTGATGGAGAGAAGGCCCGGCTGTTCGGTCCAGGCGGCGATGATGTCGACGCCAAGGATTTCGCGGAGCGGTCCGAGGACGACCGCCACCATTTCCGCTTCATCGTCTCGCCGGACGACGCGCTGGAAATGTCCGACCTCAAGGGCTTCACCCGCGAGCTGGTCGGCCAGATGGAGAAGGATCTCGGAACAAAGCTCGAATGGGTCGCGGTCGATCACTGGAACACCGAGCATCCGCATGTCCATCTGATCGTGCGCGGCGTGCGCGATGACGGCGAGAACCTGGTCATCTCGCGCGACTATATAAAGGAGGGCATGCGCGATCGGGCGCGCGACCTGATCACCCAGGAGCTGGGGCCGCGCACCGATCAGGAGATCCGGCAGACGCTGGAGCGCCAGATGGACGCCGATCGCTGGACCAACCTCGATCGCCAGCTCGCCCGCGACGCCTATCGCACCGGCGTCGTCGATCTCGCGCCGCGCGCCGATCAGCAGCCCGACGAATTCCATGCCTTGAAGATCGGCCGGCTCCGCAAGCTCGAAGGTCTCGGGCTCGCCGACGAGATCGGCCCGGGACAATGGACCATCTCGGACAAGGCCGAGGCGACCCTGCGCGAGCTCGGCGAGCGCGGCGACATCATCAAGCGCATCCACCACGGCCTGACCGAGCGGGGCATCGAGCGCGGCGCGGCGAGCTACGTGCTCGCGTCCGAAAGCCTGAACGATCCGGTCATCGGGCGCTTGGTCGCCCGTGGCCTCGACGACGAGCTGAAGGGCACGGCCTTCGCTGTCGTAGACGGCGTTGACGGTCGGACCCACCACATCAAGCTGCCGGACCTCGACGCGGCCGGCGACAGCGCGCCGGGTTCGATCGTCGAGCTTCGGAAATTCGACGATGCGCGCGGCCAGCGCCGCGTGGCGATCGCGGTGCGCTCCGACCTCGACATCGAGCGGCAGGTCACCGCGACCGGCGCCACCTGGCTCGACCGGCAGAATATCGCCCGCGAGCCGGCGGCGCTCGGCGGCGGCTTCGGCGCCCAAGTGCGCGACGCTATGGACCGGCGTGCCGAGCATCTTGTCGGCCAGGGCCTCGTCGAACGCCAGAAGCGTGGCGTCAGTTTCCAGCCCGGCCTCGTCGACACGCTCCGGCGTCGCGAGCTGGAGGCGGTTGCCCAACGCATCGCCGCCGAGACCGGACGGCCGCAGGTCAAACCGGAGTCCGGCGAATATGTCACCGGCACCTACCAGCGGCGGATGAATCTCGCGAGCGGCCGCTTCGCGATGATCGACGACGGGCTCGGCTTCAGCCTCGTGCCTTGGACGCCGTCACTCGAAAAGCAGCTCGGCCGTCACGTCTCTGGCGTCGCCCGAAGCGACGGCGGCGTCGACTGGAGCTTCGGCCGCCAGAGGGGGCTCGGCCTGTGACCACCATCCCAAGCGAAAGGACCCCGCCATGTCCGCCACCAAAATCCTCTGGGGCCAGATCCTCACCGTCTTCGCCATCGTCCTGTCGACGACATGGGCCGCTACGCAATGGACGGCCTACAGGCTCGCCTTCCAGCCACAGCTCGGGCCGCCATGGTTCATGCTCGGTCATTGGCCGATGTACTATCCTTGGTCCTTCTTCCCCTGGTGGTACTTCTACGACGCCTATGCGGCGCCGATCTTCGTCGAGGGCGCCTATATCGCGGCGTCCGGCGGCTTCATCTCGATCGCCGTCGCCATCGGCATGTCGGTCTGGCGAGCCCGCGAGGCGAAGAACGCCGAGACCTTCGGCTCAGCGCGCTGGGCCCGCCATGACGAAGTGCGCGGCGCCGGCCTGCTCGGCGAGGACGGCGTGGTGCTCGGCAAGTCCGACCACGCTTATCTTCGGCACGATGGACCCGAGCATGTGCTGTGCTTCGCACCGACCCGCTCCGGCAAGGGCGTTGGCCTTGTCGTGCCGTCGCTGCTCACCTGGCCAGGCTCGGCGATCGTCCATGACATCAAGGGCGAGAACTGGACGCTGACCGCCGGCTTCCGTGCCCGACATGGCCGCGTGCTTCTCTTCGACCCGACCAACGCGAAGTCGGCCGCCTACAATCCGCTGCTCGAGGTGCGCCGCGGCGAATGGGAGGTCCGCGACGTGCAGAACATCGCCGACATCCTGGTCGATCCGGAGGGCAGCCTCGAAAAGCGGAACCACTGGGAGAAGACCAGCCACGCGCTACTGGTCGGCGCGATCCTGCATGTCCTCTACGCGGAGGAGGACAAGACGCTCGCCGGTGTCGCCGCCTTCCTCTCCGATCCGAAGCGGCCGATCGAGTCCACCTTGGCGGCGATGATGAAGACCGCCCATCTCGGGGAGAGCGGACCGCATCCGGTAATCGCGTCGGCCGCCCGCGAGCTGCTCAACAAGTCCGACAACGAACGCTCCGGCGTGCTCTCGACCGCCATGTCGTTCCTCGGCCTCTATCGCGATCCCGTCGTCGCCGAGGTGACGCGCCGCTGCGACTGGCGCATCGCCGACATCGTTGGCGCCAAGCAGCCGACCAGCCTTTACCTGGTCGTGCCGCCGTCGGACATTGCGCGGACCAAGCCGCTCATTCGCCTCATCCTCAACCAGATCGGCCGGCGTCTGACCGAGGATCTCAAGGCCAAGGGCAACCGGCATCGACTGCTGCTGATGCTCGACGAGTTCCCCGCGCTCGGCCGGCTCGACTTCTTCGAATCCGCGCTCGCCTTCATGGCAGGTTACGGCTTGAAGGCGTTCCTGATCGCGCAGTCGCTGAACCAGATCGAGAAGGCCTACGGCCCGAACAATTCGATCCTCGACAACTGCCATGTCCGCGTCAGCTTCGCGACCAACGACGAACGGACCGCCAAGCGCGTCTCCGACGCACTCGGGACCGCGACCGAGATGCGCGCGATGCGCAACTATGCCGGCCATCGTCTCTCGCCGTGGCTCGGTCACCTGATGGTGTCGCGCTCGGAGACCGCCAGGCCGCTGCTCACCCCTGGCGAGATCATGCAGCTCCCGCCCGCCGACGAGATCGTCATGGTCGCGGGCACGCCGCCGATCCGCGCGAAGAAGGTGCGCTACTACGAGGATCGCCGCTTCAAGGATCGGATCATTGCGCCGCCGGCGCTCACCAGGCCGACGCAGCCAGGAATGGACGATTGGAGCCGTCTACCACTTCCAGCCCGGCCGGCGAGCGCGGTGTCGCCAGGCGCCGCTGTCATCGAGGATGTCGGTGACGAAGATCCGACCGGATCGGAACGTCGCCACCAGCCGGAGCTGGAACGCGCCGCGCCGGTCGAGAAGAAGGCGCCGATCGAGAACGAGTTCGACGGCGGATTCGACGACGAGGCCGATGACGACGCTGCCCGGATCAGCCGCGCCAACCAGATCATGCAGGGCGTGGCGCGTCAGGTCTCGCTCGACCCGAACGACGGCATGGAGCTGTGAGGCGCCCATGGCCAATCCATCGAAGAAGCAGCGCCTCTCGGTCTATCTCGAACCCGAGGTGATGAAGGCGCTTGCGGCCTATGCGGCCCGGCGCGATCAGTCGCGCTCGCTGATCGCCGAGGCGGCAATCGCATCCTTCCTGTCGCCGGACGCCGCCGAACGGCAGGAGGCGGCAACGACCAAACGCCTCGACCAGCTCGACCGTCGCATGACGCGCATGGAGCGCGACGTCGGCATCTCGATCGAGATGCTCGCCGTCTTCGTGCGGTTTTGGCTGACCACCAATCCGCCACTGCCGGAGCCCGCACAGGCCGCTGCACGCGCCCAGGCCGGCGAGCGCTACGACGCGTTCGTCGCAGCGCTCGGCCGCCGACTCGCCAAGGGACCGAAACTCCGGCAGGAGATTTCCGAGGACATCGACCCCGCGCGCGACGCGCAATAAGCAGCGATTGCGGCAACTCAAGTATTCAGAGATTCCGCCGAACGCCTGTCTTTGTACGCCACAGTACGACAGGCAAAACAACCTGTTGCCGAGGGCCGATTTCCGGTTCTCTTAATCATCCCCGATCCAGGGACGGCCTGACGCGGTCCCGCAAAGAACGGGGACAACGTGGCCAGTTCTTCCGAGAAATCTGAGGCGATACTTCGCGGGGCCCGCATGCTGCGGACCGCACTCGGCCCCGCCATAGCCGGTTTCCTTGGAGACGCCAGCGTCGTCGAGGTGATGCTCAACCCCGACGGCCGTCTCTGGATCGACCGGCTCTCGGAAGGTTTGTCGGACACGGGCGAGCGACTCTCGGCGGCCGACGGCGAGCGCATCGTGCGCCTGGTCGCCCACCATGTCGGCGCGGAGGTCCATGCCGGCAATCCCCGCGTCTCGGCCGAGCTGCCGGAAACGGGGGAGCGTTTCGAGGGGCTTCTGCCCCCGGTCGTGGCGGCGCCGGCCTTCGCGATCCGCAAGCCCGCCGTCGCCGTCTTCACGCTGCAGGACTACGTCGTCGCCGGCACCATGACCGCCGACCAGGCCGAGATACTGCGCCAGGCCGTCGCCGATCGCCGCAACATCCTCGTGGCCGGCGGCACCTCGACCGGCAAGACGACGCTCACCAATGCGCTGCTCGCCGAGGTGTCGAAAACCTCCGACCGCGTGGTGCTGATCGAGGACACCCGCGAGCTGCAATGTTCCGCGCCGAACCTGGTCGCCATGCGCACCAAGGACGGCGTCGCCACGCTTTCCGATCTGGTCCGCTCCTCGCTGCGCCTGCGGCCCGACCGCATCCCGATCGGCGAGGTGCGCGGCGCCGAGGCGCTCGACCTGCTCAAGGCCTGGGGCACCGGCCACCCCGGAGGGATCGGGACCATCCATGCCGGCACTGCGCTCGGCGCGCTCCGCCGCCTCGAGCAGCTCATCCAGGAAGCCGTCATCACTGTCCCGCGCGCGCTGATCGCGGAGACGATTGATCTTGTCGCGGTCCTCTCGGGCCGCGGCTCGACCCGGCGCCTGGCCGAACTCGGTCGCATCGAAGGGCTCAGCCCCGACGGCGACTACCACGTCCGCCCCGCAACCCAGCCCCCCGAAGGAGAACCCGCATGATCCGCCGTGCCCTGCATTTTCGTCGCCATGTGGCGACAGCCGCATCCGTCCTCCTGGCCAATGTCCTCCTGGCCCCGGCCGCCCACGCTTCTGGCTCCTCGATGCCGTGGGAAGCGCCGCTGCAATCGATCCTCGAATCCATCGAGGGGCCGGTCGCCAAGATCATCGCGGTAATCATCATCATCGTCACTGGCCTGACGCTCGCGTTCGGCGACACCTCGGGCGGCTTCCGCCGCCTGATCCAGATCGTCTTCGGCCTGTCGATCGCCTTCGCCGCGTCGAGCTTCTTCCTGTCCTTCTTCTCGTTCGGCGGCGGAGCGCTCGTCTGATGGCGGGCCTGATCGAGAGCGGCGGCGACGTGCCGGGTTACACCGTCCCGGTCCATCGGGCACTGACCGAGCACATCCTGCTCGGCGGCGCACCTCGCGCCATCGCCATCCTCAACGGCACGCTCGCCGCCGCTCTCGGTCTCGGTCTTCGCCTCTGGCTGGTCGGCCTCGGTCTCTGGGCCATCGGCCATTTCGCCGCCGTCTGGGCGGCCAAGCGCGACCCACAATTCGTCGACGTCGGCCGCCGGCACCTCCGCATCCCCGGTCACCTGAACGTCTGAGGCGCGCGCCATGATGAACCTCGCCGAATATCGCCGCACCTCGACCCGCCTTGCGGATTTCCTGCCATGGGTGGCGCTCGTCGCGCCCGGCGTCGTCCTCAACAAGGACGGCAGCTTCCAGCGCACCGCGCGCTTCCGCGGACCCGATCTCGATTCCGCCGTGCAGGCCGAGCTGGTCGCCGTCGCGGGGCGCCTCAACAGCGCCTTTCGCCGCCTCGGCAGCGGCTGGGCGATCTTCGTCGAAGCGCAACGCCATGCCGTTGACGCCTATCCGGCGAGCCGGTTCCCCGATCCGGCCTCAGCGATGGTCGATGCCGAGCGCAAAGCCGACTTCGAAGAGGACGCCGTCCATTACGAGTCTAGCTACTTCCTCACCTTCACCTTTCTACCGCCGGCCGAGGATGCCGCGCGCGCCGAGAGCTGGCTCTACGAAGGCAAGGCCGAGCGTGGCGTCGACGCCTGGGAAGCGTTGCGCGGCTTCGTCGATCGCACCGACCGCATCCTGCAGCTCGTCGAGGCCTTCATGCCGGAATGCGGGTGGCTCGATGATGTCGAGACGCTCACCTATCTGCACTCGACCGTCTCGACGAAGCGCTATCGTGTGCGCGTTCCCGAGACGCCGATGTATCTCGACGCGTTGGTGGCCGATCAGCCGCTCACCGGCGGGCTGGAGCCGCGCCTTGCCGACGCGCATCTGCGCATCCTGACCGTCGTCGGATTTCCGACCGCGACGACGCCCGGCATCCTCGACGATCTGAACCGCCTAGCCTTTCCGTATCGCTGGTCGACGCGGGCGATCCTGCTCGACAAGACCGACGCGACGAAGCTGCTGACGAAGATCCGGCGGCAGTGGTTCTCCAAGCGCAAGTCGATCGCCGCGATCCTCAAGGAGGTGATGACCAATGAGGCGAGCGCCCTGGTCGACACCGACGCCGCCAACAAGGCCGCTGATGCCGATCTGGCGTTGCAGGAACTCGGCGCCGACTATGCCGGTCAGGCCTATGTTACCGCCACGATAGCCGTTTGGGACAACGATCCCCGCGTCGCCTCGGAGAAGCTCCGTCTCGTCGAAAAGGTGATCCAGGGTCGCGACTTCACCGCGATGCCGGAAACGATCAACGCGGCCGACGCCTGGCTCGGTTCGCTGCCGGGCCACGTCTACGCCAACGTCCGCCAGCCACCGATCTCAACGCTCAATCTCGCCCACATGATCCCCCTAAGCGCCGTGTGGGCGGGGCCGGAACGGGATGAGCACTTTGGTGCGCCCCCCTTGCTGTACGGCAAGACCGAAGGGTCCACCCCGTTCCGGTTCTCCATCCATGTCGGCGACGTCGGTCACACGCTGGTGGTCGGACCGACCGGCGCCGGCAAGTCGGTGCTGCTGGCGCTGATGGCGCTACAGTTCCGCCGCTACGCCCAAGCCCAGGTCTTTGCCTTCGACTTCGGCGGCTCGATCCGCGCAGCCGCCATCGCCATGGGCGGCGACTGGCACGATCTCGGCGGTGGCCTGACCGAGGGCTCGGCCGACAGCGTCGCGCTTCAGCCGCTTTCCCGGATCGACGAGGCGGCCGAACGCGCCTGGGCCGCCGACTGGATCGTCGCGATCCTGATGCGCGAGACCATCCAGGTCACGCCCGAGGTCAAGGAGCTGATCTGGACGGCGCTGTCGTCGCTGGCCAGCGCGCCCACGGCCGAGCGCACCATGACCGGCCTGTCGGTGCTGATGCAGTCGAACGACCTGAAGCAGGCGCTGCGCCCCTATTGCGTCGGCGGCCCCTATGGGCGGCTGCTCGACGCCGAGAGCGAGCATCTCGGCATCGCCACCGTCCAGGCCTTCGAAACCGAAGGCTTGATCGGAACTGCCGCGGCCCCGGCGGTGCTCTCCTATCTCTTCCACCGCATCGAGGACCGGCTGAACGGCGAGCCGACGCTGATCATCGTCGATGAAGGTTGGCTTGCCCTCGACGACGAGGGCTTCGCCGGCCAACTCCGCGAGTGGCTGAAGACGCTGCGCAAGAAGAACGCCAGCGTCGTCTTCGCCACCCAGTCGCTCTCCGACATCGACGGATCGGCGATCGCGCCCGCTATCATCGAGAGCTGCCAGACCCGGCTCCTGCTGCCGAACGAACGGGCGATTGAGCCGCAGATCACCGCGATCTACCGGCGCTTCGGCCTGAACGACCGGCAGATCGAGATCCTCGCGAGGGCCATGCCCAAGCGGGACTATTACTGCCAGAGCCGCCGCGGCAACCGGCTGTTCGAGCTGGGGCTCGCCGACGTCGCACTCGCGCTCTGCGCGGCATCCTCCAAGACCGACCAGGCCGACATCGACCGCATCGTCACCGAGCACGGGCGCGAGGGCTTCCTTGCGGCGTGGTTGCGCCATCGCGGCATCGATTGGGCGGCCGACCTCATTCCCAACCTCACCAACCTGGAGAGTAAGCCATGAAACTGCGTGTTCCTCGCGCGGCGCTTGCCGCCGCCGTTCTCGCCATGCCGCTGTCGGTGTCGCCAGTGCTGATCGCGCCGGCCTCGGCGCAGTGGATCGTCTACGATCCCACCAACTACGCCCAGAACCTGCTGTCGGCGACCCGCGCGCTGCAGCAGATCAACAACCAGATCACGTCGCTCCAGAATGAAGCGACGATGCTGATCAACCAGGCGCGCAACCTCACGAGCCTGCCGTTCTCCTCCCTCCAGCAGCTTCAGCAGTCGGTTCAGCGAACCCAGCAGCTCCTCGGCGAGGCCCAACGCATCGCCTACAATGTCCAGAACATCGACCAGGCATTCCGCACCAACTACGGGGCCGGCAGCGCCTCGATGAGCGCCTCCGATCAGCAGCTCGTCGCCCAGGCGAAGGAGCGCTGGAACAACACGGTCTCGGGACTGCAGGACGCGATGCGCGTCCAGGCCGGCGTCGTCGGCAACATCGACACCAACCGGACTCAGATGTCGGCGCTGGTCGGCCAGAGCCAAGGCGCCACCGGAGCCTTGCAGGCGACGCAGGCCGGCAACCAGCTTCTCGCGCTGCAGGCCCAGCAGCTCGCCGATCTCACCGCCGTTGTCTCCGCCAACGGACGGGCCCAGGCGCTTGCCGAGGCCGAGCGGTCCGCCGCCGCCGAACAGGGCCGCGAGCAGCGCCGCCGCTTCCTGACGCCAGGCGCCGGATACCAGCCCGGCAACGCCCAGATGTTCCCGGGCAGCAACTGAGGGCGCGGCGATGGACGGAAAGATTCTCGCGCGCATCGGCGCCATCGGCTTCGCGACCTTTGCAATCACGGCGACGGCGATCGAACTCTCCCGCAAGGACGAACCGCCGCTTTATCGCAACCTCGCCGCGGCGACCCAGACAGGCGCCGACCCGCTGAAGACGGAGCTGCGCCGCTGCCAACAGCTCGGGGAAGCCGGCACCCGTGATCCCGCCTGCCTTCAGGCCTGGGCGGACAACCGCGACCGCTTCCTGAAGCCGTCGCAGGCCCTGCAGACGCAACCGGCGCCGCAAGCGCCAGGCCCGCATGGTCAGCCGCAGAACCCTCCGGTCGCCCGCGATCCCGCCGTCAACCAGATCGCGCCGGCCATCGACTCCCACACGAACGAGGCGCGTTGAGATCATGGGCGGCACCGGCGTCATCGACCATTTCCTGGAGATCTTCACCCGCTACATCGACAGCGGCTTCGGCCTCCTCAGCGGCGAAGTGGCCTTCATCGCCACCACGCTGATCGTGATCGACGTGACGCTCGCCGCGCTGTTCTGGAGCTGGGGCGCCGACGACGACATCATGGCCCGCCTGGTCAAGAAGACGCTCTTCGTCGGCGTCTTCGCTTACCTGATCGGCAACTGGAACAACCTGGCCCGCATCATCTTCGAGAGCTTCGCCGGGCTCGGGCTGAAGGCATCAGGCACCGGCTTCACCGTTGCCGACATGATGCGTCCCGGCCGCGTCGCGCAGACAGGGCTTGATGCCGGGCGGCCGCTGCTCGATTCCATTTCTGATCTGATGGGTTACTGGAGTTTCTTCGAAAACTTTATTCAGATCGCGGTGATGCTGCTCGCCTGGGCGATCGTGCTGCTCGCCTTCTTCATCCTCGCCATCCAGCTCTTTGTTACGCTGGTCGAATTCAAGCTGACGACGCTCGCCGGCTTCGTGCTCATTCCCTTCGGTTTATTCGGCAAGAGCGCCTTCATGGCCGAGCGCGTGCTCGGCAACGTCATCTCCTCCGGCATTAAGGTGCTGGTCCTCGGCGTCATCATCGGCATCGGATCGAGCCTCTTCTCCGAATTTACCGCCGGCTTCGGTGGCCGCACGCCGACGATCGACGAGGCGATGGCGATCGTGCTCGCGGCGCTGACGCTTCTCGGATTGGGCATCTTCGGCCCCGGCATCGCCAACGGCCTTGTGTCCGGAGGCCCGCAGCTCGGCGCCGGCGCTGCGGTGGGAACGGGCCTTGCCGCCGGCGGCATGGTCGCCGCCGGAGCCGCCACGGTCGGCGCGGTCGCATCTGGAGGCGCGGCGCTGGCAGGAGGCGCTGCTGCCGCCGCCCGCGGGGGCGCAGCCCTCGCGGGCGGAGTTTCCACAGCATATAGCCTGGGCGCCGCAGGGCAGACGGGCGCCTCGGGCGCGGCCAGCGGCCTGGGCGGCGTCGCCCGGGCCGCTGGTTCCGCCGCCACATCGCCACTCCGCCGCGCCGCCGAGCGCGCGTCGTCGAGCATACGCTCCAGCTTCGCCGATGGAGCTCGGTCCGCCTTCGAGGCGACCGGAGGCTCCTCGACCATGGGCAGCGTTGGCGAAGCGGCCAATGACGCCGCGCCGAACCCTGCCGGTAGCGGCGATCAACCGCCCGCTTGGGCCCGCCGCATGAAGCGCTCGCAACAGATGAGCCACGCCGTCTCGACCACCGCCCATGCGGTGCGCAGCGGCGACAGCCACGGCGGCGGCTCCTCCATCAATCTCTCCGAAGGTGACCGCTGATGTTTCGACGACCCTCGACACACTATGGAAAAGCTCCCGAACCCGAGACACCGTATCAGCGTGCTGCGCAGGTCTGGGACGACCGCATCGGCTCTGCCCGCGTCCAGGCGCGCAACTGGCGCACCATGGCGTTCGGGTCGCTCTTCCTGTCGGCCGGGTTCGCGGCGGCGCTGGTCTGGCAGTCGGCGCGCGGCACCGTCGTTCCCTGGGTCGTTCAGACCGACCGGCTCGGCCAGGCCCAGGCAATCGCGCCGGCGACGGCGGACTACCAACCGACCGACCCCCAGATCGCGTTCCACCTCGCGCGCTTCATCGAGCAGGTCCGTTCGATCCCGGCGGACGCCATCATCGTCCGCCAAAACTGGCTGCGCGCCTACGACTTCACAACAGACCGGGGAGCAGCGGCGCTCAACGACTACGCGCGCTCCAACGATCCCTTCACCAAGGTGGGCCGTCAGCAGATCGCGGTCGACGTCTCGAGCGTGATCCGCGCGTCGCCCGACAGCTTCCGTGTCGCATGGACCGAGCGCCGCTACGAGAACGGCCAGCTCGCCGACACGACCCGATGGACCGCGATCCTCACGATCGTCGTCCAGATTCCGCGCAACGCCGACCGGCTGCGCGCCAATCCGCTGGGGATCTACGTCAACGCAATTTCATGGTCACGGGAGCTGGGGCAATGACGATGCCGATTTTCCGTAAAGCCGGAGAACCGGCTTTCCGTATTCACACATTGGCGGCTTTGCTGCTTTCCGCCACAGCGCTGGCGGGCTGCGCGACTACGCAGAAGCCGCCCGAGATCAGCTACGACGACGCACCTGCCGCTGTGCAAACCGTCGATCCTCCGGCGCCCGTCACGGTCGTCGAACTACCGAGGCCGCTGCCGCTGCCCGGCCAGATGAAGCCGGTCGAGCAATCTCGGCGAGCGCCCGAGCCCGCCGATCCAACGGCTCGGGTCAACCAGGCCAATGCCGCCGCCCGCATCCAGCCGGTTCGGGACGGCTTCATCAACTCCATGCAGGTCTATCCCTTCACGCAGGGCGCGCTCTACCAAGTCTACACTGCCGTCGGTCAGATCACTGACATCGCGCTCCAGCCGGGCGAGCAGCTCGTTGGTTCAGGCCCGGTGGCGGCCGGCGACACGGTGCGCTGGATCATCGGTGACACCCAGAGCGGCTCCGGCGCGACACTGCAGGTCCATATAATGGTCAAACCAACCCGCGCGGACCTGACGACGAACCTGGTCATTAACACCAATTTGCGCACCTATCACATGGAGCTGCGCTCGACCGAGCGCACCTATATGGCCTCGGTCTCCTGGCAATATCCGCAGGACCAGCTCATCGCGCTACGCCGCCAGAACGCCGAGGCACAGGCGACCCAGCCGGTGGCGACCGGCGTCGATCTCTCGCGCATCAATTTCCGCTACGAGGTGACGGGCGATCGCGCCGCGTGGCGTCCGCTGCGCGCCTATGACGACGGTCGGCAGGTCTTCATCGAATTCCCCAGAGGCATCGGTCAGGGCGAGATGCCGCCGCTCTTCGTCGTCGGCGCCGAGGGCAACACCTCCGAACTCGTGAACTACCGGGTCCGCAACAACTACATGATCGTCGATCGGCTCTTCGCGGCTGCGGAGCTGCGCTTCGGCTCCGGCGACAGCCAGAAGCGCGTCCGGATCACCCGCACCGACGGGAGGCCCGCGTCGTGAGCGATGACCGGAACGAGGAAGAGGAAGCCGGCGCGTCGCTCACGGGATCGGCGCCGGAGGCGGCCGCACCGATGCGGCTGCGCGCCGAGGCCCCGCGCGTCACGCGACTGTCGCGCAAGGTGCTCGCCGGGCTCGGCCTGGTCGCCAGCCTCGGCCTCGGCGGCGCGCTGGTCTACGCGCTCCAAACCCGCAACAGCGGCCGCGCGCCGGAGGAACTCTATTCGACGGACAACCGCTCGACCGCGGACGGCCTTCAGGGCCTGCCGCGTGACTATACCGGCGTGCCCCAGCTCGGACCCCCATTGCCGGGCGATCTCGGCCGGCCGATCGTCAGTGCTCAGAACCGCGGTCAGCCCGTGCCGACGCCCGGCATGGCGCCTGCGCAGCCGGGCATCAGCGCGGAGGAGCAACGCCGCCTCCAGGAGATCGAGACGGCGCGCACCAGCCGGCTCTTCGCGGCGGCGGAAGCGCGTAATGCGGCACCGGCGACGGCGAGCACGCCCACCCTGGCGCAGCCCGATCTAACGAGCCTTGGTCTCGCGCCGCCGGCGGCGACGCCTACGGCGCAGGAGCGGCAGCAGGCGTTCCTCAATGCTCCGGTCGACCGGCGCACGGTTGCGGCCGACCGGGTCGCCGCACCGGCCTCTCCGAACATCCTCCAGGCCGGCGCGGTCATCTCGGCGGCGCTGATCACCGGCATCCGCTCGGATCTGCCGGGTCAGATCACCGCGCAGGTCACCGAGAACATCTACGACAGCCCGACGGGGCGCATCCTTCTCGTCCCGCAGGGCACGCGCGTCATCGGCCAGTACGACAACAACGTCCAGTTCGGACAGAGCCGGGTGCTCCTCGTCTGGAATCGCCTGATCTTCCCGAATGGCCGCAGCATCGTTTTGGAGCGGCAGCCTGGCGCCGACGCCGAGGGCTATGCCGGCCTGCAGGACGGCGTTGATTATCACTGGTGGGATCTCGCCAAGGCGGCGGGGCTCTCAACGCTGCTCAGCGTCGGCGCCGAACTCGCCACCAATGACGACGACCGACTGATCCAAGCGATCCGAAACGGCGGTCAGGACACGATCAATGACGCCGGCCAGCAGATCATCCGCCGCCAACTCAACGTGGCTCCGACATTGACAATCCGCCCCGGCTTCCCGGTACGGGTCATTGTGACACGCGATTTAGTGCTTGAACCCTACGGAGGCTAAACATGACAAAGCTCAAGCTTGGCGCTATCGCCGACGATAAACCGGTTAAGGTGACCGTGGAAATTCCGGCAGCACTGCATCGGAACCTTGTAGCTTATGCTGAAGTGCTCGCCAGCGAAACCGGTAAGCCAATCAGTGACCCGATGAAGCTAATTCCCCCCATGCTCCAACGCTTCATAGCGACGGATAGAGCCTTTGCGAAATCAAAAAAGACATAAAAAGTTTCTTAGACTGAAATCCGGGCAACGATCATGACCATCCAGAATAGAGTGGACTACATCCGGTGAAAGATCGACTTTAAAACTACTCTACGATGAACGCTATCTTCGATCTCAAGAATTACAGGGTCGTTTGAACTTTTTTACTTGAGGTAATTACGGCCATTTCAACCAATTTCGGAAGCGCCGGATTTAAATTCCTCAATAACCAAATGGCACTCCAATCGACAAAACTCCCATCTGGACCGATGCGTCGGAATGTGACGCCTGGATAGGTTATCCCCAGCGCCGAACTTGCAACCAAGGTTATGCCGTATCCACGAGCGACTAAATTGATAAGGTTTTCTCGGCCGATCCTCTGCGATGAGATACTGGGCTGAAAACCTAGCTCGGATAGGTTACGATAGATTATTCCGTATATATCTGGACCGGTCACATCGGCGGCGACGAGAAATGTTTCCTCGCGAAGATCAGACCACCTAATGTTTTCTCGACACGCCAACGAGTGCGCGTTGGGGAATGCTACAAATATTTCATCCTGCCAAAGGTACTTCGCTTTGCAATCTCTGATTCGAGGTTTGCCTGGGATGAAAGCGACATCGATACGACCATTTAGAACGTTGGCCAAGTGCGCCTGTGAGGTGGCTTCCTCAATTTTTACGTCGACGCTCGGGTAGCGCTGTCGATACGCTTCAAGCATGTCGCCTAAGACGCCCTGGGCCAGAGATGAAACAAGTCCCATTCTGATCTCGCCATCTTGTCCTTGTTTCGCGTGGGCTATCTCACTTACCGCTGCGCGGAGATACTGCGCGCCAAAAGTCGCATTGCGTAAAAACCTCTCACCGAAAAGTGTCAGCTTTGCTCCATTCCGAGTGCGCTCAAATAGTGATACGCCGAGCCTGTGTTCTAGTATTTGAATACGTCTCGTAAGAGTTGTCTGAGATATGTTCATAATGTTCGCAGCACGTCGAAAGCTGCCGTACTCAGCTACGACGAAGGCCACATCTAAATACCTCAAGTCCAACGCGAGATCGGGCACAGCCTCCATCCAATTCAGAAAGTGGCGAATGGCCTCAAGCTCGCTGTGCACCAGCAGAGTCTTGAAGCAGAGGACTTTGGCAATCCCGCAAGCCAACGGTGTCAGTGATATGTGAGATGACGGGAACATCCCTTGCAGAATCTCAGGAGCGAATTTTCTCGTAATGTCCGGCGGTAAGCTTACTCTTTGCGCGCGTGCAGCGCTCAATCGACGAGGCCCTGCGGTGCCTCCTCGAATTGTGCGTTTGGAATGTAATCTTGGAATGGCGCCACGAAGACAGGAACGATCACCGTGACGCCTTCAGTTCAAGCGCGAGCTACCACTACGAGCTTGCGGTTGACGAATTCCTTGATGCCAACATCGCCCAGCTCACGACCATAGCCTGAGCGCTTGATGCCGCCGAACGGGAGTTCGGGGCGCGAGGTCGTTGGGGTATTGATGAAGACCATCCCAGTCTCGATCCGCGAGGCGAGCTTGCGCGCGCGCGGTATGTCGGCCGAGAAAATCGTGCCGCCCAATCCGAATGGCGAGTCATTTGCCAGCGCGACGATCGCATCGTCATCCTCGACTACGAACAGCTGCGCGACCGGCCCAAAGAATTCCTGATGGTAGGCCGGATTGTCAGGGGTGATATCGGTCAGCACGGTGGGTTCGTAGAAAAAACCAGTGCGATTTGGACGTTTGCCTCCGGTCAGCACCTTGGCGCCGTGCGCGATCGCAGCATCGACCTGCTTGGTCAGCCCCTCCAACGCGTCTTTCGAGGCGAGCGGACCAAGCAATGTGTTCGCGTCAAGCGGATCGCCCATAGTTGCGCCCTGCATCGCGCCCACGAACGCCTGAGTGAAGGCGTCGGCAACACCGCGCTGGAGGATGAACCGCTTTGCGCCAGTGCAGATCTGGCCGGCGTTGCCGAGCCGTGCGAAAATCCCGTTTTCAACGGCCTTGGCCAGATCGGCGTCATCGAGGACAACGAACACGTCACTGCCGCCCAGTTCCAGCGTCGACTTTTTCAACATCTCGGCGGCACGCGCACCGACTTGGCTGCCAGCGCCCTCGGAGCCGGTCAGCGCGACACCCTGGACGCGGTCGTCCGCGATCAACTCGGCCACCTTGTCGGCGCCAATGTATAGGTTGGTGACGGCCCCTTGGGGTGCGCCGGCCTGTCGCACCAGGTCCTCGAACAAGGCAGCAGATTGCGGCACGATGCCGGCATGTTTGTACAGGACAGGATTTCCAACCGCGATCGCAGGGGCAATGACGCGGATCAACTGATAGATCGGAAAATTCCAAGGCTCGACCGCGAGCAGCACGCCGACCGGATGGAATTCGACCCAGCCCTCGCCAACGTCGCTGGGGGTCGGAACAGGCTTCAGCATCTCCTCCGCATGGTCGGCGTAGTATTGGGCGATGCCTGCGCATAGGTCTGCCTCGCCTTGGCCCTGAAAAAGCGGCTTGCCCATTTCCTCGGCCAGGACGCGGGCGATGCTATCGCGGTTCTGAACAATCAGCCCCGCAAGCTTTGCCAGCACCGCGAGCCGCGGCGCCCGCTCTCCTCGCGACCAGTCAGAACGGTAAAGTGCGTCGGCGCGGGCGAGCGCCTGTTCCACATAGTCGTCAGAGTGATTGTCGAACTCTTTGATGGTCTGCTCTGTATACGGGTTGACGGTACGGTAGGCCATGAAGCGTCTCCAATGATAAACAGGGGAAGGTTACGCGCGGTAGCGGTCAGCTGGCTCGGCATTGCCAAAGCCTGCGGCGAGCGTGGCGCGGGCCTGTTCGAAGGCGTCCCACGCGGCAATTTCGGGCACCGGCGGAATTGTGACGAGTTCCTTGCGATCGAATCCGACCAGAGCGGCATCGACGAGGTCCTCGACCTCCATCACGCCGCTGAGCTTGCTGACGTCGCCACCAGCCCGCTCATAAATTTCGGTGCGGGTCGCGGCGGGCAGCACCGCCTGAATGTAGATACCCTTCTCGGCGAACTCGACGTGCAGGCTTTGCGATAACGTCAGCATGAATGACTTGGTCGCAGCGTATGCGCCTGGCGAATACTCAGGCAACAACGCCAGCACCGACGCCACGTTGACGATCGCGCCACTGCCGCGCTCGAGCATGCCGGGCAGTGCGGCATGCGCCAGGAAGGTTGGCGCGAGCACGTTGATGTCAAGCATCTGCGCCAGCTTGGCACGCGGAGACGCAGCGAAGCCTCCGAGTACGGCAATGCCCGCATTGTTGATAAGGATGTCGACCGCCGCACCACTTGCGAGGCGGTCTTGTACCGCACCCAATTGCGCAGCATCTGTCAGATCGGCGACCAACACCTCAATGTCAACGCCGTATGCACTCCGCAACTCGTCAGCCAACTTAGCGAGCCGGCCTCCGTCGCGCGCGACGAGAACAAGATGATGGCCCCTTGCGGCAAGCCGATGTGCATAAAGGGTGCCGATGCCGCTTGAGGCACCTGTGATGAGGGAAACAGTCATAGTAATCACCTTGTATTGATTGACGCCGATCAGGCACGGCGAGAGGTTTCCGGCAGCAGCGATTGGGTCAGCTCCGGATTGCAGCTGGATGCGGGCAAATGTGCGAGTTAGTCGTCGTCCTGGGCCAAGCGCCTGTCGGTGCAAGATCCACTAGCATCGACGCATTTGCGTCATTCGCGGGTACGAAGCTGTGTCATCGGAAAATGTTCATAACGACCGATCCCCGCCTTCATGATCGGGTCCTCAGCGGTCAAGGCGGCGATGTCGACATCATCTTCTATTTCCCACAAAGCTACCCCGTAAGGACCGATGGGATCGACCACAGGGCCGTGGGCGACGATCTGACGGGTCTTGCGCAGCTCGGTTTGCCAGTCGCCATGCTGATGAAATAGCGCCTTTTCTTCGTCCGTGATCGTCTGAAGAAAATCAGGACGAGGTGGAATCCACTTTGTCAGATACGCCTTCATAAACAGCTCCATAAAGGTTAGTGAGTTGCTGGTGCCTCGTGCGCTCGACCGTAAGCGGCACGCAACCCTAGGCCGCTTTCTCCACATTCTTAAGGAACGACCCCTCGAACATTTTCGGAGCGTAGCTTTGCAAAAAGAGAAATACGCCGATTAGTTTGCCAACCGGATTGCTGAACTTCGGCTCACTGGTATCAATGAGTTGGGCAATCTTCTTGACGACCGCATCCGGGCTTTCTGCCTCGTCGAGGCCCTTCTTCGTTAAGGCTTCGGCTTTGCGGCGGTAGCTGTCGTACTCGCTGATTGTACCGGTCGCTGCCTTGACTGCGTTGGCGCCAAGGTTCGTCTTGAACCAGACCGGCTCAACCATGCTGACCTTTATGTTGAATGGGTTGAGCTCAAAGCGAAGTGATTTGAAATACCCCTGCACGGCGTGCTTGGAAGCGGTGTAGAAGGAAAGATTGGGTGGCCCCATAAGGGCGACAACCGAACTGACGGTTATGATCTTCCCAAAGCGCTGCTGGCGGAAATGAGGTAAAAGGGCGTTGGTGACCTTCACGGTCCCCCAGAAATTAGTCTCGAACTGTTTACGGGCTTCGTCGAGAGGCGTTTCTTCAGCGAGGCCGGT
Source organism: Agrobacterium sp. 16-172Ci (assembly GCF_053522725.1). Taxonomy (NCBI): domain Bacteria; kingdom Pseudomonadati; phylum Pseudomonadota; class Alphaproteobacteria; order Hyphomicrobiales; family Rhizobiaceae; genus Agrobacterium; species Agrobacterium sp. 16-172Ci. The sequence continues at coordinate 229,793 of NZ_JBNWBW010000001.1, forward strand.
GAGCATATACCCAGCATTGTTGACCAAAACATCGAGATTCTTGATGTTTTGAAACAACTCGCCAGGAAATGCCTCGATAGAAGCGTCGCTGTCGATATCGAGGCGAAGAAGTTTAAACGGAACCTTGCCGGCGTATTTTTCAGGCTCGCGGCTCGTCCCGATAACGTTGAAACCCTTCTTGTGTAACTGGTTTGCAAGCATCAACCCAAATCCGGAAGAGGCCCCAGTAATGAGTACAGTCTTAGTCATTTACTTCTTTCCAGTCGCGCGATCGCGTTTGAGTTGAACGGTAGCCAGACATATGCCCCTTCAGCTTTGGGCTTTCACTAGCCGAACATGCCAAAGGGAATGCGGATCGCGTCAAAATCGGCTTGCCATCGTCCTTGTTGCTCTGGATGGGCGGCTCCGAATTAATCAGCAACCAGTTTGGCGTGATCTGCGATTGTCCTGTCACCATCCGCAAGATAAGGTCGCTTAATGACGAACAGAGCTCCAACGGCAGGCATCCGCTCCATTTCCACTCTCGAATATGCAGTCTGGCCGGGCTGGCGATTACTCATGCAGGATGCAGGATTGACTGCTGCTCCGATATTGCGGCGTGCCAATCTGCCTGGCGATCTATTCGCGCGTGATCAGGTTCGCCTCTCGTCTCCAGACTTCTTCAGTCTTTGGACAGCAATTGAGGATGAGGCTCGTTCCTTAGACCCCAGCCTGCCTGCACCTCTCCGTATAGCCAGGGTAATGACAAGCGATTGGTTTGATCCTGAGTTGTTCGCCGCGTTGTGCAGCGCCAATCTGGGTAATGCCATCGAGCGTATCTCAAAGTATGTTCGTCTGATTGCGCCGATGACGATCAAGATCGACCGAACGCCTACGCGGGCGACGGTCGTCATCGATTTTCTCGACCAGACGATGCCACCGCCAGCCGTGTTTCTTGCCTTTAAGCTGATCTTCTTCGTCCAACTCGCACGCCTTGCAACGCGCAGTGACGTCAAGCCCTTAAGAGTCGGGTGGCCACGGTTAGGTGAGACACCAGAAGGCGATGCGGCTCTATATAAAGATTTTTTTGGCCTTAGAGTCGATGACGCCCCACTCGCGACCCTGGTGTTCAGCGCGGAGGATTTCAATCGCCCGTTTTTGACCGAGAACCACAAGATTTGGCTCTTTTTTGAACCCTCTTTACGCCAGAGACTGGCTGATCTCGATCAGAATGCGACCATGGTCGAAAGGGTCAGAAGTGCCCTGATTGAAGCGATGCCCGCCGGTGATGTATCGATGCACTCGGTTGGTAAAAGGCTCGGCATCGGCACCCGCACCTTACAGCGCAGGTTGCAGGAAGAAGGCACTTCGTTTCAACACACTTTGGATGCGGCGCGCTCAGCTCTTGCCGATCATTACTTGCGCAAGACAAATATGTCGAGCGCGGAGATTGCGCTCTTGCTCGGATTTGAAGACGCCAACTCATTTGTCAGAGCGTTTCGGGTGTGGACGGGAACGACGCCGCATGCAGTTCGCCGAAGTGCTTCGGCATCTGCGACCCGCGAATCTTCCTGATAATTTTGGGGCGACTGTGCATCCTGCTCCCAAGCGAGTTCCGGAATTGCTGTAACAACCCCGGCTCTCGTAGAAAATTGCAATAGAGATTCGGCAATCGCTACTTTTTTGTGTTCTGTATCTCTGCGTTTCCTACGCCGATGTAGTAGCCCATTCTGGCTTCAACTTTCTCCGGACCTGCGTCTTGCAGGATATTCCCGAAGACCGCTAGGCGCTGCTGCAAACCAGGGGACGTAAGAGATTCGACAAATTTTTTGTAGGAACCTAGTCGCTCCGTCTCACTCGGAAGGGCAATCGAGTTGATATGCTGCTTCGCCGCGACAAGAGCTTGTTTGTCGAACGTGGCGAGCCGCATAGCCAAGTTCATCACAACTACGTCTAGCTCGGCGTCGGCAACAGTTCGCGTAACCCAGCCGTACCTTTCTGCAGTATCTGCATTATAATCGTCGGCGCTCAGAAAGGCTTCGATTGCACGGTCCCGACCGGCCAATCTTGCCAGATGATCTGGCCCTCCACCGCCAGGAAAAAGCCCGATACCGACTTCGGGCTGGTTGAACACGGCCTTTTCTCGACTCGCATATCTGAGATCGAAGGCGAGCGCGAGCTCATCGCCACCTCCTTGAGTGCGCCCTCGGATTGACGCCACAGTCACAAATGGTGCGCTTTCAATGTTCGAAATCAGCTCGACCCAAAGTGGCTTTGCGTCTTTCCCCTTTTGACCGGCGAAGTTCGAGAATTGGCTCATATCAAAATGATTGTAGAAATATTCTGAAACGCCACTGTCAAAGATAACTACTTTGACTCTGCTGTCGGCGCGGAGACTTTGCACAATGCCATTTAGCTGCACCAAGGTGGCCGGCTCTATGAGGTTGAATGGCCCGTTGACATAGGTGACTCTCCGCACTTCCGAGGATAGCTCGCTGAGGGTGAAGAACTCCTTTGCAGAACTGACCGCGGCAGTGGTGACCTGGGCTTGTTGAGCGTGAGAGGGAGCGATGGAAATAATCGCAGCGGCGGCGAACATTGTGGCGCTAAAAGCAACGCGATTCATACTTGTCTCCATTTGCATAATGGGTAGCCGGTACGAAAATATTGCAGGAACTTTTTTTATTTCCGACACGGCGAGGTCATTCGATTACTGCCCTGGACGAATTGTATGAAAGGAAGCGCCGAAAGTTTCGATAGCGAAATGTGCCAACTTGCATGCAGATCACGCCAAACCAGCAGCGCTTGATTTCATGAAAGCAAGCGCGTTAGCCCGGAAGCTCGCTGGATTAGATTCGGGATTAGTATTTTTGCTGGGGAATTGGGTCAGCTTAGCCGAAAGGCTTTGTCTCGGTGCGTCCGATTTGTACGCTAGAGCGCGATATTGCCGCCTCAGATCATTTAGGCACTTTCTTAGATCGACAGCTATCGCATTCTATTTCGAACGAAGCATCGATAGAAAGAGGTTTGGCCATGATCAATTCCGGGCGCCAGTTGCCCCGAACAATTCGCCGTAAGCAGTTACGAGAAATGGTACCGCTGGCCGATAGCACTATCTATGAAATGGAGCAGCGTGGCGAATTTCCTCGGCGGTTCGCGCTCTCGCCCCGTTGCATCGTCTGGGATTTAGCCGAAGTCGAGGCCTGGCTGATCGCACGCCGGACCGCCCCGATCCGCCGGGCGCCACACCCCGACGTTGGCCGGCGCAGGTCTCGTCCAGTCAGAGAGCGGGATCAAGCTCCATCAGAGGCATAGTTGCGGGCAGTAGCGTGGGGGCATGCCTCCGACCCTCCACCCAAGCGTCCACGGTGTCCGCCCACTCCTGCATCATATGCCGGCGCTGAGCCTCGTACTCTGCCTTATTGTAGACGCCACGGGACGAGCGACCGTCTTCGTGCGCCAAACACTTTTCGATCCAATCCCTGTTGAAACCCAGTTCGTTCAGCAAGGTCGATCCAGTCCGCCGCAGGTCGTGGACCGTGAACGGCTCGAGCGGCAGCCCGTCTTGTTTGGCCTGCTCCACAACGGAATAGGTGACCCGGTTGAACGTCGCTCGAGACATTGGAGCATCGGCATCGTAGCGCGAAGGCAATAAATATCGGGAGTTCCCGGCGCAGGTTTTGAGCGCGATCATGATGTCGAGAGTTTGGCGGCACAGATAAACGTTGTGCGCTTTTGACCGCTTCATCCGCTCCTTGGGAATCGTCCACACGGCGTTTTCGAAGTCGACCTCGTCCCATACCGCGTCCTGTAGTTCGCTCTTGCGCACCATCGTCAGCAGGAAGAGCCGCATTCCCAACCGGATCGTCGGCAGCGTCGCGACCTTTTCCAGTTCTTTCAGCATCACTCGAATTTCCGCCGGCGACAGAGCCCGATCCTTTGGGGTGAAGGTCGCGATCGATGCTGGTCCGACGTCATCGGCCGGATTGGCCACCTTCTCGCCATGCAAGATCGCGAACCCGTAAATTTGCTTCAGGATGTCCCGGACATGGATCGCCGTCGCTGGCGCGCCGCGGTCAACAATTTTGCCGCATTGGGCCCGCAGATCGTCCGGCGTGATCTCGGTCAGCAGGCGGTTGCGCCAAACCGGCAACAACTCGCGTTCAAAGATGGAGCGACGCATCGCTCGGGTGCTGTCGGCCATCGGCGCATTCACCAACCATTTTTCGCCGAACTCGCCGAAGCTCTTCGCTTCCTTGATACGACGCTTCTCGCGCTGCTTCTCAATGGCCGGTGAACGGCCCTCACTGATCGCACGCCGCGCGTCCAGGCACAGTTCCCGGGCCCGCGCGAGGGAGATCCCATCTCGTCCGTATTTGCCCAAGTAGACCGTCTCACGTCGTCCATTGAGCCGATAGTCGAGCCTGAACGAGAGGGCGCCCGATGGCGCAACGCGCACATACATGCCGTCGCGGTCCGTCACCTTGTAGATTTTATCTTGTGGTTTCAGCGCCTTGAGCGCCGCGTCCGTTAACATGGTATGCCACCCTCCAAAAAAGTACCGTCACGCGGTTCTGGGGGGCTCTCGTCGGAAAAGTCTGCGTATTGTCAGCAGCTTAGCGTAAAAAAAGTACCGTCAGGAGCCTCATCTGCCCTGACGGTACTTTCAAATTTCGTCGCGATCAATATGGCCAAGGCCCGTCAATGGGGCCGCCAGCCGCGATATCTATCCACCGATAGGTATCGATAGATGTCGACACGAATATTGATTTTTATCAGTGGGTTAGATCGTACTCTGGCGTGGTTTCGGAAAAGCCCGGATAGGCAAAAATCATTCCCATTCGATCGTGCCGGGCGGCTTGCTCGTCACGTCATAGACGACGCGATTGATGCCGCGCACTTCGTTGATGATGCGGGTTGCCGCGCGGCCAAGGAAATTCATGTCGTAGGGATAGAAATCCGCCGTCATGCCATCCACCGAGGTCACGGCGCGAAGCGCGCAGACGAAGTCATAGGTGCGGTAATCGCCCATGACGCCCACGGTCTGCACCGGCAGCAGCACGGCGAAGGCCTGCCAGATGGTGTCGTAGAGACCGGCCTTGCGGATTTCATCAAGATAGATCGCATCCGCCTTGCGCAGAATATCGAGCTTCTCGCGTGTGATCGCGCCGGGGCAGCGGATTGCAAGACCCGGACCCGGGAAGGGGTGGCGGCCGATGAAGCTGTCCGGCAGGCCGAGTTCGCGGCCGAGAGCGCGAACCTCATCCTTGAAGAGTTCGCGCAGCGGCTCAACGAGCTGCATGTTCATCCGCTCGGGAAGGCCGCCGACATTGTGGTGGCTCTTGATGGTGACCGAGGGGCCGCCGGAGAAGGAGACGCTTTCGATGACGTCAGGGTAAAGCGTGCCCTGCGCCAGGAAATTCGGTGCACCCTTGCCATCGGCAGCAATCTTGGCCGCTTCGGCCTCGAAGACCTCAATGAACAGGCGGCCGATGGTCTTGCGCTTCACTTCCGGATCGGAAACGCCCGACAGTTCGCCGAGGAACAGGTCGGCGGCATCCACATGCACCAGCGGAATATTGTAGTGGTCGCGGAACATGCCGACGACCTGCTCGCTTTCGCCAAGCCGCATCAGGCCATGATCGACGTAAACGCAGGTGAGCTGGTCGCCGATCGCCTCATGGATGAGGATGGCCGCAACCGAGGAGTCGACGCCGCCGGAAAGCGCGCAGAGCACGCGGCCGGTGCCGACCTGTTCGCGGATCTTGCGGATCATTTCGGCGCGATAGGCCGCCATCGTCCAGTCGGATTTGAGCCCGACGATCTTGTGCACGAAGTTGGAGAGCAGCTTGCCGCCGTCCGGCGTATGCACCACTTCCGGGTGGAACATGGTGGTGTAATAGTGGCGCGTCTCGTCCGCGGCGATGGCGAAAGGTGCGTTCTCAGAGGTTGCGATGACCTCGAAACCTTCCGGCAGCTTCGTCACGCGGTCGCCATGGCTCATCCAGACGGGATAGCTCTTGCCCTGCTCCCAGAAGCCTTCGAAAAGCGGGCTCGCCTTTTTGATGTCGATATCGGCGCGGCCGAATTCCGCCGCATGGCCACCCTCGACCACACCGCCGAGCTGCGTGCAGAGCGTTTGCTGGCCGTAGCAGATGCCGAGGATCGGAACCTTGCTGTCGAACACCGCCTGCGGTGCGCGCGGGCTTCCTTCCGCCGTCACGGATGCGGGGCCGCCGGAGAAGATCACGCCCTTGGGCTGAAGCTTCTCGAATGCCTCTGCAGCATTCTGGAACGGATGGATTTCGCAATAGACCCCGGCTTCGCGGATGCGGCGCGCAATCAGCTGCGTCACCTGGCTGCCGAAATCGATGATGAGAATGCTGTCGGGATGGGCTATCTGGGTCATGGCGAGCCTTTAAAGAAAATGGCGGCTTTAGGCAACCCGGAAGCGGGCGTCAAACAGCGGAAATTTGCGAAAATCGCAAGGTTCTAAAGGGCAATCACGCTGTCCTCGATGGCGCGGCAAAGCCGATGGACGGCATCCGCCAGCTTTTCATCGATGATGTGCAGGTACTCCGTCCAGTCGTCCACATGGTTCACATCCACCTTGCCATCGGAAATGCCGCGCAGACTGACGAGCGGTACGCCGAAGCGCTGGCAGGCTCTTAAAACCGCGAAGGTTTCCATTTCCACCATATCGGCGTCGATCAGCCCGTAGGCCTCACCCGAAACGACATTGGCGCCCGTGGAAAGCCGGGCCTCGGCAATTTCAGGTATTCGAAAAGGCAAGGCCACTTCGGCGGGCAGATCGAGCAGCGGCGTGCAGCCCTTTTCGAAACCGAAGGCGGAGGCGTCCATGTCGCGATAGGAAACCGAAATCGCCTGATAGATGCCGGTTTGCTCCAGCGTCCGCGAACCGGCGGAACCGAGCGAAACGACGAGGTCCGGCAGGTGATCGGCCGCATCGAGACCGGCAAGAACGGCCGTGACGGCAATCGCCGCCTCGACAGGGCCGATACCGGTCATCAGCGGCGCAATGCGTGCCTGGAGATGGGGACCGTATTCGGGGGAAGCCGCCATGACGAAGAGGACGGATTTATCCGCGACATGCAAAAGCCGGTAGCTCATCCGGTAATATCCTCGCGACCCTTCACCACCATCATCGTGCCCGTCATGGAGGCGATCAGCTTCGCCGGTCCGTCGGACAGCGCATAGGCGCGGCCATCGGCGACGATCAGATTGTTCCCTGGCTTGATGATCTCGCCGCGAAACAGGAACCGCTCACCGCGCCCGGGCGACATGAGGTTGACCTTGAACTCGATGGTCAGCAGCGAGGCTTCCGGCTCGATGATCGTATAAGCGGCGTAGGTGCAGGCCGTATCCAGACCGGCGGCGATGACGCCCGCATGCAATATGCCGTGCTGCTGCGTCAGCTTTTCATGAAAAGGGAGTTCGATTTCCACCAGCCGGTGTTCGATACGGCTGATCTCGGCGTTAATCGCCTGCACCACGCCCTGCCGCGCAAAACTTCTTTCTATCCGCTGACGAAAATCGCCGGGATCCGTGATCTCCATGGCCTACCTGCCTGCTTCTGCCTCATCGCAAACTGACATGGCGCGTGGCGGCAGGCAAGGCAAGGGCGGTGCGGGGATTTAGTTCAACATGCCGATGCTTGCATTCAGCACCGTGGCAAAGGCGACCCATACGGCATAGGGCACGAAAAGCCACATGGATATGCGGTCACGGCGGTAGGTGAGCGCCATAAAGGCGACGATGCAGATCAGCATCGGAACGATGATGACGAGCGCCCCCGCCGGGCTTTGCATTCCGAAAAAAATCGGAGACCACAGGAAGTTCAGCACCATCTGCGTGAACCACAGCCGCATGCGCGTTCCCATCGGCTTGCGGATCCATGTCCGCGCGCCGGCAATGCCGATCAGCACGTAAAGCGCGGTCCAGACGGGCCCGAAAATCCAGTTGGGCGGATTGAAGAAAGGCTTCTGCAGCGATTGATACCATTCGCCGGGCACATTGTTGACGCCGATCAGCGCCCCCACGGCAACAACAGCAACCACAAAAACGACATAGACGGCAAGGTTTCTCATGATCCGTCAAATGCGCCGGCCGTGCTTTTGTTCCCCTGTCTTTTCAGTATTTTAGCTGGACAGACGCACGATGTGCTGATCCCACGCCACGTCGCTGCGCCGGGTCTCGAAAAATCCGTCATAGGAAGAAACCGCAATGCCTCTCGCGGCGGGCGCGACGCCTGCCGCTTCCCGCACGGTCGTCTCTGAAACGACGCGCCCGGTTTTCGCATCCAGCGTCACGGCGGCGTTGCCGTTGGGCGATGTCAGGCCCACCAGCCCATCGCGCCGGTTGACGGCAATGGCCCCGACATAATTGGCAAGGCGCACCGTCGTTTCTTCCGGCAAATCGACGAAGGTGAGAGCTTCGCCCCTGGAGAAATGGCCGACAAGCGGCGGGAGATCGTTGCGCGGTCCCTCATATTGGCAGGCGAACCAGATACGCCCGTCATCGCCGAGATCGACATGGCGGGTGGAAAGCTGCCGCAGATGCGCCGGCATGGCTTGTTTCTGGATCACTTGCCCGGTCGCCGCATCCAGAAGCACGAGGGACGGCTGCATATTGTCGATATTGAGCTTGGTTCGGCCGAAATCCGGATGGGTTTCGATGCCGCCATTGGCGATCACGATCAGCCGCCCGTCATCGCTCACCGTCATGTCATGTGTGCCGATGCCTTGTGCATCATATTCGCCGATGCGGGTAAAGCCGTTGCGGGCGTCATAGAGCCCGATAACGCCGCGATTGCCGTCGAAGTCGTTTTCGCTGGCATAGAGGATTGCCCCGTTAGGGGAGAATTGCCCGTGGCCGTAGAAGTGGCGGTTTTCCGGCGTGTGCATCACGATCGGTTCGCCGCGTCGCGCGGGGTCGAAGGCCATGAAAAAGGTGCCGGGCCGGCGCGCAAACGCCACGGTCATGCCGGTTGCATGGCTCGTCGCCATTCCATGGGCGCGGGCAGGAAGCGCGACGCGGTCGATGATCTCGCCGCGTTCGCTTACCGTCGCAATGCCGTAGGACCCGTCACGGGCGCGGAAGGCGGAGGCAAAGACCGCGTCCGTCCGCTCCAGCGCATAAAGTGAACGGGGAGCCAGCGCGGCGAGGAAGGGAACTCCCGCCGCTTTGATGAAGCTGCGGCGATCTATCAGCATCCGTTTGGTGCCGGAGATCATCGGCTCAGTCCCCATCGGCGAAGGAGAAGCCGGAGCTGAGGCCGATCGCGCCGCCATATTGATCGTTCAAGCGGTAGATCAGGTCTTTGCCATTGAGCAGCAGATAATCCACCTTGGCGCGCTGATCGTCCTGATCCAGCGCCTTTTGCACATCCGTATTGATGGTCCCGGCAACGCGGATCATCGATTTGGCGATGAAATCGATGGAGTTGACGATGGAGCGCTGATCGGGCGGTACGAGTTCGACCATATCCGCCGTGTGCAGCAGGGTCTGAACCGCCTTGATATTGGTGGCAATGCTCTGCCATGTCAGGCCGGAGCGCCAATAAATGGCGGTGCGGGGAAATCTTGCCTTGTCCGGTCCCTTGTAGAAGGTTTCGATCCGCTGGTCGCGAATGGCTTCGGAGCCATGGACAAGAATGCCGAGCAGGGCGACCAGCGCCTCGCGCTCGTCACGAAAGACGGGGTTGTCCGCTCCGGGCTGCGTCCAGTTTTTCTGCGCGCCGTCAGTCGCATTCCAGCTGTCAGAAAGTTCCGTTGCCACATTGGCGATATTGCCGGCGATAGCGGCGCCATAGCGGCAGCGGAAATCACCCTTCCTGTCGAGCAACTCTTCCGCTCCGGTTCCGTAAAGCACGAACTCAAGAGCGCCGAGCCCCTGCGCCGCAACGCTCTTGCCGCTCAGGCCATCCGCACTCGTGACGCTTTCATCCTTTTCGGTGAGATAACGCTGCACCTGCTTCAGCCCGAGACCCTTCTTGTCGGGATAATAAAGCACGCGTTCGAAACGGTCCTTCTCGATGACAGGGCCGACACGCACGATCTCGATGGTCGACCAGCTTGACACCGTATCGACAAAGGCCGCCTTGGCCGCCGCTGCGGTCGTTTCGGAGGGAGCGGTGCAGAAAGCTTTCATGCGGCCTTCCAGCGTCTCCGCCGACTGCCGGAAGCGGTCATAGCCGGGACGGATGAAGCCGTTCACCGCCTTTTCCATCACGCCCCGCACCTGAACCGGGTCGAGCGGCGGCGGCGGCATCAGCTCCACATCCTGCGCCCTTGCCGGCGGCGTGGTCAGAAGCAGCAGCACGGACATGACGCCGGAAATTTTTCGCATGGCATTTTTCATCAAAGGGACTCCAGAAAGGCCAGCAAAGCCTGCCGGTCGGATTTTTGCAAGGCGGCAAAGGCGTCGCGCGCTTTTTGCCCTTCGCCGCCGTGCCACAATATCGCTTCCGTCAGGCTGCGCGCCCGCCCGTCATGCAGGTAAAAACCGTTGCCATTGACCTTTTGCGTCAGGCCTATGCCCCAGAGCGGCTGGGTTCGCCACTGCCGTCCGCTGGCTTCGCCCACCTGCTGGCCATCGGCAAGTCCTTCGCCCATGTCATGCAGCAGAAAATCGGAATAGGGCCAGATCAGCTGGAAAGAATGCATGGGGTCGGCGGTGTCGCGGCGTGTGACGAATTTCGGGGTGTGGCAGGCCGTACAGCCGGAGGCGTAGAAAAGCTGCTTTCCCCGCAGAACCGTCGGATCATCGACGTTGCGGCGTCGCGGCACGGCGAGGTTTTCGGTGTAGAAGGTCACGAGATCGAGAACCGGATCAGGCGCCTCCACCGGCCCGAGCCTCAGCTGCACGCCGGTCGGCATGGCAAGACAGTCCTTCTGGACACCGGTACAGTCGCCATAGGCATTCGGCGCATCCGGTGAGGAAATGCCGATATCGTGGGAGAAGGCGCTGGCGCTCTGGTCTCGCACGCTCGCATTCTGCGCTTTCCAGCCAAACCGCCCGAGTTTCACCTCGCCGGTCCGATGGTCTTTGACCCATGCGGGACGCCCGGCAATGCCGTCGCCATTGTTGTCGTCCGGGTCGGCCCTGGCCAGAATATCGGCCTCGGCAATGGCCTCGATCAGGCCAAGACCGAGGGTGGGCATGGCAATGCGCGCCGAAAGCGTCGTGTCGGCGCCAAGCGGACCATATTGCAGGTTCTCCACGGCATAGCTGGGCTTGCGCAGCATCACCACCTCACCATCCGCCAGCTGAACCGGCTCTTCCGTATAGGTGATGACCGGCTTGCCTTCGGCGGCGAGGCCGGGAATGGCCAGGTTCTGAAGCTGCCGGCCATAGGTATTATCGGGAAAATTTAAGGTCTGGTGGCTGGCAATGGCCTGTCGTTCGGGTTCATCACGGGCCGGTCGCGCCAGCCGCAGAAACAGCGAGACGGCGTCTTCTCCGGCAAGAGGCGGTCGACCCCTGCCATCCTTCACATGGCAGGTCTGGCAAGATCGAGCGTTGAAGAGCGGCCCGAGCCCGTCCGAGGCCTGTGTGGAGGAAGGAGAGGAGACCCAGAGCTTCTGGAACAGTGCATTGCCGAGCTTGAAATCCTGCTTCCGTTCGAGCGGCATTGTAGCGGAAGGATGGGAGAACGCGCCGCTGTCGGCCTTGCTGGTGCTGGTTGTTGCTCCGCCGGACATGGCTTCGAAAGGTTCCGGCCGGGTAAAATCTGCCGTTGGCGCAGTCACGGCCAGCACGCGGCTTCGATCTTTCTCCGTCAGATCGTTGCGCAGCGGTTCGGCAAGCGCCATCGACGCCACAAGGCAGGCTGCCCCGGCGAAGAAGAATGGCTTGCGGATCGGCGGCAGCAAAAATTGCATGACAATAAGGGCGGGTGAAAAGTAACGGGCCGCAGCGACCTGCGACCCGTTTTACCGCTTATTTGAAGACGGCGTTCGGATTGTCGAGGCTGTCGGAGCCTTCAAGCTCGATCTTGCCGAGATCGAGCGCCGCGATGACGCGTTCGACGGTCTTCGTCTGGTCGAGAAGGCCGTCGATGGCCGTCTGAACCACGGCGTTGCCTTCCTTGTTGCCTTCGCCAATCATCTGGTCATAGGCCTCGACGGTCTGCGCGCGCTTTTCCATGGCATGCATGGCGTCGAGCGTCTTGTTCAGCTTCGCCAGCATCTCGTCGTTCAGTGCCTTGTCCTTGGCGCCGACCAGTTCCGACAGCGAGGCGCCCGTCATCTTCGTTCCGTCCACGCGGGTATAGTCGCCGGTATAGGCCGAGGCGATGCCGATCGCGTCGTAAAGATGCGAATTGTACGTGTTGTCGGAGAAGCAATCATGCTCCTCTTCCGGATCATGCAGCAGAAGGCCGAGCTTCATGCGCTCACCCGCCAGCTCGCCATAGGAGAGCGAACCCATGCCGGTGAGAATGGCGGTCAGGCCCGCTTTCGGATCGGCTTCCACCGTTTTCGTGGCTTCGCCTTGCGGCGCCCAGGCATCCACCATCTCCTGAAGATCCTTGATCAGCAGGGTCGAGGCGGATTTCAGGTAATCGGCCCGGCGGTCGCAATTACCGTTCGTGCATTTCGCCTTGTCGTAATCGGTGTAGGGGCGGTTGCCTGCGCCCGGTCCGGTGCCGTTCAGATCCTGGCCCCAGAGCAGGAATTCGATGGCGTGGTAACCGGTCGTCACATTGGCTTCGACATCGCCCGCCTCGTGCAGGCTTTCGATCAGTTCCGGGGTAATCTTGGAGGCGTCGACCTCTTCACCGCTGATCTTGATCTTCGGATTGGCGATGATGTTGGCAACGTAAAGCTCGTTCTCGTCGCTTTCCGTGCCATAAGAACCGTCGACATAGTCGATCAGGCCTTCATCCAGTGGCCATGCATTCACCTTGCCTTCCCAATCATCGACGATCGGGTTGCCGAAACGATAGACTTCCGACTGCTGATAGGGAACGCGGGCCTTGATCCATGCTTCCCGGGCGGCCTTCAGGGTTTCTTCGCTCGGCGTTGCGATCAGCGCATCGATGGCCTTGTCCAGCGCCTTCGCCGTGGTCAGCGAATCCTCATATTTCGCATGCGCGACATCGGCATAATGCTTGACGACGGCGGCCGCGTCGGTGGCGGCCCGGGCGGGAAGCGCGGTGAACGCCGCAGATGCGGCAAGAAGCGCAAAAGAAGCGCTGAGAATGGTTTTGCGGATCATGATCCCTCTCCTTCGGCAGGCGTGAAATGACTTCGCGCCGCGGCAAGCGAGTTCTGACCCAATCACAAACTTGTGTCAAACATTCTAGTTTAGAATGCTTTGAAACAAGACCTGGTGTTGTTTTCCAAGTAAAATCAGTGCTTGCAAAGACGGTGTTATGCTTTGCGTTTCATCAAGCAGAAGAAGAAGCCATCCGTATCTGTGGTTGCAGGCGTCAGCGTCACTGTCTTGCCGTCGGAAGAATGCGGTTTATTCGCGTTGCCGCCGAAAGTCGTCTGCCAGCGTTCCAGTGCGGAGCCGATGGAAAATTCCGGATTTTCCGCGCAGAAACGCCTTACCTGCTGTTCGTTTTCTTCGGGAAGTACGGAACAGGTGACATAAAGCAGCTCGCCGCCCGGGCGTACGAACCCCTTGGCCTGCGAAAGCGCCTCGCCCTGCTGCTGTACGCGCTCTTCCAGATTGCGGGCCGTCAGCCGCCATTTGGTGTCGGGCCGGCGGCGCCATGTCCCGGTGCCGGTGCAGGGCGCGTCGACCAGAACGCGGTCGAACTTCTCCTGAAACGGCGTAAGGCCGGAGGCGCGGTCGTGCACCTGCACATTTCGCGTGCCAGCCCGCTTCAGCCGTTCGATGATCGGCGCAAGGCGCTTGCGGTCGGCGTCGAAGGCGTGGACCTGGCCCTTATTGTTCATGCTGGCCGCCATGGCCAGCGTCTTGCCGCCGCCGCCGGCGCAATAATCGAGGATCTGTTCGCCTTCATGCGCGCCGGCAAGATCGGCAACGATCTGGGAGCCTTCGTCCTGTACTTCGAACCAGCCCTTCTGGAAGGAAAGTTCGGCGGTAACGTTCGGCAGGCGAGAAGGACCTTCGCCGGCGGGAATGCGCACGCCCTGTCGGGCGATATGCGTGGCTTCCGCGCCGCTTTCCTCCAGAGCCTTCAGCACCTTGTCACGCGTCGCTTTCAAGGTGTTGGCGCGCAGATCAAGCGTGGGCCGCTCGTTCAGGGCCTGCGCCTCGGCGAGCCAGCGATCGCTAAAGGCGGTTTCGAAGGAGGATTGCACCCATTCGGGTATGTCGCCCTGAATATGGGCCGGTGCATCGCTGAGGGAACGGGACAGAAAGGCCTGCTGCCTTTGTTCATCCGGTGCGGCGGGGGCGAATTTGTCGCCGTCGAATTCCGCCGAAAGGTCCGAAAAGCTTTTGCCCCATTGGCGCAGCAGCACGGCATAACCAAGCGAGGCAGCGCTGTCGTCATCCATCAGCCAGGCGTGCGACAGTTTCATGCGCAGCGCGTCATAGACGATGTTGCCGATTGCAGCCCTGTCGCCGGAGCCGGCGAAACGATGGGCAAGGCCCCAATCTTTCAGAGCATCGGCGACGGGACGCCTGCGTCCCTCAATATCCGCCAATACTTCGATTGCTCCGGCCAAACGCCCGCCTAAACGCATTGTCTACCTCGTTCTTGTGCTAAGCCCGGTTGGTAGACGCGAATGGCGGCGAGGGCAAGGCTCAATCGGCCTTGACGACCTCGTAGCAGACCTTGGCGGTGCCGGAGTTGATCATGCCGATGTTCTTGGCGGCTGCCTTGGAAAGATCGAGAACGCGGCCCTTGATGAACGGCCCACGGTCATTGATGCGCACCACAACGGCCTTGCCATTGCGCGCATTGGTCACCTTGACCTTGGTGCCGAACCGCAGCGAGCGGTGGGCGGCGGTCAGGTTGGCGGCGTTCATGCGCTCGCCCGAAGCAGTCTTGGAGGTCAACGCATACCACGATGCGCCTCCACAACCATTTGCCGCATTCGCCTGAAGAGGCGCAATGATGGAACAGGCGGCGATAGTTGCAGCGGTGAAAGTTATACGACGGATATTCAACAAACTGTGCTTCCCTGAAAATCGGCCCCGCGCCGATTGATTGTGCCCTTGCTAAACGGCCATGAACTGGCCTGAACGCCTTTTGATGCGAGATTGTAGGGCGAGGGAAAAATGGCGAAAAAAAGCTGACCTCAAATCACGAACTGTTACAGTATGTAATATTCGTGATCGTTAGCCGGAAAGCTGTCGGCAGGGCGTCCCGGCCAAAAGCTGGAAAAAATAACGCAGAATCAATGGATAACGGAAATGCTGTTGCGGGTCACGGCTTCGTGAATCCAGTTCACGAAATGTGAGTGAAATATTTTTCTAATGACTACGATTTTAGTGATTTTTGGACGGTTAATAAAATCCTAATTGGCTGAAATAAGACGAAAACCATCCGCAAAAGCGGGATTGGAAGGATTTTTCATCGCTTTTCGAGAGGGAATTTTTCAGCCTCGCCAGAGGCCGTTTTCCCACAATTGTCTCAGGGAGAACCTGTACTCCGGGAAGCGGAAATCGAAGCCGAGATTGCGTATTCTGGCGTTGGAAACGCGCTTGTTCTCGCCATAAAAAGAGCGCGCCATCGGCGTCAGATCGGCGGTCTCGAAGGCCTGCTCGGGTGGCGGTTCCACCCCCATCAATGCTGCTGCGAAACTCACCACATCCTGCGGCGGGCAGGGTTCGTCGTCGGTCACGTTGAAGATGCCGCGTTCGTTTTTCCGTGCCAGAAAGGCAAGTGCGGCACCGATATCCTCGACCCGGATGCGATTGAACACCTGGTCCTTCTTCACCAGCCGCCGCGCCGTTCCTTTCTCGAAATTCATGAAGGCATTGCGTCCGGGGCCGTAAATTCCGGAAAGGCGCAGGATGGCAAGCGGCACATCCGCCTTTTCCGCTGCCGCAGTCCAGGCGGTTTCCGCAGCCACCCGTTCCACGGATCGCGCGGAGACCGGGCGGCAGGGCGTTGTCTCGTCCACCCAGGCGCCGCCATGGTCGCCATAAACGCCGACGGTGGAAAGATAAGCGACCCATTTCAGATTGGGCGTGAGCTTTTTCAGATCGCCACCCAGAAGCGCAAGCAGCGGATCGCCATCCTTGCCCGGCGCGACGGATTGTACGAGATGCGTGATGTTGCCCATTGCGGCGACGAGTTCGTCATTGAGCTGAACGCCATCAAAGAGGAAGGGCGTCATGCCTGCGGCGGTGAGGTTTGGAAACTTGTCCTGACTGCGTGTGGTGCCGGAAACGCTTGCTGCTTCGGTTCTCAGCGCGTTAGCGATGGCTTTCCCAGAATATCCCGCGCCAAAAATCATCACATGCATGCGTCACGCCTCTGCCAGTTGCCATTCCATTTCCGCCTCCGGATCAGGCTCCGGCGCGCGACCGGCAGAGTATGTACGGAATTCGTCCCTGTCCATAAGCCGCGACAAAGCCCACGCGGCCATGCCGCGTACTTCGGGCGAAGGGTCGGTTTCGGCAAGCGCCTTGCATCGTTCCACGAATTGCCGGTCGGCCGAGTTGCCCGCCGCGATCAGCACATTGCGGATGAAGCGATTGCGGCCGATGCGCTTGACGGGTGAGCCGCTGAAGAAACCGCGAAAGGCTGCGTCATCGAGCGTGAGCAGGAAGGCGATGGAGGGTTCCTTCAGATCCTCGCGCGCCTGCAATTTCATCTCGGAGGCGCTCGCTGCAAACTTGTTCCACGGACAGGCGGCAAGACAGTCGTCGCAGCCATAGATGCGATTGCCGATCATCGGCCGGAATTCGTGCGGGATCGGCCCCTTGTGCTCGATGGTGAGATAGGAGATGCAGCGGCGCGCATCCAATTGATAGGGCGCGGGGAAAGCGGCCGTCGGACAGGCATCGAGACAGGCGCGGCAGGAGCCGCAATGGTCCCTTTCAGCCTCGTCAAGACAGAGTTCGGCCGTGGTGAACATGCTACCGAGAAACAGCCACGAACCATGGGTGCGGCTGACAAGGTTGGTATGCTTGCCCTGCCAGCCGAGACCGGCGGCGGCGGCAAGCGGTTTTTCCATTACCGGTGCGGTATCGACAAAGACTTTCACATCCTCGCCGGCGCGCGCGGCAAAACGGGTAGCGATTTCCTTCAGCCGCCCCTTGATGATGTCGTGATAATCGCGATTGCGGGCATAGACCGAAATGGCCGCCTTGTCGGGTTTGGAAAGCAGGTCGCGTGGGTCTTCCTCGGGGCCGTAGTTCAGCCCGAACATGACGATGGAGCGCACGTCTCCCCAGAGCGTTTTCGGCTCTGCCCGGCGGGCCTCGGTTTCCTCCATCCACGCCATCGTACCGTGATAGCCATTGTCGAGAAACTGTCTCAGCCGTTCGGGTGCGAGCGGAATGCTGTCCGGCGCGGTGATGCGACACAGATCGAAGCCGAGCGAAAGCGCTTCCTGACGAACGAAGTCCGTCAGTTTACGCGCGCGTATTCGCTGCTTTTCGCTCGCGACGTCGATGGTCGTTTCTCCTGCGGGTTATTCTGCGGCATATATAATGCATGTCGCCCGAAAGTGTGCAGCGGTTTCGGGACAACGACATGCTTTAGATACAGCCGCAGGCCACAGCAAATAACCGGGAGAGCAGACCTCAGAAGTCCAGATCGGCGTAGTGGGAGGAAGGGGCAAGGCGCGGAATGCGTTCGCTGAGGAACGGCCGGAAGGAAGGACGGGATTTCACCCGCTGATACCATTCCTTGGCAATCGGCGCTTCGAGCCAGTTGATCTCACCGAGATAATCCAGCACCGAGACCGCGGCCGCAGCGGCAAGATCGGCATAGCTCAACCGGTCGCCGGCAAGCCAGGTGCGTGAGCCAGCCAGCCATTCCAGATATTTGATGTGCTGGCGAATGTTGTTGCGGGCCGTGCGCAGCAGCTTGGAATCCGGCGGTCCGCCACCCTGCGCCGCCGTCATCTGCAATTTATAGACCCTTTCCCGCACCAGCGGCCGGGTCACGTCGTTTTCCATTTTCTGCAGAAACCATTCCGTCAGCCGGCGGATTTCCGCGCGCTGAAACGGGTCTTCGGCGAGAAGCCGACGGTCGCGCTTCAGAACCCCATGCGTTTCGTCAAGAAATTCCGCAAGCACATAGGGCCCGCTCAGCGAGCGCATATTGTCGTCCAGATAGACCGGCAGGGTGCCGGCCGGATTGAGCGCCAGAAACTCCCGCCGTCTTTCCCACGGCTGCTCCTCCACGAGATCGGTCTGGAACCCGTATTCTGCGAGGATCAGACGAACGAACCGGGATGCGGTCGACATCGGAGAGTGATAGAGAGTTGGCATCGGTACTCAATTTTTACGATTGGTTGTCATGATCGGCATTTGCCGAAAAACTTTTTCAGTTTCGCTTCATCAAGACGCTATAAGAGCTTGGCTACTTTAAAACAAGTTTAACGCAATTGCCTTCCATTGCCACTTTCCCCTAAAAGAAGGATACCTCATGGGTGACCAATCGATCATCAGCGCGCTTCTGCTGGGCATTATCGAGGGTCTGACGGAGTTCATTCCCGTCTCCTCAACGGCGCACGTGCTGCTGGCCGGGCATTTCCTCGGCTTCAAATCACCCGGCAACACCTTTGCCGTTCTTATTCAGCTTGGTGCGATCCTTGCGATCCTTCTTGTTTATTTTCAAAAGCTTGTGTCGATTGCGCTCGCTCTGCCGACAAGCGCGAAAGCGCGCCGCTTCGTGCTGGCCGTCGCTCTCGCTTTCCTGCCGGCGGCGATAATCGGCGCTGTGGCGCATGATTTCATCAAGACCGTGCTGTTTGAAACGCCGATGCTCATCTGCGTGGTGCTGATCATCGGCGGCGTCATTCTGCTCGGCGTCGACCGCATGCCGCTGAAGCCGAAATATACCGACATTATGGATTATCCGCCGTCGCTTGCCTTCAAGATCGGCCTCTTCCAGTGCCTTGCGATGATTCCCGGCACGTCGCGGTCCGGCGCCACAATCGTCGGGTCGTTGCTGATGGGAACGGACAAGCGCTCCGCCGCCGAATTTTCGTTCTTCCTGGCGATGCCGACCATGCTGGGTGCTTTCACGCTCGATCTTTACAAGAACCGCGATGCACTGAGCTTCGATGACGGTGCGCTGATCGCCGTGGGTTTCATCGCCGCTTTCGTCTCCGGCCTCTTCGTTGTTCGCTCCCTGCTGGATTTCGTATCGCGGCGGGGCTTTGCACCCTTCGCCTGGTGGCGCATCGCCATCGGTTCGCTGGGACTGGTGGCACTTCTGGTTCTGGGTTGAATCAGGGGCGGGAATAATCTCCGCCCGCGACGAACGAACAGAAAAAGAAAAAGCGCCCCCGGAGAACCGGCGGCGCTTTTTCTTTGAAACTTTTAAAGGCCGATCAGTTGGTGCTGATCGAAGCCGTTGCGCAGGGGTCGACGCCATAGGCGGGAGCGCAACCGCTCTTGCCCGCTGCAACCGTTCCCGGCGCCATAAAAGAACCCGCCAGAACCACCAAAGCCGCACACGCAAAAAAGAGTGCGATAGATCTGCCCATTTTATGATTGCCTTTCAGACGTTCGTTCGCGCGGATCATGCCGCCGTGTGTGAATTGAGTGGTCGGGATATGTTTGGAATGTGGCGAATATCAATAAAGCAGCTTGTTGAATACCGGGTTAATACGAAGTCTTTTCCACAGTTGCGCTTGTGCCACGCTTGCCTGTGGAGGCCGGACGACCGTTAGCTTTTACCCGGCTTTGCAAAACAGCCCTGTTTCATTCAACACCTCCCCTGCAGTTGAGGGGAAAATGCACGAATAGCGGTTTGGTTGCGATTGAATTGCGCAAAAACAAAAAGCGGGAATGGCTCCCGCTTTGTTGTGTTCGATGAGGCTGAAGGTGGGCTTCAGGCCGCTTTTCCGGCATTGGAGAACTGGCCGTGCGGGCGGTATTGCACCATGTAGGAAGGCAGAATGGACGCGACGCGAACGGGGGTGATGCCAATGCCTTCCAGTGTCAGGCCGTTCTTTTCGGCGTCGGTGGAAACGACATTGTCCTTTTTCAGCATGGTCACCTGATCGGGCGTCAGCGGCGGCGCAATCAGCGGCGCCATTGAAGCGATCTTGCCAATCATGGACGCGACGCTGAAGGGCAGGTTGACGAAGGGACGCTCCCGGTAGGTCGCGGCAAGAACCGCCTCGAGACAGTCACGGAATGTCATGACATCCTGACCGCCGAGTTCATAGATCGCGCCGGGTTTCAGCTTGCCATCGACGCCAAGGGCGACGGCTTCCGCGACATCCTCGACATAGACCGGCTGGAACCTGGTTTTCCCGCCACCGATCAGCGGCAGGAACGGCATGCTGCGGGCCATTTTTGCGAACTTGTTGAAGAAATCGTCTTCCGGTCCAAAAATGATCGACGGGCGCAGGATCACGGCGCCAGGCAGAATGGAATGGATGGCGGCCTCGGCGCGGCCCTTGGTGCGGCCATAACCGGTCGGCGAACCGGCATCCGCGCCGATGGCGGAAATATGCGTCAGCGTGGCGCCAGCATCGCGGGCCGCCTCGGCAATGGCTTTCGCGCCGAATTCCTGTACGGCGTCAAAGGTGTTCCGGCCGCTTTCGGTCAGGATACCGACGCAATTGACCACATGGTCGGCGTCTTCCACGGCTTTAACGATGGAATCGCGATAACGCAGGTTCGCCTGGGCGAAGGAAATCTGGCCGACATTGCCGAGCGGCTGCAGGAAACCGGCGAGATCCGGGCGGCGAACGGCGACGCGGATGCGGTAACCGCGCTTCGCAAGTATCCGCACGACATGCCGCCCGACAAAACCCGAACCGCCGAAAACGGTGACGAGGGGTGGAAGGTTGGCCAAGGTCATGGGAGGCTCCTCAGAAGCTGTCGATAAAGCGTTTTTCAGTCTCTTAGCCCAAAGCCGCGCGCGCGTGAAGAGATGTTGTCGCGAGGCTGGAAGACGGTTTGGGAAATGCGGTTGACGGACGTCAAATTCCTTCGACGATCATCATCTCCGCATCCGCGACTTCCTGGCGGATTTTGGCCGCGGCCTGATATTCGGGAGAATTATAGCAGTCGATGGCGTGCTGCACCGACGGGAACTCGATGATGACGTTGCGCGCACGCGCCTTGCCCTCCAGCTCGGTCAGCGCGCCGCCACGGGCCAGGAAATTGGCGCCGAACCGCTCGAAAGCGGGCTTAGCCGTCGTGACATAGTCCTTGTAACGCTCACTATCGCGCACATCGACGCGGGCGATCCAATATCCCTTTGCCATTTCATCTCCTCCGATTGTCGTTACTGATTGGCCGGAAAGCTGGCGCGCAGCATGTCGTCAAGAATGGCGCGGGCCGCCGCTTTCGGGTCTTCCGCCCTGACGATCGGGCGGGCGACCACCAAATGGCTCGATCCGGCCTTGATGGCGTCGTAGGGCGTCATCACCCGCTTCTGATCGCCGAGATCCGCGCCGGCCGGGCGAATGCCGGGGGTGACGACGGCAAGGTCCGGGCCGAGGATTTCGCGCACGGCGGTCGATTCTTCCGCCGAACAGACGATGCCGCCCATGCCAGCCTCGCGTGCCTGCTCCGCCCGGCGCAGGACCAGCGAACGGGCGTCAGAGGCATAACCCGCCTCGGCGAGATCGACGTCGTCCATCGACGTCAGCACGGTGACGCCCAGCAGGCAGAGACCGGAGCCTTCGGCGGCCTTGACGGCGGCGCGCATCGCTTTGGGATAGGCATGCAGCGTCAGCATCGACATGCCCATGCGGGCGATGTTTTCGACACCGGAGGCGACGGTATTGTCGATATCGAGCAGTTTCATGTCGAGAAAGACCTTCTTGCCGCTCTGGACAAGGTCGCGCGCGAATTCGAGACCGCCGGCAAAGCCCAGCTGATAACCGATCTTGTAGAACAGAACCTCGTCGCCGATTTTCGACACGATGTCTTCGGCTTGCTGCACAGTCGGAACATCCAGCCCGACGATGAGTTTTTCGCGCGCGGTCATTGTCTTATCCCTGCCATGTTTCCATTGCCGTCCAGTCGCATGTGGGGGACGCGGCTGCAAGTGAAAAGTCGGCGATGGAGAAGCGAAAGAGATTGCCGCCGCCGGGCGGCTGGTCCTTGCTGCGGCTGATGCCGCGGCCTTCGATATGGCATTTCAGAAGCGTACCCACGCCACCATGGCCGACAAAGGCAATCGGCTGCTGCGGGTCGTGCCGGTCAAGAACCGCTTTGACCGCCCTGACGATCCGCGTCTGAGCGTCGATTGCACGCTCCCAGCCGTGAAAGCTTTCCTCGGGATGGGCGAAGAACCAGTCCGCCGCCTTTTCGAACTCCGGCGGCGGCAGAAAGCCGGTGGCGGACCGGTCGTTTTCATGCATTGCCTCGACGATGTCCATTTCCGCCCCGGAGGTTTCAGCCAGGATGCGGGCGGTTTCGATCGCCTTGGTCTCGGCGCTGGAAACGATGCGGCGTAATGACCGCGCCCAGGGCAGGCGGCTTGCCTCGCGCGTCCGCTCGGCACCCCTGTCCGAAAGCCCCCATTCGGGAACGGGAACAGCCGGATCGATCTTGACCTGGGGGTGGGTGATGTAGAGCGCATGCATGGCAATCGGTCCTCAAGGTCGATGGAAAGGGCAAATCGACACCCTAACCATTCGTCACGACCGGGAAATGACGAGTTCCCGCACTCTGTCGAAGATCAGGCCCGCGTATAGGTCCACAATTGCGCCGGCGGAATATTGCGCACGATGAAATCGAAATGGCGGATGTGGTAGAGATGCGGCTGCGCGACGATGGGGGAAATCGGACCGTAGGATATCTGCACGACGGGGCGGCCATGGGGCACGCGCTCCAGCAATTCGTCGAGAAGCTTGATACGGGCGGCCATGGGGAAATTCAGCATCGGCACGGCGGAAACGACGCTGTCGAACATCTGGCCCTTGTGTTCGCCAAGCGTCGCATCGAGATCGAAGGCGTCGCCATTGACGAAATTGACGCCCGGATAGCTCCTGAGGAGCTGATTGTAGAAATCGGTCGAATATTCGATGGCGGTCAGGTTCTCCGGCTTGATGCCGCGCGCCAGAATGGCCTTGGTGATGACGCCCGTGCCCGGGCCGAGTTCGAGAACCGGCAAGCCGGAATGGGGATTGATGACACTCGCCATTTTTTTCGCCGTGATGGACGATGTCGGTACAATGGCCCCGACTTTTTTCGGCTGGCTGACCATGCCCTTGAAAAAGCGGATTTCTTCTTCAAATTTCTGTTCAAGCCGTTGCTTCAGGTTAAGTGCCATAGTTCCCTCAGATGCTTTTGGTCATTGTCAAAAAACTGTTACGCAATGTTGATCCCATTTGGCGCAAAAACAAGGCAAAATGTCGTAACTGGAAAAATTCGCTTACGGTTTGAAATACACCGTCGCCGAATCAAAAAAAGCCGGTGAAGCGTTCCACCGGCTTTTTTGATGAAACCTGCAAAAAAGTCCCGTTTCAAACGCGCATCGGCATCAGAACATAAAGCGCATCGTCGCCAGCGGTGTCGCGAACGAGCGTCGGCGAGCCGGCGTCGGCCAGCAGGAAAATCGCGTCGTCGCCGGAAAGCTGCGAGGTGATGTCGAGGAGATATTTGGCGTTGAAGCCGATTTCCATCGAATCATTGTCGTAACCGACAGCTACTTCTTCCGTAGCACTTCCCGAATCCGGGTTGTTGACGGTCAACGTCAACTGGCCGTTGGTGAGCGCGAGCTTCACGGCGCGGCCGCGCTCGGAAGAAATGGTCGAGACGCGGTCGACAGCCTGCGCGAAGGTCTGGCAATCGACCCGCATTTCCTTGTCGTTGCCGGTCGGGATCACGCGCTGATAATCCGGGAATGTGCCGTCGATCAGCTTCGAGGTCAGAACGACCGAACCGATGGTCAGGCGGATTTTCGCATCCGAGACTTCGACGGTCACTTCCAGCTCGGGGTTGTCCATCAGCTTCTGCAACTCGCCGACGGTCTTGCGCGGAATGATGATGCCCGGCATGCCTTCGGAACCGGAAGGCGCATCCACATCGGCGCGCGCCAGGCGGTGGCCATCGGTCGCGACGGCGCGCAGCTTCAGGTCGCCATTGCTTTCGATGGTATGGAAGAAAATGCCGTTCAGGTAATAACGCGTTTCTTCGGTCGAGATCGCAAATTGCGTCCGGTCGATCAGCATCTTCAGATCGGTCGCCTTCAGTTTGAAGGTGTGGCTGAAGGTGCCGGCCGTGAGGTCGGGGAAGTCCCCTTCCGGCAGGCATTGCAGCGAGAATTTCGAACGGCCGGAGGCAACCGTCATCGATGAGCCGTCCGGATTGGTGGCCAGAAGCACTTCGGAACCGTCCGGCAGCTTGCGCACGATTTCATAAAGCAGATGCGCCGGCACGGTGGTGGCGCCTGCCTGCTCCACCATGGCCGGTGTCGCTTCGGTGATTTCGAGATCGAGGTCGGTCGCCTTCATGTCCAGATTGGCGCCGGATGCGCGCAGCAGGACGTTGGACAGGATCGGGATCGTGTTGCGTCGCTCGACGACCCGGTGGACGTGGTTCAGCGATTTCAGAAGGTTCGACCGCTCAAGAGTAATACGCATGGACGCTACCGCTTTCAACCGTTGCGAACCGGCCACCGCCGGATCGGCAAGAAGAGTCTTCACCGGCCAGAAAGCCGGATAATGTGGACGGGCAAAATGGCAGAGTTATTGCAGGAAATGCAAGAGCCGAGTGCATCTGCCGCGGGTCATTTTGCTGCTATACAGCATGATCCACAGGCTGGGGGCGTCCGTGGACCTTGTTCGCCGGTTTTCTATTGCCCATAAAGAGAGGAAACCAGAGCGACCGGCCGCGAATAATCGGCCAGAATGATTGGAAGCCGTGTGACGGAAGAAATATCGAACAGCGACTTGAGAGATGCAACAAAGAGCTTCAGGATCGGCACGGCCACCATTCCGGCCCGGCCGCTGGAGCCTGCGCTTTATCTCGTGGCTACGCCCATCGGCAATCTTGGCGATATCACCATCCGCGCGCTGGAAACGCTGGCCTCGGCCGATGTTCTCGCCTGCGAGGATACCCGCGTCACCCGCATCCTGCTCGAACGTTACGGTATTCGCACCCGCCCGCTCGCCTATCATGAGCACAATGCAAACGAAGCGGGGCCGAAGCTCATTGCAGCGCTTGAGGCAGGAAAATCCGTGGCGCTGGTCTCGGATGCCGGAACGCCGCTCGTTTCCGATCCCGGTTACCGCCTCGGCCAGCTCGCGCTCGAGGCCGGGCATCGTGTCGTGCCGGTGCCGGGAGCATCCGCGCCGCTCGCCGCCCTCGTGGGTTCGGGAATGCCGAGCGATGCTTTCCTGTTTGCGGGCTTCCTGCCGGTGAAGGATCGCGGCAAGCGCGACCGTTTTGCCGAACTCGCAAAAATCCCGGCCACCTTGATCTTCTTTGAATCGCCGCATCGCATCGGCGCTTCCGTCAAGGTGGCGTCCGAAGTTCTTGGCCACGACCGCCGCGCCGTGGTCTGCCGCGAGCTGACCAAGACCTTCGAGGAGTTCCGGCGCGGCACGCTTGGCGAGCTTGCGGATTATTACGGTGGTGACCGTGTGGTGAAGGGTGAGATCGTGCTTCTGGTGGAGCCGCCCTCTTATGACGAGATTCCCGATATCGAGGATGTCGAGAAGCTGCTGAAGGACCTCGTCGCCACCATGCCCGCCGCCAAGGCGGCAGGCGAAGCCGCCAAGCTGACGGGCCTGCCGCGCAAGGAGCTTTATCAAAGGCTGCTGGATATGAAGGAAACGGATGGCCGCTGACGGGCGAAGCAATAACAGGCGCAAGGCCGAGCGACGCGGCCATGCCGCGGAATATTGGGCGGCACTTTATCTGCTGCTGAAGGGATATCGCATCCTCGCCATTCGTTATCGTACCCGGCTGGGGGAAATCGATCTCATCGCCCGCAAGAAGGACCTCGTCGCCATTGTCGAGGTCAAGGCGCGAACGTCCGGCGAAGGTGCCGTGGATGCCGTCGGTTTCCATTCGCAGCAACGCATTCGGGCGGCGGCCGATCTGTGGCTCGCCCGTCGCAAGGATGCCGCGCGCTTTTCGCTGCGTTTCGATATCATCGCCGTTTTGCCACGACGCCTGCCGCAGCATTTTATCGACGCCTTTTAAAGGGGAGGGAAACATGTCCACCGAGCGGGAAAAAATGGCCGCGGGCGAATGGTACAGCTGCATGGATGCCGAGCTGGATATATTGCGCTGGCGGGCACGAGGGGCCGTCCACCAGCACAATACGATGCCGCCGGATGAGCGCGGGGCAGTGGCCCCGTTGCTAAGGGCTCTGTTCGCTTCTGTTGGTGAAGGGGCATTTATCGAAGCGCCGTTTCATTGCGCTTACGGCTTCAACATCACACTTGGTAAAAATGTTTATCTCAATGCCGGCTGCACCATTCTGGATTCCGCGAAAGTTACGATAGCCGACGGCGCGATGCTCGGGCCTGCGGTGCAGATCTATTGTGCGGAACACCATCTGGACCCGGTGCCGCGAGCGCAAGGCATTGAAATCGCAAAGCCCGTGACGATCAGCCGTGATGTCTGGATCGGCGGCGGAGCGATCGTTCTGGCTGGCATCACTATTGGTGACGGCGCGATTGTCGGCGCCGGTTCGGTGGTGACGCGCAATGTGCCGCCGGGCGTGACGGTGGTCGGAAATCCGGCTCGGCCGATAAAGCGCATGACCGACTGAGATTTTCGTCAGTCGCTGTAATAAATCTGACATGGAACTGTCAAAGAGGCGTCATGGAACGTCTCTATTCGCATCCTCATCCCAATAAATGGTGGAGAGGATTTAGTAATGTTGAAGAAGATTTCCATGGCCGCAGTGGCCGTCAGCATTTCGGCGACGTCTTCCATGGCTGCTACCAACATCACCTGGTGGCACGGCATGGGCGGCCGCAATGGCGAAGTCATCAACGAAGTCGCCCAGAAGTTCAACGAAGCCCAGAAAGAATGTGCTCTGACGCCGGTTTCCAAGGGCTCCTACGAAGAAGCCCTGGCCAGCGGCATCGCTGCTTTCCGCTCTGGCGAACAGCCGAACATCCTCCAGGTTTTCGATGCTGGCGCCGCGACCATCATCAACGCCAAGGGCGCTGTCATTCCTGCCGAAGATCTCATCAACAAGGCCGGTTACAAGTTCGACCGCGATGCCTTCATCAACGGCGTGCGTTATTTCTACGCTGCCGCTGACGGTAAGTTCGTCGGCATGCCGTTCAACTCCTCCGCTCCCATCATGTACGTCAACGACGAAGCCCTGAAAAAGGCCGGCGTCGAAGCGCCGAAGACTTGGGAAGAGTTCGAGCAGGTTGCGCCGAAGCTGAAGGAAGCCGGCTACATTCCGCTCGTTCAGTCGCAGCTCACCTGGCAGTTCACGGAGAACTTCTTCTCCCGCAACAACATCCAGTTCGCCACCAACAATAACGGCTATGACAGCGTCACCGACACCAAGCTCAAGGTCACCGACCCGAACCTCGTCATGATGTTCGACAAGCTGAAGGACTGGAAGGACAAGGGCCTGTTCGCCTATTACGGCGCCGGCTGGAACGACAACCAGAAGCCGTTCGAAGAAGGCAAGGTCGCGTTCTGGATCGGTTCTTCGGGCTCCTTCGGCGGCCTGCAGAAGACGGCGACCATGCCGTTCTCGGCAACCTTCCTTCCTTACTGGGGCTCCATCAAGGGCGCTGGCACCAACTCCTTCATCGGAGGCGCTGCGCTCTTTGCAATGTCGGGCAAGTCTGAAGCCGAAAACAAGTGCGTGGCCGACTTCTTCCAGTTCCTGACCTCGCCGGAAATCCAGGTCTTCTACCACAAGGCAACCGGTTACGTCGCCATCACCAAGGCGGCTTACGAAAAGGCCAAGGCTGAAGGCTTCTACAAGGAAAAGCCGGTCGCGGAAGTCGGTATCCAGCAGCTCTCGCTGCCGGGCGGCGAATGGTCCAAGGGCTACCGCCTCGGCTTCTACCCGCAGATCCGCTCCGTCATGGAGCGCGAATATAACCGCATCTTCTCCGGCGAAGTGACCCCGAAGGCCGCTTTCGAGATCATCGAGAAGGAAGGCAACGACCTGCTCGCCCGTTTCGCCAAAACGGCCGGCTGATCGTCTGTTTCGAAACCAATGACCATTGCCGAGCCTCCTTTCTCACGGAAGGGAGGCTCGCTCTCGGATAAGGAAGCGCAAGCGTGGCCTATACATCGTCTCAACCGCGCCGGTTTTTGTCCGGCTGGTCCGCAAAGGCTGGAAAGCCAGCCAAACCTGCCGACGCCGGCATGAAGCGCGTGCAGTTCTCCTCGTCCTACGTACCTTACCTGTTTCTGGCGCCGCAGCTTGCGGTGATTTTCATCTTCTTCTACTGGCCATCGGTTCAGGCCATACATTCGTCCTTCTATATCGAAGACCCGTTCGGTTTTGGCGCTTCCTTCGTCGGACTTGCCAATTATTCGGATGCGATCTTCAGCCCCGAATATCTCAGCATCGCCAAATTCACGGTTGTCTTCACCGTGCTGGTCACCTTCTTTTCGCTGGCGCTCGGCCTGCTGCTCGCCGTCAAGGCCGACGCGGTCATTCGCGGCAGCTCGACATACAAGACGCTGCTGATTTCCGTGTATGCCATCGCGCCGCCGGTCGCCGGTCTCATCGGAATGATGTTTTTCGACCAGCATATTGGCCCCTTCGTGAAGATGGCCGCATTCCTCGGCTGGGACATGAAGGTCGGCCTCAATTATTTCGATACGGCCTTCGCCATGATCGTTGTCGCGGTCTGGAAGCAGATCCCTTACAACTTCATTTTCTTCCTCTCCGGTCTTCAGGGCGTTCCGGTCTCCGTGCGGGAAGCCGCCGCCATCGACTGCCGTTCTGGCTTTCGCCGGTTCTGGACGGTGATCATGCCGCTTCTGGCGCCCACGGCCTTCTTCCTGCTGATCATCAACATCACCTATGCACTCTTCGACACGTTCGGCGTCATCGACGTGATGGTGAAGGACAAGGCTGCCAACAACCCGATCACGCTGGTCTACAAGGTGTTTCTGGATGGTTTCCGCGGCAATGACATCGGTGGCTCTTCGGCCCAGTCCGTCATCCTGATGCTGGTCGTCTTCGTTCTCACCATCATCCAGTTCCGCTTCATCGAAAAGCGCATCCATTACAATTGAGGGAAAAGACCATGTACAAGACAAAACCCCTCGATCATCTGGTGCTGATCATCGGCGCGCTGTTCCTGATCTTGCCGGTCATCGTGGCCTTCATGACCTCCACCCACACCGCTGCGGAAATCCACCGCAGCGGTCTGACGATGGTTCCCGGCGACAATTTCATCGAGACTTATGAAAAGGTTCTGACCCAGAAGGGCGGCTTCACCGGGCAGATCACGGGTCTCAACATGGTGCTGAATTCGTTGATCCTCGGCATCGGTTTTGCCGTCGGCAAGATCGTCCTGTCGATGACGGCGGCCTATGCGATCGTTTATTTCCGGTTCCGGTTCGCAACGCTCGCCTTCTGGATCATTTTCACCACGCTGCTTCTGCCGCTCGAAGTGCGCATCATGCCCTCCTACGAGGTGATGAGCAAACTCGGCCTTCTGAACTCCTATACCGGCCTCATCGTGCCGCTTCTCGCTTCGGCGACGGGCACCTTCTATTTCCGGCAGTTCTTCAAATCCGTGCCGGAGGAGTTGCTGGAGGCTGCCCGCATTGACGGCGCAGGGCCGGTGAAATTCTTCATCGACGTTCTCATCCCGCTGTCCCGCACCATGATGGCGGCGATCTTCATCATCATGTTCGTTTACGGCTGGAACCAGTATCTCTGGCCCATGCTGATGACGACGGATGAGGGCTTCTTCACCCTGATGCGCGGTATCAAGTCGATCCTGCAGGTCTGGGTCGGTTCGCAAATTCCCGATTACAACGAAGCTTTCGCGCTCGCCGTGCTGGCCATGCTGCCGCCGGTGCTGATCGTCGTCATTTTCCAGCGCTGGTTCATCAAGGGCCTGACCGAAAGCGATAAATAAGGAGACCGAAATGGCCGCGATAGAAATCAGTCAGGTCTGCAAGGATTATCATGGCGGCGTGCGCGCCGTGCATCACGTCGATATTGACATCAGGGACGGCGAGTTCATCGTTCTCGTTGGCCCTTCCGGCTGCGGCAAATCCACGCTTCTGCGCATGGTCGCAGGTCTTGAGGATATTTCCGAAGGCACTGTGAAGATCGGTGACCGGGTGGTCAATCAGGCCGATCCGGCAGACCGGGATATCGCCATGGTGTTTCAGAACTACGCGCTTTATCCGCACATGTCGGTGCGCCAGAACCTGGAATACGGGTTGAAGAACCGCAAGACGCCGAAGACGGAGATCGATGCGCGTGTGGCCGAAGCCGCGCGTATGCTGCAGCTCGAACCCTATCTGGACCGCAAGCCGCGTGCCCTTTCCGGCGGCCAGCGGCAGCGTGTCGCCATGGGGCGCGCCATCGTTCGCAAACCGGCGGCCTTCCTGTTCGACGAGCCCCTTTCCAATCTCGATGCCAAGCTGCGCGTTTCCATGCGCGGCGAGATCAAGCGCCTGCAAAAGCGTCTCGGCACCACCTCGATCTACGTCACCCACGATCAGCTGGAGGCTATGACGCTCGCCGATCGTCTCGTGGTGCTGAATGGCGGCCGTATCGAACAGATCGGCGCACCGCTCGATGTCTATCATACGCCTGCCTCGACCTTCGTTGCGAGTTTCATCGGCTCTCCCGCCATGAACCTGCTGAACGCCGAATTGCATGGCGATAGCCTCGCCATCGGTCCGTCGCTCTTTGCGCTCAACGGTTTCGCGCCTGCCTCCGGCCCCGTGACGGTGGGCATGCGGGCGGAAGATTTCCGCCTCGCAGCGGCAGGTGAGCAGGGCTTCCCGATTCGGGTCGATTACATCGAGGAACTGGGTTCGCAGCGCCTTATCCACGGCATGATCGGCGACCAGAGCCTGACAGTTGCTTTCCCGCCGGATGTGGAGGTTCCGTCTGCGCTCTCCGTCACGATCGCGCCGGAAAAACTTCATTTCTTCTCCAGCGAAACCGGCAAGCGCATCGCCGGCAAAGCGGAGCAGCTCGTGGCGCAGCCCGCGCAAATGGCGACGGCCTGAGTGCTTCGCAGAAATCGGCGCGATGACTAAAATTGCGCCGATTGTCAAAACCGCTTCGTTACGATCCCGATGATAGAAGACCTCCAATATTTCACGGGGGTTTTCTAATATGTCCTTCAAAATGATGTTCGCCGCCGCAGCAACCATGGCGGTCCGCACGGTGCCGATATTGCCGGCCTATTTGCGCCGGTCAAAAGACGAAGTTGTCGTCAGCGCATCCTGCACCGATCTGCGGCTTCAGCCGGCCCCCATCAATCCGGAGTGGATCATTTCCGGCAACCCCCAGGCGCGCGCGGCGGATCATTCCAGAAGTGGCGACCGTGCGTCCAGCACCGCCATGTGGGATTGCACGGCGGGTGAGTTCCGCTGGTTCTTCGGCTGGGATGAAACCGTCTATATTCTCGAAGGCGAAGTGCATGTGACCGCGGAAGACGGTTCCATCAGCATCCTGCGGGTCGGCGATGTCGCTTATTTCCCTGCGGGAACATGGGCCACCTGGCGGGTGGATGATTATGTCCGCAAGGTCGCTTTCATGCGCCGTCCGTTCCCCAAGGCGCTGGCTTTTGCCTATCGCGTCAAGAACAAGCTGTTTGCCGGCCGTTCCTATAAGCTGGCGGCCTGAACCCATAGAACATTCCAGTCGGCGGGGACCTGCATGGCTTCGCCGACGGAATTGTGAAGGTTCAATAAAACTCACACAAACCACCGCTTGCAGCAGTTGCCTTTGAATGGTCGCTGCCCTACACCTTCAGGGTTTTCTGAAGCATTTCCGGGTTTCTACCGGTCCTGCAGGGAAGCTTGAAAAGGCGAGGCAATGGGCACCGCGGGCCGACAAAGTGTCCGCATGCTGCAAGAGGAACATGCGCATGGCGAAGATCAAGAACGTCGCGATCCAGATGGATCATGTCTCCGGCATCAATATCGCCGGTGACTCCACCTTCGCCATGAGCCTTGAGGCGCAGGCGCGGGGATACCGGCTGTTCCATTATACCCCCGAGCGCCTCTCCATGCGCGATGGCAAGATTTACGCCACTGTCGAGCAGATGGAACTGCGTGACATCAAGGGTGACCATTTCTCGCTCTCCGAACCGGAGCGCGTCGATCTGTCGACCATGGATGTCATCCATCTGCGTCAGGATCCGCCATTCGACATGGCTTACATCACCTCGACCCATCTGCTGGAGCGCATTCATCCGAAAACGCTGGTGGTCAACGATCCCGTCTGGGTGCGCAACTCGCCTGAAAAGATTTTCGTCACCGAATTCGCCGATCTGATGCCGAAGACGCTGATCACCAAGGATGTGGCCGAAATCGCCCGCTTTCGTAATGAAATGGGCGATATCATCCTCAAGCCGCTTTACGGCAATGGTGGCGCCGGCGTCTTCCATTCCGCGCGCGACGACCGCAATTTCTCTTCTCTGCTGGAGATGTTCGGCCAGATGTTCCGCGAACCTTATATCGCCCAGCAATATCTGCCTGATGTCCGCAAAGGCGACAAGCGTATCCTGCTGGTGGATGGCGAGCCGGTGGGCGCAATCAACCGTGTGCCGGCGGAAAACGACGCCCGCTCCAACATGCATGCCGGCGGCCGGCCGGAACCGACGGAACTGACGGCGCGCGAGAAGGAAATCTGCCGCCGGATCGGCCCTGCCTTGCGCGAGCGCGGTTTCCTCTTCGTCGGTATCGATGTGATTGGCGACTATATGACGGAAATCAACGTCACCTCGCCGACCGGCATTCGCGAAGTGCGGAAATTCGGCGGTGCCGATGTCGCAAGCCTGCTGTGGGATGCGATCGAGAAAAAGCGCGAAGCCCAGGATTTCTGAGGCGGGCTTTCGCCGGTCCAGCTTTGTTCCGCGAGTACAACTAGACACAACTAAAATACATCGTCAGCGAGAAATTGTTCGCTGGATGTTCTTGTTTTATTCTTTGCCCTGTGGCACGTTGCTTGCGGGTGGCCGTGATAAGGGTATGAAGCTCTGTTGATGCGGCCGGTTTGCGGGGGCAGGCCATGGTGGCAAGGGTCAATACGGTTGCATTTCAGGGCATAGAGGGTGTGCCCGTCGAGGTGCAGGTCATGGTCGCGCCGGGAAAGGTGGGCATCCAGATTGTCGGCCTGCCCGATAAGGCGGTGGCCGAAAGCCGCGAGCGGGTGCAGGCCGCCCTGCATGCCTCCGGTCTGGCACTGCCGGCAAAAAAAGTCACCGTCAATCTCGCGCCTGCCGATCTGCCCAAGGAAGGATCGCATTTCGATCTTCCCATTGCGCTTGGCCTCATGGCCGCTTTAGGCGCGATACCGGCAGAAATGCTGGCACGTTATGTGGTTCTCGGCGAACTCAATCTCGATGGCACCATCGGTATGGTTTCGGGCGCCCTGCCGGCGGCGATCGGCGCAAATGCGCTTGGCAAGGGGCTGATCTGCCCGGCTGAAAGCGGACCGGAAGCGGCCTGGGCCGGCGCCGGTATCGATATTCTCGCCCCGCGCAGCCTGATTGCGCTGGCCAATCATTTTCGCGGCACCCAGCTTCTCTCGCGCCCGACGCCCGCCATTCGCGCCAACCCGGTCAATCTGCCGGATTTAGCGGATATCAAAGGACAGGAGAGCGCCCGGCGCGCGCTGGAGGTGGCAGCCGCCGGCGGCCACAACCTGCTCATGGTCGGTCCACCCGGCTCCGGCAAATCCATGCTCGCAGCCCGCCTGCCTTCCATCCTGCCGCCGCTGGAGGCGGCGGAATTGCTGGAAGTGTCGATGGTCCATTCCATCGCCGGCCAATTATCCGGCGGCAAGCTTTCGGACCGCAGGCCGTTCCGCACCCCGCATCACTCCGCCACCATGGCGGCGTTGATCGGCGGAGGGCTTCGCGCCAAGCCGGGTGAGGCTTCGCTTGCCCATCACGGCGTTCTGTTTCTGGATGAGTTCCCGGAATTTTCGCCGCAGGTGCTGGATGCACTGCGCCAGCCGCTGGAAACTGGCGAATGCATCATTGCGCGGGCCAATCATCGCGTCAGCTATCCGGCGGAAATCCAGCTCGTTGCGGCGATGAACCCCTGCCGCTGCGGCATGGCGGGAGAGCCGGGTTTCACCTGCGCCCGAGGCCCGCGTTGTGTGACGGATTATCAGGCCCGCATTTCCGGCCCGCTGCTGGATCGTATCGATATCCGCATCGACGTTCCCGCCGTCTCCGCTGCCGATCTCATCCGCCCCGTCCCGTCCGAGCCGAGTGCGGCGGTTGCCGCCCGTGTCGCCCGGGCGCGCCTTGCGCAGCAGGAACGTTACGCGGCGGCGGGATTTGCCGCCATTCGCACCAATGCCCGCTGCACGACGACCCTGATAGAAAAATATGCCGAGCCGGATGCATCCGGGCTGCAATTGCTGCGCGATGCGGCCGAGCGGCTGAAGTTCTCCGCGCGCGGTTATCATCGCATTCTCAAGGTTGCCCGCACCCTGGCCGATCTGGATGGCAAACAGACGGTCGGCCGCATCCATGTGGCGGAAGCCGTGTCCTATCGTATCGCTGGCGAAAGGCTGACGGCGGCGGCATAGAACATTTCCAGTAAACGCACGAAGCGGTTTTTGGTGGGGAAGTGTGTAAAAACAAGTAATTAGAGCACATCTAACGATTCCGTTTAAACCGGATATGCTCCAGAAGGTCGCCTGTTGTACCTTCCCTGAAAAAACACTGTGCCGCCAGCGGAAGCCGGCGGCACATAAGAATATTCGCTACTCTGGCGCGCGATCCTTACCGCGCTTGAAAGCCTGGCTTAAAGCCCGAGGCCTTCGAAAAGCGCCGTCGAAAGGTAGCGTTCCGCAAAGGAAGGAATGATGACGACGATGTTCTTGCCGGCATTTTCTTCCCGCGCGCCAACCTTGATGGCCGCCGCCAGCGCCGCACCCGAGGAGATGCCGACCGGCACGCCTTCCAGCCTTGCCGCCAGACGTGCGGTTTCGAAAGCCTCGTCATTGGTCACGGTGACGATCTCGTCATAAATGCCGGTATCGAGGATGGCGGGTGCAAAACCGGCGCCAATGCCCTGAATCTTGTGCGGGCCGGGGTTGCCGCCGGAAAGAACCGGGCTGTCGGCAGGTTCGACGGCAATGACCTTCACCTCGGGCTTGCGGGATTTCAGCACCTGACCCGTGCCGGTGATGGTGCCGCCGGTGCCGATGCCCGAGACGAGAATATCGACCGTGCCTTCGGTGTCGTTCCAGATTTCTTCAGCCGTCGTCTTGCGGTGAATATCGGGATTGGCGGGGTTTTCGAACTGCTGCGGAATGATCGCGTCAGGCAGGGTCTCGGCCAGTTCCTGCGCCTTGGCGATGGCGCCCTTCATGCCCTTGGGGCCTTCGGTCAACACCAGTTCGGCGCCGAGCAGGGCCAGCATTTTCCGGCGTTCAACCGACATGGTTTCAGGCATGGTCAGGATCAGCTTGTAGCCCTTCGCGGCGGCGGCGAAGGCAAGCGCGATGCCCGTGTTGCCGGATGTCGGCTCCACCAGCGTGGTTTTGCCGGGGGTGATCTTGCCCTGCGCTTCCAGAGCTTCGATCATGGCGACGCCAATGCGGTCCTTCACGGAAGCGATGGGATTGAAAAATTCAAGTTTGGCGAGAAGGTTGGCCTTCACGCCCTTCTCCTTCGCCAGCTTGTCGAGCCGCACGATCGGTGTGTCGCCGATTGTTTCCGTAATCGAGGAATAGACGCGTCCGCGTCCGGGCTTTCTGGCTTCGGGCATGATGCTCTCCTGTGTAAAGACCGCAAGATTTGAGCGGCAGAATAGGAGCAATAGCTTTCGCAAGCTAGCGAACGTTCGTCCTAATATCCCTAAATTGCAGGAATAATTTCACGATAAATCGCATAAATGCACGAATTTGTTTTACGTGCTGCGGATCGCGATCATGGTGGCGGTTCCGGCCAGAATAGCCGCCGCCGTACGGTTGAGGATCGTCAAGGCGCTCGGCCTTTTCAGGAGGTTACGCGCCTTGGCCGCAAGCAGGATGTAAGGCAGGAGAACCGCCATCAGCACGACGAAGGTGATGGCGAGAAGTGTCGCATATTCCGAAGGGCCGATCATGCGGATATCGATCAGTGTCGGCACCAGCGCCACATAAAAAAGCATGGTTTTGGGATTGCCGAGGGTGATCAGCAGGCCGGACAGGAAGGACATGGACATGCTGGTGCTCTTCTTCGCCTTCAGGTCGTGCGGCAAGAGACCGGCGGTCCAAAGCTTCCAGGCGATATAAAGGAGATAGGCCGCGCCCGCGAATTTCAGCACCATGAAGGCTTCCTGAAAGGTCTGCGCGACGAAGGCCAGGCCCAGGATCACAGCGGTCAGGTAAATCATGTCGCCCAGCACCAGCCCGAGACCCATGAAAAAGGTTTCGCGAAAGCCCGAACCCAGCGCCCGCGCCACGATCGCCGTCATGCCGGGGCCGGGAATGGCGGCAGCGATGAAGAGGGCGGTGGCATAGGCGAAAAGGGTCGTCAGCGTCATGATCGTATTTCCCGAAAAATCCGCCAAATCCATAGCGAAATTGCCGGGTAAAGACAATCGGTCCGCGCTTCTGTCCCAGCGCTGTCGCTAAACGCCGGTGGAGCCGAAACCGCCGGCGCCCCGCGCCGTCTCAGAGGTCTCCGTCACTTCGCTCACAACAACCTGGGTTACCGGCGCGATCACCATCTGCGCAATGCGCATGCCGCGCTCGATGACGAAAACCTCCTGGCCAAGATTGGCGAGGATGACTTTCACCTCGCCGCGATAATCGCTGTCCACCGTGCCGGGAGAGTTGAGGCAGGTGATGCCGTTCTTGATGGCGAGGCCGGAGCGGGAGCGGATTTGCGCCTCATAACCCTGCGGAACCTCGAAGATGAAACCGGTCGGGACCAGGGCGCGTTCACCCGGTTGCAGGGTCAGCGGTTCACCGGCAGGTACGGCAGCGCGCAGGTCCATGCCGGCGGCGCCACGGGTTTCGTAGGACGGCAATTCGAGGTCAGCGCCATTGGCGAGGCGGACGAGCCGGAGAGGGGGGCGATTGTAGTTTTGAAGGGTCATCCGGCATTAGTTTGCCGAGATCGCGGCAAGGTCAATTGCAAATGCGGGCCTGAAACGCTAGATAGCCCGCAATTCCACAGGATTTGTCAGATGGCCGAAACACTTGCCGAGGCGGTCTCCCGCCGCCGCACCTTTGCTATTATCGCGCACCCGGACGCGGGTAAGACCACGCTCACCGAAAAACTGCTGCTGTTCGGCGGAGCGATCCAGCTTGCCGGTGAGGTGAAGGCGAAGAAGGATCGCATCCAGACCCGTTCGGACTGGATGAAGATCGAGCGCGAGCGCGGCATTTCGGTCGTCACCTCGGTCATGACCTTCGAATATAATGACCGGGTCTTCAACATCCTCGATACGCCCGGCCACGAGGACTTCGCCGACGACACCTACCGCACGCTGACGGCGGTGGATGCGGCGATCATGGTCATCGACGCCGCCAAGGGTATCGAGCCGCGCACGCTGAAGCTGTTCGAAGTCTGCCGCATGCGCGATATTCCGATCATCACCTTCATCAACAAGATGGACCGCGAAAGCCGCGACCCATTCGAGATTCTCGATGAGGTGGAAGAGAAGCTCGCGCTCGATACCGCGCCGATCACCTGGCCGGTCGGTCGAGCAAAGACCTTCTGCGGCGCCTATAATCTCGCCGACAGCACCTTCCGTGGCGTGGATACGCAGGTGGAAGCCATGCCGGTCAACGGTCCGCAGGCGGTTGCCGATCGTCTGCCGGAAAATGAGCGCCATCTTTTCGTCGAGGAAACGGAGCTTGCGCTGGAAGCCTGCCGTCCTTTCGATCGTCAGGCGTTTCTCGAAGGTCATATGACGCCGGTGTTCTTCGGTTCGGCGCTGCGCAATTTCGGTGTGCGTGATCTCATCAATGCGCTTGGCGATTTCGCACCGCCGCCGCGCGATCAGGTGGCGGACACCCGCACCGTCCATGCAGCTGAAGAGAAAATGACGGCCTTTGTCTTCAAGATTCAGGCCAATATGGACCCGAACCATCGCGACCGCATCGCTTTTGCCCGCATCTGCTCCGGCAAGCTGGAGCGCGGCATGAAGGCGCGGCTTGCCCGCACCGGCAAACAGATGGGCCTCACTGCGCCGCAGTTCTTCTTCGCCTCGCAGCGCCAGCTTGCCGATACGGCCTTTGCGGGTGACGTGGTCGGCATCCCGAACCATGGTACGCTGCGCATCGGCGATACGCTGACCGAGGGTGAAAACCTCGTCTTCCAGGGCGTGCCGAACTTTTCGCCGGAAATTCTCCGCCGCGTGCGTCTGGAAGACGCCATGAAGGCGAAGAAGCTGAAGGAAGCCCTGCAGCAGATGGCGGAAGAAGGCGTCGTGCAGCTGTTTTCGCCGGAAGACGGCTCGCCGGCCATCGTCGGTGTTGTCGGTGCGCTGCAGCTCGACGTGTTGAAGGAGCGTCTGATGGGCGAATATGGCCTGCCGGTCTCCTTCGAAATGTCGCGCTTTTCCGTCTGCCGCTGGATTTCTTCCGATCAGCCGGCGGAAATGGACAAGTTCCTCAACGTCAAGCGCGGCGATATCGCCCGCGATCTGGATGGCGATCCGGTGTTTCTGGCGCAGGACGCCTTCTCGCTCCGCTATGAGTCCGAGCGTTTTCCGGCGATCAAGATGGTCGCGATCAAGGAATATCACGTCGCCAAGGCGGCGTGACAAAGGCGTGATTGCACTTTGTATGCCAAGGGCTTAGTTTCCCCTGAAACGGGAAACTGGTCCGGCATCATGACGCTTTCAGGCAAACATATTCTCCTCATCATCTCCGGTGGCATCGCAGCCTATAAAAGCCTCGATCTCATCCGCCGCCTGAAAGAGCGCGGCGCGAAGGTGACGCCGGTGATGACGAAGGGCGCCCAGGAATTCGTCACGCCGCTTGCCGTCGGTGCACTTTCCGCCACCCATGTCTTCACCGATCTCTTTTCCCGGCAGGATGAACAGGATGTCGGCCATATCAGGCTGGCGCGTGACTGCGACCTCGTGCTTGTGGCGCCCGCCACCGCCGATCTGATGGCGAAGATGGCGCATGGTCTTGCAGACGATCTTGCCTCCACCATTCTTCTCGCGACGGATCGCAAGGTGCTGGTGGCACCGGCAATGAACCCGAAAATGTGGGCGGCAAAGCCCACGCTGCGTAATGCCGAAACGCTGAAAAAAGACGGCGTGTTTTTCATCGGACCCATGGCCGGTGAGATGGCAGAGAAAGGCGAGGCTGGTTTTGGCCGCATGGCCGAGCCATTGCAGATCGTCGAAGCCGTCGCCGCACTGCTGGATGAGGGGCCAAAGCCCCTGAAGGGCAGAACGGCGATCGTGACCTCCGGCCCCACGCATGAACCGATTGACCCGGTGCGCTACATCGCCAACCGCTCCTCCGGCAAGCAGGGCCATGCCATTGCGGCGGCTCTGGCGGAACTGGGGGCAGAGGTTACGCTGGTTTCCGGCCCGGTCACCATCGCCGATCCTGCCCGGGTCACGACGATCCATGTCGAGCGCGCCGAGGAGATGCGCGATGCGGTGATATCGAGACTGCCGGCGGATATCGCCGTCATGGTAGCCGCCGTCGCCGACTGGCGGGTGACGGGCTCGTCGGAGCAGAAGATCAAGAAGCAGCCGGGCGATGCCCCGCCGGCGCTGCAACTGACGGAAAATCCCGATATTCTCAAAACCGTCGGCCATCATGAAAAGCGCCCGAGAATTGTGGTGGGCTTCGCCGCCGAAACGCAGGATGTCGAGAAGAACGGCCGGGCGAAGCTGGAGCGCAAAGGGGCGGATTATATCGTCGCAAATGATGTTTCGGCGGAAACCGGCATCATGGGCGGAGACCGCAACAGCGTGAAGATCATTTCCGCAGATGGCATCGACGTCTGGCCGGATCTCGACAAGGCCGACGTTGCAAAACGTCTGGCGGCCCTGATCGCGGAGAAACTCGCATGAGCCTGTTCGATCGCAAGACTTTCGACAGGGTGCTCGGCAAATGGCCGGGCGTGCGTTTTGTCGATCAATGGGATTCCCATGTCGCCAAGGTGGGCGACAAGGTCTTTGCCGTGCTTGGCGAGCGGGAGGACTGGCGGCTGGTCGTGAAATGCTCGGAAGAGAGCTTCGAAATATTGACCTCGCTGGAAGGCATAGGGCAGGCGCCCTATTTCGCCAAACGCAAATGGATATCGATTGGCGATCATTCCCCGTTGGAACAGGAAGAACTGGAGCATTATGTGCGCCGCTCCTATGAGCTTGTCGCAGCCGGTCTGACCAAAAAACTGCGGGGCGAACTGGGTATCGTGATCGAGACTGCGCGTGCCCTGTAGTTTTTCGGTTCAGTCGAGCTTGGTGTCCTTGCCGATGATCTGGCGGACGCCTTCCTTGGTGAAGGGCTGCAGGAGCTGCGGCAGGAATCCTTTCGCAATCTTGCCCTTGATGCCGATATCGGTGGAAGAAGGCCTGTCGGGATTATGGTAGGAGCCGAAGATCAAATCGAAGAAGACGAGATTCTCGCCGTAATTGGTGTTTCCTTCCGGAAGCTGTTTTGAATGGTGCCAGCGGTGCAGGCGCGGGGTGCTGAATACGTAATCGAGCGGCCCCGTTTTCATATCGACGTTGCAATGGGTCAAAATACCGATGAATGCGGTAACGGCGCCCAGCCACCAGAAAACCTGTAGCGGCGCACCCATGAAATAGAGCGGAATCTGGCTGAGCGCGATCTTGAACAGGGAATCGGCCACATGGAACCGTCCCGTATTGACGACCCAGAGCCGCACGACGCTGTGATGCAGTGCATGGAAACGCCAGAAGAATACGGTTTCATGCGCAATACGGTGGGACCAGTAGAGGCCGAATTCGGCAATTGTCACCGCAAGGGCGACCTGAACGATCATCGGCAGATGAGACGGCCACAGGTCGAACCGTATGGCGGCGAGCGGCTGCAGCACATTGGCGGTCACCATCGGGAAGATTGCCGCTGCGGCGGCTGCGAGCTGGACGAGCCCTTTTGTCAAAAGCGTGTGGCCGATGCTGTTCACGGTCTCGCCATCACCCTCAAGCCATTGGATTTCGTAGGGAATATAACGTTCGAGAAGAAACAGGCTTAAAACCGCGCCCGCGTAGACGGTCAAAAAGGCCGCGATGGGATGGCTGCTCGTGAAAGCGAAATAGGACCCCACGAGGCCGCCGACGAACACCAGCGGCCACGACGAATAGGAAAGGGCCTCTTTCAGTACTTGCGCTTTTGCCATCAAAATCAAATCCCGTCCGGCATCGTCCGTCTATACCGCCGGCGCAATTCCGCGCAGGCATCAAAGCAGCCCTTACCCCGCATCGATCACCTGTCTCGATTGGAGATCAGGCCCTTATCGCTCCAATGCATTACACAAACATGGCACTCACCGGTGCCGAGATGCTCAGCTTATCCTGATGGCGATGTAAAGAAGCGTCAGGGCTATGACCCAGAGTGCCGCCCGTCCCCATTTGGTGTGGCGCGCTTCCGCCTTGCCGATAGCTTCCGCCGTCTGCGCGTCGAAACGCAGGCCGTTCTCGCTCATATACATCAACTCGGAATGCAGCTTTTCGGTCTTGGCGGCGATCTCCGGCGCTGCCTCGGCAAGCTTGAGGGCCGCCTTCACGCCGTCCTTCAGATCGGTGACGATGCGTTTCGGGCCGAGATTGTCCCTGATCCAGCCGCCGACGACGGGGTCTGCCGCCTTCCACATGTTGAAGCGTGGATTGAGCATGCGCGACACGCCCTCCACCACCACCATGGTCTTTTGCAGCATCACCAGTTCCGGCCGCGTTTCCATGTCGAAAAGCTCGGTCACTTCGAACAGCAGCGTCAAAAGCTTGCCCATGGAGATCGTTTCGGCCGGCTGGCCGTGGATCGGCTCGCCAATGGCGCGGATCGCCTGGGCGAAGCTTGCTATATCGTGATGGCCCGGCACGTAACCGGCCTCGAAATGCACTTCCGCCACCCGCATGTAGTCGCGGGTAATGAAGCCGTAGAGGATCTCGGCAAGGAAGCGGCGTTCCTTTTTGCCGAGACGTCCGGCAATGCCCATGTCGACGGCGACGATCTCGCCCTCAGCATCGACGAAGAGATTGCCGGGATGCATGTCTGCATGGAAGAAGCCATCGCGCAGCGTGTGCCGCAGGAAGGACTGGATCAGCGTGTCTGCGAGTTTGTTCAGGTCGTGGCCGGCGGCCTTCAACCCTTCGATATCCGACATCTTGACGCCGTCGATCCACTCCATGGTGACGACATCGCGCCCGGTGCGTTCCCAGTCGACCTCGGGCACTCGGAATCCGGGATCGTCCTTGGTGTTTTCCGCAAGTTCGGAAAGGGCGGCGGCCTCGAGCCGCAGATCCATCTCGATCTTGGTGGTCTGCTCCAGCGTGCGTGTCACCTCGACGGGGCGCAGGCGACGTGCGGAGCGGACGAAACGCTGCTGCAGATCGGCGATCAGATACATCGCCTCGAGATCGTTCTGGAAACGCTGGCGCACGCCGGGGCGGATGACCTTGACGGCCACCTTGCGCGGCCCCTTCGGCGTATCCACAATTGCCGGATGAACCTGGGCAATGGAGGCGGCGGCAATAGGATCGCCGAATTCCCTGTAGAGATCGGACACCGAACGGCCGAGCGAGCCTTCGATATTCGCTTTCGCCGCAGCCGCCGGGAAAAAGGCCATGCGGTCCTGAAGGCTCGCAAGATCGTCGGCGAAGTCGGCGCCCACCACATCCGGCCGGGTGGCGAGAAACTGGCCCATCTTCACGTAGGAAGGACCAAGCCGCTCGACAGCCACCGCCAGACGGTCGCTGCGCTGCGCCCTTTTCGCCTTGCTGCGGGCGAACGGTTTCAGCAGCGCTTTCAACAATTGGGCGGGAGCAGGCAGGTCATCGGAAGGCAGGGCCAGCACGACGCCTTCGCGCACGAGAACCCAGCCAACCCTTGCGAGGCGGAAATATGCGCCCAAAGTACTCATGCTTATGCTTGTCTCCTGCGTCTGCCGGCCATGGTCTTAAAGCTTCCAGCCGGAATGCAGGGCGGCGATGCCGCCGGTGTAATTGGTATAGGTGACGCGGGAGAAGCCGGCGGTGCGGATCATCGTCGCGAAATCCTCCTGATTGGGGAATTTGCGGATCGACTCGACCAGATATTGATAGGGCTCGGCGTCACCCGTGATCATCTTGCCGAATTGCGGGATGGCGTTGAACGACCAGGCGTCGTAAACGCGGTCAAGCAACGGCATTTCTACCTCGGAAAATTCCAGCACCAGCAGCCGTCCGCCGCGCTTCAGCACGCGATGCGCCTCCTTCAGCGCGACGTCGATGCGCGGCACGTTGCGGATGCCGAAGGCAATCGTATAGGCGTCGAAACTGTTTGCCTCGAAAGGCAGTTCCTCGGCATTGGCCTCTACGAAGGTCAGATTGTCGGAAAGCTTCTTTTTTGCCGCGCGTTCTTCGCCGACGGCAAGCATCGAGCCGTTGATGTCGAGAACGGTGGCATGCGCCAGGCGGCTGGAGGCTTCGATGATACGGAATGCGATATCGCCGGTGCCGCCGGCAACATCCAGAACCTTGTAGGACGCGTCCTTGCGCGGCGAAAGCGAAGAGACCATGGCGTCTTTCCACAGCCGGTGCAGGCCGGCCGACATCACATCGTTCATGATGTCGTAGCGTTTGGCCACCTTGTGGAAGACCTCGTTGACCAGCCCCTGCTTTTTGCCTTCGTCCACCTTGTGGAAGCCATAGGACGTTTCCATGCCGCCTTGGGCAGTGGTACGGGCGTCGGTCATCGTCTGTCTCCATATTTATTGCGTGGCGGACCATAGCGGAAACGCCATGGCAACGCTATCTGTTGCCGCATCGCCTGGGCGCGACATTTCGCGTGCACTGTATAGACCACATGGTCCTAACGATAAACTGTCGGATAAGCCAGATGCCAGAATTGCCAGAAGTCGAAACCGTCAGACGTGGCCTTGCGCCCGCCATGGAAGGCGCAAGGGTCCGCAGGCTCCATCTCGGCCGCCCCGATTTGCGCTTTCCATTCCCGCAGGATTTCGCAGCGCTTATCGAAGGCAAGACGATCCTGTCGCTCGGGCGCAGGGCGAAATATCTTCTGATCGAACTGGAGGATGGGCTGACCATCGTTTCCCACCTCGGCATGTCCGGCTCGTTCCGCATCGAGGCGGAGGCGGGTGAGGCCGGCGATGCTCCAGGCGTGTTTCACCATGCCCGGTCCAAAGACGGCAAGCATGACCATGTCGTCTTTCATCTGGATAAAGGGGAAGAGCGCGTCTGCGTCATCTATAATGATCCGCGCCGCTTCGGCTTCATGCATCTGGTGGAGCGCAACAAGCTCGACCTTTACCCCGCTTTTGCCGAGCTCGGCCCGGAGCCGACAGGCAATGCGCTGAGCGCGGATTATCTGGCGAGCCGGTTTGAAGGCAAAAGCCAGCCCCTGAAAAGCACATTGCTCGACCAGAAGGTCATTGCCGGTCTCGGCAATATCTATGTCTGCGAGGCGCTGTGGCGCGCGCATCTTTCGCCTTTGCGGGCGGCGGGGACGCTGGTGACGAAAGGTGGCAAGCCCAAAGCGCAGCTCGTCGATCTGACGGAGAA
The DNA here is from genome assembly GCF_053522725.1 of Agrobacterium sp. 16-172Ci. Lineage (NCBI taxonomy): Bacteria > Pseudomonadati > Pseudomonadota > Alphaproteobacteria > Hyphomicrobiales > Rhizobiaceae > Agrobacterium > Agrobacterium sp. 16-172Ci. Next base: position 274,691 of record NZ_JBNWBW010000001.1, read on the forward strand.
AATCCGCGACGTGATCGCGGATGCGATCGCCGCTGGCGGCTCCTCATTGCGAGACCATATACAGACGGACGGAACGCTCGGTTATTTCCAGCATTCCTTTTCAGTCTACGATCAGGAAGGCCAGCCTTGCCGGACGCCCGGCTGCCGGGGTACGGTTGAAAGGGTGGTGCAGGCCGGTCGTTCGACCTTTTATTGCGCCGCCTGCCAGAAGTAACGGAGCCGGAGTGCCGGAAGGGGAGATTGCCGTGGACTATGAAACGATACTGGTCGAGAAACGCGATGAGGTGGGTGTCATCACCCTCAACCGCCCCAAGGCGCTCAACGCTCTCAATTCGGTGCTTCTGAAAGAGCTGCGGCACATTCTGTCTTCGTTTTCCGCCGATGATTCCATCGGTGCGATCATTATTACCGGTTCGGAAAAGGCATTTGCGGCAGGCGCCGATATCAAGGAAATGCAGGGGCTGGATTTCGTCGATGCCTATGTCGGTGATTTTCTCGGCGGCTGGGACGAGGTTGCGGCCACCCGCAAGCCAGTCATCGCCGCCGTATCCGGCTTTGCGCTTGGCGGCGGCTGCGAACTGGCGATGATGTGCGATTTCATCATCGCTTCGGACACGGCAAAATTCGGCCAGCCGGAAATCACCCTCGGCGTCATCCCTGGCATGGGCGGCTCGCAGCGGCTGACACGGGCGGTCGGCAAGGCGAAGGCCATGGACCTGGTTCTGACCGGGCGCATGATGGATGCGGCGGAAGCTGAGCGGGCCGGTCTCGTGTCGCGTGTCGTGCCGGCTGCAAATCTCATGGACGAGGCGGTGGAGGCGGCAACCCGCATCGCTTCCCTGTCGCGTGCTTCCGTTCTCATGGCCAAGGAAAGCGTCAATCGCTCCTTCGAGGTGCCGCTTGCGGAAGGACTGAGATATGAAAGACGATCCTTCCAGTCGCTCTTTGCGACAGCGGATCAGAAGGAGGGCATGGCCGCCTTCGTGGAAAAGCGCAAACCCGCTTTCCGGAATCGCTAAGGATTCGGAATATCGGCGCTTTTAAGCGTTTTGCGCGTTGACGGGCGTAAGCTTTAGCGGTATATGCCCGCCCACGGTTAAGGAAAGCCATCCGGCTTGTCCGAAATTACTCCCGCATTCTTGGGTTACGTGAGGTCTTCGAACGACCCGATCCTATGGTTGCGGAATTTGGTTTGAATTCGAAGAGAGGCATACATGGCCAATACAACTTCGGCGAAAAAGGCGACCCGCAAGATCGCTCGCCGTACCGCAGTCAACAAGGCTCGCCGTTCGCGCGTTCGCGGCTTCATCCGCAAGGTCGAGGAAGCCATCGCTTCCGGTGATCTCGCAGTCGCTACCGAAGCTCTGAAGGCAGCTCAGCCCGAGATCCAGCGCGCCGCCACCCGGGGCGTGCTGCACGGCAACACCGCATCCCGCAAGGTGTCGCGTCTCGCACAGCGCGTTAAGGCTCTTTCCGCCTAATCCGGCTAATCACAAATAATTATTCAAAAAGCCTGGTCTTTTGACCGGGCTTTTTGTGATTCTAACTGCCCGTTAACCATTGCTGCCGTAACGTGACAAACGCATGTCAGATGGACGACAGGAAATTTGCAATAAAAACAACAGCTTGCTGGAGGTCTCTGGAAAACTCGGGGGCTTTCTCTACGGAAGTCGCGGCCAGTTTTGAGTCAAGAAGATTTTTATTTTTTTGCCAAAATCAGCTCTCAAAAATTGCCAAAATTGAATCTCATTGATTCATAAGCGATTCTGCTTCGCACCTCGTCGGTGATGCAAAACGGCCTTTGCGAGTCAATGGCCGATCTGAGTTTTTGCAGAAAAAACGCCATTGATCTCTCCCCACGATCCTGCCTAAATGCATTTCAACAAGGGGTGCGGATCTCAGTCCACAGATTATCTCGATGATCGTATCGACGATATTCACCTTCTTGCTGGCGGGTCTTTCGGGGTCCGTTTTTTCAGGTCATGGAGCTTTTTGTGCCGTTTCGGTCTCCGGAACGGGCGGGAGCTTTTGTCCTCAAGAATGCGCCTTAAGGTTGTAACGAAAGGAGCGTTTTAGCGTGTCGCAGGCCTCTCCATGAGGGGGAGGGAAATGGGATAACCGGCTCGCAAACGAGTAGTCGCCTTTGACGTTCTTTCGAGGGGAACGCTGGAGGCAAAAATATACGAGGGGGATCTCTGGCGATCGATCTTTGATCGTCAGGCTATGATTGGCAATTTGAAAGGCGGCAATATGCAATTGAATTTGGCGATGGGTGCGGTGGCTGATGGGGACCGCGCACCGAAGACGCGTGATGCAGCTTGCTCAGATGCGGCAGGGGACAAATCGGCAATGACGCACGATGCGCTGTTTGAACGTTTTAGCGCGCGGCTCAAGGCACAGGTTGGTCCGGAGGTCTATGCAAGCTGGTTTGCACGGCTCAAACTCCATTCCGTTTCGAAAAGCGTCGTCCGTTTTACCGTTCCGACGACCTTTTTGAAGTCCTGGATCAACAACCGTTACATGGATCTGATCACGAACCTCGTCCAGAGCGAGGATCCGGATGTGCTGAAGGTGGAGATTCTGGTCCGCTCGGCCAGCCGCCCGGTCCGTCCGGCACAGACGGAGGAAAGGGCGCAGCCCGTTCCGGAAGTCGGCGCGGTTCAGCGTAACAAGTCCTTCATTCCGTCGCAGCCCGCGACGCCTGCCGCACAGCCTGCGGCTTCGCAGGCGACCCTGCGTCAGGGCGGTTCCGGGCCGTTGTTCGGTTCGCCGCTCGACACCCGTTTCACCTTCGATACCTTTGTCGAAGGCTCGTCCAACCGCGTCGCGCTCGCGGCGGCAAAGACGATCGCCGAAGCGGGTGCCGGCGCCGTGCGCTTCAACCCGCTGTTCATCCATGCGGGTGTCGGCCTCGGCAAGACGCATCTTCTGCAGGCAATCGCCAATGCCGCCATAGACAGCCCGCGCAATCCGCGCGTGGTCTATCTGACGGCAGAATATTTCATGTGGCGTTTCGCCACTGCGATCCGCGACAATGACGCGCTGACGCTGAAGGATACGCTGCGCAATATCGACCTGCTCGTCATCGACGACATGCAGTTCCTGCAGGGCAAGATGATCCAGCACGAATTCTGCCATCTGCTGAACATGCTGCTCGACAGCGCCAAGCAGGTCGTGGTTGCGGCTGACCGTGCGCCGTGGGAGCTGGAATCGCTCGATCCGCGTGTCCGTTCCCGCCTTCAGGGCGGCATGGCCATCGAGATCGAAGGTCCCGACTACGACATGCGCTATGAAATGCTCAACCGCCGCCTCGGCTCGGCACGTCAGGACGATCCGTCCTTCGAGATTTCGGATGAAATCCTGACCCATGTGGCCAAGAGCGTGACGGCAAGCGGACGCGAACTGGAAGGCGCCTTCAACCAGCTGATGTTCCGTCGCTCCTTCGAGCCGAACCTTTCGGTTGATCGTGTCGATGAGCTGCTGTCGCATCTCGTCGGGACGGGTGAGGCCAAGCGTGTACGCATCGAGGATATTCAGCGCATCGTCGCCAAGCACTATAATGTGTCGCGACAGGAGCTGGTGTCCAACCGCCGCACCCGCGTCATCGTCAAGCCGCGCCAGATCGCCATGTATCTGGCAAAAATGCTGACGCCGCGTTCTTTCCCCGAGATCGGTCGCCGTTTCGGCGGTCGCGATCACACCACGGTTCTGCATGCCGTGCGCAAGATCGAGGAACTGATTTCCGGCGACACCAAGCTCGGCCATGAGGTTGAGCTGTTGAAACGCCTGATCAACGAAAACAACGCATGAAAAAAGCGGCCTTCGGGTCGCTTTTTTATTGTCGTCTTGTCTATTGGGCTAAAGCTGGGGTGGAGGCTGGCGTCAGCAGGCGAGATCGGCCACCACCGCGTCCAGAATAAGCATGCCGGACGGCGTGCAGCGCAGGCGGGAATTGCCGAGCCTCTCCACGAAACCGTGCTGGAGGAGGAATTCCTCCTTTTCCGGATCGAGATCGCGGCCGGAAAGGTCGCTCCAGCGGGCGAGATCGATACCTTCGCGCAGGCGAAGTCCCATCAGCAGCAATTCATCGGCCTGCTCATCGACGCCAAGCAGCTCCTGATCGACCATGCCGTGGCCTTCCCGCTCAACGGTTTCGAGCCAGTTTTCCGGGTGGCGCTCGGTGGCGGTTGCGAGCTTGGAAGCGCCTCTCGTCAGGCGTCCATGCGCGCCGGGGCCGATGCCGGCATAATCGCCATAACGCCAGTAGGTCAGGTTGTGGCGGCTTTCAGCACCCGGCCGGGCATGGTTGGAAACCTCATAGGCCGGCATGCCGTAACGCTCGGTGATTTCCTGCGTCGCCTCATAAAGCACAGCCGAATGTTCGCCATCCGGCACGATGAGCTTGCCGGCCTTGTGCAGCCCGTAGAAGGGTGTGCCTTCCTCGATGGTCAGCTGATAGAGCGAAAGATGGTCGACAGCGTAGGAGACAGCCTCTTTCAGCTCTGCGTCCCATTCGGCCACCGTCTGGTTCGGGCGGGCATAGATGAGATCGAAGGACATGCGCGGAAAAATCTCCCGCGCCAGCCGGATGGCTTTCAAAGCATCGGCAACATCATGCAGGCGGCCGAGGAACTTCAGGTCCCGGTCGTTCAGCGCCTGTACGCCGAGCGAGACACGGTTGACGCCCGCCGCGCGGTAACCGCGAAAACGCTCCGCCTCGACGCTGGAAGGATTGGCTTCCATGGTGATCTCGATACCATCCGGCACATGCCAGAAGCGCGAGACGCCATCGAGAAGTGCGCCCACCGTCTGCGGGTCCATCAGCGACGGCGTGCCGCCGCCCATAAAAATGCTGGTCACGACGCGCGGACCGCTCAGCGTCCGCATATGCTCCATTTCACGGAGAAAGGCCGCCGTAAACCGTTCCTGATCCACCGGCCGGTGGCGGACATGGCTGTTGAAATCGCAATAGGGACATTTGGCCGCACAGAAGGGCCAGTGCAGATAGATCCCGAAACCGGGATCGCCCGTATCCGGCAAAAGCGACGCGCCGGGGGCAGAAAGTTGATGCTCCCCGACCATCGGGTTCATGCCTCCAGGCAGGTTTCTACGAATTTTTTAAACGCCCGGGCACGGTGGGAAAGCGCGAAGGCGTCGCCGTGTTTCCAGCCGTGTTTTTCATCCGCGCTCATCTCACCGAATGTGGTGTCGTATCCTTCCGGTTTGAAGACCGGATCGTAACCGAAACCGCTCGTTCCGCGCGGCGGCCACACCACCGTGCCTTCCACCTCGCCGCGGAAATATTCGAGATGCCCGTCCGGCCAGGCCAGGCACAGCACGCTGACGAAGCGGCCGGTGCGGTCTTCCGGCTTCGAAGCGCCGCGCTCGGCCAGCGCATCCTCGACCTTCTGCATCGCCATGGCGAAGTCGCGGGTACCATCGGCCGTTTCCGCCCAATTGGCGGTATAGACACCTGGCGCACCATCCAGCGCATCGATGACCAGACCGGAATCGTCGGACAAAGCCGGAAGACCCGATGCCTTCGCGGAGGCAAGCGCCTTGATGGCGGCATTTTCCTCGAAGGTCGTACCCGTCTCATCCGGCTCTTCGAAATTCAGCTCCGCCGCCGATTTGGCGGAAAAGCCGAAAGGCCCGATCAGATCGGCGATTTCGGCGATCTTGCCCTTGTTGTGGCTGGCGACGACGATCGTTCTGGTATCGAGCTTGCGCATGGTGCTTTCCTGTCGGCTCAGGCGATCGCCTGTTTCTGAAGGGCAACCAGTTCGCTGCAACCGGCCTTGGCAAGACCGAGCAGCGTCAGGAATTCTTCCTCGGAGAAGGGCGCGCCTTCCGCCGTGCCCTGAACCTCGACGATGCCGCCCGAGCCCGTGATGACAAAGTTGGCATCCGTCTCGGCCGAGGAATCTTCGAGATAATCGAGATCGATTACCGGCTGGTTGGCGAAGATGCCGCAGGAGATCGCGGCGATATGGTCCTTCAGAACCTTCTCGACCTTGATCATGTTGCGGGTTTCCATCCATTTCAGGCAATCGTGGAGTGCAATCCATGCGCCGGTGATGGAGGCGGTGCGGGTGCCGCCATCGGCCTGGATCACGTCGCAGTCGATGCTGATCTGGCGCTCACCAAGTGCCTGCAGATCAACGACGGCGCGCAGCGAACGACCGATGAGGCGCTGGATTTCCTGGGTGCGACCGCCCTGCTTGCCGGAAGCGGCTTCGCGCTTCATGCGCTCATGGGTGGAGCGCGGCAGCATGCCATATTCGGCGGTGACCCAGCCCTTGCCGCTGTTGCGCAGCCATGGCGGCGTCTTTTCTTCAAGGCTTGCGGTGACGAGCACATGCGTGTCGCCGAATTTCACGAGACAGGAACCTTCGGCATGTTTCGAGAAATTGCGCTCGAAGGAAACCTTGCGCATCTGGTCGGTTTTTCTGCCTGAAGGCCGCATATGATCCACTCTCCATGTTGGTCCCTGCCTTCTAAGGCGAGGTCCGGGCTTTTGCAAAGCCAATTTCCATTTTGCCCCGGCGTTGCAACGCATTATATTGATGCAAGCTGGTTTGAACGACAAAGAACGGACGAAATGGGTTTTTCCGCACCGCTATCAAAAGATCAGGCATCGCTGCTGGATGAACGGTCTCGGGAAATTTTCCGGCGCATCGTCGAAGGTTATCTCGATACGGGCGAGCCGCTCGGATCGCGCAGCCTGTCGCGGCTGTTGCCGATGTCGCTTTCACCCGCCTCCGTCCGCAATGTCATGAGCGATCTCGAAGAGCTCGGCCTCATCTATTCGCCGCATATCAGCGCCGGTCGCCTGCCGACCCAGACGGGGCTGCGCTTCTTTGTTGACGCCTTCATGCAGGTGGGTGATCTGCCCGCCGAGGAAAGGGCGACTATCGATCGCCAGATCGGGCCGGTCGCCGGTCACGAACAGTCGCTGGAAGGGCTGTTGACGGAGGCAAGCCGCATGCTGTCCGGCATGTCGCGCGGGGCGGGCCTCGTATTGACGGCGAAGAACGATGTCATCCTGAAGCATGTCGAATTCATAAGGCTGGAACCCACCAAGGCGCTCGCCGTGCTGGTGGGCGACCACAATCAGGTCGAAAACCGCATCATCGAATTGCCGGCCGGCATTTCCTCATCGCAATTGACCGAAGCGGCGAATTTCATCAATGCCCATCTCTCCGGTCAGACGCTGCATGAGTTGCGCGGTCAGTTCCAGACGCAGCGGGCGGAACTGCAATCGGAACTCGGCATATTGGCGCAGGACCTCGTGGAGCGCGGTCTGGCGGTATGGGCGGGAGACAATGAGGAGGGCAAGCTCGGTCGTCTCATCGTTCGCGGTCGCTCCAACCTGCTCGAAGGTCTCGCCGGCGAGGAAGATATCGATCGGGTGCGCCTGCTGTTCGACGACCTGGAGCGCAAGGAAAATCTCATCGAAATCCTCAATCTCGCGGAAAGCGGCTCGGGGGTCAGGATTTTCATCGGCTCGGAAAACAAGCTGTTTTCCCTCTCCGGTTCGTCGCTGATCGTCGCGCCTTATCGCGATGAGGACAATCGTGTCGTGGGTGCGGTCGGCGTCATTGGCCCGACCCGGCTGAATTACGCCCGTATCGTGCCGATGGTGGACTATACGGCGCAGATCATGGCCCGCCTTTCCCGCAAGCAGAGATAGGACAGACCCGCAAGGTCAGGGAATGCGGCAAGCTTTTCGCCGCAAGCCTTGATTTTTGCCCGTCAAAGCTCGATATCGGGCGCAACCAACATATTCAAATCTGGAGAACGTCATGACCGACGATACAAAAAAGCCCGGACCTGACGCGGACGTCGCGGAAGAGTTTGTCGATCTTGCTCAGGCAGGTGAAGAACAGGCCGAAACGGCAGAGCCCGATCCGGTGGAGCTGCTCAAGGCTGAGAACGCCGATCTGCGCGATAAATTTCTGCGCCTTGCCGCCGAGATGGACAATCTTCGCCGCCGCACCGAGCGTGATGTCAAGGACGCCAAGGCCTATTCGCTGGCTGCCTTTGCACGCGACATGCTTGCCGTTTCGGATAATCTTCGCCGCGCGCTTGAAGCCATTCCCGATGAACTCAAGACCAATGGCGAAGCCGGTCTCAATGGTTTGATCGAAGGCGTCGAGATGACGGAACGTTCGATGCTGTCGACGCTGGAACGCCACGGTGTCAAGAAGATCGACGCGGAGGGCCAGAAGTTCGACCCGAATTTCCATCAGGCCATGTTCGAAATTCCGAATCCGGCAGTTCCGAACAATACCGTGCTGCAGGTGGTTCAGGCCGGTTTCACCATTGGCGACCGCGTCCTGCGCCCGGCAATGGTCGGCGTCGCCAAGGGCGGCCCGAAGGCGGAAGTTGCCGGATCGGCCGAGCCGGGCACGTCGTCTCTCAATGAAAAGGATGCGTAAGGCATCTATCTTTACGTCATAAAAAACGCGCCTTCAGGGCGCGTTTTTTATTGCCGTTAAACTGAGGGAGTTAGCCCACGATCAGGCCGCCGTCGCCTGTTCCTGATTGAGGAAGGCGTAGATTGCGGTGTCGGAATCGGTGGCGCGCAGCTTGGCGACCAGTTCAGGGTCGCGCAGGGCGCGTGCAATTCTGGACAAAGCCTTCAGGTGATCCGCGCCGGCGCCCTCGGGCGCGAGCAGCAGGAAAACCAGATCGACGGGCTGGTCGTCCAGCGCTTCGAAATCGACCGGTGTTTCAAGACGTGCGAAGACGCCGGTGATCTGATGGATGCTGTTGAGCTTGCCATGCGGAATGGCGATGCCGTGGCCCACACCGGTGGAGCCGAGTTTCTCACGCTGGAGGATGACGTCGAAAACTTCCCGTTCCGAGACTCCGGTAATTCTGGCTGCCTTTGCGGCCAGCTCCTGAAGCAACTGCTTTTTGGAATTCACCTTGAGGGCGGGAATAATCGCATCTTGTTGCAGCAAATCTGCCAACGCCATTCTCTTTTTCCTTCATGCCATCGAGACGATGCAGGAGGCAGGTGCATTTGCGCGCTCTGCCTCCCACGTCTTGTCAGACTGTTCAGCTCTTGATCGTTTCCGCGTCGATCCAGCCGATATTGCCATCATGACGCCGGTAAACGATGTTGAGATATTCCTTGCCGGGGCTGCGGAACAGCAGAACCGGTTCGTCCGTCATGTCGAGCGCCATCACGGCGCTTGCGACGGACATTGTCTTAATCTGTTTCGAACTCTCCGCTACGATGGTGGGTGCGTAATCTTCGGGAACCTCGTGGTCCTCATCGGGAATAGCATCCATCACCGTATAGGCGATTTCCTGCGACACGCCATTCGCACCATTGTGGTGGTCCTTAAGCTTGCGCTTGTAGCGGCGCAGGCGCTTCTCGATCCGCTCTGCGGCGGCATCGAAGCTGGCCTGCGGATCATTTGCCTGACCCGCCGCATGCAATACAACGCCGGTATCGAGATGCAGCTTGCAGTCGGCGGCAAAACGCGATCCGGACTTCTCCACGGTCACCTGGCCTGAATACCCCCCATCGAAGTATTTGGTAACCGCCAGACCTATATTGTCCTCGATCCGCTGACGGAAAGATTCACCGATCTCCATATGTTTACCAGATACACGCACACTCATGGAAATTTTCCTTTTTGTAGTGATTTGCGAGTACCAGCTTACGTCAAGCCGCGCGCGCATCCAAGCGTTTCGAAGACCTTAAAAAGCCCTCATTCGAATTTTACGCCCATGGACGGTGGAGATGAATCCGTTACAAATGACCTTGCTTACGTGTGCGGCGGGCTTCTAGCCCTTGCCGTGACAAGAGTCAATGGTGCGGCAAAAAACCGCCATAAACGTGATCGCGGCCGCCGCTCAGAAGGTGGACAGCTTGGCCATCGCCTTCTTTTCCCGGCGCCTTTGCACGGAGGAGGGGATGTTCATCGCCTCGCGATATTTGGCGACGGTGCGGCGGGCGATATCGATGCCGCTCTTTTTCAGATTGTCGACGATATCATCGTCTGAAAGAACCGCCTCGGCGGCCTCCTGCGAGATCATGGCCTTGATGCGGTGGCGCACCGCTTCTGCCGAATGGCTGTCTCCGCCTTCCACGGCGCTGATCGACACGCTGAAGAAATATTTCAGCTCGAACAGACCGCGCGGCGTCAGCATGTATTTTTTCGATGTCACCCGGCTGACGGTGGATTCGTGCATCTTGATGGCGTCTGCCACCGTCTTGAGGTTCAGCGGGCGCAGATGATCCACGCCATTGACGAGAAAGGCGTCCTGCTGGCGCACGATTTCCGTCGCGACCTTCATGATTGTCCGGGCGCGCTGATCGAGGCTGCGGGTCAGCCAATGTGCCGTCTGCATGCACTCAGTCAGAAAATCCTGATCCTCGCCTGCACGTGCCTTATGTTTCGACACCTCGGCGAAATAACTCTGGTTGATGAGCACGCGCGGCAGGGTCTCGGGATTGATTTCCACCAGCCAGCCGCCGGTGGAGGAGGGGCGAACGATAATGTCGGGAACGATGGTCTCCGAAACCATCGAATCGTAACCCGCGCCGGGGCGGGGGTTGAGCGTGCGGATTTCCGCCAGCATGTCGAGGAGGTCTTCCTCATCGACGCCGCAGATTTTTTTAAGGGAGGCGAAATCGCGTTTCGCCAGAAGTTCCAGATTGTCGACGAAAGCCCGCATGGCCGGGTCGAGCCGGTCCTTCTGGGCAAGCTGGATTGCCAGACATTCGCTTAAGGAGCGGGAAAATACACCCGGTGGGTCGAAACCCTGAAGCGTCTTCAGAACGTGCTCGACCGCTGACGGTGCCGCTCCCAGCCGTTCGGCGACGTCGTCGACGGCATCCGCCGCAATATAGCCGGTCTCATCAAGCTGGCCGATCAGCGCATCGGCGATCATCCGGTCCTCGGCGGCGGATATGGCGAGCGGCAGTTGCTGATTGAGATGGTCGCCGAGACTCTGTCTGGCCGCGACGAAATCGTCGAGGTCGTAACTTTCCCCCGACTCCTGGCCGGGCATGGATTTCCATTGGCCGGCCAGTTCGGGCGCATCGGCCTTTCTGGGCTCGGCATCGTCGGGAAAGACGTTTTCGAAGCTGGTGTCCAGTTGCTCGCCGAGATTTGCGGCGCGGTCGCCATACCAGTCGTCGCTGTCGGACGTCACCGTCGCGGATCTCTCCGGGCCTTCGCCGTCCACGTCACCGAAACTCTCAGTCTCTGCCGGGGCATCGCTGCTCAAATCGCCATCGTTTGCCGCAATTTCCAGCAGTGGATTGCGCTCCACCTCCTGCGCAATGAACTGCGTCAGCTCGAAATGCGTCATCTGAAGCAGCTGGATGGACTGCATCAGTTGCGGTGTCATCACGAGAGACTGGTTTTGACGCAGCAAAAGGCTGGCAGACAATGCCATGGCGGACGCGAAACTCCCCTTACAGCTTCTCCATCGCCTGATTTTCCAGAAATTTTACTGAGACGACGGAACTTGGCCCAAAAATTGCTTTTTTATCTTGTTTGGTCAAGCGTCAGGGCGGGGCGCGATGAAGAATCTTTCGCGCGCCGATCATGATGATTTTAGGTCGAAACGACCTAAAATCTTAAATCATGATCTAGATCATATAATTAGAGCGGGATTTCAAGCGAAAACCACACACTTTTCGCGATCCCGCTCTAGGCGTTCAAAGGCTGAAATTATTGCCGAGATAGAGACGGCGTACATCCGGATTGTTGACGATATCGTCCGGACGTCCATGCGTCAGCACCTCGCCGGCATGGATGATGTAGGCGCGGTCGATGAGACCGAGCGTTTCACGGACATTGTGATCGGTCACGAGAACGCCGATGCCGCGCGCTGTCAGGTGTCTCACCAGATTCTGGATATCGCTGACCGAAATCGGATCGACGCCCGCGAAAGGTTCGTCGAGCAGCATGAAGGTCGGATCGGTCGCGAGTGCGCGCGCGATTTCCAGACGCCGCCGCTCACCACCCGAAAGCGCCACGGCAGGCGACTTTCGCAGTTGCGCGATATGAAACTCTTCCAGCAGCTCATCGAGCTTGCGGTTGCGCTTGGCAGCGTCCGGCTCATGCACTTCCAGCACGGCGCGGATGTTTTCCTCGACCGTCAAGCCCCGGAAGATCGATGCTTCCTGCGGCAGATAACCGACGCCGAGACGGGCGCGCCGGTACATCGGCATGGTGGTGACATCATTGCCGTTGATGGCGATCTTGCCGGTATCCACGGGCACCAGGCCCGTGATCATGTAAAAACAGGTGGTTTTACCCGCACCGTTCGGGCCGAGCAGTCCCACGGCCTCGCCTCGGCGCACGACCAGCGAAACCCCGTTGACGACACGGCGCGTATTATAGGTCTTCGTCAGGCCATGCGCGATCAGCGTGCCCTGATAGGGGGTCTTGTCCGCCGGCGAGGCCGCATCCGCGGATCGGCTGCGCCCGCCGCCGAATATCTTTGAGATCGAGGGTATCTTCACGAGGAAAGACTACTGTTTTTTCTGCGATTTCGGATCGAGCATGATCCGGACAGGGCCGCCGCAGCTTTCCAGCTTGGCCTGTCCCGTATTCATCAGAACGGTGAGCTTGCAGCCAGTGAAGACATTCGTGCCTTCGGACAGCACGACCTGCTTGCCGGTCAGGATGAAGGTCTGCGCCGCCATGTCGAATTCGCCGTGATCGGCCGTCGCCTTCTGGGTCTCGGACGTCAGGTAGACATTATTGTCGACGAAGATTTTTTCGATATTGGCGTCGCCGCTGGTGAGCGAAGAACCCTCGCCCTTGTAATTCACGGTCATCTTGCCGGCCTGAAGGGTGGTCGTTCCCTGCACCACTTTCACATTGCCGGTGAAATAGGCCTTGCGCTCCTGATCGCGAATCTCGAGCTGATCGCTTTCAATCGCGATCGGCTGGTCGCCTGAGAGCTTGACGCCCTGCATGTTGCTGGTGGTGTTCTGGGCGAAAGCCACAGTTGCAAGACAGGAAAAGACAAGGCCTGCGGCTGCAAGGCCGGCGGATTTGCCAAGGGAAACGGGACGGGAAATTTGCATCATCTGGACCGGGCTCTCACTTGCCTTCATTCTTGATATTGGATGCAGCGATACGTGCCCGTACCTGCCCCGAAAATGTAATTGTCTTGCCATTATCGGCGATGTCAATCGATTGCGCAACAATCGAGCCGTCGTTTGTTTTGATCGAAACCGGCTCCTGGCTGCTCATTTTTCCGGCCTTCAGATCGACATCCGCAGACTGGAACTTCGCTTGTATGCCATTGCTGAGATTGATGTCAAAAGGGGCGGTCATCTTCAGCTTGTTGGTCGCCCGGTCGAAAATGCCTTCCTGGGCGATCACCTGCGCGACACTGTCGTTCACCGGCACTGCCGCCAGAACCTTCTCAAGCGTCATGAGATTGGGGTTGGCGATGTCCTGCAACGCACGGTCGGCGTTCATGGAATAATCGATCCCCTTCTCGTTGCGGCCGGCAACAGCGGGTTTTTCCATCACGATCTTGCCGTCTTCAATTCGCGCGCTCTCCAGAGAGACCTCATCGGGCGCCCAGGTTCGGATAACCGAAACAGCGATGAAGGCGAGCGAAATGATTGCCGCGTAAAGCGGCAGAATGATTTTCAGCCGCTTTACGCGCGCAGAATGCCGCAGCGCGGTGTCATAGGCGCCGTTCTGGTCATTGGGCAGCGAAAATGCTGGCGCGGGTTCGCGGAGTCTTTCGAGCATAAGAGTGGGTCCGGAATGCTTCTAGGGCGCCATTGTGGCGCACAATCGAAGCTTGTGTCTCTATCTAAATGTCTTTGGCATGAGTGCTTTGTCCTGCCAATATGGTTTTTGTCTGGAGAGGTGCAAGGGAAATGCGAATTTTATCGTAATTCTGGTTTCCTTATTGTTTCCTTGCGGCTTCGCGTTAGAAGAACCATATGGCCTGAAGCGCAAAAGCGGATGACAGAGGTTTTTATGGACAACATGGCGATAGCGGATCGCAGGCGGTTGCGCCGCAAGCTGACTTTCTGGCGGATTGCCGCCGTTCTCCTACTTGTCGCCGGCGCTTTCGGTCTTTACCGGTTTTTATGGGATGGACCGCAGCAAAGCGCGAAGCCCCATATTGCCCGCGTCGAGGTCTCCGGCCTGATCACCGACAATACCGAACTTCTCGAGCGGCTCGACAAGATCGCCAAGAGCGAGAACGTCAAAGGGCTGATCGTGTCGATTTCCTCGCCAGGCGGCACCACCTATGGCGGTGAGCGCATCTTCAAGGCCATTCGTGGCGTTGCGGAAAAGAAGCCGGTTGTCTCGGATGTGCGCACGCTCGCTGCTTCGGCAGGTTATATGATCGCATCGGCAGGCGATGTCATCGTCGCCGGCGAGACCTCGATAACCGGCTCGATCGGCGTGATCTTTCAGTACCCCCAGCTTGGCCCGTTGATGGAAAAGCTCGGCGTTTCGTTGCAGGAAATCAAGTCGTCGCCGATGAAGGCGGAGCCTTCGCCGTTCCACGAGGCGCCGGAGGAAGCGAAGACGATGATCCGCGCCATGGTAATGGACAGCTACGGCTGGTTCGTCGATCTTGTGGCCGATCGCCGCAAGCTGCCGCGCGAAGACGTGCTGAAACTGGCGGATGGATCGATTTTCACCGGCAGGCAGGCGCTCGCCAACAAGCTGGTCGATACGCTTGGAGGCGAAAAGGAAATTCGCGCCTATTTCGAAACACGCGGTGTTGCCAAGGATTTGCCGATCGTCGAATGGCGTGCGCCATCATCCCGCTCGCCTTTTGCGGTTTTCAGTGTTGCGCAAATAGCGAAGTTTCTGGGATATGACGATTTAATTCCCTTCGCAGGCCCCGGCCAGCTCGGTACGGACAAGTTGTTTCTTGACGGTCTTGTTTCCGTTTGGCAGGTTGAGCCGCGTTAAAAATCCAATTCTTTCAGGGGGCAACCGTGATCAAGTCTGAACTGGTGCAGATCGTTGCTGCGCGTAACCCGCACCTTTATCACCGTGACGTGGAAAACATCGTCAATGCGGTGCTGGATGAAATCACCGACGCCCTGGCGGCAGGAAATCGTGTCGAGCTTCGTGGTTTCGGCGCATTTTCGGTGAAAAACCGTCCGTCGCGTTCCGGTCGGAACCCGCGCACGGGTGAGTCGGTTTTCGTCGAGGAAAAATGGGTGCCTTTCTTCAAGACGGGCAAGGAACTGCGCGAGCGCCTGAACCCCGGCATGGGTGACGAAGAGGACGATTGATCGTCCTCAGCCCGCGCCGGAAACGGAGCGAGCGGAGCCCCGCAGCGATGGAGTATTCTCGGATGTCGAAAAAAATCATCAACCTCATCATCCTGCTTCCGCTGGCGATTATTCTCGTCATCCTGTGCGTGGCCAATCGTCAATCCGTGACGCTGGCGCTCAATCCATTCCGACCGGAAGATGGCGTTCTGTCCTTCACCGCACCGTTTTTCGTATTCCTGTTTCTGGCGGTCATTTTCGGTGTGCTGCTGGGATCGGCGGCCACATGGTTCGCCCAGGGCAAACATCGCAAACGCGCCCGTATCGAGGCCAAAGAAGCCGTTCGCTGGCACGATGAGGCGAACCGCCAGAAGGCGGCCGCAACCGGGCAGCTGCCGCATGCGGGCCAACTCCCGGCAAAGTGATGGTGCCGACAGTCGCTCCGGCTCTAGTCGAGCGGCGTTCGGAATGCTATTTGCTGGCGCAATAAGACGCGGGCAGAAGCGGAAAGATTTCCATTGAAGAAAAAAGACAGCCGGCCGGGCAATCGCGCGCGCGCCGGGAGCGATAAAAAACAGGTCCATGCCGCAAAGCCGGCGCGCCGTGCGGATGCCACGCCGAAAAAGCGCGAGCCCGATGCAGTGCGCAACGTGCAGAAAGCCGCGCCG
Source organism: Agrobacterium sp. 16-172Ci (assembly GCF_053522725.1). NCBI lineage: Bacteria > Pseudomonadati > Pseudomonadota > Alphaproteobacteria > Hyphomicrobiales > Rhizobiaceae > Agrobacterium > Agrobacterium sp. 16-172Ci. The sequence continues at coordinate 290,606 of NZ_JBNWBW010000001.1, forward strand.
AAGGAAAAGACCGTCGTAGCGGCCCCCGTTGAACAGGTTCCTGCGCGCGCGCTTATGCAGCGCACCGGTGAACTGCCGGCAGAACAGGTTCCAGTCATTCTGGAATCGAGCGGCGCGGGTGATTTTCACCTGATCGACAGCGGCAACGGCCTGAAGCTCGAACAGTACGGTGACTACCGCGTCGTTCGTCCCGAGGCGCAGGCGCTGTGGCAGCCTTCCGTTCCTGATCGTGTGTGGCAGAATGCGGATGCCGTCTTTACCGGCGACACGGATGAGGACGGTATGGGGCGCTGGCGTTTCCCCAAGGCGGCTCTGGGTGAAACCTGGCCTCTCTCCCTGCTCGGGGTCGACTTTCTTGGCCGTTTCACCGCTTTCCGTCACGTCGGCGTCTTTCCGGAACAGATCGTCCATTGGGAATGGCTGAAAAATGCCGTCGAGACCGCCGACCGTCCGCTGAAAGTGCTGAACCTCTTCGGTTACACCGGCGTCGCGTCGCTGGTCGCGGCGGCCGCAGGCGCTGAAGTCACCCACGTGGATGCCTCCAAGAAGGCGATTGGCTGGGCGAAGGAAAATCAGGCACTTGCCGGGCTTGAACAGGCGCCGATCCGCTGGATTTGCGAAGACGCGATGAAGTTTATCCAGCGCGAGGAACGTCGCGGCAGCACATACGACATTATTCTCACCGACCCGCCAAAATTCGGCCGCGGCACCCATGGCGAGGTCTGGCAATTGTTCGACCATCTGCCGCTGATGCTCGATATCTGCCGCGAAATCCTGTCGCCCAAGGCGCTCGGCCTTGTGCTGACGGCCTATTCGATCAGGGCCAGCTTTTATTCGATGCATGAACTGATGCGTGAAACCATGCGCGGCGCCGGTGGCGTCGTCGCGTCCGGCGAACTGGTCATTCGCGAAGCCGGGCTTGATGGCAAGACGCCGGGCCGTGTGCTTTCCACATCGCTGTTCAGCCGCTGGGAGCCGAAATGATGAAAGATATGCGCGAAAACACCACGCGCCGGGTTGGCCAGGTCAAGGAAGTGACGAGCCTTGCCAATCCCATCATCAAGGATATCAAGGCGCTCACCCAGAAAAAGGGCAGGGAAGAGACCGGCACCTTCATGGCGGAAGGCCTGAAGCTGGTCATCGACGCGCTTGAACTCGGCTGGACGATCAAGACGCTGGTTTATGCCAAGGCCGCCAAGGGCAAGCCGCTGGTGGAGCAGGCGGCGGTGACGACTGTCGCATCGGGCGGTCTGGTGCTCGAAGTCAGCGAAAAGGTTATCGCCTCGATCACCCGCCGCGACAATCCGCAGATGGTCGTCGGCATTTTCGAACAGAAATGGAAGGCGCTGAAGGATATCCGCCCGGAAAAGGGCGAGACCTATATCGCGCTCGACCGGGTCCGCGATCCCGGCAATCTCGGCACCATCATCCGCACGGCTGATGCGGCGGGTGCTTCAGGCGTCATTCTCGTCGGGGATTGCACCGATCCGTTTTCGCTGGAAACGGTGCGCGCCACCATGGGGTCGGTTTTCGCAACTCCCGTCGCCCGCGCGTCGGTCGAGGAATTCCTGTCCTGGAAAAAATCGGCGCAGGTCAGCGTCGTCGCCACCCATCTGGCCGGCTCGGTTGACTATCGAAAGATCGACTATGCCGGAAAGCCGGTCGTGCTCCTGATGGGCAATGAGCAATCCGGCCTGCCGCCGGAACTCGCCGGCAAGGCCGACCAGCTCGCGCGCATTCCCCAGCAGGGCCGCGCCGACAGCCTCAATCTCGCCATCGCAACCGCCGTCATGCTTTTTGAAGCACGGCGACATCTCCTCGAACTCGCACCGGTGACGTAATGCCCAAAGCGGCTTTGTTCTCGAAATTCGGCCCGGCCTTCGCGCTGATCGTCGCCGCACTCGTGCTGGACCAGATCGTCAAGCAGCTGGTCGAAGCCTATCTGCCGCTGCAGGAGATGGTTCCCGTTGCCCCGTTCCTGGCGCTTTACCGCACCTATAATCTCGGCGTGGCCTTTTCGATGCTGGAGGACATGCATGGCTGGTTCATCGTCAGCATGCGGCTCGTCATCGTGGTCTTCGTCTTGTGGCTGTGGCGCAAGACGGCGGCGGACCGCACCTTTGCCCATCTAGGCTTTGCCTTCATTATCGCAGGTGCTGCCGGCAATCTGCTCGACCGTTTTTTTTATGGACATGTCATCGACTATATCCTGTTTCATACGCAGACATGGTCTTTCGCGGTCTTCAATCTGGCTGACAGTTTCATAACCATCGGCGCAGCCTGCGTCATTCTCGACGAGTTTTTGCACGCTCGGACGGCTAAAAAGTAAAATTTTAGGGTTTCAGCCAAACATATCAAAACCGCTGCCGTGGTAGCGGTTGCCTATGAGCGAACTGGCAAGACTTCGGCAGAAGGTTTCAGACGAGCTGGGCCTGGCCGCGACGGCGGCGCAGCCGGCGGATCGTGTCGAGGCAACAACGCGCCATGCTGATGAAGAACATGCGACCGATACCAGGTCGATTGCGCTCTATGTCGCCGCGTCGTTATCGGTCGGGGCTTTTTCCGCAGCCCTGATCGCGCTTGCTGTGCCTTATGCGGTTACCGTTGCGCTGGCGACGTTTTTTGGCGCGGTTCTCGTCGGTGTCCTGCTCTATACGCTCTTTGATGAATCTTTCCATCTGCCCACCGTGCGGGCTACGGATTCCGATCTTCGGCTGCGGCAAACGCAAAACCGCTCGCTGATTGCAGAGATGCAGGAATTCATGGGCGATATCGTCGTGATCCGTGACATGAACCGGCGCATTGTCGAAGCGAACCGGGTCTTTCGCGAAATGACCGGCTGTGCGGCGCCCGAAGGGCTGAGCTGCGAGGAAATCGGCATCGCTTTCCGTCCGGGCGACAAGGTCCATGCCTATGATGTGGAGATCGCAACCCCGTTCGGTCAGCGCATCTTTTCCTGGCATGATGTCGTGACCCGCGATCTGGCAAGCAGCCGTCTCCTCATCAGCAGCATCGCCCGAGACGTGACCGAAGAGCGGCTTGCTCTCGGCGAGCGCGAGGACGCCCGGCTGCGCGCCGAAAAGGCCGATGCCGAAAAGGCGCGGCTGCTTGCCACCGTAAGCCATGAAATCCGCCTGCCGCTCTCCGGTATGCTGGGCATGAACCATCTTTTGTCGCAGACGAGGCTCAACGAGGAGCAGCGAAATTATCTCGATGGCATGCGGCAATCCGGCCAGTCGCTGGTGCAGCTTGTCGAGGATCTGCTGGATTATTCGACCATGGAGGCCGGCCGCTTCAGGCTCAATCCGCGCGCGGAAAACCTGCGCCGGCTGATCGAGAGCATCGTCGAGATGCTGGCCCATCGCGCCCATGAAAAAGGCATAGAAATCACCTCCTTCGTTGCGCCGAATGTGCCCGATCATCTCGATTTCGACCCGGCGAGGCTACGTCAGGTCCTCTTCAATCTCCTCGGCAATGCCGTCAAATTCACGCAGGAAGGCGGCGTCGTCATCCGGGCGCGCATGGCCGACGACGAATTGCACATTGCCGTCGAGGATACCGGCCCGGGCATGAGCCGGGCGGAACAGGCCCGTATTTTCGGGGAATTCGAACAGGCGGGCCCGTTGTCGCAGCGAAGCGCCGGCACCGGCCTTGGACTTGCGATTTCCGCCCGTATCGTGCGGGAATTCGGCGGCCGCCTCACGGTTTCCAGCCGCAAGGGCAAGGGCAGCACTTTCAAATTGGCGTTTCGCCCGGCGGGTGCGCCTGCCGAAATGGCGGATCCGGGACGGCGTCATTGCCTGCGGCATACAAATGTCCTGCTCATCGCACCGAAGGGCGTCGCGGCGGCGGTGACGATGGAGGCGATCGAGGCTTTCGGCGGTCAATGCACTCTCATCCATCAGCCTGAGGATCTGGAAAAGCTGAGGAAGGGTTCTGCCACGCGAGCGGCCGACCTTACCGATATCATCGTCGACCGGCGCATTTCGCCGCTCTTCAGGGACGCCCTGAAGGATTGGCCGCAACAGAATGTCCGCCGCACGCTGCTGGTCAGCCCCGAAGAGCGGCCGTCGACCATGCATGTGGCCTTCGATGCCTGGTTGATCCGGCCATTGCGGGAAAAATCCCTGATCGACGTCCTGTGCGGCCGTCTGCGCGGCATTGAGAGGCGCGACGCCATCAACGACAACCACCCGGATGTGGGATTTTCCTCGCGGGTGGCGGAAGGGGCGAGCGGTATCGAGATACTCGTGGCCGAAGACGATGCCGTCAATCAGCGCATCATCCGCGTCGTTCTGGAAAAAAGCGGCTATATCGTCCGCGCTGTCGAGGATTTTGAGGCGTTGCGGCTTTCTGTGGAGCCGGGCGCAACCCGCCTGCCTGATCTCATCGTCTCCGATCTCAACATGCCGGGCGGCGAGGGGCTCGATGTGCTTCCCGACCTTCTCCATAAGCTGAAGGGCGAAAGAAATATTCCCGTCATCGTGCTCAGCGCAGATGCAAGTGACGCGACTGCCGAAATCCTGCTTGGGGCCGGTGTCGGTGCGGTTTTGACCAAGCCTGCCGACCCGCGACGGCTGGTTGAGGAAATTCGCCGTCTGCTGGAGGCGAAACGCCTGTCGCTATCATAACTTGACAGACTCGCGCTGGCGGCATTTTGTCACTATTCTGTCGTCAATTAGTGATTTATGACAGGAAAATTCTTTGGTGGCGGAGCGATTCCCCATGGTTGCCGAAATCCTCAATCACGACATTTGTGAAAACAATGTTGTCATTCATCCTCGTCCCGAGGCAGCTCAGGACAATGAGGGTCTTTTCGGCCGTATCGGCACGCTGGAAACACGGCTCGCCAGAAATGAACGCGAGATCGATGCCGCACAATCCGTGCGTTACCGGGTTTTCGTAGAGGAAATGAAGGCGCGGCTTCCCGCGGAAGCCATGCGCCGCAAGCGCGACATCGACGCCTGGGACAGCGTCTGCGACCATCTGCTCGTGCTCGACAAGGCGATCGAAGGGGACAGCGAAGACCAGATCGTCGGCACCTATCGCCTGCTGCGGCAGGAAATCGCGCTTGCCAATAACGGTTTTTATTCCGCCAGCGAATTCGACATCGCCGGTCTCGTTGCGCGCCATCCGGGCAAGCGTTTCATGGAGCTTGGCCGTTCCTGCGTGCTGCCCGAATATCGCACCAAACGCACCGTCGAGCTTCTGTGGCAGGGCAACTGGGCCTATGCCGTGAAACACCGCATGGATGCCATGATCGGTTGCGCCTCCTTCCCCGGCGTGCAGCCGGAAGCCCACGCGCTTGCCCTGTCTTTCCTGCACCATAATTGCGTGGCCAAGGGTGAGTGGGAAGCTTCCGCCCTTCCCGAGCTTTATCATGAGATGGACCTTGTGCCGGCAGAGGCGCTCAACGCCCGCAAGGCGCTGAACGCCATGCCGCCGCTGATCAAAGGCTATATGCGCCTCGGCGCCATGTTCGGCTCCGGCGCGGTCGTGGACCATGCCTTCAATACCACAGACGTCCTCGTAGTCCTGCCGGTTTCGTCCATCGCCGGCCGTTACATCAGCTATTATGGCGGCGAGGCCGAGCGCATCAACGGCTGACCGAGTTTCGGCGCAGCCGGGCGGGATGTTCCTGTGGGCAGCGTTCCCGCGCGTGTTGTATTGAGGTGGAGATTGCCGCTAGTGTCGGCCCTTCTTTTCCGCAACACGATATGACATCGGCAGACCATTGACGGACGTTCTGACAACCGCTTCCCTGATCTCGGAAGAGAGCCGCGCGACGGCCACTCCGATGATGGAGCAATATATCGAGATCAAGGCGAACAATCCCGGTTCGCTGCTGTTTTACCGCATGGGCGATTTTTACGAATTGTTCTTCGACGATGCGGTCGAAGCCTCCCGCGCTCTGGGCATCACGCTGACGAAACGCGGCCAGCATATGGGTCACGATATTCCCATGTGCGGCGTCCCCGTCCATGCGGCGGATGATTATCTGCAGAAACTGATCCTGCGCGGTTATCGCGTTGCCGTCTGCGAACAGGTGGAAGATCCGGCGGAAGCCAAGAAGCGCGGTTCTAAATCCGTGGTCAAGCGTGATGTGGTGCGGCTTGTCACGCCCGGTACGCTGACCGAAGAAAAACTGCTGTCGCCGACGGAATCCAACTATCTGATGGCGCTCGCCCGCATTCGCGGCAGCGCCGAAGCGCAGTTTGCGCTCGCCTGGATCGATATTTCCACCGGCGTCTTCCGTCTGGCGGAAACCACGCTGACGCGGCTTCTGGCCGATATCTGGCGCATCGATCCGCGCGAGTTGATCGTCGCCGACAGCCTCTTCCATGACGAGGAACTGCGGCCGGTCTTCGATGTGCTTGGCCGCGTGGCGGTGCCGCAGCCGGCGATCCTCTTCGACAGCGCCACGGCGGAAGGGCGCATCGCGCGTTATTTCAACGTCTCGACGCTGGACGGCTTCGGCACCTTTTCGCGGGTGGAAATGGCGGCCGCCGCCGCTGCCGTTGCCTATGTCGAAAAGACCCAGATCGCCGAGCGCCCGCCACTCGGTGCGCCGGAGCGCGAAAGCGCCGCTTCGACCCTTTTCATCGACCCCGCCACCCGCGCCAATCTGGAGCTGGTGAAGACGCTGTCGGGCGAAAGGGACGGATCGCTGCTGCATGCCCTGAACCGTACGGTAACAGGCGGTGGCGCGCGGCTTCTGGCCGAGCGGCTGATGTCGCCCTTGACCGACCCGGAAAAAATAAACGCTCGCCTCGATGCCGTGGCCTATCTGATCGATGACGTCTCGCTGTGTGACGGCCTGCGTGATGCGCTGAAACAGGTTGCGGATATGCCGCGTGCGCTCTCCCGTCTTGCGCTGGAGCGCGGCGGCCCGCGCGATCTCGGCGCCATCAGGCAGGGGCTGGCTTCTGCCGAGAGGATTGCCGCCATTCTCGATCAGGGATTGTTGCCGGACGAGCTGGCGGCGGCGCTCGCCGATTTAAAAGCCCTGCCCGGCGGTCTCGAAGCCATGCTCGGCTCGATGCTTGCCGACGATCTCCCGCTTCTGAAGCGTGATGGCGGTTTCCTGCGTGAAGGCGCCAATCCCGAACTCGACGAGGTGCGGGCGCTTCGCGACCAGTCGCGCCGGGTGATTGCCGGGCTGCAACTGAAATATGCCGATGAGACCGGCATCAAGTCGCTCAAGATCAAGCACAACAATGTGCTGGGTTATTTTATCGAGGTCACGGCCGGCAATGCCGATGTAATGATAGCGACGGACGAGGCTAAGGCCCGTTTCATCCACCGCCAGACCATGGCAGGCGCCATGCGCTTCACCACAACCGAGCTTGCCGATCTCGAAAGCCGCATCGCCAATGCCGCTGCGCAGGCTTTGACCATGGAACTGGAAGCCTTCGAACGCATGGTCAGGGCTGTGGTACAGCAGGCGGAAGCGATCAAGGCCGGCGCACTGGCGCTCGCCGTGATCGATGTCGCCTCTAGCCTTGCTTATCTCGCGACCGAACAGGCCTATTGCCGCCCGATTGTTGATGCCTCCATGACCTTTGCGATCAAGGGCGGGCGGCACCCGGTGGTGGAGCAGGCGTTGCGGCGGCAGTCTGCCGGACCCTTCATCGCCAATAATTGCGATCTGTCAGCCGTCAACGGTGGTAAGAACGGCGCGATATGGCTGCTCACCGGCCCGAATATGGGCGGTAAATCCACCTTCCTGCGCCAGAATGCGCTGATCGCCATCCTCGCGCAGATCGGTTCCTTCGTTCCGGCGGAAGCCGCCCATATCGGTGTCGTCGATCGGTTGTTTTCCCGTGTCGGCGCATCGGACGATCTGGCGCGCGGCCGATCGACCTTCATGGTGGAAATGGTGGAAACGGCCGCCATTCTCAATCAGGCGACGGATCGCTCGCTGGTCATTCTGGACGAGATCGGCCGGGGCACCGCAACTTTTGACGGTCTTTCCATCGCCTGGGCGGCGGTGGAGCATCTGCATGAGGTCAATCGTTGCCGTGGTCTCTTCGCTACCCACTTCCACGAATTGACCGTGCTGTCGGAAAAGCTCGGCCGCCTTTCCAATGCCACGATGCGGGTGAAGGAGTGGGAAGGTGACGTCATCTTCCTGCACGAGGTCGGACCGGGTGCTGCGGATCGTTCCTATGGGATTCAGGTGGCCCGGCTTGCGGGCCTGCCTGCCTCGGTGGTGGAGCGCGCCCGCGAAGTGCTGACGAAGCTTGAAGATGCCGACCGCAAGAACCCGGCGAGCCAGTTGATCGACGATCTGCCGCTGTTCCAGATCGCGGTTCGCCGCGAGGAAACCCGCAAGGCCGGACCATCGAAGCTGGAGGAAGCTCTGAAAGGCTTCAACCCCGACGAAATGACGCCGCGTGAGGCATTGGACGCGCTCTATACGTTGAAGAAAGAACTTGGCAAGGCTTAAGAGGATAGACTGCCTGTCCATCGCCTTTAAAACTCGCTATAGGACACTCCCATCGCAAGTGGTGGGATCTCCCACAGGACATGGATACCGGCATAGATGGCCATCAAGGACCTGGATTTTTCCGACATTCTCGATGTATCGGCGCTGAAGCGCGACTGTGACATCATCTTCAAGGAAGACGGCAAACGCATCGCCGATATCAAGTCCGATCTACTGCCGATCTTCCGCAAGGCCAGTACGGAAGGCCGGGAAAAGGCCAGAGAACTACTGAAAGCCGATGGCAGCGGCATTGACTGCGCCCGGCGCATCTCCTGGCTCCAGGATCGGCTGATCGAAACGCTCTATGATCTCGCCTGCCAATACGTCTATCCGAAAGATGCGCCGCAGATCGCGGTCGCCGCGGTTGGCGGTTATGGACGCGGCACACTGGCGCCGGGATCGGATATCGACCTCCTGTTCTTGCTTCCCACCAAGAACACACCTGACATGCACAAGGCCGTGGAGTTCGTGCTCTATCTCCTCTGGGATCTCGGCTTCAAGGTCGGCCACGCCACCCGCACGGTGGATGAATGCATCCGCCTCTCCAAATCCGACATGACGATCCGCACCGCTATTTTGGAAGTGCGGGCGATCTGCGGCAAGAAATCCCTAACCGACGATCTCGAAAAGCGCTTCGAGTCAGAAGTCGTCACCGGAACCGGCCCGGAATTCATCGCCGCCAAGCTCGCCGAGCGCGACCAGCGCCACCGCAAGGCTGGCGATACGCGTTATCTGGTGGAGCCGAACGTCAAGGAAGGCAAGGGCGGGTTGCGCGACCTGCACACGCTGTTCTGGATCGCCAAATATTATTATCACGTCCGCGACACGGCCGATCTGGTCAAGCTCGGCGTCCTGTCGCGGCCTGAACTCAGGCTGTTCGAAAAGGCCGATGATTTTCTCTGGGCTGTGCGTTGCCAGATGCATTTCATCACCGGCAAGGCGGAAGAGCGCCTTTCCTTCGACATCCAGCGTGAGATTGCTGATGCCCTGAATTATCAGCCGCGCCCCGGCCTTTCCGCCGTCGAGCGTTTCATGAAGCACTATTTTCTCGTGGCGAAGGATGTCGGCGATCTGACGCGCATCGTCTGCGCCGCACTGGAAGACCGGCAGGCGAAGGATGTGCCGGGTCTTTCCGGCGTTCTCAGCCGCTTCGCCCACCGTGTGCGCAAGATTCCCGGCTCGGTGGAATTCGTCGAGGATCGGGGGCGCATCGCGCTTGCCAAGCCAGATGTCTTCAAGAACGACCCGGTCAATCTGATCCGGCTGTTCCACATTGCCGATATCAACAATCTCGAACTGCATCCCGATGCGCTGCGTGTCGTCACGCGTTCGCTGTCGCTCATCAATGACGAGCTGCGGGAAAACGAAGAGGCAAACCGGCTCTTCCTGTCGATCCTGACGTCCCGGCGCGATCCGGCGCTGACCCTGCGCCGCATGAACGAGGCAGGCGTGCTCGGCAAGTTCATCCCCGAATTCGGCAAGATCGTCGCGATGATGCAGTTCAACATGTATCACCACTATACGGTGGATGAGCATCTGATCCGCTCTGTCGGCGTGCTTTCGGAAGTGGACAAGGGAACGGCTGTCGATGCCCACCCGCTCGCCAACCAGCTGATGCCGAGCGTCGAGGAACGTGAGGCGCTCTATGTCGCCGTTCTGTTGCATGATGTGGCAAAGGGCCGGCAGGAAGACCACTCGATTGCCGGCGCGCGTGTGGCCCGCAAGCTCTGCCAGCGTTTTCGCCTCACCGGCAAGCAGACCGAAACGGTGGTCTGGCTGATCGAGCAGCATCTTTTGATGTCCATGGTCGCCCAAACGCGCGATCTGCATGACCGCAAGACCATCACCGATTTCGCCGATAAGGTGCAGTCCATGGAGCGGCTGAAGATGCTGCTCATCTTGACGGTCTGCGATATCCGCGCCGTCGGTCCCGGCGTTTGGAACGGCTGGAAGGGGCAGCTGCTGCGTTCGCTTTATTACGAGACCGAACTGCTGCTGTCGGGCGGCTTCTCGGAAGTCTCCCGCAAGGAGCGCGCTCAGATCGCCCGGCAGGCGCTCTACGACGCCCTCGACGACTGGGGCCAGAAGGCGCGGCGTAAATATACCAAGCTGCACTACGAGCCCTATCTGCTGACGGTGGCGCTCGAAGACCAGGTGCGCCATACCCGCTTCATCCGTGAGGCCGACAAGCAGGAAAAAGCGCTGTCGACCATGGTGCGCACCCATTCCTTCCACGCCATCACCGAAATCACCGTGCTGGCGCCCGACCATCCGCGTCTGCTGTCCATCATCACCGGCGCCTGTGCTGCCGCCGGCGCCAATATCGCCGATGCGCAGATCTTCACGACGTCCGATGGGCGGGCGCTCGATACGATCCTCATCAACCGCGAATTTCCGATCGATGAGGACGAGACGCGGCGCGGCAACAATGTCGGCAAGCTCATCGAGGAGGTTCTCTCCGGCAAGCAGCGCCTGCCGGAAATGATCGCCACGCGCACCAAGAGCCGCAAGAAGAAGAGCGCCTTCACCATTCCGCCCTCGGTCATCATCTCAAACGGGCTTTCGAACAAGTTCACCGTTATCGAAGTGGAATGCCTCGACCGGCCGGGGCTTCTGGCGGATATGACGGCCGTTATCGCGGATCTGTCGCTCGATATTCACTCCGCCCGCATCACCACCTTCGGCGAAAAGGTCATCGATACATTCTATGTGACGGACCTCTTCGGCCAGAAGGTGACGAATGACAACCGGCAGGCCAGCATCGCCACGCGCCTGAAGGCGGTGATGAGCGAGCAGGAAGACGAATTGCGAGACCGTATGCCGAACGGCATCATCGCCCATCCAGACGTGGCGGCCCTGCCGGCCGCGCGAACGGCAAAGGCTTGAGATTATGAGCCTGATCGGCAAGTTCGCCACAGTCGGCACAGCCACGCTCGGCAGCCGCATCTTCGGCTTCCTGCGCGAAACCCTGATGGCCGCCGCCGTCGGCACCGGCCCGGTGGCGGATGCCTTCAATGCTGCTTTCCGTTTCCCCAATACCTTCCGGCGGCTGTTTGCTGAAGGCGCTTTCAACTCGGCCTTCGTTCCGCTATTCGCCAAGGAAATCGAGGCGAACGGCATGGAAGGCGCGAGGCGCTTTTCCGAGGAAGTCTTCGGCGTCCTGTTCACCGTGCTTCTGGCCCTGACGATCCTGATGGAACTGTCGATGCCGTTCATCGTGCGCACGGTGATCGCGCCGGGCTTTCTGGAAGACCCGGTGAAATTCGACAACACCGTCCATCTCGCCACCATCATGTTCCCCTATCTCGCCTGCATGTCTCTGGCGGCAATGATGGGCGGCATGTTGAACTCGCTGCATCGTTATTTCGCAGCCGCAATTGCTCCTGTTTTTCTCAACATCATCCTCATCGGCGTGCTCGCTTTGGCATGGTGGAAGAACTACGATCCGCTTCAGGTAGGTTATGCGCTCTCCTGGGGTGTGATGGCGGCGGGTCTGGTGCAGCTCGCCATTGTCTGGATCGCCGTGCGCAATGCCGGCATGCGGATCGGCTTTCGCAGGCCGCGGCTGACGAAGAATGTGCAGCGCCTCCTGGTTCTTGCGCTGCCGGCAGCGATTACCGGCGGCATCACCCAGATCAATCTGCTGATCAACACCAATATCGCCTCTGCCGGCGAGGGCGTGATCTCGTCGCTTGCCTATGCCGACCGAATCTACCAGCTGCCGCTCGGCGTCGTCGGCATCGCGGTGGCCACCGTGCTTCTGCCGGAATTGGCGCGGGCGTTGCGCGGCGGGCATATGGTGGAGGCCGGAAGCCTGCAGAACCGCTCGGTCGAATTCGTACTGTTCCTGACATTGCCGGCTGCCGCAGCACTTCTCGTCATGGCGGAGCCTATCGTTCGTTTTCTTTACGAGCGCGGCAATTTCTCGCCTTCAGCCACTGTCACCGTCGCGCAAATCCTTGGTATCTATGGTCTTGGTCTGCCGGCTTTTGTGCTGATCAAGGCCTTCATTCCGGGCTTCTTCGCCCGCGAGGATACGCGCACACCGATGATCTTCGCGGCGATTTCCGTTGTCGTGAATGTCTCGCTGGCACTGACGCTTTTCCCGCGTCTTGGCGGCCCGGGCATCGCCATTGCCGAAATCACCGCCGGCTGGGTGAATGCCGCCCTGCTGTTCGGCATGCTTTTGTGGCGCGGGCACTGGCATGTGGATATTCCGCTGCTCACCCGCATTCCGCGTTTGCTGCTGGCTGCGGCGTTGATGGCTGGTTTCGTGCACTACGCGTTGACCTGGCTGACTTTCGAACTGTCTTCCGCTTCGTCCATTTTCGTGCGGGCTGGCACCATCATGGCTCTCGTCTTTGCGGCCATGCTGGTTTATTTCGTGCTCGCTTTCGTTTCCGGCGGTGCCGATATCGGCATGGTCAAGCGAGCTATCCGCAAGCGCGGCAAAAAGAACGTCGAAACGGAGGCGGGCTGATGTCCTTTGCCGAGAACCGCCGCATCGCGCTCGTCACGCTTGTCGTGGACGATTACGATCGGGCGAAGGCATTTTATTGCGACATTCTCGGGTTCGAATGCCTGTCCGATCAGCCGCTTGGCGACGGCAAGCGGTGGCTGGTGGTGAAGCCGCAAGGAACCGATGGCGGGGGCCTGCTGCTTGCCGAGGCCGATGGCGAAGAGCAGCGCCTTGCGATCGGCAACCAGACCGGCGGCCGGGTCGGATTTTTCCTGCACACCGATAATTTCCAGCGCGATTACGAGACCATGCTCGCCCGCGGCGTGCGCTTTCTGGAAGAACCGCGCCACGAGGTTTATGGTTCCGTCGCGGTCTTTGCCGACCCTTACGGAAATCGCTGGGACCTCCTTCAGCCGCGCCTTGGATAGCCCTTGAAAGCGCTTGATTGCGAGGGGCTGCGGGTGCATAAGCGCGCGTGCAATTCCAACCATGGGGCGGGGCCCTCCACAAGCCTTTTCGAGGACGACAATGAACGCATTCAAGCCGCTGGTTTTCTCGGGCGTCCAGCCGACCGGCAATCTGCATCTCGGTAATTATCTCGGCGCCATCCGCAAATTCGTGGCGCTGCAGGAAGATAACGACTGCATCTATTGCGTCGTCGATATGCATGCCATCACCGCCCAGCTCGTTCATGCGGACCTGAAGGCGCAGACCCGCTCGATTGCGGCCGCCTTCATCGCCTCGGGCATCGACCCTGTAAAACATATCGTCTTCAACCAGTCGGCCGTGCCGCAGCATGCGGAACTCGCATGGGTGTTCAACTGCGTGGCGCGCATCGGCTGGATGGAGCGCATGACGCAGTTCAAGGACAAGTCCGGCAAGAATGCCGAACAGGTGTCGCTGGGTCTGCTCGCCTATCCGAGCCTGATGGCTGCCGACATTCTCGTCTATCGCGCCACCCACGTTCCCGTTGGTGACGACCAGAAGCAGCATCTGGAACTTGCCCGCGATATTGCCCAGAAATTCAATATCGATTTCGGCGATCATATCCGCAAGGCGGGTCTCGGGCTCGATATCACCGTGGGCGATGAGCCGGTGCACGCCTATTTCCCGATGGTGGAGCCGCTGATCGGCGGTCCGGCACCGCGCGTGATGTCGCTCAAGGACGGCACCAAGAAAATGTCGAAGTCCGACCCTTCCGATCTTTCGCGCATCAACCTGATGGACGATGTCGATGCGATCTCGAAGAAGATCAAGAAGGCAAAGACCGATCCGGACGCGCTGCCGAGCGAAGTGGAAGGCCTGAAGGGCCGTCCCGAGGCCGAAAACCTCGTCGGCATCTATGCTGCTCTCTCCGACAGGACCAAGGCGGATGTTCTTTCCGAATTCGGCGGACAGCAGTTCTCGGCGTTCAAGCCGGCCCTCGTCGAGCTTGCGGTTAATGTTCTGGCCCCCGTCAACAACGAGATGCGCCGCCTTCTCGATGACCCGACCCATATCGACGCCATCCTCAAACAGGGCGGCGAGCGGGCACGCACCATCGCCGAAAAGACGATGAACGAGGTACGCGACATCATCGGCTTCCTGCGCTGACAGGTCGCTGCTGCGCGAATGCGGCGGGCGGTTTGCGCCTGCCGTGATTTGATATAATCTCCGCCCGAACCGTCGGGCGGTTTTACGGATCACGGCGGACCTAGGGAGTGCAGAATGGTTTCAAAACGGCTGTCGCGTCTGGAAGGGCATCGTCGCAAATTTCTCGCTGTTATCGATGACACACCGGAATGCGAAAGGGCCGTGCACTATGCCGGTCGTCGTGCCAAGAACTCCAATGGCGGGCTGGTGCTGCTTTACATGATCCCGGAAGGCGATTTCCAGCAATGGCTGGGTGTCGAGCAGATCATGCGGGCCGAAGCGCGTGAGGAGGCGGAAGCCACGCTCGCCAAGATCGCCCAGAAGGTGCGCGAGACCATCGGGATCGAGCCGGAAGCGGTGATCCGCGAAGGCAGCGCCACCGAGCAGATTCACGGGCTGATCGAGGAAGACCGCGATATAGCCATTCTGGTGCTCGCGGCTGGCTCGACGAAGGAAGGGCCGGGACCGCTTGTTTCCTCCATCGCCGGACGTGGGGCAGCCTTTCCCATTCCCGTCACCGTGTTGCCGGATACTTTGTCCGATGAGGAAATCGACGCTCTCTGCTGATCCGGGTCCCGGACAAGATTTAGGGGCTGACGATTTCTTGAATGTAATTATCATGTCAGGGCTTGAAGTGCAGCTTCGCCGGGCGTATTTTTTGGAAGAATTCTAAATTGCGGGGCGTGAACGGCGACCTCGAAGGAGACAGACGATGTTCATTCAGACGGAAGCCACGCCGAACCCGACGACGCTGAAGTTCCTGCCGGGCAAGGTGGTGCTGGAAAGCGGCACGGCAGAGTTTCTCAACCCGTCGCAGGCGCAGGCTTCGCCGCTGGCAGAGCGCCTCTTCACCATTCCGGGCGTGACCGGCGTTTATTTCGGTTTCGATTTCATCACCGTCACCAAGGACGGCGCGGAATGGCAGCATTTGAAGCCCGCCATTCTGGGCGCGATCATGGAACACTTCATGTCTGGCCGCCCGATCATGGGCACGGCTGTTGCGGCTGAAGTGTCGGATGAGGAAGGCGAATTCTTCGAAGAGGGTGACGAAACCATCGTCGCCACCATCAAGGAGTTGCTGGATACCCGCGTTCGCCCCGCCGTGGCGCAGGATGGCGGCGATATCACCTTCCGCGGTTTCCGCGACGGCACGGTGTTCCTGAACATGAAGGGCGCCTGCTCGGGTTGCCCGTCCTCCACCGCCACGCTGAAGCATGGCGTTCAGAATCTGCTTCGCCATTTCGTGCCGGAAGTGCGCGAAGTCGAAGCGGTATAAAAGCGCAAGCCAGGCCATCATGATTGTTCTCGCACTCGACACCTCAGGTGTGGATTGTTCCGCATGCGTTTATGACAGCGCCTCCGACAGGGTGCTCGGCGAGGTATGCGAAACGATCGGCAAGGGCCATGCCGAAAGGTTGATGGCGGTGATCGACGGTGCCCTGGAGCGGGCGCAACTGTCGCTCCAGAACATCGGGCGCATCGCCGTGACCATCGGGCCGGGGTCTTTCACCGGTATCCGCGTCGGGGTCGCCGCCGCGCGCGGCTTTGCCCTGTCGCTCGGCGTCGAGGCCGTGGGCGTCACCACGCTTGAAACGCTGGCGCTTCATCATCTGCTTGCAAATCCCGGCCGGTCCGTGGCCGTTGCGCTGGATGCCAAGCGCGGCGAAGCCTATCTCCAGACATTCGGTGCGGATGGATCGCCGCTGAGCGATGCTGCGCTTCTGCCCCTGGACGACGCCAAAACGGTTACCACCGGTTTTGATGGCGCCGTTATCGGTTCAGCCGCGCCGCTTTTGGCGGGGTTGGAGGCGGGTTCGGGACCGGATCACTTCCCGATTGCCTCGGTCGCGCGTGCTGCTGCGCGCAAGCCAGCTGGCCAGCCGAAACCCGCGCCGCTTTATCTGCGCGGGCCGGATGCCCGGCCGCAGACCGGTTTTGCGCTGGCACGTCAGGGCGTTGCCTGATAGGGCATTCGTCAACATGTGCGAATGATTCCTGTGATGCCCGATTCCTGTTATGTTTGACGACTATCTGACCTGGAAGCCCTATTTCGAGATCGTGCCGATGCAGCATGAGGATTGCGCCGCGGTGGCGGAGTTGCATGCGCTGCGCTTTCCGCGCCCGTGGAACGACGGGGAGTTTTCCGGGCTGCTGACGCAAGGGTCGGTTTTCGGTGCTGTCGCACGCCAGACCAACGCCTTTTTCAGCAAGCCGCTCGGTGGTTTCGTGCTGGCGCGGGAAGTGGCGGGTGAGGCGGAAATCCTGACCGTTGCCGTGGCGGACAAGTTCGCACGCGCCGGTCTCGGCTGGCGTCTGATGCAGTCGGCCATCCGCGAGGCGATGATGCGCGGCGCCGAAACCATGTTTCTTGAGGTGGATAATAATAATGCCTCTGCGCTGGGGCTTTACAGGAAGCTCGGCTTCAAAACCGTCGCGGAACGCAAGGCCTATTACACCGCAAAGGATGGAACGAAGTCGACGGCGCTTGTCATGCGCCGCGATCTTCGCTAGTTCCCTGCGACAGGCATTTTTCGGCGAAAGCCGCAAACCGGAATTCTCAAAAGGCCAGAAGACGTGACAGACCTTTCGAAAACGCTGGAGGAGCTTTGCGCCGAACGCGGCATGCGGATGACGGATCAACGCCGTGTCATCGCCCGCGTCCTTCAGGAGTCAGCCGACCATCCCGATGTCGAGGAGCTTTACCGCCGCTCCTCCGCCGTGGATCCGCGCATCTCGATTTCCACCGTCTACAGAACGGTGAAGCTGTTCGAGGATGCCGGCATCATCGAGCGTCACGATTTTCGCGACGGCCGTTCGCGCTATGAGACCGTGCCCGAGGAACATCACGATCACCTGATCGACTTGAAGAACGGCGTGGTCATCGAATTTCATTCCGCCGAGATCGAGGCACTTCAGGAAAAGATCGCCAGGGAACACGGCTTCAAGCTCGTGGATCACCGGCTGGAACTTTACGGCGTGCCGTTGAAGCCCGGCGAACACTGAGACGCCGGTGAGCAGACGGGCGTTCCAATCATGATGTGGCTCCGGACAGCCTATATCGCGGTCGTTCTTCTGATCGTCACGCTCATATTGCTGCCGCTGCAACTGTTGGGCCTTGCCTTCGACTGGCGGCTTCGCCGCCGCATTCCGCGCCTCTGGCATCGCATCGCCTGCCATGTTCTCGGCATCCGCGTGCATGTGCATGGCGATGTGGAGCGGGCGAAACCGCTGATGCTTGCGGTCAATCACGCCTCGTGGAAGGACATCCTCGTTCTCGGCAGCATTGCCGACGTCGTGTTCATCGCCAAGACGGAAGTGCGGGACTGGCCGGTGTTCGGCTGGCTTGCCCGCTTGCAGAAAAGCATCTTTGTTCAGCGTGAGCAGAAACGCAGCACCGGCGCGCAGGTGAGCGAGATCGCCAGCCGCATGGCCGATGGCGAGATCGTCGTTCTGTTTCCCGAAGGCACCACCTCGGACGGCAACCGCATGCTTGCCGTCAAATCCTCGCTGTTCGGTGCGGCCTCCACCGCCGCTGAACAGGTGCCGGGCAAGCTGGTTTATGTGCAGCCGGTCGCCATCGCCTATACCAGGGTGCAGGGCATGGCCATGGGGCGCTACCATCGCGTCATCGCCGCCTGGCCGGGCAGCATCACGCTCGTGCCGCATCTTCTCGGCATCATCAGGGCCGGCGCCATCGATGTCGACGTGACATTCGGTGACAGCGTTCCGTTTCACAGCACGGATAACCGCAAGCGCCTGGCGACCGATATCGCCGCCTCCATCCGCTCCATGCTGGCCTTCAGCCTGCGCGGCGGCTGGCGGAATTAGCGAGATCGTAGCTTTTCCGGCATTTTTCTGTTTAATCTGGCCGTGAAAAACACTAGATAGCCGCCATGACCCAGGAAACGCTTGGCCTCGACGCCCCACCCATGATTGCCCGCGAGGGTTCGAACAGCAGAAAGGTCTTCATCAAGACCTACGGCTGTCAGATGAACGTCTACGATTCCGTCCGTATGAGCGATGCGCTGGCGAAGGACGGCTATGTTCAGACGGAGGATATGGGCGAGGCGGATCTGGTTCTGCTGAACACCTGTCATATCCGCGAAAAGGCGGCTGAAAAGGTCTACTCGGCGCTCGGCCGCCTGCGCGACATGAAAAAATCGCGCGAAGAGCAGGGTCGCGAATTCATGATCGGCGTTGCCGGCTGCGTTGCGCAGGCGGAAGGCGAGGAAATCCTTCGCCGTGCGCCCGCCGTCGATGTCGTCATTGGCCCGCAGACCTACCATCGCCTGCCGGACGCCCTGAAGCGGGTGCGCGGCGGCGAGCGTGTCATCGAGACCGAATATGCGGTTGAGGATAAGTTCGAGCACCTGCCTGTCGCCGAAAAGGCGACGCTGCGCACGCGCGGCGTAACGGCGTTTCTGACGGTGCAGGAAGGTTGCGACAAGTTCTGTACCTTCTGTGTCGTGCCCTATACGCGCGGTTCGGAAGTCTCCCGCCCCGTGCGCCAGATCGTCGATGAGGCGATGAAGCTCGTCGATGCCGGCGTGCGCGAGATCACGCTGCTCGGCCAAAACGTCAATGCCTGGCAGGGCGAAGGCCCGAAGGGTGAGAAATGGGGCCTTGCCGAGCTGCTTTACCGGCTGGCGGAAATTCCCGGCCTTGCACGGCTTCGCTACACCACCAGCCATCCGCGCGACATGGACGAGCGCCTGATCGGCGCGCATCGCGATTTGCGCATCCTGATGCCCTATCTGCATCTGCCGGTGCAATCGGGTTCGGACCGCATTCTGAAAGCGATGAACCGTCGCCATACGGGTGAGGAATATATCCAGCTTATCGAAAAAATCCGCGCCGCCCGCCCTGATATTGCCATGTCGGGAGACTTTATTGTCGGTTTCCCCGGTGAGACGGATCGCGATTTCGAAGATACGATGGCGATGGTCGAGACGGTGAAATATGCGCAGGCCTTCTCGTTCAAATATTCCACCCGCCCCGGCACGCCGGGAGCCGATCTCATCGATCAGGTTGCGGAAGAGGTGAAGGCTGAGCGACTGGAAAGATTGCAGGCCCTGTTGCTGCGGCAGCAGAAGGAATTTGCGGAATCGCTGGTCGGAAAAACCATGGATGTGCTGCTGGAAAAGCCCGGCCGCATGCCTGAGCAGTTGATAGGTCGCTCTCCATGGCTGCAATCCGTGAATCTTGATGCAAAGACGTTGAAAATCGGTGACATTGTTAATGTACGAATCACCGCAACGGGTCCAAACAGCTTGTTTGCCGAGGTGGCAGGGAGTTAGAGTGAGGAGCCGACACTGATTGGGACAGGAGTCTGACCGCTTGAACGCACACGAATTGGTATCAAATTCATCGCGCCAGCCACGCCAAGCCGCGACCGACGCCAATCACTTCGTCCTCACGTTCGAGAATAACAGGATAGCGGGAGAGCTATTCGGTCAGTTCGATCAGAACCTGAAGCTTCTGGAACAGCGCCTCAATATCGACGCTCGCCCGCGCGGTAATTCCGTTGCCATCACCGGCGATGTCGTTGCCACCAATCAGGCTCGTCGGGCGCTGGATTTCCTTTATGAACGGCTGCTCAAAGGCGGAACCGCCGAGGTTTCCGATGTCGAAGGCGCGATCCGCATGGCCATGGCCGCGGACGACCAGCTGACCTTGCCGACGATGGAACGCAAGGCGAAGATTTCCATGGCACAGATTTCCACCCGCAAGAAGACCATCGCTGCCCGCACGCCGACACAGGATGTCTACATGCGGGCACTGGAGCAGTCCGAACTGGTTTTCGGCGTCGGCCCCGCCGGCACCGGCAAGACCTATCTTGCCGTGGCGCATGCGGCGCAGCTTCTGGAGCGCGGCGCGGTTGACCGCATCATCCTGTCGCGCCCCGCCGTCGAAGCGGGTGAGCGCCTGGGCTTCCTGCCGGGCGACATGAAGGAAAAGGTCGATCCTTATCTGCGTCCGCTTTACGACGCGCTTTATGACATGATGCCGGGCGACAAGGTGGAGCGCGCCATTCAGGCGGGCGTCATCGAAATCGCGCCGCTGGCCTTCATGCGCGGTCGTACCCTTGCCAACGCCGCCGTCATTCTGGACGAAGCCCAGAACACCACGACCATGCAGATGAAGATGTTCCTCACCCGCCTTGGTGAGAACGGCCGCATGATCGTGACCGGTGACCCAAGCCAGGTGGATTTGCCGCGCGGCGTGAAATCCGGTCTTGTCGAGGCCCTGCAAATCCTCAGCGATGTCGAAGGCGTGTCCGTCGTGCGCTTCAAGGATGTCGATGTCGTTCGTCATCCGATGGTGGCGCGTATCGTCCGGGCTTACGAATCCCACACGGCCGTGCCGGATGAAAGCCTCGTAAAGGGCAGCTGACGCAAAGCAATGACAGCTCTGGATATTCAAATCAGCGTCGAGGCCGAAGGCTGGTCCTCGGAAGATGACTTGGCTGCCTTCGCCACCAGGGTGCTGGATGCGGCGGTCGATTTCCTGAAGCGGGAAGAGGACCAACCCTTCCCGAAAATGCCGGTGGAACTGTCGCTGGTCTTCACCGACGACGAAAATATTCGCGAAATCAACGCTGAGTGGCGCGACAAGGACAAGGCAACCAATGTCCTGTCTTTCCCGGCTTTTCCGCTGGAGCCGGGCGGAATGCCGGGCCCCATGCTGGGCGATATCGTCATCGCGCGCGAGACGGTTGAACGCGAGGCCCTTGAACTTGAGAAGAGTTTCGGGGATCATCTGACCCATCTGCTCGTTCATGGGTTCCTGCATTTGTTCGGTTACGACCACATGGACGAGGAAGAAGCGGAAGAAATGGAGTCGCTTGAGACTCGCATTTTGGCGGTGCTTGGCCTATCTGATCCATACGCGGGTCAGGAACCGCTTTAAATATTGTCTGGAGCCATGAACGAACATTCTGCACGACCTGCCAATGAGGGCAGAGAAAACGGCGAGCAGTCCTCTTCGGAGGAGGGCAGTAGTCACTTACGTCACGACTACAACGCCAAGCCGAAATCGACCATCTGGTCACGCATCGCACGGTTGCTGAAACCATCTCAGGGCGAGCGCCTGCGCGAGGATTTGACCGACGCGCTGATGGACGACACCGAAATCGGTGCGGCCTTTTCGCCCGAAGAACGGGCGATGCTCAACAATATCCTGCGTTTCCGCGAGATTCGGGTCGAAGATATCATGATCCCGCGTGTGGACATCGACGGTCTCGATGAGAATATGACGATCGGCGATGCGCTGATCCTCTTTGAGGAAACCGGGCGTTCGCGCATGCCGGTCTATGACGAGACGCTGGATAATCCGAAGGGCATGATCCACATTCGCGATCTGCTGGCCTATGTCGCCAAGCAAGCCCGCAACAAACGCCGGGCCGGTTCGCGAAGCGTCGCTTACGGTGAGGTGAAGGCGCCGCGTTCACCGCGGCCGAATTTCGACCTGGCACGTGTCGATCTCGAGCAGACGGTAGCTGCTGCCGGGTTGGTGCGCAAAATTCTTTTCGCACCGCCCTCCATGCTGGCCTCTGACCTTTTGAAGACGATGCAGGCCCAGAGAACCCAGCTTGCGTTGGTGATCGATGAGTATGGCGGCACCGACGGTCTCGTCAGCCATGAGGATATCGTCGAGATGGTCGTGGGTGACATCGATGACGAGCACGACAAGGACGAGGCGATGTTTTCGCGTCTTTCCGCCGATGTGCTTGTCGCGGATGCTCGCGCAGAACTCACCGAACTTGCCGAGGCGATCGGGCCGGAATTCGATGTGCGTGAACATCTGGAGGAAATCGATACGCTCGGCGGTCTCATCTTCTTCGCGCTCGGCCGCATTCCGGCCAAGGGCGAGGTGGTCAGGGCCGTGCCAGGTTTCGAGTTCCAGATCCTCGATGCGGATAGCAGGCGCATCAAGGGCGTTCGTATCGTCCGCGATCACGGCTCCGAAGGTGAGGATGATCGCGCTCCGGGCGAAGCGGGCGCCAATGAGGTGATTGCGCTGCCTGCTCCGGATGTTCGCCTTATCACGCACCAGCAGAACGCCGATTAAGGAAGGTCGACGGGTTTTTCCCCGTCGCTTCCACCTTTCGACATATCAATGCGACAGGTATGAATGCCCGTGTTCGGCGTCGAAAAGAACAAGTGGCGCTTCGGTCGCCACGCCTCCTGTGGACTACGAATCTTTTTTCCTTTACGTCGGGTCTGAGGGGAAATTCCGTGGCGCGGCCTTGTCGGCGGCGGGCTTTTCCGGACGCGCATAAACGGAGATGGCATGGAGCGTCTTGCAGGCAGGGTAATGCTGGCCGGCGGCATGAGCCGCGCAGTTATGGCGATTGCTGCAGGTGCGGTCGGGGCGCTCGCTTTGCCTCCATTCGGCTTTTTTGCAGCGCTGTTTTTGTCTTTCACTCTGCTTGTCTGGCTCGTGGATGGCTGCACTGGAAAACCGGGCGGCGGCCTCTTCAGCCGCATCCTGCCGGCCTTCGGCATCGGCTGGTGTTTCGGGCTTGGTTACTTCGTCGCTGGCCTGTGGTGGCTCGGCAATGCTCTCCTGCTGGAGGCCGATGAATTCGCCTGGGCGCTGCCGCTCGCCATCCTTGGTCTTCCCGCTTTTCTGGCGTTGTTTTACGGTTTTGCGGTTGCCGCAGCCAATCTCCTCTGGTCGGAGGGCCTCGGCCGTATCGCTGCACTTGCTGCCGCGTTCGGCTTTTCGGAATGGCTGCGCAGCTTCCTGGCCACCGGCTTTCCCTGGAACGCCATCGGTTACGGCATCATGCCCATCCCGATCATGATGCAGTCGGCACATCTGCTTGGTCTTTTCAGTGTGACGACGCTTGCGGTTTTCATCTTCGCCTCGCCGGCGCTGATAGGCACGAAAAAAGGAATGTGGTCGGGTCTCGCCGTGGCGGGGCTGCTACTGGCCGGCCATTTCGGTTATGGCTTCTACCGTCTCCAGACGCCGGCGGAGGTGCCCGCAGATGCGCTGACCGTTCGGATCGTGCAGCCTTCCATCGATCAGTCACGCAAGATGCTGAACGCGGACAGGGCGGAGATTTTTGGCGAGCACCTGCGGCTCTCGGCTCTGCCGCCCGGCGAAGGGAAAAAGCGCCCTGATATCATCGTCTGGCCGGAAACCTCGGTGCCGTTCATTCTGACGCAAAACCCGGATGCTCTGGCGGAAATCGCCAAAACGCTGGAAGATGGGCAGGTGCTGTTCACCGGCGCCGTCAGAATGGAAGATCAGGGGGCAGGCCGCCCGCCGCGTTATTACAATTCGGTCTATGCGATCGACAGCCAGGGCGAGATCATCGGCGCGACCGACAAGGTGCATCTCACTCCTTTTGGCGAATATGTCCCCTTTGAAGGCATCCTGCGGGAATTCGGCATCGACAATGTCATCGCCCTGCCGGGAGGTTTTTCCGCCGCTTCCTCGCGCACGCCGCTCACGCTTCCTTCGGGCAAGACCTTCTATCCTCTCATCTGTTACGAGATCATTTTCCCGGGTGAGATGACGCCGGGGTTGGCAGGCTCGGCCGCCATCCTGAATGTGACCAATGATGGCTGGTTCGGCGATACGCCCGGCCCCTATCAGCATTTTCTGCAGGCGAGGGTCCGGGCCGTTGAGACGGGCGTGCCGGTGATTCGCGGTGCCAATACCGGAATTTCCGCCGTCATAGACCCCTATGGCCGCATTATTGCGGGGCTCGATTACGGCCGGGTGGGAATTGTTGACGCCACTTTGAGTGGTGGGTCAAACGACGCATTTACTTACGACATACATCGGACGTATTTCTGGTTGATTTTTTCTATCTTGATGATCGTTGCGGTATTTCCCGCCTTGAGTTTCGCTCGGCGCCAGAATTGACCGGGAACCCCTGTAATTGCATAGTGAATACGTCAGTCGTAAAACAAGTTTAGACGCTGTCGAATTGCCGACTCATTTCTTCGAATAGTAATGAAGCGAGATATCAACCCTTTCCGAGTGTCAGGACCGCATGATGACCGAGAATAAGAAAAAGCCTAACCCCATCGACATTCATGTCGGAAGCCGAATTCGCCTTCGCAGAACCATGCTCGGAATGAGCCAGGAGAAGCTGGGTGAAAGTCTCGGAATTACCTTTCAGCAAATCCAGAAGTATGAAAAAGGCACGAACCGCGTTGGCGCCAGCCGCCTCCAGAATATTTCCGCGATCCTTAATGTGCCCGTTTCCTTTTTTTTCGAAGATGCACCCGGCGATCAGGCTGGCGGCACACCCGGCATGGCGGAGGCGTCGAGCTCCAACTATGTGGTCGACTTTCTGTCCTCGGCTGAAGGTCTGCAGCTGAACCGCGCCTTCGTGAAGATCGCCGACCCGAAGGTTCGCCGCCGTCTCGTCGATCTCGTCAAGGCGCTCGCCGCCGAAGGTGACGCCGAGTAAGCGCAGCCCGCGCGACGCAGAAAATTTCCGGCACGGGATGCCGGGCACTCAACGGTCCGCAAGGACCGTTTTTTTGTGCCCGATTGGAAAGGAATTCTCACATAAAGATATATTTATGTGGTTGTGTCCTTGTTTTTCACGGCCGAAATGACTAACAAACTCCAAGACCGTTCTTTGAGGGGAATCCCGCATGCGTGCCAATTATCTGTTCACCAGCGAGTCCGTGGCCGAGGGTCATCCGGACAAGGTTTGTGATCGTATTTCCGATGAAATTGTGGATCTCATCTATCGTGAAGCGTCCAAGACGGGCGTTGACCCGTGGACCGTGCGCATTGCCTGCGAAACGCTTGCGACGACCAACCGCGTCGTTATCGCCGGTGAGGTTCGGGTTCCCGATACGCTTCTGAAGAAGGACAAGGACGGCAAGGTCCTCAAGGACGCCGCTGGCCACCCGGTTATCAACCCCTCGAAGTTCAAGTCTGCCGCCCGCAAGGCGATCCGCGACATCGGCTACGAGCAGGATGGTTTCCATTGGAAGACCGCCAAGATCGACGTTCTCCTGCATCCGCAGTCTGCTGATATCGCGCAGGGCGTGGACAACGCCTCCGACAAGCAGGGCGACGAGGGCGCCGGCGACCAGGGCATCATGTTCGGTTACGCCTGCAAGGAAACGCCGGACCTCATGCCGGCTCCGATCTATTATTCCCATCGTATCCTGCAGCTGCTCGCCACCGCCCGTAAAAGCGGCGAAGGCGAAGCGGCCAAGCTCGGCCCCGACGCCAAGAGCCAGGTCACGGTTCGTTACGTCGACGGCAAGGCGGCGGAAGCCGTATCCATCGTTCTGTCCACGCAGCATCTCGATGCAAGCTGGGATTCGAAGAAGGTTCGCGCCGTTGTCGAACCCTATATCCGCGAAGCTCTGGGCGACCTGAAGATCGCTGACGATTGCCAGTGGTACATCAACCCGACCGGCAAGTTCGTCATCGGCGGTCCCGATGGTGACGCCGGCCTGACGGGTCGCAAGATCATCGTCGACACCTATGGCGGCGCCGCGCCCCATGGCGGCGGTGCATTCTCCGGCAAGGACACGACCAAGGTCGACCGTTCCGCCGCCTATGCCGCCCGTTATCTCGCCAAGAACGTCGTGGCTGCCGGTCTTGCCGAGCGCTGCACGATCCAGATTTCCTACGCAATCGGCATCGCCCAGCCGCTGTCGATCTATGTCGATCTGCATGGCACCGGCAAGGTCAGCGAAGATCAGGTCGAGGCCGCGATCCGCAAGGTCATGGACCTGTCGCCGTCGGGCATCCGCCGTCATCTCGATCTCAACAAGCCGATCTACGCCAAGACGTCTTCCTACGGCCATTTCGGCCGCAAGGCCGGCCGTGACGGCTCCTTCTCCTGGGAGAAGCTCGATCTGGTGAAGCCGCTCAAGGAAGCTTTGAGCGCTTGAAGCATTTCCGGTAAAATCGCGTAGCGGTTTTACGTCCGGAAAATGCGTCAACCAGATATCGCGCTTGTTATTTGACGGCGATTGAGAGATACCGTCACCAATTTTGTAACCCGCACAGTGCCTCATGTGGCGCTGTGCGGGTTAAGTCTATTTGTTCTTGAGAGTATGAGATGACGGAAGAACGGCGTTCGCGCGCGACGGAAGCGTTTTTTGGCAGACGCAAGGGCAAGCCCCTGCGCAATCAGCAGGTCGATACAATCGAGAACCTGTTGCCTTTGCTGAAAATCGATCTGGAAAGCGCCCCGCCGCAAAATCTCGCCGCTCTTTTTCCCGCGGATGTGCGGTCGATCCGTCTGGAGATAGGCTTTGGCGGCGGCGAGCATCTCGCCCACCGCGCGGTTGAAAACCCGGAGACGGGTTTCATCGGCGTGGAGCCCTTCGTCAATTCCATGGCCAAGCTGCTCGCCGCCGTGCGTGAACGCGAGCTGATGAATATCCGCCTTTACGACGATGATGCGACGCAATTGCTGGACTGGCTGCCCGAGGGATCGATCGATCATATCGACCTTCTCTATCCTGACCCGTGGCCGAAGAAGAAGCACTGGAAGCGTCGTTTCGTTTCAGACGTCAACCTCGCCCGTTTCCATCGTGTGCTGAAACCCGGCGGAAAGTTCTGCTTCGCTTCCGATATCGATACCTACGTGAACTGGACGCTGCAGCATTGCGCCCGCCATGGCGGCTTCGAATGGACGGCGACGAGTGCTGATGACTGGCGCACGCCCTACGCCAACTGGCCGGGAACGCGTTATGAGAACAAGGCGAAAAGAGAAGGCCGCAGCTCGGCCTATCTCACCTTCATTCGTCGTTGAGCGGCTGATCCCTCAGAGTGCCGCATCCACTTCCGCGGCAAGCGGAATGGAAGGCTGGGCGCCGGCGCGGGTGCAGGCAAGTGAGCCTGCGACGGCGGCTCGCTTCAGCGCCCTTTCGAAATCCATACCCTGATCGAGGCTCGCGGCGAGATAACCGCAGAAGGTGTCGCCCGCACCGACCGTATCGACCGGTTCGATCTTGAGGCCGGAAGCCCGGAAAACCTTGCCGTTGCGCATGGCGATCACGCCATCGGCACCGAGCGTCACGATCAATGTCTGGCCGGTCCTGTCATGCAGGGCTTTCAGTTCGGTTTCCCGCTCAGAACCGGAAAGGCCGTTCTTTCCGATCAGCAATTCGAACTCGGTTTCATTGGCGATGACGATATCGGCAAGGCCCGCAAGCCGCGGCCCATCGGCGGTCAGTGGCGCAGTATTGATGACGGTGGTGACGCGCTTTGCCTTCGCAGCCGTCAGCGCCGCTTCGATAGCGGGCGCGGGTATCTCGAACTGCAGCATCAAAATATCGCCCGCCGACATTTCCGCCAGGGCTTTCGCGGCGTCGGATGCGGAGACTTCACCATTGGCGGCGGGAATGACCGAGATCATGTTTTCCCCGCCTTCGCCGATAAGGATCACTGCCGTACCGGTAGGGCCGGGCGTGGTCTTCACGAGTGAGAGATCGGTGCCGGCGTCGCGCAGCAATGTCAGCGCCGGCGCGGCAAAGGTGTCATCGCCCGCAGCCCCTGCCATCTTGACCGAGGCGCCCGCACGCCGTGCGGCCAGCGCCTGGTTGGCTCCCTTGCCGCCAGCGGCCGTGGAGAAGGTCTCGCCCGTCACGGTTTCACCCGGCTTGGGCAGGCGTTTGGCGGTGGCGACGAGGTCCATGTTGATGGAGCCGAAAACAGTAATCATGGAGGGCGTATCCGTATAGAATTCAAGCAAGGCGGCGACTTTGCCCGAGCGGATCACTCGTCGTCAACCACCCGCAACTTTGCCGTTCCCGCCCTGTTCTCGGCAAAGCGTCGAGCCTGCTCTATTTCCCCATGCGACGTCTCTTTTTCCGTCGGTGAAAAATCGAGACCTTCGATTTTCTGGCCGCGCGCCAGCACCTTGTCGGAGGAGATCAGCATCATGTCGATATCCTTTTGCGCCAATCCAAAATGGGCCTGCAGCTTGCGCGTCCGGTCGTCCAGCCGCCGCACATCGTCCATCAGCAATGCCACTTCACCCTGAATGAGATGCGCCTGCTCGCGCATGCGCTGATCCTTGAGCACGGACTGGATGACCTGTACCGACAGCATCAGAAGTGACGGCGAAACGATGACGACGCGGGCGCGGTGAGCGCGCTGCACCAGATATTCGAAGTGCTGGTGAATATCGGCGAAGATCGATTCGGACGGCACGAAAATGAAGGCCGTATCCTGGGTTTCGCCGCGAATGAGATACTTCTCGGCGACATCGCGAATATGCACCTCCATATCGCGGCGGAACTGCTGCACGGCGGCGCGTTTGGTTTCGGGCGTCTCGTCCGCCTTGATGGCGTTCCATGCCTCCAGCGGAAACTTGGCGTCGATGACGAGCGGCGGAGCATTGTTGGGCATCTTGATGGTGCAGTCAGGCCGATAACCGTTCGAAAGCGTCGGCTGCAACTGGAAGGCCCCGGCCGGAAGCGCATCGGCAATCAGCGTCTCCATGCGGGCCTGTCCAAAGGCGCCGCGCGTCTGCTTGTTGGAAAGGATGGCCTGCAACCCGACGACGTCCTTGGCCAGATCCTGAATATTGCCCTGCGCGGCATCGATGACCGCGAGGCGCTCCTGCAGGCGGCTCAGATTCTCATGCGTCGACCGGGTCTGCTCCGTCAGTGTTTCGCCAAGGCGTTGCGACATGCCGTCGAGGCGCTGGTTCAGCGTCTGGCTCATCTCGGTCTGGCGGGTGCCGAGCGTTTCCGCCATGGCGGCGATGCGGCCATGCAGTTCGGACTGTGTTTTGAGGAGGTCGGAGATTTCGCCGTCGGCTCCTGCTTTTTTCGCACGGCTCGCCGTCACCAGCCAGGTCGTGACCAGACCGAAAACCAGAGCCGCGAGCAGCGCGCCGAAGCTGATGTCGACGGAACCGGCCCGTAACGCGGGATCGAGGAGAACGGAGAAATCTATGCTCATGATTAAATCTAGCAGGTTTCTTGTGATTCGGAAGATCAAAACAAGAACATTCCTGCGGCGGAAATGAGTCGGGCGGGACGGATGCCGGAGGCTGATTGAACCTCGTGTTTTTTATTTCCTCCGCGCAAGAGATACGTTATGGGAAGCCATGACCATCAAACCGCTTATCATTTTGCCCGATCCCGTGCTGCGCCAGCAATCGAAGCCCATCGAAAAGGTGGATGCCGAGGTGCTGCGTCTTGCCGACGACATGCTGGAAACCATGTATGATGCGCCGGGTATCGGCCTCGCCGCCATTCAGATCGGCGTGGCGCGCCGCATGCTGGTGATCGACGTTGCGCGTGAAGGCGAGGAAAAGACCCCGATCGTCTTCATCAATCCGGAAATCCTCAAGGTGTCGGACGATGTCTCGACCTATGAAGAAGGCTGCCTCTCCATCCCCGATTATTACGCCGAGGTTGAGCGTCCCGCGTCGCTCACGGTGCAATATGTCGGCCGTGACGGCAAGCAGCAGACGGTCGAGGCGGACGGCCTGCTCGCCACCTGCCTGCAGCACGAGATCGATCACCTGAACGGCGTTCTCTTCATCGACCATATTTCGCGGCTGAAGCGCGACATGGTCATCAAGAAATTCACGAAAGCGGCCCGCGCAAAGATCTGATCCGTCCTCTGCGGACCGGAATGGACGACAGGGCAGGGGGCGACGATGGCTCTTCGCATCATTTTTATGGGTACGCCGGATTTTTCCGTTCCCACCCTGCGTGCACTGGTGGAGGCCGGCCACGAGATCGTTGCCGTCTACACCCAACCGCCGCGTCCCGGCGGCCGTCGTGGCCTCGATCTGCAGAAGTCCCCGGTGCATCAGGCCGCCGAACTGTTGGGCCTGCCGGTGCTGACGCCGGTGAACTTCAAGGCAGAGCAAGACCGACAGCAGTTCCGGGATTTCAATGCCGATGTTGCGGTCGTCGTTGCTTACGGGCTGCTGTTGCCGGGAGCGATCCTCAGCGGCACGCGCCTTGGCTGTTATAACGGCCACGCCTCGCTGCTGCCGCGCTGGCGCGGCGCTGCCCCCATCCAGCGGGCGATCATGGCCGGCGATGCCGAGACCGGCATGATGGTCATGAAAATGGAAAAGGGGCTCGATACCGGCCCCGTCGCGCTGACCGCCAAGGTCACGATCGATGAGAACATGACCGCCGGAGAATTGCATGACAGCCTGATGCTGGCCGGCGCGCGGCTGATGCGGCAGGCTATGGACAAGCTGGAAACCGGTGACCTGCCGCTTGTCACGCAGGCGGAAGAAGGCGTGCTCTATGCCGCGAAGATCGACAAGGGCGAGACCCGCATCGATTTTTCGAGGCCGGCGCAGGACGTGCATAACCACATTCGCGGCCTGTCGCCGTTTCCCGGCGCATGGCTGGAAATGGACATCGGCGGCAAGGCGGAGCGCGTGAAAGTTCTGGCCTCCGAACTGGCAAGCGGTATGGGAGAAGCGGGCGCGGCGCTGGATGACGCCCTTACTATTGCCTGCGGCAGCGGCGCCGTGAGGCTCACCCGTCTGCAGAAGGCGGGCGGCAAGCCGATGTCGGCGGCCGATTTCGTGCGCGGCACACCGGTTCCGACCACAACGAGGCTCGGCTGATGCCACGTTTCCGCATGACCGTCGAATATGACGGCACGCCTTATTATGGCTGGCAGAGACAGGATAACGGCCCCTCGGTTCAGGGTGCGCTGGAGGCTGCGGTTCGCTCGTTGACGGGAGAGAGCGTCTCCATTCGCGGCGCCGGCCGCACCGATTCCGGCGTGCATGCCGTCGGGCAGGTCGTCCACGTCGATCTTTCCCGAGACTGGGAGCCCTACAAGCTTCGCAATGCCCTCAATGCGCATCTCGCCATGGCGGGTGAAGCCGTGGCCGTCCTCGATGCCGCTTCCGTGACCGAGGATTTCGACGCCCGGTTTTCCGCCCTTCGTCGGCACTACCTTTACCGCATCATCTGCCGCAAGGCCCGGCTGGCGCTGGAGCACAAGCGGGCATGGTGGGTGTCGAAGGACATGGACCATGAGCGCATGCATGAAGCCGCCCAGATGCTTGTCGGCCGGCATGATTTCACGACCTTCCGCTCCGTGCATTGTCAGGCGAACAGCCCCGTGCGCACGCTCGACCGGCTGGATGTGACGCGCACCGGCGATCTCATCGAAATCCGGGCGACGGCGCAAAGCTTCCTGCATAACCAGATCCGCTCTTTCGCGGGCACGTTGAAACTGGCGGGCGAAGGCACGATGACGCCCGAGGATGTGCGCGCCGCACTGGAGGCGCGGGATCGCAAGGCCTGCGGCCCGGTCGCACCGCCGGACGGTCTCTATTTCATGCAGGTCGATTATCCCGACGTCATTCCGCCGCGTCGCAGGTACCCTGAAGCCGATATGGCTGAGGACGCGGACTGACCGCTAAAACCCACGCCGGCTCTCAGGCCGGATAAACGCCGAGAAAACGCTGCAGCGCTTCTGACAGAAGCATGCCGGGCACCAGCAGCGTCATGACGATGGCCGAGACGAGCAGTGACTGGTCGCGGATGAAGAACCGCACAATTCGCGAGAAGGCGAAGACCAGCGACAGAAGCAGCGCCAGCCAGAGAATGGCGATCAGCCCCTGCAAGGGCGGCAGGAAGAATGCGATCAGGATCAGAACCGCATAGGCGTAGGAAAAGGGCAGCGACAGCCAGTTCATGGTGGTGACGAGCGGCGCGAATTTTTCCCGTGCGCCGAAGGCAAACAGCAGCATGCCGATC
Source organism: Agrobacterium sp. 16-172Ci (assembly GCF_053522725.1). NCBI lineage: Bacteria > Pseudomonadati > Pseudomonadota > Alphaproteobacteria > Hyphomicrobiales > Rhizobiaceae > Agrobacterium > Agrobacterium sp. 16-172Ci. Next base: position 322,890 of record NZ_JBNWBW010000001.1, read on the forward strand.
AACAGTAGCGGCACGATCCAGCAGATCGCCTCGACCATTGCCAGACGAAAGAAGAAGATAAAGCCCGTTCCGGTGCCGGGCGGATAGCTGGCGAGGAAGGCGGCGCGCAGCCACAGCCAGGAAACCAGCATGGCGGGCAGGCACCAGAGGGCGGAATAGAAGGACCGCCACATGCCGCGCTCTGAAAGGTCCAGATAACGAGCGCCATTATGGTCGCCGAGCAGCAGAAGCCACAGGCCCGTCAGATAGAGCCTTATTTCACTCGCCGTCGGCATGGGCGAACCAGCGTTCGATAAAGGTCTCGTAAATGCGCGTCAGCGTCTCGAGATCGGCAACCGCCACACGCTCATCGACCATATGCATGGTCTGCCCGACGAGGCCGAATTCCACCACCGGGCAATAATCCTTGATGAAACGCGCATCCGAGGTGCCGCCGGTGGTCGAAAGCTTCGGTTCCTTGCCCGTTACGGCTTCCACCGCGCCGGAAAGCGACGAGATGAGGGCATTGTTCCGGGTAAGAAAGACATGGGCCGGGCGGTCCGCCCAGACGATGTCGTACTTCACCGGTGCACGGTCGGGGCGAAGCTCGCCTTCTGCTGCGGCGGCATCGAGGCGGCGGACGATTTCCGCGCGCAGGCTCTCCGCAGTCCACGTATCGTTGAAACGGATGTTGAAGGAGGCCGTTGCCCGCGCCGGGATCACATTGGTGGCGGCATTGCCGGTATCGACAGTCGTTACTTCCAGATTGGAGGGCTGGAAATTGTCGGTGCCATGATCGAAGGGCGGATGCATCAGCGCATGGGTCAGTTGCAGCAGACCGCGAATGGGGTTGTCGGCGAGATGCGGATAGGCGGCATGGCCCTGCACGCCATGAACCGTGATGCGGCCGGAAAGCGATCCCCGGCGGCCGATCTTGATCATGTCGCCAAGCTGGTCGGGATTGGTCGGCTCGCCCACCACGCAGGCATCCCATGTCTCGCCCTTGGCGGCCGCCCATTCCAGCAGCTTGGAGGTGCCGTTGATCGACGGGCCTTCCTCATCGCCTGTAATCAGGAAGGAAACGGAGCCCTTCGGTTCGCCATGTTTTTCGATATGGCGGGCAATGGCGGCAACGAAACAGGCGATGCCACCCTTCATGTCCACTGCACCGCGACCGAACATTTCGCCGCCGGCGATTTCAGCCGCAAAGGGCGGATGGCTCCATGCGGCCTCATCGCCCACCGGAACGACATCCGTATGGCCGGCAAACATCAGATGCGGACCTTCGGTGCCGAGCCGGGCGTAAAGGTTCTCCACGTCAGGCGTTCCCGCCTCGCTCGCCACCATCCTGTCCACCTGGAAACCAAGCGGTGAAAGCAGGGTGTCGAGCAGGGAAAGCGCGCCGCCTTCCGCAGGCGTCACCGAAGGGCAACGGATGAGAGCGGCGAGATTGGCAACGGGATCGGTCGTGGTCATGGCAGTCGCTTTATATCAGTCGCGCAGAAGCTCATTGATGCCGGTCTTGGAGCGGGTCTTTTCATCGACGCGCTTGACGATCACGGCGCAATAAAGGCTCGGGCCCGGCTCGCCGTTCGGGAAAGGCTTGCCCGGCATGGTGCCGGCAACGACGACGGAATAGGGCGGCACTTCGCCATAGGTGATCTCGCCGGTGGCGCGGTCGACGATCTTGGTGGACTTGCCGATGAAAACGCCCATGCCGAGAACCGCGCCCTCACGCACGATGCAGCCTTCCACGACTTCCGAACGTGCGCCGATGAAGCAATTGTCCTCGATGATCGTCGGACCCGCCTGCAAGGGCTCCAGGACGCCGCCGATGCCGACGCCGCCCGACAGATGCACATTCTTGCCGATTTGCGCGCAGGAGCCGACGGTTGCCCAAGTGTCGACCATCGTGCCTTCATCGACATAGGCGCCGAGATTGACGAAGGAAGGCATCAGCACCACGTTCTTGGCGACATAGGCGGAGCGGCGCACGACGGCGTTCGGCACGGCGCGGAAACCGGCGGCGCGGAACTGGTTTTCGCCCCAGTTTTCGAATTTCGACGGCACCTTGTCCCACCAGGTGGATTCGCCCGGTCCGCCGGTAACAATCTCCATGTCGTTCAGGCGGAAGGAGAGAAGCACGGCCTTTTTCAGCCACTGGTTCACCTTCCAGTTTCCGTCAGCCTGCTTTTCGGCCACGCGTGCCTTGCCGCTATCGAGAAGTTGAAGAGATGTGTCCACGGCGTCGCGAACCTCGCCCTTCGTCGATACGTTCACACCATCGCGGTTGTCGAAGGCGGTTTCGATGATGGTTTCGAGGGAGGTGAGATCCGTAAGGCTCATGGAAAATTCCTTAAAGTCGCGTGGTGTTCGTGGTCACGGATGGTCCCGCGCCGCTGGAAGGCTTTGGTCATTTGATCTAAGGGAGTGTTGGAAAGGCGTCAATGTGATTTGGGTGATTTGGCGCGTCAGACGAAAGGCATGGAAATGACACGACTGAAAAACGGCAAGTTGCGGCGCAAGGACGGGGTATGGGACCCGTTGAAGCGCAGTGCCGTGGACAAGCAGCAGGCCGAGGTCGTTCAAAAAACACCGCAGTCGGATTCCCCGTCCTATCGCCTCGCCTATGTGGACATGGATTTCCTCTGCCGCGAGGAATTGCGCCCCGTCAGGCTTCAACTGGAACTGCTGAAGACGGAAATGGCGCTGACCGAGCGCGGCATCAAATCCACCGTCGTCATGTTCGGCGGCGCCCGCATTCCCGAACCCGGCGGCGAAGCCTGGGCGGCGCGCAATGAGACGCAGAAGCGCAATCTGGAGCAATCCTCGGTCTATTACGACGAAGCGCGCAAATTCGCTCGCCTTTGCACCGACTACGGCGCGAAATCCGGTCACCTGGAATATGTGGTTGTCACCGGCGGCGGTCCCGGCGTCATGGAGGCGGGTAACCGAGGCGCCATGGATGCCGGAGGACCCTCCATCGGCCTCAATATCGTCCTGCCGCACGAACAAGCGCCCAACCCTTATGTAACGCCGGAACTGAGCTTCAATTTCCACTATTTCGCGATCCGGAAAATGCACTTCCTGATGCGGGCGAAGGCCGTGGTGGTTTTCCCCGGCGGTTTTGGTACGCTGGATGAGCTTTTCGAGGCTTTGACGCTGATCCAGACCAAGCGAATGGCCCCGATCCCTCTCATTCTTTTTGGAGAAAAGTTTTGGCGATCCGTCGTCAATTTTGAGTTTTTGGCGGATTTCGGCACCATCGCTCCCGAGGATATGAATCTCCTGCACTTTGCCGAAACGGCGGACGATGCCTGGAAAATCATTTCCGACTACTACGAACATTGAAGATGCACGGCGCGGCGAAGTAATATTAGGGCTTAATTAGCAATCATATTCTAATTTTGCCCCGTCGCGCTGCAGCGCACTGTCCCATGCGGACGGGCCTCCATGACGGAGATTGTCATCCGTTGACGTCAGCTCCTTCGGGTTGACGATTTCCATTGGGGCCTAAATGTTCAATCTCAAAGTGAAGTCGCTTGCGACCAAGCTGATCCTCGTAACCGGCTGTGCCATCACCACGGTTCTCGTTGCATCCAATTCTTTCCTCATCTCCCAGACCAGTGAGCGCGTGCACGCGCTGACCATGGATCAGGCCAATACGGAAGCCCGCGCCATCGCCAACGTAATCGCCGCCGATGTCGGTGAACTTGGCAGCGCCGCGCGCTCCATGGCCGGCGTCATCGGCCGTGCGCATCAGGCGAAATCGATGGATCGCCCCGGCATCGTCAACATCCTCAAGGCCAATGTCGAGCAGAATGCCTTCGCTTTCGGAAGCTGGTTCTGCGAGCAGCTCGGTCTCTTTGACGGGCAGAGCAAGGAGATTGCGGGCAGGCTCGATCTCGGCACCAATGAAAACGGTGCGTTTGCGCCCTATTGGTCGAAGACCCAGAAGGGCGACATCCAGTTCTCGACCTTCAAGAATGATTATGCGGCGGAATGGTATGCGCTCGCTTCCAAATCCGGTAAGGGCGCCATTACCCAGCCCTATCTCGCAGAGGGCACGGAAGTACCCACAACCATGACCTCGCTTGCCTATCCGGTCATGTCGGACGGCAAGATGATCGGCGTGGCGGGTGTCGATATTTCGCTGGCCTCGCTGTCGCAGAAGCTGCAGGCGCTGCACCCTTTTGAGACCGGCCGCGTAACGCTCGTTTCGCAGGGTGGCCAGTGGCTGGTGCCGCCGACACCCGCGCAGAATATGAAAGCCTATGACGGAGACGGCGCGAGCACCGTTCAGGCGGCGATTACGTCCGGCAAGCAGGGCCTCATCGAAAATCTCGGCCTCGATACGGACGCGCCCTATAATCGTCTCGTTTATCCCTTCGCCGTTCCGGGTCTCAACGCGACCTGGGTGGTGCTGGTGGATATTCCCCATCAGGCCCTGAACGCACCGGTTCAGGAACAGACCTACATGATGATCATCGGCGCGATCGTCATTCTCGCCGCCGTCATCACCGCGCTTTATTTCGCCGTGCGCCATTTCGTCCGCAATCCGCTTGCCTCCCTGGTGTCCGACGTCAGGACGCTGAGCGACGGTCGCTACGATGTGCCCGTTTCCGGACAGGAACGCCGGGATGAGACGGGTGCCGTGGCTACTGCGCTTGAAGGTTTCCGCGCGAAGCTTGCTGGCATCCGCGAGATGGAGGCCGAAGCCGAGGCCCAGCGTGGTCAAGCGGAAACGGCGCGCCAGCGCTCGGAATCCGAGCGTACTGAAAACAGCCGGATGCAGCAGCACATTGTCGGCGTGCTGGGTGCAGGCCTCAATGCGCTTTCGCAGGGCAATCTCACCTACCGCATCGAGGACGAGTTCCCCGGCGAATATGCGAAGCTGCGCGAGGACTTCAACTCGGCGCTTGCGAGCCTCGAGGAAACCGTTTCCACCGTCAATGCAACCGTCGTCAGCATCGGTAACGGCACGGGCGAGATCACTCGCGCCGCCAGCGATCTTTCGCACCGCACGGAACAGCAGGCCGCAAGCCTGGAAGAAACCGCCGCCGCCCTCAATGAGCTGACGGCGCAGGTCAATTCCAGCGCGGAAAACGCAGCAGAGGCGGCCGGAGCCGTCAGCCATGCCTGCGACGACGCAGGCAAGTCGGGTGAGGTCGTGCAGCAGGCCGTAAACTCCATGGAAGGCATCGCGCAATCCTCGGCCGAAATCTCGCGCATCATCGGGGTTATCGATGAGATCGCTTTCCAGACCAACCTCCTGGCGCTGAATGCGGGCGTCGAGGCAGCCCGCGCCGGTGATGCCGGCAAGGGCTTTGCCGTCGTCGCACAGGAAGTGCGCGAACTGGCGCAGCGGTCCGCAACCGCCGCAAAGGAGATCAAGGGTCTCATCAACACCTCGGCCACCCAGGTGAACGAGGGCGTCCAGCTGGTCGGCAAGGCCGGTGAGACGATGAAAAAAATCGCCGATCAGGTTCTGCAGATCAACCAGTTGATACGGCAGATTTCCGCTTCCGCCAGCGAACAGGCGGTGGGCCTGAAGGAAATCAACTCCGCCGTCACGCAGATGGATCAGGTCACCCAGCAGAATGCGGCGATGGTGGAAGAAACCACAGCGGCCAGCGTGACGCTGAACAGCGAGGCCGAAACGCTAAAGTCGCTCGTTGCCGGTTTCTCCGTTTCCGGCGGCCATTCCAGCCAGCAACTGCGCGCCACGGCGGCGGCAATGCGCGCACCCGCCGCTCCGGCGCAGGCGTCGGGCCGCCAGGCCGCACCCCGCGCCCGTCCGAGAACCAGCGGCGCAAACGCGCTGGCGCAGGATGACTGGACGGAGTTCTGACGCGCCATTTCCGTCTCAAATGAAAAGGGCCGCTGGCATCGCCAGTGGCCCTTTTTTAATGTCCGCTTCCATCAGAGACGGGCGAAACGTTCCGTCAGCAACTCGAAGAAGCCGTCGGCATCCACATTGCGCATCACGCGGGCATTGGCGGGTCGTTCGGTAACATTCCACCAGTCCACCACGGTCATGCCCATGGTGAGTTCCGAATGGACCTCGATTTCGACATTGCACTCGCGACCCTGAAACAGTTCGGGTTTGACGAGATAGGCAATGACGGTCGGATCATGCAGCGGGCCGCCGTCCGAGCCGTATTTTTCGATATCGAAACGCTCGAAGAATTCCAGCATTTCCGCCATGGCGATGGCCGGCCGCGTGCCAATGTCGCGAATGCGGCTGACCCGAGCCTTGGTTGTCAGCAACTGATGGGTGACATCGAGCGGCATCATGACGATCGGCATGCCGGAGCGGAAGACGATATCGGCGGCCTGCGGGTCGACATAGATGTTGAATTCTGCCGCCGGGGTGATGTTGCCGCCCTCGAAGAAGCCGCCGCCCATCATCACCAGTTCCTTGACGCGGTCGGCGATTTCCGGCGCCTTCAGGAGCGCCAGCGCCACATTGGTCAGCGCGCCGAGCGTGCAGAGCGTTACGGTGCCGGCGGGTTCCCGCATCAGCGTTTCGATGATGAAATCGACCGCATGCTGCTTTTGCGCTTCCATGGTCGGCTCATCGAGAACCGGGCCATCGAGGCCGGTGCTGCCGTGAACGTGCTCGGCGGTGATGGGCTTGCGCACCAGCGGCTTCTCGGCGCCCTCATAGACGGGAATATCGGTGCGGCCGCACAGTTCGCTGATAATGCGGATGTTGCGGCTGGTCAGCTTCAGCGGAACGTTGCCGGCGACGGCGCACAATCCGAGAATGTCGATTTCCTCCGGGCTTGCGAAGGCGAGCATGATTGCCGCCGCGTCGTCCTGGCCCGGATCGGTGTCGATAATGATTTTTCTGCGTTCTGCCATGTCTTGCCCGCCGTTGAGATGAGCGCTTTTTTCGAGCGGCGGGTGCTCACTTGTCAAGCCTCATTCCCGGTGTTCCCTTTGCTCGTCGCCGCGTCTTGCGTATTGCGGTTGTGCTTCCCATATTGCAGGGGCCGGTGCGATTGGCCGGCGAGGTTGCCGGAAGCGGGACCGCGAAACGTCGCTTGGTTGCAAGGACAAAAGAGACATGAGCCGCATGACGCCATTCACCCACCCGCTTTTGCTGGGTTTTGATGCCATGGAAAAAACGCTGGAGCGCATGGCGAAGGCCAATGACGGCTATCCTCCCTATAATATCGAGCGCCTGCCGGGCAGTGACGATGTGCCGGAACGCCTGCGCATCACCATCGCGGTTGCCGGTTTCTCGCAGGACGATCTGGATGTGACGACGGCCGATAACCAGCTCGTCATTCGCGGACGCCAGCAGGAACAGGAGAAGCGCGATTTTCTCTATCGCGGCATCGCGGCCCGCCAGTTCCAGCGGGTGTTCGTGCTTGCCGATGGCATGCAGGTCAGGGAAGCGCGCCTGCGCAACGGCCTGCTTTCCATCGATCTGGTCCGGCCGGAAATTTCAAACGTGGTGAAGAAAATTAATATTTCCGTCTCAGAGTAGAACGTGAACGCCGGAATCCGACACGAATCGCTCGGCGTGAAGAAGGAGGCTGAAATATGCTGTTGAAAGAAGCGCATGCGCGTCTCACCCAATCCCAGCTCGCCCATATCGGCGAAGGAGAAGTGGGATATATCCGCAAGATCCGCGCGGAAGACGTCAGCCGCTGTTTCCCGGAAGCGCCCGATCTCGATCCGCAATTGGACCTTTGGGCGCTGTTCGGTGCAGATGGTACGCCGATCCTCCTGACGGACAACCGGTCCAGTACGTTTTTCAAGGCTGCCGAAGACGATCTCCAGACCGTCAGCCTGCATTGAAGAAAAAAGCCCGCTTTTGAGCGGGCTTTTTCTTTAGCGGGTTAAAGGAACGGGCGGTCCGGCATGTCGTCGATGGAGATGACGCCGTCCTTGTTCTTGTCCAGCCGTTCGAACATCTTTTCGCCGGCGGCGGTGAATTCGGCCTTGCTGACCTGACCGTTCTCGTCGGTATCGGCCCAGCGGATCAGCGCGAAACCTGCGCCCTTGCCGCCATGCTTGCCCCAGCCCTGATGGCCGAAACGGCCGCCATGTTCGCGCTCGGCATGTCTTTCGGCGCGCTTGCCCTCGGGGCCCTTGCCGTCTTCGGCTTTGGCATCCTCACGCTCGGGGCGCGGATTGGCGGCGCGGAAAGCTTCCATCTTCGCCTGACGATACTCACGCATTTCCTTCGGCGTGATCGAGCCGTCCTTGTCCTTGTCGATCTCGGTGAAGAGCGCGTCCTGACGTGCGGCGAATTCCTCCTTGGATATCTTGCCGTCCTTGTTGCTGTCGGCCACCTTCAGCAGGTGAACGAAGACCGCTTCCTGGCGGATCGGCATGCGCTCGCCATGGCCTTTGCCCGGAGCGGGTGGGGCGGCGAAGCTTGCCGTCGCGGCCGTGCCGATCAAAAGGGCTGCGCCAAGAGCAGACAGGGCGATTTTTCGTGTGGTCATCGTCATTACCTTTCTTTGGTGTCCCTGAAGAGAAGATAATGACGTCCAGCACGCCTCACCACTTAAACATCCGTAAGGTGCATGAAGCTTCGGTAATGTTCGCTGCTCAGCCTGCGATGGTTTTCGTCAGGAAGCCGGTCAGGTCGTCGGTGATGTAGTCGATATGCGCATCCGTGGCCGCTGGGATTTCCCAGCGTTCCATGATGACGCCCTCGAGATTGGCGGGGACGAGCAGAACGGTCTTCATGCCGAGCGCCTTGGGCGCCGCGAGATTGCGCGGCAAATCCTCGAACATGGCGGCTTTTTGCGTGTCGAGTTTCGCAAGCGCCGCGAACTTCTCATAGGTCGCGCTGGCCGGTTTCGGCAGATAGCCCGCAGCGACGATATCGAAAATATCCTCGAAATGATCGAGAATTCCGAGCGCACCGGCCGCCGCCTGCGCATGTTTGACGCTGCCGTTGGTAAGGATGAATTTGCGGCCCGGCAAAGCCTTGATCGCCTCGCCGAGTTCCGGATGCGGCTTCAGCGCCGAATAATCGATGGCATGGGCGCGTTCCAGAAACTCGTCCGGGCTGATGCCGTAGTGGATCATCAGGCCCTGAAGCGTCGTGCCGTGGTCATGATAATAGCGCTTCTGCAGCGCCCGGGCCTCGTCGGGATCGAGCTTCAGAAGCTCCGCCACATAGGCCGTCATGTTACGGTCGATCTGCGAAAACAGATTGATGTGATGCGGATAGAGCGTGTTGTCGAGATCGAAGACCCATTCGCTAACATGGTCGAAATCGGCGGCTTCGGGCAGGTTTTTCGGCTTTGTGTCCATGGGCTGCTTTATGCCCGTTTCGAAGGCCGAAGAAAATCGAAAAGAAGACGATTGATCAGAAAATCGGGCTTGGCTGGGGCCTCCGGTGCATGATACCGCCAAGGCCATGGAACTCTGGATAGGCATCACTTTCGCAAGCGCGTTCTTGCAGAACCTGCGCTCGACCCTGCAAAAGCACCTCAAGGGCATGATGGGCACCACGGGCGCGACCTTCGTGCGCTTCGTTTTCGGCATGCCTTTCGCTCTCGCCTATCTTGCTTTTCTGCATTTCGGGCTCGGCCGCCCTCTGCCGGTGCCGAACATGTCCTTCGCCGTGTGGGCGACGGTCGGCGCCATGGCGCAGATCGCCGCCACCTTCCTGCTGGTGCACCTGTTCTCCTTCCGTAATTTTGCGGTTGGAACGGCCTATTCCCGCACCGAGCCGGCGCAGGCGGCGCTGTTTGCGCTTATTTTCATCGGGGAAAGCGTCAATGGCGGCACATTGGCGGCCATCGCCATCTCGGTCGCCGGCGTCATGCTTATTTCGGTGGCGCGCACGGAAGTCACGCCCGCTTCCTTCTTCACGTCGATCTTCAGCCGGACAGCGGGTATCGGCCTTGCCTCGGGGGCTTTCTTCGGCCTGTCATCGGTTGCCTACCGGTCGGCGTCGCTCGCGCTTGCACCGAGCCTTCCCGCTCCGGACGCGATGATGCAGGCGGGCTTTACCCTCGTTGTCGTCATCGTCATGCAGACGGTTTCGATGTTCCTGTGGATCGTCTGGCGCGAGCGGGAAGAGTTGCGGCGCATCGCGAAGGTATGGAAACCGTCGCTGGCGGTCGGTTTCGTGGGCGCTACGGCCTCGTTCGGCTGGTTCACGGCGATGACCCTGCAGCAGGCCGCCGTGGTGAAGGCATTGGCGCAGGTGGAGATGCTTTTCGCCTTCGCATCGACCGTGCTTTTCTTCAAGGAGAAGATCAACCGGCTCGAACTGTCCGGCTGCCTGCTGATTGTCGTGGGCGTGCTGTCACTTTTGGCATTCGGCTGAATGCCTGTCGTGGCGGACCGGCTTGCCGTCCGCCACCTGAAGCCTGTCAGGGCACGATGAGCGTGCCGGCGCCTTCCGTGAAGATTTCCAGAAGGACGGAATGCGGCGTCTTGCCGTTGAGGATCACCACGCCCTGAACTCCGGCCTTGATGGCGTCGATGCAAGTCTCGACCTTTGGGATCATACCGCCGGAAATCGTGCCGTCCTTGATGAGCGCACGCGCCTGCGAGACGGTGAGTTCCTTGATGAGTTCCTTGTTCTTGTCGAGAACGCCGGGAACGTCGGTGAGAAACAGCAGGCGCGAGGCGTGAAGCGCACCTGCAATCGCGCCGGCGAAGGTATCGGCGTTGATATTGTAGGTGGCGCCATCGCGGCCAGGCGCGACCGGGGCGATGACCGGGATCATTTCCGACTTGGCGAGCAGGTCGAGCAGGGTGCGGTCGACTTCGGTGACTTCGCCGACGAAGCCGAGATCGAGCACACGTTCGATATTGCTGTCGGGATCGATGACGGTCTTTTTCGCCTTTTCGGCGAAGACCATGTTGCCGTCCTTGCCGCACAGGCCGATGGCCCATTCGCCCGTCTGGTTGATGAGGGCGACGATTTCCTTGTTGATCGAGCCGGCCAGAACCATTTCGACGATCTCGACCGTCTTGGCGTCAGTGACGCGCAGGCCGCCCTCGAATTTCGATTCGATGCCCATCTTGGTCAGCATCGCGCCGATCTGCGGGCCGCCGCCATGCACGACGATGGGGTTAATGCCCGATTGCTTCAAAAGGGCGATGTCTTCCGCGAAAGCCTTGCCGAGCGTGGAATCCCCCATGGCGTGGCCGCCATATTTCACCACGATGGTCTTGTTCTCGTATTTCTGCATGAAAGGCAGAGCCTGTGCGAGCAGCCGCGCCTGAGTTTCGCTTTCGGAAGACGTCATCTAAAAACCTCGGTCTGTGGTTGCGGCCGTTGAAAGCCTGTCACCGCTCTAAAGCAAGTCTTTGACGGATGAAATAACCTCCTGGCCTTATTGTGTCGGCAGCTGTCAAATTTCTTTTTTTTGGCTGTCCCGGCCCCGTAATGAGATTGACATAAAGGCCCAATGGGACCAGCCTTGCAGAGGAAAGGGGAGGGGTTAATTCAGGGCGATATGGGATGTCGCGCGCCGCGGGAGCGATGCTGACCTGAACGACCGAGGAGCGAGAGACCACATGACGGCACCCGATAGAGACAAGCAAAGCGGTTTGCGGGATGAAGTCCTTGCGGGCGAATATGTGCTGGGTGCCCTGCCGCCGGAAAGCATGGCGCAGCTTGCCAAGCGCGTCAAACGCGACCGCCAGTTCGCCGCCATGGTCAGGCGCTGGCGGGACAATCTGGCGGAAGCCGAACATCGCGAAAACGCGACCGTCGCCGCGCTGCTGGAACGGGAGCCAAGCCGCTCCGGCCTGCCATTCAGGGGCCAGCCGCTACGGGGTGGCAGCATGTTCGCAGCCATGCTTTCGGAGGTCTGGCATTCCGTTCGCTTCTGGCGCCTTCTGGCGTTGACGGCGATGCTCTGGACCGCCGTTCTGCTTTTCACCATCGCCTGAGAGGCGTGTCTCTCAAAGAGAGATCGTTCTGACGATCTCGGCCCGCAGGCTATCCAGCCCGAATGATTTTTCCGAGGATGTGGCGAGAACTTCCGGATAGGCGGCGGGACGCTTGCGGATTTTCTCCAGCGTTTCGCCGATCAGACGCGGAACGCCGGCATCCTTGATCTTGTCCGTCTTCGTCAGCACGATCTGGTAGGAAACGGCCGCCTTGTCGAGCAGGGTCAGAACCTCCTCGTCGTTCTTTTTCACGCCATGGCGGGAATCGATCAGCACGTAAACGCGCTTCAGCGTCGCACGGCCGCGCAGATAATCGAAGACGAGCTTGGTCCAGGCATCGACCTGATCCTTCGGGGCCTGCGCATAACCGTAACCGGGCATGTCGACCAGCGCCATCGGCGGCAGATCGCCAGCTTCGCCGGAATAACCATCCGGAACGAAATAGTTCAGTTCCTGCGTGCGTCCGGGCGTATTGGACGTGCGGGCAAGCCCTTTGTGGCCCACCAGCGCATTGATGAGCGAGGACTTGCCGACATTCGAACGGCCGGCGAAGGCAATCTCCGGCGGGCCTTCGGGCGGCAGGAATTTCATTGCGGGAACGCCGCGAATGAAAATCCAGGGTCGCCCGAACAGGGGCTTTTCGATTGCCGTGCCGGTCTCACTCATTTCGATTGCACCGGCTTTCGCTTGAACAGCCCCTTGATGTTATCGAACAGTTCGATCTTGGCGCCCTGGCGCTTCATGATGACGGCCTGCTGGGTGATGGAGAGCGTATTGTTCCATGCCCAGTAGATGACCAGACCGGCCGGGAAGGAGGCCAGCATGAAGGTGAAGATCAGCGGCATCCAGTTGAAGATCATCGCCTGCGTCGGATCGGGCGGCGTCGGGTTCATGCGCATCTGCAGGAACATGGTGATGCCCATGACAAGCGGCCAGACACCGATCATCAGGAAGTGCGGCACATCATAAGGCAGAAGGCCGAAGAGATTGAACAGCGACGTCGGATCCGGCGCGGAAAGGTCGTGAATCCAGCCGAAGAACGGCGCATGCCGCATTTCGATGGTGACGTAGATGACCTTGTAGAGCGCGAAGAAGACCGGGATCTGCAAAAGCATCGGCCAGCAGCCGGCAACAGGATTGATCTTCTCTTCCTTGTAGAGCTGCATCATCGCCTGCTGCATGGCCATGCGGTCATCGCCATGCTTGGCCTTCAGTTCTTCCATCTTCGGCTGCACGCGCTTCATGTTCGCCATGGAAGCATATTGCTTGCTGGCGAGCGGGAAGAAGAGAGCCTTGACGACGATGGTGGTGAGCAGGATCGCCACGCCGAAATTGCCAAAATAACGGAAGAAGAAATCCATCAGTTTGAACATCGGCTTGGTGATGAAGTAGAACCAGCCCCAGTCGATCAGAAGGTCGAACTTCGGAATGGCGTAGGTCGTCTCGTAACGGTCGACCAGCGGCACTTCCTTGGCGCCGGCGAAAACGAGGCTCTTCAGCTCGATCGACTGGCCGGGCTCGACCGTCAGCGGGTCGCTCTTGAAATCGGCCTGATAGCTCGGCTGATTGCCGGTGATGTGCGAATAACGGGTTTCGAACGGCGTCGTCTGTGGCGGAACGATGGCCGCGGCCCAATATTTGTCGGTGATGCCGAGCCAGCCACCGGTCGCCTTGGCAACCGTTACCGGTGCTTCTTCGACGTCCTTGTATTTTTCTTCCGTCAGGCTGCCGTCTTTGCCCGAAACGCCGAGGAAACCTTCATGGATGACGAAGACCGGGGGAACTGCGGGCTTGTTGTTGCGCGTCACGCGGCCATAGGTGGCGAAGGAGATCGCTGCCTGTCCGGGGTTCTCCACCTTGTCGGCGACCGAGATCATGTAATGCTCGTCGATCGAAACCGTACGGGAGAAAATCACGCCCTTGGAATTGGTGTAGGTGAGGGTGACCGGGGTGGTTTCCGTCAGCTTTTCGCCGCTTGCCAGCGTCCACACGGTGGTCGGGCCGGGAACGCCGCCGACTTCCTGTGCTGCAACGTAACCGAGTTCGGTGAAGTAGCCGTCCTTGGTGTCGGAGGGCGAGAACAGCGTGATGATCGGGCTCGAGTCATCGACGGTCTCATGGTAGTCCTTGAGCCGGATGTCATCGAAGCGGGCGCCGGTAAGGTTGATCGAGCCGGCGATGGCGTTGGTCTCGATGGCCACGCGCTGGGTTCTTGCAATCGACTCTTCGCGGGTCGCCGTGGCGGCAGTCTGCGGTGAGGAGGCGGGCGGTGCGCCGTCAACGGCAGCACCTGGTGCGGCGCCCGGCGCCGGCTGCTGTTGCTGCGTCGTCTGCTGCTGCGCCTGGCGGGCCTCTTCGGCGCGGCGCTGCTGCTCGATACGCGGATTCATGTAAAGGAATTGCCAGGCGAGGACGATGACAACCGAAAGGGCTATCGCGATGAAGTAATTACGGTTCTTTTCCATCATTCTTTCCTGGAGCGGGTCTCCTGGGACCGTTTCGGTTTCGCCGTTCCTTCAATTCGCTCGTTAAGGAGAGACTGAAGTTTCGGGAAGGCCGTATCGAGCACGTCCCTGCGGGCGACAATCACATAGTCATGACCGGGCTTCATTGCGAATCCGGCAGAAAGCCTGACGGCTTCCTTGAGACGGCGGCGCATGCGATTTCGCTCTACCGCGTTGCCTTGTCTTTTCGTTACGGTAAAACCGACGCGAGGCTCGGTTTCCGGGGCTTTCCGGTCAAGCACTTCCAGAAGAAAGGTGCCTCCCCGCCGTTTTTCTCCTGCCTGAACGGCAAGGAAATCCGACCGGTTTTTAAGCCGGCCGGGCAGTTTTCCTGTCTTACTCATGTGCCCGCGACTTTCACCGGGTCACAGAGGCGGCAATTAAGCCGAAAGACGAGCGCGGCCGCGCGCACGGCGGGCTGCGAGAACCTTGCGGCCGCCGGCGGTAGCCATACGGGCGCGGAAGCCATGGCGACGCTTGCGGACAAGCTTGGACGGTTGGTAAGTACGCTTCGACATTTATTTAATACCGCGGTGTGCGGCCCTTCTTGAATTTGCAATAATTTGCAAGAGCGTTTCGTTTTTTGCACGGCTAACCCCGCCTGGGCGAGCTTTCAATGGCCGAGCGTGCGCGGCTTATAAGGGCATAGGCCGAGCAAAGTCAATTGCCGAAGGGGTTTTCGCGCTTCACCTTTTGCGGAAAACGCACCGCCATCTCCTTCGCCGACCGCCGATAGAGGCCGATTCCGGCGCGCAATCGATAAAATCCGAAATTCTTTCTTAACACAGCGTTGATAAATCTTGTGACGCGAAAAAGTTATGCCAGCTTCCCATTTTCATCGCGCGGCTGGTTTTTGTTGGGGGAACGAAGTTGAGAATTCGCGGTTGTATCAATCTACTTGTCGGGCTGATGAGCCTTGTCGCCTGTACCATTGGCGGGTTGTCCATCTATGCGATCAACGAATTCTGGGTTCGGTCGCATCATTTCGAGGGAACCGCCGAAAGGGCCTATAAGGGCGAGGCGCTCAACCGTCTGGTAACGGCAGTCGTCATGGAGGCACGCGGTGTCTATGCGGCAGCCGATGTGGCGGCAGCCACCCCCTTTGCCGACGGCATGGTCAAAAACCTCGACGCCATGGAAAAGCTCATTGCCAGCTGGGCGCCGCTCGTGCCGGCGGAACAACAGGCGAGTTTCGACAAGCTTGTCGGCCGGTCCAAGGAATTCCGCACTTTCCGTCTGGAAACCGTGCGGCTGGCGAAGGAAAACGGGCCGCAGGCGGCCAGCCAGCAGGGCAATAACGAGGCGAACCGCGCCAACCGCAAAGCCTATCAGGCGGAGATCGACAGCGTCGTGAAAAACGACCTCGCCGAACTCGAAGTCGTGAAGGCAGGAGTAGATTCTTTCAGCACCGCGATATTCTGGGTGATCGTCGCGGTGACGGTTGCCGGTGTCGGCGCGGGAGCCGCCTTCGGTCTCTACATCGGAACGCAGCAGCTTAGCGCACCCATCCGCAGGGTTTCGCAGGTGATGAATGCCGTGGCCGATGGAAATCTCGACGCGGACGTCCCCTATCTCGGCCGCAACGACGAAATCGGCGAAATGGCTGCGGCCGTCGAGGTCTTTAAGAAAAACGGCAGCGAAGTGCGCCGCATGAATGCGCAGGAAGCCGCCATGCGCGCCAAGAGCGACGATCTGCAGGCCGGCATGGCCATCGTCGTCGACGCTGCGGCCCAGGGCGATTTCAGCCGCCGCATCAACAAGGACTATGGCGACGACAACCTCAATCGTTTCGCCGCGACGATCAATTCGCTCCTCACCGGTGTCCATAATGGCGTATCCGAGACCAGCCGCGTCATCGAAGGCCTTGCGCGGGGCGATCTGACGGAGAGAATGGATGGCGAGTTCCGGGGCGTATTTGCTGAACTCCAGGCGAACGTCAACCAGACGCTGACCAAGCTGCGCGAGACGATGCGCGAAGTGCGCGGCAGCACGGAGGGCATCAGCGGCAACGCGAACGAATTGCGCTCGGCGGCCGACGACCTGTCGAAGCGGACCGAACAGCAGGCGGCGGCGCTGGAGGAAACCTCCGCCGCTCTGGATGAGATTACCGCCGTCGTCCGCAATTCGACCGACCGTGCGCAGGAAGCCAGCGCCATGGTTGCCGAAACGAAGCAGAAGACGGAAGAGTCCGCCAATGTCGTGCGCGACGCCGTGTCCGCCATGGATCGCATCGAGCATGCCTCGCGCGAAATCAGCCAGATCATCAACGTCATCGACGAAATCGCCTTCCAGACCAACCTGCTGGCGCTGAATGCCGGCGTGGAAGCCGCCCGTGCGGGTGAAGCGGGCAAGGGCTTTGCCGTCGTCGCTCAGGAAGTGCGAGAACTTGCGCAACGATCCGCAACGGCAGCGAAGGACATCAAGGCGCTGATCACAAAATCCGGCGAAGAGGTCGGGCGTGGCGTATCGCTGGTGCAGAGAACCGGCGGCGCACTGAGCGAGATCGAGACCCGCGTTCTGGCAATCAACGAGCACATCCATTCGATTGCCACGGCCGCCAGGGAGCAGTCCACCGGTCTGCATGAGGTGAATACCGCCATCAACCAGATGGACCAGGTAACGCAGCGCAACGCAGCAATGGTGGAGGAAACCTCGGCTGCAACCCATAAGCTGAGCAGCGAGGCCGACCATCTCGTGACGCTCGTGGCGCGCTTCAACGTTGGCGCGGAGAATGCGCAGCGCAGCCCCCGCATCGAGCAGCCCGCGAGGCCGATGACGGTCTCCGCCGGACCGGTGGCGGTCTCCGGCAGGACGCAGGCGGTGGCCTCTCCGGCCCGCAAATTGATGAACAGCGTCAGCCGCGCGCTCAATGCCCAGCCGGCGGCGGCACCCGCACATGGCGACTGGCAGGAGTTCTAGACGACCAGCGGTCCGCTTCAAACCGGCTTATTTTCGAACGCCGCCCCTGCCGGGCGGCGTTTGTTTTTCCGGCAATGAAAACCTTTATTTTGCAGCGCATTGGAAAAATATCCATTAGGTCCTATTATCATCGCTGCATATAAACCGAGCCGTTCCACGCAAGCAGCGGCGCGCATACAGGATCATGGCCCGGTGTTTTCTAAAGGCGTAGACAGCTTGGACCGCACGCAAGACGATCCGGTGCATTGCATGCCGGGATTGACCGCCGGTCTTTCGGGACGGCTGCTGCTGCTCACGGTCATCTTCGTGATGATCGCCGAAGTGCTGATCTTCGTGCCTTCCGTCGCCAATATGCGTCTTTCATGGTTGCGCGACCGCCTGAACACGGCTGCGGCAGCCGGCGCTGTCATCGACGGCCTGCAGGCCGAACTGCCGCGAAGCGTGCAGAACGACACGCTGATGGCAACCGGGGCGAAGCTTATCGCGCTGCGCAAGGACGGCACCTCACGCCTGCTCGCCGTGGCGGAAACGCCGCCGGGTGTCGATGAGCAATATGATCTTTCCGACGTTTCGCAGGTGGCTGCGGTGCGGGACGCCTTTTCCACCCTGCTGTTCGGCGGCAACCGCGTCATTCGCGTTTTCGATGTCGTCGGCGACAGCGACACGATAATCGAACTGGTGCTCGGCGAAAACAAGCTGCGGGCGGCAATGCTTGCCTATGCCCGCAACGTTTTCCTGATTTCCATCGTCTTGTCGCTGATCACCGCAGGCCTGATCTTCATCTCCATCAATCGCATCATGATCCGGCCCATACGCCGGCTGACGCTCGGCATGCAGAACTTCTCCGAGGATCCGGGCAATCCCGAGCGGATTTTCGTACCTGAGGAGGGAACGGATGAACTATCGGTTGCCGGCCGCCACCTCGCCGACATGCAGACCGAACTGCAGAAGACCCTGCGCCAGCAGAAAAACCTCGTGGATCTCGGCCTCGCGGTCTCGAAGATCAATCACGACATGCGCAACATCCTGTCTTCCGCGCAGCTCATGTCGGACCGTCTTGTGGACGCAAAGGATCCGATGGTCAGGAGCTTCGCGCCGAAACTGCTGCGCACCATCGACCGCGCCGTGGCCTATACCGGCGAGGTGCTTGCTTATGGCCAGGCGACCGAAGGCGCACCGAAACGCAAGATGGTGCAGTTGAGCCTCCTGGTGCGGGATGTGCGCGATATTCTGGCGCTCGATCCGGACAGCGGCATCGAGTTTCAGGACAGCGTGCCATCCGATCTCACGGTCGATGCGGATTCCGAGCAGCTTTTCCGGGTCATCCACAATCTCTGTCGCAATGCCGTTCAGGCCCTGCAATCGGATACCGCGAATGCCGGGCTTCGGCATCTCTCCATCTCGGCCCAGAGGGCCGGCAGCGTCGTCAGCATCGTCATCGACGACAATGGGCCGGGCATGCCGCGCAAGGCCAAGGAGAACCTGTTCTCCGCTTTCAGGGGTTCGGCCCGCTCCGGCGGCACGGGCCTCGGGCTGGTCATTGCCCGCGAACTCGTGCTTGCCCATGGAGGCACGATCGCGCTCGTCGAAAAGCCCGGTCCCGGCACGCAGTTCCGCATCGAGATAGCCGACCGCGCCGCCTCCGTACAGGCGGCCAGAACCGCCTGAAAAACCTGCTTTGCAGCCGGTTCGCGCAATCATTGTGCATGCCCAAACGGACATGGTATCTGGCCCGTGGAAAATGATCATTATGGAATTTCAAATACAATCAATGAGATACATGAATTGCTGCGGAAAAATGACAATTTCGAAGCGAAATCGCTTGCATTCGGAATGAGGACGTTTTAGAGGATCGCCACGCCACCGGAAACGACCGGAACGGCACGCACCCGTAGCTCAGCTGGATAGAGCACCAGACTACGAATCTGGGGGTCAGGAGTTCGAATCTCTTCGGGTGCGCCATTTCTCTTCCCATAAAATAAAGTCCTGAAACAATCGCCTTCACGCGCGATATCGCTGATATCGGCAAGTCCGTTCAGGCGAATGCTTCGACGCTCCGCAGGACCGAGTGAATTCCGAAGATCCCGAATATGTGCTAAAGTCACCCCGTCATCAGATGTCCCCGGGGTGAAAGCCATGTTGGAAGCGGACAAGGTGTTTGCGGGTTCGATTCCGGAAAATTACGACCGCTATACGGTGCCGCTGATTTTTGCGCCATTCGCCGCCGATCTGGCGCGTCGGGCGGCGGCCTTGATGCCGATTGATATTCTGGAAATCGCCGCAGGCACCGGCGCCGTCACGCGCGAATTGGCCCCCCGATTATTGCCCGCGGCAAACTATGTGGTAACCGACCTCAACCAGCCGATGCTCGATTTTGCGGCGTCGCAACAGGCGTCGGATCGCCGCATAAAATGGCAGCAGGTGGATGCCCAGACATTGCCTTTTGAAAACGCTGTGTTCGATCTCGTTTTCTGCCAGTTCGGCGCGATGTTCTTTAATGACCGCTTGTCGGCTTATCGCGAGGCAAAGCGGGTATTGAAGTCCGGCGGACATTATTTATTCAATGTATGGGATCGCATTGAGGAAAATCACTTCGCGGATGACGTGACGAACGCCCTGGCGCGCCTGTTCCCCGACGATCCGCCGCGCTTCATGGCCCGTACCCCGCACGGTTATCATGACACGGCACTCATTCGCCGCGAGCTGGAGGAGGCCGGTTTTTCCCGCGTGACGATTGAAACGGTGACCGCGCAGAGCCGCGCCTCTTCACCGCGCATTCCGGCCATGGCTTATTGTCAGGGAACCGTGCTTAGGACGGAAATAGAGGCGAGAGCACCGGGACGGCTCGACACCGCGACAGATTGCGCCGCCGCAGCCATTGAAGCGCGGCATGGCGGTGGCGCGGTTGCCGCGAAAATTCAGGCGCATGTGATTCTCGCCGCCGTTTAAACCGGCGCTGCCGACCCGGTTCTCAGTCTATAAATGCCTGCGGAGAATATTTGAGCAATACCCCCTAAATATTAGTGGTTTTGGGTGGAGGCCTATACCAAAGGGTTTTCCGATAGCCCGAGATTACCAGGCTTTCGAGTGTCATCGAACTTTCCGCAAACCTTCGTCATATTGTCATACAATATAAGCATATGCGCTCCAGAAAAGGAGCGCAGAATGACGCCACAATCACTTGAACTTTCGGGCATCGGCAAAGGCTTCGGGGCTGACGATGTTCTGAAAGAGATCGATCTCTCCATCCGTCCCGGAGAGTTTTTGTCTCTCGTCGGCATGTCGGGCTGCGGCAAGTCCACGCTTCTGCGTATCATTGCGGGGCTGGAAACACCGGATCGCGGTTCGGTCTCCATCGGCGATCAGGATGTGACTGGGGTTGATCCAAGCGATCGTAATCTGGCGATGGTTTTCCAGTCCTACGCTCTTTATCCGCATATGAACGTGCGCCAGAACATTGCCACGCCGCTCAGGATGCGGCGTCTGCCCTTTGCCGCCCGCCTGCCGCTGGTCGGACGGTTTGCGGCCCCGGCAGAAACACTAAGCCAGATCGACGCCGCCGTCGAACAGGCGGCCGAGACGCTACAGATCGCGCATTTGCTGGATCGCAAGCCGGCGCAGCTTTCCGGCGGCCAGCGTCAGCGCGTGGCGCTCGCCCGGGCGCTGGTGCGTTCGCCCGCTGCCTTCCTGATGGACGAGCCGCTCTCCAACCTCGATGCGAAGCTCCGCGCCCACATGCGTGAGGAACTGGCCGGCCTGCACCGTCGGCTGGGGGCGACCTTCATCTATGTCACCCACGACCAGATCGAAGCCATGACCATGTCAGACCGTATCGCGTTGATGTCGGAAGGCCGCATCGAGCAGCTTGGCACGCCCGACGAGCTTTACCGCAAGCCCGCGACGCTGACGGTCGCGCGTTTCATCGGCACGCCATCGATCAACCTGCTGCCGGTCGAAATCGACGCGCAGGGTAAAGTCACGGCCTTTGGGCGCGATCTTGGCATCGAGGGTGTGGGCCGCGATGCTGGCCCGGCGACGCTCGGCCTTCGTGCCGAAGATTTGCGCCCGGGCGAAGAAGGTTTTGCCGTGCGTGTGGTGCGCAGTGAAACCCACGGCGCCGACCGCTTCGTGAGCTGCCGCCTGCTGAGCGACGAGACGGTCGCCATCACCCTGCGTCAGGGCGCCGGCGATGCCGTGGGCGCGGATATGAATGGCGTGATGAATCTTGGCTTTGCACCGGAACGCGCGCATCTGTTCGCGGCCGATGGCCTGCGCCGCAAGGTGACGGTGCGCGAACGGGTGCCGGCATGACGGCGGTCGATTTTTCCACGGCCGCGCGCGCGAAGCCTCGCCCGCGGCTGTCAAAGGCGGACCGGCGGATGATCTGGCGCGGCCTGATGTTCGCGGCCCCCGCAAGCCTGCTGCTTCTGGCAATCTATATCGTGCCGATGCTCGTTCTGGCCGGTTTTTCCGTCACCGATTACCAGCTCGGTTCGCTCTCCACCCGCTTTGTCGGCCTCGGAAACTTCGTCAAGGCGTTTCAGGATCCGGTCTTCCTGCGCTCTCTGGCCAATACCGCCATCTATGCGCTCATCGTCATTCCCTTCGGTGTGTTTCTGGCGCTCGGCGTGGCTTTGCTCGTTTATAACCGCAAGCGCAGCCGGGCTTTCTGGGAGGTGGCTTATTTCCTCCCCGTCACCGCAACCCTCGTCGCCATGGCGACCGTGTGGCAGTTCCTGCTGCATCCCTCGCTTGGTCCGGTGAATGCGGCGATCAAATGGCTGGGCTTTGAGCCGGTCGCCTTCCTCTCCAATCCCGTCCTCCTCATTCCCACCATGGCGCTGATGGGCGTCTGGCAGATCCTGGGTTTCAACATGGTGCTGTTCCTCGCGGGCCTCACCGCCATCTCGAAGGATCTGCACGAGGCGGCGCGGCTGGATGGCGCCAAGAACCCGATCGACCGCTTCCTGACCGTGACTTGGCCGATGCTCGGACCGACGACCATGTTCGTGGTGGTCACCACCTCCATCTCGGCCTTCAAGGTGTTCGAGACGGTGGCTGTGCTCACCAAGGGCCGCTTCGGATCGGAAACTCTGCTGTTCGATCTCTATCTCGAAGGTTTCGAATATTCGAACACCGGTTATGCCGCCGCGCTGACGATTATCTTCCTCGCGATCGTGCTGGTCCTGTCTATCGGCCAGACGCTGCACATGGACCGGAAGGTGCATTACTGATGGCCGCACTCCGCAAATATCTCCCACATCTCGTGCTTGCCCTTGGCGCTTTCGTGATGCTCCTGCCGTTCTACTGGATGGTGTTGACCTCGATCCGCTCACCTGCAGAGATTTTCGATGTCTCGCTCTGGCCAATCCCGCAGAAATTCGACGCGGCCGATAATTACGCCCGGGCGGCGGGTCAGGTGCCGATGGCGCGTTTCATGCTCAACGGCGTCATCGTCTGCGTCGGCATTCTCGTCGTGCAGATCCTGACGTCGGTTCCGGCTGCCTATGCGCTGGCGAAGCTCCGGTTCCCGGGCCGCAAACTGCTGCTGGGCCTCGTCATTGCGGCGCTCTGCGTTCCCATTCAGGCGCTCGCCCTCCCGCTCTTTGTCGGTCTCGCCAAGACGGAGCTTCTGAATACGTATTTCGCGATGATGATGCCGTTCTTCCTTTCGGTCTTCGCCATCTTCCTGTTCAACCAGTCCTTCCGCAGCTATCCGAATGAGATCATCGAGGCTGCCCGCATGGACGGGTTCTCGGAAATGGAGATTTGCTGGGGGCTGGTCCTTCGCGGGTCGCTGCCTTCGCTCGCCGCTTTCTCGATCTTTTCGCTCGTTGCCCACTGGAACGACCTTTATTGGCCGATGATCGTTGTCTCCGACATCAATCTCGCCCCGCCGCCGCTTGGCATGATGCTATTCGCCGATGTCGAATCCGGCGCCAATTACGGTGCGCTGATGGCGGGCGCCACACTGATTACCGCGCCGATGGTGCTGTGCTTCCTCCTCGCACGGCGGCACTTCATCGCCGGTATTACCATGACCGGCGTCAAGTGACGCCGTTCAGATTTCCTCCTCCCAACCTCTCTGGAGACTGACATGAAACTCAACCGACGCGCTGTGATGGGCGGTCTGGCTCTCGGCATGGCTTTTGCGGGCCTCGCTCAGCCGGTTCTGGCCAATGAAATCACGCTCAACGTTCTTTACAACCTGCCGGGCTTCACCAAGTTCCATCAGCCGCTGGCCGATGAATTCATGAAGAAGAACCCGGACGTAAAGATCAACTTCCTCGCTCCGGCCGCCGGTTATAATGAAGGCCAGCAGCAGGTTCTGCGTTCCGCCGTAACGGGCAATCTGCCGGATGTTTATTTCTCGGGTTACAACCTGACGGCGGAACTCGTTCACACGCTCGCACCACGCAACCAGATCACCGATCTTGGCCCGTTCATTCAGGCTGAAGGCGGTCAGGCCTTCCTCGACAAGAACTACAGCCCGAAGATGGCGGCTCTCGGCCAGATCGACGGCAAGCAGTATGGTCTGCCGGTCAACGCGTCCTCGCCGATCATCTACATCAACTCCGACCTCGTCGCCAAGGCTGGCGGCGATCCGGACAAGATGCCGACGACCTTTGCGGAGCTCATTGCTCTCGCAAAGAAGATCAAGGCTCTCGACCCCAAGTTCGCCGGCATGAGCTACGACATCAACGGCTGGCCGGATGACTGGTTGTGGCAGGCGCTCATCGTCGAACAGGGCGGCAAGCTCGTTGACGAGAAGGCCAAGACCGTTGGCTTCGATAACGAGATCGGCCTCAACGCCCTGAAGATGACCCGTCAGTTCGTCACCGAAGGCGGCCAGAACCTGCTCGACTGGGATCAGTCGCGCCAGCAGTTCGGTGCAGGCCTCACCGGTTTCATCTTCTCGACGCCTGCCCATGTTCAGACGATCCAGGGTCTGGTCGGCGACCGCTTCAAGCTGAAGACCGCGACCTTCCCGCTCGACAACAAGGAAAAGGGCGGCGTTCCGACCGGCGGCAACTCGGCTGTTATCCTGACCCAGGAAAAGGCCAAGCAGGACGCCGCCTGGAAGTACCTGAAGTGGATCACCGGTCCGGAAGCGCAGAACACCATCGTTCGCATCACCGGTTACCTGCCGACCAACAAGCTGGCCACCGGCCCGGACTTCCTCGCTCCTTATTATGTCGAGAACCCGAATGTGAAGACCGCTTCGCTTCAGGCTGACCGCTCTCTGCCCTGGGCCGGTTATCCGGGTGGCGATTCCGTCCGCATCTGGCGCACCCAGCGCGATATCATCGGCACCGTCATGCGCGGTGAGGTGACGCCGGAAGCCGGTCTCAAGCAGATCGTCGAGCAGACCAACGCCCTGCTGAAATAAGCAAAATCATCGAAAAGGCTGCGGGGAAATCCGTTCCCGCAGCCATTTTGCGCAGAAAGACCTCTTATGAAGATCATCCAGATCACCGACACCCATCTCGTACCCCCCGGCATTGCTGTAAACGGCGTCGACCCGGAAAAGCAGCTGCGCGCGGCGGTGGCCGATATTGTCGAAAAACATGCCGACGCCGATCTTCTTGTGATGACGGGTGATCTTTGCAATTACGGCGAGCCGGAAGCCTATGAGCTGCTTCGCGATATCCTCGCGCCCGTCTCGATCCCCGTGCGGTTGATGCTCGGCAATCACGACCGCCGCCCGGAATTCGTCGCGGCTTTTCCGGAACAGCCGCGTGACGATAACGGCTACATCCAGTCCTTCATCGATACCGAATTCGGTCGGCTGCTGTTTCTCGACAGCCACGAGGCCGATGTGATCGGCGGCATATATGGTGCGGATCGTCTGGGATGGCTGGAGAGTGCGCTGGAAGGCGCGGGCGACCTGCCGGTGACGGTGTTCATTCATCACCCGCCGATGGATTGCGGCATCCGCCATTTCGAACATATCGGCATGCATGATGACGGAGCTGTCATGCGCCGTCTCGCCGCTCATCCGGCCGGTATACGTCATATCATTTTTGGCCATATCCATGTGCCGATGGCAGGCACGACCGCCGAAGGCATCGCCTACAGTTCCGGTCAGGCCTGCGCCCACCGTTTCATCACCGATATCGATGTTGTCGATCCGCTGTGGACGGGCGGTAATCCCTGTTACCGGGTCATAAGCCTCGGCGCATTCGGTCTGCGTGCCTATGATGCGGAAGTGGGGCAGGTTGTGCTCGGTCAGGCGCCTGTCTGCGAAGGCCCCTGACACCGGACGTTTCCGTGTTGCACGGAAATGACCTTCGCCTCGTCGCCTGTTGGCGGTGGTGAGGGAGAGATTTTTGACGATTGCAAGGCTGCGGTGGCGAGAAGACCCCCGTGGCCTGTCGCGCCGATGCGCCACTTCTGGTTTGTTGAACGGGATGTGATGCGTCGGAACCATGGTTCCGTGCGCACCCTTGATCTATGTCAGTTTCATCGATGAAACTGCACGTCATAGTCGCCGAAAGGTGGCCAGCCGAATGCCGTGCCATCGTGATGACAGATCATGGAGAATTGCATGCTTGAAAAGCGTATCCGCAACGCGTCCCTCTTGAACAGGATCGTCAGCGCCGAAGAGGCCGCCAGTCTCATTCAGGACGGCATGACGGTGGGCATGAGCGGCTTTACGCGCGCCGGCGAAGCGAAGGCGGTGCCGCTGGCGCTGGCCGAGCGCGCCAAAACGAACCCCATGAAAATCACCCTGATGACCGGCGCCTCGCTCGGCAACGATCTCGACAAGACCATGGTGGAGGCGGGCATGCTGGCGCGTCGCATGCCGTTCCAGTCCGATCCGGCTTTGCGCAGGGCGATCAATGACGGCAAGGTGATGTTCATCGACCAGCACCTTTCCGAAACGGTCGAGCAATTGCGCGGCGGCCAGATCCACGGCGTCGATATCGCCATCGTTGAAGCAGTTGCGATTACGGCAGACGGCGGCATAGTGCCCACCACCTCCGTCGGCAATTCCGCAAGCTTCGCCATTCTGGCGGACAAGGTCATCGTTGAGATCAACCTGTCGCAGCCCGAGGTGCTGGAAGGGCTGCACGACATCTTCATTCCCGCCAAACGCCCGACCCGCATGCCCATCCCTGTCGTGGCGACGGACAGCCGTGTGGGCCTGCCGTTTATTCCGGTGCCGCCTGAAAAGATCGCCGCCATCGTGCTGAGCGACAAGAGCGACAGTTTCTCCACGGTGCTGCCGCCGGATGACGAGACCAAGGCGATTGCCGGCCATCTCACCGAGTTCCTGCTGAACGAGGTGCGTCATGGTCGCATGACCCATGAACTCCAGCCGCTTCAGGCCGGCATCGGCACCATCGCCAATGCGGTGATGCATGGTTTCATCGACACGCCGTTTCACGATCTGAAAATGTATTCGGAAGTCCTGCAGGATTCGACCTTCGAACTGTTCGATGCTGGCAAGCTGACCTTTGCCTCCGGTTCGTCGATCACGCTTTCTTCTGTCATGAACGAGCAGGTGATGCCGCGACTGGGCGATTACAAAAGCAGGCTGATCCTGCGTCCGCAGGAGGTGAGCAACCATCCGGAAGTCATCCGTCGCCTCGGTATCATCGGCATCAACACCGCGTTGGAATTCGATATCTACGGAAACGTCAATTCCACCCATGTCGGTGGCACGCATATGATGAACGGCATTGGCGGTTCCGGCGATTTTGCCCGTAATGCCTATATGTCCATTTTCGTTACCAAGTCGATCGCCAAGGGTGGCGCGATCTCAAGCGTGGTGCCGATGGTCAGCCATGTCGATCACACCGAACATGATGTCGATATTCTGGTCACCGAAACGGGCCTCGCCGATCTACGCGGTCTCGCCCCCCGCGAGCGCGCGGCTGTCATCATCGCCAATTGCGTCCATCCCGATTATCGCGATGCACTGGCTGACTATTATCACCGGGCGGCAGCGCGGGGCGGGCATACGCCGCATCTCATCGAAGAGGCGCTGTCGTGGCATCAGGCGCTGCGGGAAAAGGGCACGATGCGACCTCAGCAATAGGTGTTGAAACAGGGTGTCCACTTGCCGGTTTTTCGATTAGTAATTGGGTCTGTTTGGACACACCGCTGGGGAAAGTGCCCGCCACGCCGCTTAGGTTGCTGGCGCGACTGTTCCGCCTCCGGTAGAAAATCCTCTCCTCCCGGCCGCTATCGAGCTGCCTCAGGGTTGCAGGAGAGTGATGTAATGCCCATTCGCTTCGTCGCCATGATCGCGATTGTCGCCCTGCTTGCCGGTTGCGGCGGGCGGCCGATCGGTGTGATGACGCCAACGGGACAAACTGTGGCTGGTACGACGCCGGTCAATCTCCTCGTTGCGACAACGCGCGCGCCTTCCGAAAATCCTGCGGTTCTTTTCGGCGGCGAGCGGGGAACGGGGCTGAAGGTCGATGCGGTCACGGTTTCCATTCCGCCTGCTGCCAACCGCAAGGTTGGTCAGGTGCAATGGCCGAAAAAACTGCCGCCCAATCCGCTGAAAGATTTCACCACGGTTGCGATTGAGCCGATCCGCTCCGAAGCAGAGACCAGAAGCTGGATCACTAAGCATATCGCGAAGGACCGCCGGGTGCTGGTCTTCGTGCATGGTTTCAACAATCGTTACGAGGAATCCGTCTATCGTTTCGCCCAGATCGTCCATGATTCCGGCACGGATGTCGTGCCTGTCGTGTTCACCTGGCCGTCGCGCGCAAGCATCTTCGACTATAATTACGATAAGGAAAGCACCAACTATTCCCGCGATTCGCTGGAGGAGATGCTGACGCGGCTGGCGAAGGACAAATCCATTCGCGAAGTCACGGTCATGGCCCATTCCATGGGCACCTGGCTTGCGGTGGAGGCGCTGCGCCAGATGGCCATCCGCAACGGCCGCGTTGATCCTAAGATCAGCAATGTCATTCTGGCGGCGCCTGATCTCGATGTGGACGTCTTCAGCCGGCAATTCACCAGCCTCGGCAAGATACCGCCGAAATTCACGCTTTTCGTCTCGCAGGATGACCGCGCGCTCAGCCTGTCGCGCCGCATTTCCGGCAATGTCGATCGACTCGGTCAGATCGATCCTTCCGTCGAGCCCTATCGCAGCCAGCTTGAGAAGGCTGGCATCACGGTTCTCGATCTCACCAAGCTGCAATCCGGTGATCGTCTGAACCATGGAAAATTTGCCGAGAGCCCGGAGGTCGTTCGCCTGATCGGCGACCGTCTTATCGCGGGCCAGACGGTGACGGATTCCGACGTCGGTCTGGGCGAGGCGCTGGGTGCCGTCAGTATCGGTGCCGCGCAAACAGTCGGAACCGCGGCCAGCGTCGTGGTCAGCGCGCCGATTGCGGTCTTCGATCCACGGACGCGGGAGAATTACGGCAGGCAGGTGGAGCGGCTCGGCCGTTCCGTCGAAAACACCGTCGGATCGGTGGGCGATACAGCCGGTTCCGTGGTGGACGATCAGGCGGTTCAATCCTCCAGAGTGAATTGCGATGCCGCCGCCAATCGAAACCGGGCGGAATGCCGTAGCCGCTAAACGACAATGCGTGCAGGGTGGCGAAAACGTTAAGCGTTTTTGTCATCACGCGTCCGCAGATTTGTATACACCTTGTATTTTTATCTGTATGGTCAGGTCCATAACCCAACTTCCGGAGTAGACCCCCATGCGTTGGAAACGCACCCTCCAGCTTCTCGATGTTCATTGTGAAGGCGAAATCGGCCGTGTCGTCACCGGCGGCGCGCCGAAAATCCCCGGCAACACCGTGGCCGAACAGCTTCACTGGATGAATACCGATCCGCAGGGAGAGGCGCTTCGTCGCTTCCTGACGCTGGAACCGCGCGGCACGCCGATGGGGTCGGTCAATCTTCTCCTGCCGCCGAAGCACCCGGATGCGCACGCCGCCTTCGTCATTCTCCAGCCAGATCAGGCGCATGCCAGCTCCGGGTCCAATTCCATCTGCGCCACGACGGCGCTTCTGGAAAGCGGCATGGTGGAAATGCAGGAGCCGGAAACCGTCATCATCCTCGAAACGGCGGCCGGTCTGGTCAAGGCCACAGCCACCTGCCGCGACGGTCGTTGCGAAAAGGTCAAGCTGACCATGGTGCCATCCTTCGTGCATGAGCTGGATGTCAGCATCGACACACCTGAATGGGGCAGGGTGACGATGGATATTTCCTATGGCGGCATTTTTTATGCGCTGGTCGATGTCCGCCAGATCGGCCTCACCATCGAAAAGGCCAATGCGGCAAAGCTGGTCTCGGCGGGCATGATCCTGAAAGATCTGGTCAACCGCGAAATGACCGTCGTTCATCCGGAAATTCCGGCCATTTCCGGCGTTGCCTATGTCATGTTCCGCGATGTGGATGCGGATGGCTCCATCCGCACCTGCACCACCATGTGGCCGGGCCGGGCGGATCGCTCGCCCTGTGGCACCGGCAATTCGGCCAATCTCGCCACGCTATATGCGCGCGGCAAGGTGAAGGTGGGAGACGAGTATAAATCCCGCTCGATCATCGGTTCGGAATTCGATGTCGGCCTTTCCACCGTCACCGAGGTGGCCGGCCGCCCGGCTGTCATCCCCACCATTGCCGGACGCGGCTTCACCTTCGGCCTGCATCAGGTGGGTCTCGATCCCTTTGATCCGCTGGCCGATGGTTTCGCCATGACCGATGTCTGGGGTCCGGAAGCGGGCAACATCTGAGCGCGCTTTAAAAAAATGACATTTACGGCTGCCTGATCGTGTCGGGCGGCTGTTTTCCCGCGACAAAAGATGCTAAGCGGGCGCAATTCCATCATGCTCCGAGGTATCCCGATGAAGTCGCTCACCCTGCGCCGCCCTGATGACTGGCACCTGCACCTGCGTGATGGGGCAATGCTGGAAGGGGTGATCGGGGATACGAGCCGCCATTTCGCCCGCGCCATCATCATGCCGAACCTGGTGCCGCCGGTCGTCACCACGGCCGATGCCCGCGCCTATCGCGAACGCATCGTCAAGGCCATTCCCGCGGGTGACCGTTTCGAGCCGCTGATGACCCTCTATCTGACCGAGGACACGCAGGCCGACGATGTGGAAGAGGGCAAAAAAAGCGGCCTCATCACTGCCGTAAAGCTTTACCCGGCGGGTGCGACCACCAATTCCCATGGCGGTGTGCGCGATTTCAACAAGGCCATGCCGGTTCTGGAACGCATGGCGAAGATCGGCCTGCCGCTTTGCGTGCATGGTGAGGTGACGACGCCGGAAGTCGATATTTTCGACCGCGAGAAGGTGTTCATCGATACGGTTCTGGAGCCTCTGCGCCAGCGCCTGCCGGAACTCAAGGTGACGATGGAACACATCACCACCCGCGATGGCGTGGATTACATCAAGTCGTCCAAGGCCAACATCGCCGGCTCCATCACCACCCATCACCTCATCATCAACCGCAATGCCATCTTGGTCGGCGGTATCAAGCCGCATTATTATTGCCTACCCGTCGCCAAGCGCGAAGAACACCGGCTGGCGCTACGGGCTGCCGCGACTTCGGGCGATGCACGCTTCTTCCTCGGCACGGATTCCGCTCCGCATGTGGACCCGCTGAAGGAATGCGCCTGCGGCTGCGCCGGCATCTATACCTCCATCAACACCATGAGCTGTCTTGCCCATGTCTTCGAGGACGAAAACGCCCTCGATAAGCTGGAAGCCTTCGCTTCGCTCAACGGCCCGGCCTGGTACGGTCTTGCGCCGAACGAGGAAACTATCACGCTGGTCAAGCGCGAGGAAGCGGTGGCCTTTCCTGAAAAAATCGAGACGGGCGCCGGGCCGGTCACCGTGTTCGATCCGATGTTCCCGCTCCATTGGGATGTGAGTTGATTTTTTAACCGCCGGCACTGCCGGCGGTTTTGTTATGGTCCCCAGGCATTCGCCCTTCGGCGTCGCCTGCGGATGCCTGCAATGCTGAACCGAGACGTTGTGCTTTCCGAAAACCGATCCGGGTTTTCGGAGCGATAAACCAAGGCCGAAAAAGGAGAACGCCTATGAACCATTTCACATTCACTGACCGCGCCGTCGTTGCGGAACTGGTTGCGAAGATGTTGTGGGAAATCAAGGCGGTCCATTTTAATTCGGAAAGCCCCTACACCTTCGCTTCGGGCATGAAGAGCCCGGTGTACATCGACATGCGCAAGCTCATCTCGTTCCCGCGCATCCGCTCCGCCGCCATGGATTTCGCGGCGGCGGCGGTGATGCGCGAGGCCGGTTTCGAGAAGTTCGACTGTGTGGCAGGTGGTGAAACGGCGGGCATTCCCTTTGCCGCTTTCCTTGCCGAGCGCCTCGGCCTGCCGATGATCTATTGCCGCAAGAAGCCAAAAGGCCATGGCCGCAACGCCCAGATCGAAGGCCATATGCCGGAGGGAGCCCGCGTTCTCGTCATCGAGGATCTGACGACGGCGGGCGGCTCGATGTTCACCTTCATCGACGCCATCCGTGCGGCGGGCGGCATTGTCGATCACGGCATCGCGCTGTTCTATTACGGCATCTTCGAAGAGGCCGAAGCGCGCTTCGCCAACGGCAATGTCAAGCTGCATTACCTGACCACCTGGCGCGATGTTCTGGCCGTTGCCCGGGCTGAAAAACTGTTCGACGAGAAGACCCTGTCGGAGGTCGAAGCCTTCCTCGATAACCCGCTGCCATGGTCGGCAAAACGCGGCGGTGTCAGCGAATTGCCGCAATCTTAATTTCGGATGCGGCCAGCCCGGTTTTGCGGCTGGCCTTCCGATCGATCTTCGTCTAAATCGATTTAAGTCCATTTGATTTGCTGTTTTGAGGAGGACCGTAATGATCCTGTGTTGTGGTGAAGCTCTGATCGACATGCTGCCCCGGCAGACGACGCTGGGCGAGGCGGGTTTTGCCCCCTATGCAGGCGGAGCGGTCTTCAACACGGCGATTGCGCTGGGGCGTCTCGGCGTTCCCTCCGCCTTCTTTACGGGCCTTTCCGATGACATGATGGGCGATATCCTGCGGGAGACCCTGCGCGCCAGCAATGTCGACTTCAGCTATTGCGCCACCCTTTCGCGGCCGACCACCATCGCCTTCGTGAAGCTGGTGGATGGCCATGCGACCTATGCCTTCTATGACGAAAACACCGCCGGCCGGATGATCACCGAAGCGGAGCTTCCGGCACTGGGCGCCGATTGCGAGGCGCTGCATTTCGGTGCGATCAGCCTTATCCCGGAGCCTTGCGGCAGCACCTATGAGGCGCTGATGACGCGCGAGCACGAAAGCCGTGTCATCTCGCTCGATCCGAATATTCGCCCCGGTTTCATCAAGGACAAGCAGTCCCACATGGCCCGCATCCGCCGCATGGCGGCCATGTCGGATATCGTGAAATTCTCGGATGAGGACCTTGCCTGGTTCGGGCTGGAAGGCGATGAGGACACGCTTGCCCGCCACTGGCTGCATCACGGCGCAAAGCTGGTCGTCGTCACCCGTGGCGCCAAGGGCGCGGTGGGGTATAGCGCCAATCTCAAGGTTGAAGTGGCCTCCGAGCGGGTGGAAGTGGTCGACACTGTCGGCGCGGGTGACACCTTCGATGCCGGCATTCTTGCCTCGCTGAAAATGCAGGGTTTGCTGACCAAGGCGCAGGTTGCCTCGCTGACGGAAGACCAGATCAGGAAGGCTCTGGCGCTCGGCGCGAAAGCGGCCGCTGTCACCGTTTCGCGGGCCGGCGCGAACCCACCCTTTGCGCATGAAATCGGTTTGTGATGAGCGCGGTTGAACCATTTTGAAAAGGTGGTTCAACACTCTTCCCGGCTTTAGAACCGTAAAAAACCGTTATTTCGATATTATGAAGCTTGTGTCCGCTGTTTTTTCACGAAACAAGCATCGCATGAGCGTTCCCAAGTCCCATCCTTTCGATTTCGACCCGACCTATGGCATGCAGCGCGAGCAGCTGCTGGCCATCACCCCGCCCGAAGCGCCGCCGGGCTTCGATGATTTCTGGAAAAAGCGCTATCGCCGCGCGCTCGCCACGGATCCCCGGCCGGTGCTGCGCAAGAGCAGGCTCAGCGACCCCCGCTGGCATGTCCTTGATATGACCTACACCTCCACCGGCG
Source organism: Agrobacterium sp. 16-172Ci (assembly GCF_053522725.1). Classification (NCBI taxonomy): domain Bacteria; kingdom Pseudomonadati; phylum Pseudomonadota; class Alphaproteobacteria; order Hyphomicrobiales; family Rhizobiaceae; genus Agrobacterium; species Agrobacterium sp. 16-172Ci. The sequence goes on from NZ_JBNWBW010000001.1 coordinate 356,286, forward strand.
GTTTTCGCATCGGCGGGTGGCTGCTTTTGCCGCGCGAAGGGCAGGTGCGTCGCGGCCTCGTTGTCGGCCATGGTTATGGTGGGCGAGGGGAACCCGATTTCGACGTGCCGGTGGAAGAAACGGCCGTGCTGTTTCCCTGTTTTCGCGGGCTTTCGCTGAGCGCCTGTCCGCCGATTTCGTCCGACCCGTCGCTTCATGTTCTCTATAATATCGACAGGAAAGACGATTACATCATCGGCGGCTGCGTCGACGATCTGTGGGTTGCCGTTTCCACGCTCATCAGCCTCTATCCGTGGTTGGAAGGGCAGGTGGGTTATAGCGCCATCAGTTTCGGCGGCGGCATCGGTGCCCTGGCCATCCCTTTCGACGAGCGCATTGATCGCGGCCATCTTGTCGTGCCGACATTCGGTCACCGGCCTTTCTGGCTGACGTTGCCCACCGTTGGCAGCGCGGATGCGGTTCAGACCTATCAGAAGACCCATGCCAATGTGCTTGAGACGCTTCGCCTGTTCGATGCCGCCTGCGCCGCCACCCGCATAAAGGTGCCGATGCTGGTCGCGCCCGCGCTTTTCGATCCGGCGGTCGCGCCGCCCTGCCAGTTCGCGGTGGCCAATGCGCTGCCGAAATCAAAATTTAATGAAATATTCATCCTCGACGCCGGGCATTTCGATTACCCTGACAGCGCATCGCAAGATGCGGTCCATAAGGACAAGGTCAGACGGTTTTTCAAGGTGCCATGAAACGCGAATATCTCCGCTGGTATAGTCAAAGGCTCCATCGCGACATGGAGCTGTTAATATTCGGACATTCCGGCGCCAGGGTGCTGATGTTTCCCACCCGCGACGGGCGTTTCTTCGAATATGAGGAACTGGGTCTTGTCGGCAGTCTGGCCGACAAGCTGGAGGCGGGCCACCTTCAGCTCTATTGCATAGAGGGGCTTGCCAGAGAGACCTTCTACGCGGCCGGGCATCATCCCGCCGATCGCATTCGCCGCCATGCCGCTTTCGAAGAGTATATTCTGAACGAAGTGCTGCCGCTGATGGCCGAGAAAAACCCGAATAACGATACGATCGTGCAGGGTTGCAGCCTGGGTGCGTTTCAGGCCGCCAGTCTCGTTTTTCGCCACCCGCATCTTTTTCGCAAGCTCGTCGCCTTTTCCGGCCGTTACGATCTGACGATGAAGGTGGAATTCTTCGGCGATCTGTTCGATGGCTATTACGACGACGACATCTATTTCCACATGCCGAGCCATTTCCTGCCGGGCCTCGCCTGCCCATGGCGGCTTGAACACCTGCGCCGCATCGACATGGTTTTCACCATCGGCGATGCTGACCCGTTTCTGGACAACAACCATCATCTGAGCCGGGTTTTATCGGAGAAGCATGTGGGGCATCAAATGCATGTCTGGGATGGCCGCGCCCACCGGGCGGGCGCGTGGCGCAAGATGGCGGAGCTTTATATTTAAGGCCGCCGCATAAAAAAGCCGGAGGTGTCTCCGGCTTTTAAGATTGCGGTCGTAACGTCACTCAGCCTGCCAGACCGGCCAGCGCTTTCACCAGCCCCTGCGTAGAGCTGTCATGGCCGGCAGCGCTTTCCTTGCCTTCCACGACCGGCAGCAGGCCGGTCGCCAGTTCCTTGCCAAGCTCTACGCCCCATTGGTCGAAGGAGTTGATGCGGAACAGCACGCCTTCGACGAAAACGCGATGCTCATAGAGCGCGATCAGACGGCCAAGCGCGAACGGCGTCAGCTTGTCGTAGACGAAGGTAATGGAGGGGCGGTTGCCGGTGAAGACGCGATGCGGCGCGATGAAATCGGCGAGTTTGTCTTCCATGCCCTTGGAGGTGAGCTGGGCTTTTGCCTCAGCCAGCGTGCGGCCCTTCATCAGCGCTTCCGATTGCGCCAGGCAATTGGCAATGAGAAGCTGGTGCTGGTGGCGCAGTTCGGGCTCGAAACCGTTGGCGGCGATCATGAATTCGGCCGGAATGACGCTCGTGCCCTGGTGGATGAGCTGGTAGAAGGCGTGCTGGCCATTGGTGCCGGGCTCGCCCCAGACGACCGGACCGGACTGGCCTTCGACAGGCGTGCCGTCGATGGTCACACCCTTGCCGTTCGACTCCATGTCAAGCTGCTGCAGATAAGCCGGGAAACGCGACAGACGCTGGTCATAGGGCAGGATCGCCCGGGTCGGATAATTCAGCACGTTGCGGTTATAAAAACCGATGAGACCGAGCAGCATCGGCAGATTTTCACGGATCGGCGCTTCGCGGAAGTGCCTGTCCATGGCATGCGCACCATCCAGGAACTTGCCGAAATTATCCGGCCCGATGGCGATCATCAGCGGCAGGCCGATGGCCGACCAGATCGAATAACGTCCGCCAACCCAGTCCCAGAAACCGAAGATGCGGTCGCTTTCGATGCCGAAGGCGGCAACCTTTTCCAGTGCGGTGGAAACGGCGGCGAAGTGATGCTTGACAGCGGTTTCACCCAGTTTCTCGGCGATGAAGCGGCGCGCAGTGGCGGCATTCGTCATCGTCTCGATGGTGGTGAAGGTCTTCGACGCGACGATGAACAGCGAGGTTTCCGGGTCGATAAGCTTCAGAGTATCGGCGATATGGGCGCCATCGATGTTCGAGACGAAATGCGCACGCGGGCCGTCATGGAAAGGCGCAAGCGCCAGCGTCGCCATCACGGGGCCGAGGTCGGAACCGCCAATGCCGATATTGATGACGTCGGTAATCTTCTTACCGGTCGCACCCTTCAGCGAACCGGAACGGATCGCCTCGGCAAACTTGCCCATGGCGGTGAGAACGGCGTTCACGTCAGGCATCACATCCTTGCCGTCCACGAGAACCGGCGTATTGGAGCGATTGCGCAGTGCGGTGTGCAGCACGGCGCGGTCTTCGGTGAAGTTGATCGCCTTGCCCGAGAACATCTCCTCGCGCTTTGCCTCGACGCCACCTTCGCGTGCGAGCTGTTCGAGAAGCGTGACGATCTCCTCATTCACGGCGCATTTGGAATAGTCCATCAGCAGGTCATCGAATTTGGCGCTGAAACGGCTGAATCTCTTGTCGTCGGCCGCAAAGGCGGCGCGAAGATCGGTTGCGGCTGTGCTGCTCGCCGTTGCTTTCAGTTTTTCGATGGTGGCCTGCATCTTGTGCTCCTCGGCTTCCGTGGAAGGATGAGGAAACTATTCTTTTTCAGGCGGCCAAATCAAGGCGACTTTGATAAAAGAAAAGGGCCGGGACGAAAGAAAGAGCCGGTCGCCCGGCTCTCCCCATTGCGCGAGACAATCAGTTCAGATTGCGCAATTCGCGCCGCAAGATTTTGCCGACATTCGATTTCGGCAACTCGGTGCGGAACTCGATGATTTTCGGCCTTTTGTAGTTCGTCAGGTTCTTGGCGCAGAAGGCCTTGAGCTCCGCTTCCGTGAGTGACTGGTCCTTCTTGACCACGAAAAGCTTGACGGTTTCGCCGGAATGTTCATCCGGAACACCGATTGCCGCGCATTCCAGCACGCCCGGATGGCTGGCGGCCACTTCTTCCACCTCGTTCGGATAGACGTTGAAACCGGAAACGAGGATCATGTCCTTCTTGCGATCAACGATCTTGGTGTAACCGCGCTCGTCCATGAAACCCATGTCGCCGGAACGGAAGAAGCCGTCGGCGGTCATGGCTTTTGCGGTTTCATCCGGCCGCTGCCAATAGCCGGCCATGACCTGCGGCCCGCGAATGCAGATTTCGCCGACTTCGCCTGTCGGCAGGCTGTTGCCGTCCTCATCGCGAATATCGATTTCGGTCGAGGAGATGGGCAGGCCGATGGTGCCGCTGAATTCAGTGGAATCGAGGCGGTTGACGGTGGCGACCGGGGACGTCTCGGAGAGGCCGTAGCCTTCTGCAATCGGGCAACCGACGATGGAAAGCCAGCGCTCCGCAACGGGCCTTTGCACCGCCATGCCGCCGCCGAGAACCAGAATAAGCGACGACAGATCGAGCTTGCGGAAATCCTCATTGTTCATCAGCGCGTTGAAAAGCGTGTTGATGCCAGGGAAAACATGCGGCTGATAATGCGTCAGCTCCTTCACGAAGCCGGGAATGTCGCGCGGATTGGCGATCAGCAGATTATGACCGCCGAGCGCAATGCCCATCAGCGAATTCACCGTCAATGCGAAGATGTGGCAGAGCGGCAGCGCGCAGATGAAGTTGAGAACTTCCGGGCGGTCCTTTCGGCCATTGAAAGCGGCGTCCAGCCACAGGCTGATCTGAAGCTTGTTGGCCAGAAGATTGGCATGGGTGAGAACCGCACCCTTGGATACGCCGGTTGTGCCGCCGGTATATTGCAGGAAGGCGATGTCCTGCGCCGTGAGGCTGACCGGCTTCAGCGAAAATCCCTGGCCTTCCTTCAGCATCGCCTTGAAGCTGATGGAACCGGGAATGGTGTAGGCGGGCACCAGTTTCTTGACCTTGCGAACCACCAGATTGACGATATGTCCCTTCAGGCCGAGGAGATCGCCCATCGCCGCGACGACCACATGCCGCACCGCGGTTTTCGGCACCGCCTGCTGAGCTACATGGGCGAAGTTTTCCAGAACGAAGATCGCCTTTGCGCCGGAATCCTTGAGCTGATGTTCCAGCTCGCGCGGTGTGTAGAGCGGATTGACATTGACCACGATCATGCCCGCCCGCAGGATCCCGTATACCGCGACGGGATTTTGCAGGATATTCGGCATCATCACGGCAACCCGGTCGCCTTTTTCCAGCCCTCTGGATTGCAGCCAGGCAGCGACCGCGCGGGTTTCAGCGTCCAGTTCGCGATAGGTCAGGGACTTTCCCATGCTGGAAAAGGCCTTGCGGTCGGCAAATTGCACACAGCTCTTTTCGAGAAGTTCGACAAGGGAGGCATGGGCGGATGCGGGGATTTCGGAAGGTACACCCGGCGGATAGGATGCCAGCCAACGCTTCTCTGCGCTGACGTTTTCCGGGTGTCCCAGGGACAGTTCACTCATGCTTCTCCTCCCAGAGTCTTTGTCGCGCCGCGCATTCCTTGAAACGCGTGAAGGGCGCTTTCGGCTGCCTGATGTTCACGAAGCTCCCGCATTCAGCCGGCCCAATCGGCCGGGTTGACGGAACCTCATGTGGCGTCACCGGATCGACCGCTCCTCTCGCTCCCCGGTGACGAATGATAGACGCCTAATCCCTTGACGTCTATCTCGTCGGCAAAACCTATTTAACTCTAACGTAAACGTCAATATTGCTGCCGCACATCTCGCCCACTCGTGAAGGGAAAAGCATTTTGCCCGGCTTTTTTGACTTTAATCCTGATTTGAGCGATCAACATAATTCGCAAAGCAGGGCAGGATTGGAAATGGCAGGCAGGGCAGCGCTTGAACTGAAATCGGTCGGGAAGAGATTCGGCGAGACGGAAGTGCTGTCCGATATCGATCTTTCCGTCGAACGCGGCGAAATCATTTGTCTGGTGGGGCGCTCCGGCTGTGGAAAATCGACCCTGCTGCGCATCGTGGCGGGCGTGGAGACGCCGGACCACGGCAGCGTTTCCCTGAATGGTGCTGCCGTTGCCGGTCCCGCTGTTTTCATCGAGCCGGAAAAGCGCAATATCGGTTTTGTCTTTCAGGATTATGCGCTGTTTCCGCATCTGACCGTCGAGCAGAATGTGATGTTCGGTCTTCGGTCTTTGCCGAAGGTGGAAGCCCGCCGCCGCGCCGCAGAGATGATCGAACATGTTCACCTGCAGGAGCTGGCGAAACGTTATCCGCATACGCTTTCGGGTGGCGAGCAGCAGCGTGTGGCGCTCGCCCGCGCGCTTGCCCCGCAGCCCGGCCTGCTCCTGATGGACGAACCCTTTTCCAATCTGGACAGGGGATTGCGCGACAGCGTGCGCGAGGAAACGCTCGGCCTGTTGCGGCAACTGGGCACGACGGCGATCATGGTGACGCATGATCCGGAAGAGGCGCTTTCCGCAGGCGACCGTGTGGTTCTGATGCAGCGCGGGCGCATCGTGCAGAGCGGCACGGGTTACGAAATCCACGATCATCCCAAGACCCGTTATGCCGCCGATTTTTTCTGCGCCTTCAACAAGATCGAAGGCCGGGTAAGACAGGGCCGCGTCGAAACGCCGCTCGGGCTTCTGGGCGATGCGTCCGATCTGCCTGACGGTCTCGCCGCCGTTGCCTATGTTCGCCCAAACGCGATTTCGATCATCGAGGACGGTGCGGCGAAAGAAGGAATTGCCGGCGAAATATCGAGCCGTGTCTTCCTCGGGGAGATCGAGCAGCTTGGCATAGCCGTGCCCGGACTGTCGGCAGATCTGCGTGTGAGGACGATGCAGCGCACACCCGCCCGGACGACGGCGGTGCGCTTCGGTATCGACCCAAAGGGAGTGCTGATATTTACTGCAAGTTGAGTGAGCGGATTTGTATGTTTATTTCCGCTCCATTTTCAACTCTTGGTGATCGAATCCGCCCGAAAAACAGAGAAATAAAACTTGATTTGGGTCATCATGTATGATGTCTGCTCCCTCTATATGCCGCTATCGGAGAGGGAGACAAAACATGACGAAATTTACCAGATTTGCCCTGCTTGCCAGCACGGTTGCCTTTGCAGCTGGAACGGCCAGCGCTGCGGAACTCAACATTTACACCACCCGCGAACCGGGCCTGATCCAGCCGCTGCTGGAATCCTTCACCGCCTCGAGCGGCGTCAAGGTCAATACCGTGTTCCTGAAGGACGGTCTTGCCGAGCGCGTTCTGAGCGAGGGCGCAAGCTCGCCTGCCGACGTTCTGATGACGGTGGATGCCGGCAACCTCGTCGATCTCGCCGAAAAGGGCGTCACCCAGGCGGTCGAATCCGAAACCCTGACCAAGGCTATCCCGGCTGAACTTCGCGACGCCAAGGGCCATTGGTTCGCGCTCTCCATGCGCGCCCGCGTTCTTTATGCGGCGAAGGATGTCGATCTCGCCTCCTTCAACTATGAAGATCTGGCGGATGCGAAGTGGAAGGGCAAGGTCTGCATTCGCGCCGGCCAGCACCCCTATAACACGGCGCTTTTTGCCGACTACATCGCCCATTACGGCGCTGCGGACACCGAAAAGTGGCTTGCCGGCGTCAAGGAAAACCTGGCCCGCAAGGCAGGCGGCGGCGACCGTGACGTTGCCAAGGATATCCTCGGCGGCATTTGCGATATCGGCATCGCCAACTCCTATTATGTCGGTCTGATGCGCTCGGGCAAGGGCGGCGAGGAGCAGGTGAAGTGGGGCGACGCCATCAAGGTGGTTCTGCCGACCTTCAAGAACGGCGGCACGCAGGTCAATATCAGCGGCGCGGCCGTGGCCAAGAATGCACCGAACAAGGCGGAAGCCGTCAAGCTGCTGGAATATCTCGTCTCCGACGAAGCCCAGAAGATCTATGCTGAAGCCAACTACGAATATCCGGTCAAGCAGGGTGCGGCTCTCAACGAGATCATCGCTTCCTTCGGCACGCTGAAGATCGATAACAAGCCGCTGACGGAAATCGTCTCGCACCGCAAGCAGGCGAGCGAGCTGGTCGACAAGGTCGGTTTCGACAAGTAAGGGCCAATCAGCGATAACATGGTGGAAGGCGTTCGCATTCGCGGGCGCCTTTCCGCGCATTTTCTAAAAGCACATGAATCCAGACGCCATCCAGCCATTGACACCTCGTGCCCGAGCCAGGTTTTCATCCTCCTTCTGGTGGCTGTGCCTTTCCGTGCTGGCGGTCTGCGGCGCCATGGTGCCGGTTCTGGCGCTTGTATCGCAGGCGTTGCAGGGTTCTGAAGGCCTGTGGGCGCATCTCGGCTCGACCGTGCTCTGGACGGCGCTTCCGGATACGGCGATCCTTCTCGCCGGGGTCGGGTTGCTGGCCGGCGTCGTCGGAACCTATGCCGCCTGGCTGGTCACCGCCTATGATTTTCCCGGCCGCAAAATATTGGAATGGGCGCTGCTGCTGCCGCTGGCCATGCCCACCTATATCGTCGCTTACGCCTATCTGGATATTCTGCATCCCATAGGACCGGTGCAGGGCGCGATCCGCTGGCTGCTCGGTTATTCCAGCCCGCGCGAATTTCGCCTGCCGGACATAAGGTCCATGGCGGGCTGCATCGTCCTTCTCGGCTTCGTGCTGTTTCCTTATGTCTATATTCCCGTGCGCGCCATGTTCCTGACACAGGCGGGCAACCTGCTGGAAGCGGCGCGAACGCTCGGCGTTTCCAGACGCGCGGCCTTCTTCAAGGTCGCGGTGCCGCTGGCGCGCCCGGCGATTGCGGTCGGCATCAGCCTTGCCCTGATGGAAGCGCTGAACGATATAGGCGCATCGGAATTCCTCGGCGTCCGCACGCTCACCGTTTCCGTCTACACCACTTGGGTCACGAAATCCGACCTGCCGGGTGCGGCGCAGATCGCGCTTTCCATGCTGTTCATCGTTGTCGCCCTCGTGGCGCTCGAGCGCTGGGCGCGGCGCAAGCAGCGTTATGCCGTTTCGGCGCAGAAGAGCAGGGAACTGGAGCCGCTGCGGCTCAACGGCCTGAAGGGCTGGGCCGCTTTCGTACTCGGCGGCCTGCCGGTCCTTATCGGCTTTGTGGCGCCGGCCAGCTATCTCGTCATCGAGGCATGGAAACGGTTCCGTTTCAGCGGCCTCTCCGCCCGCTTTGCCGATGAGGCTCTGAACACCATCGTCTTTGCCGGACTGGCGACGGTTATCACCCTTATCTTCGGCCTTGCGGTTGCTTACGCCATGCGCCTTGCACCGGGACGTCTCTCGCTCTGGTCCTACCGGCTTTCGACGGTCGGATATGCGGCCCCCGGCACGGTCATCGCCATCGGCGTGCTGATCGCGCTTGGCGGCTTCGACCGGTTTGTCGACCAGACCATGCGTGACTGGTTCGGCATCTCTACCGGCCTCATCTTCATCGGCAGCGGTGCCGCGCTGATCTACGCCTACTCGGCGCGTTTCCTCACCATTGCGGCGGGCGGTGTGGATGCCGGCCTCAGCCGCATACCGCAATCCTTCGATCACGCCTCGCGAACGCTCGGGCGATCCGCGACGCAGACATTCCGCCAGATTCATCTGCCGCTATCCAAGGCGTCGCTCGCGGCAGCGGCGCTGCTGATCTTTGTCGATTGCGTCAAGGAGCTTCCCGCCACGCTTCTGTTGAGGCCGCTGAATTTCGAAACCTTCGCTACCCATCTTTATGGCGAAGCGGCGCGCGGCACCTATGAGGAGGCGGCAATCGCAGCGCTGGCAATCGTCGTCATTGGCATGCTTCCGGTCATGCAGCTTGCAAGGATCGGCCGGCGCAAGGGCTGATATTGGAGCCCTGCCCGATAAATGACGGGCGCAAAACTGTGCGAGAGGCCAATAAGCTTCAAATCCCGCCAGAAAACGACAAGCATCCTGCCTTAATCCTGATGTAAATACTCAGCTTAATTGAGGTGCCGCGGCCTGTCGAATTTGGACATCGGCCGCGATCTGTTTCGGGGCATATCTTGAAAAATTTGCATGGGATGTATTTGAGCCGTCTGGCTTTGGGCACGGCCGCCGTTGTTTTGCTGGCGCCAGCGATGGGCCACGCGCAGGACACGACCGTTCTGCAGCAGATCACCGTCGAAGGGCAGGGCGCGGAAAACGCGACGGGTCCGGTCCGGGGTTATGTCGCGAAGAAAAGCGCGACCGGTTCGAAAACCGAGACGGAAACCAGGGATATTCCGCAATCCGTATCGGTCGTCGGCCGCCAGGAAATGGATGACCGCGGCGCAGTGACGAAAATCGACGAGGTACTGCGTTACACCCCCGGTGTGACGGCGGAGCCCTTCGGGACCGACCCGGACACGGACTGGATTTACATCCGTGGTTTTCAGGCCACCCAGACCGGCGTGTTTCTGGATGGTCTGAACCTGTTCAGCTACGGTTTCGGCGGTTTCCAGATGGATGCCTACGGTCTGGAGCGCGTGGAAATTCTGAAAGGCCCGGCCTCGGTGCTTTATGGCGGCGCCAATCCCGGCGGTATCGTGCAGATGGTCCGCAAGCGCACGCAGGATGAGCCGGTGCGCGAAACGGAAATCGGCATCAATAATTTCGGCAATGCCTTCTTCGGTTTCGATCTCGGCGACAAGGTCGATGGCGAAGGCGTGTGGAAATACCGCGTCACCGGCAAGGTTTCCGGCGGCGACAATTACACCGATTATTCCGAGGATTTGCGCGGCTTCATCATGCCGCAGATCACCTTCGAGCCGGACGCGCAGACAAGTGCCACGCTCTACGGCTATTTCTCGGCGCTCGATCAGGTTCATATCGGCAACGGCTTCCTGCCCTATGTCGGCACCGTGGTCGACGCGCCCTTCGGCAAGCTCGACCGCAAGGCCTTTTATGGCGAGCCGGATATCGACAATGGCCGCGTCTATCAGTCCATGGTGGGCTACGAGGTCAGCCACGAATTCGACAATGGCTGGAAGATCAGCCAGAACGCCCGTTATGGCCACCTCTACAAGCACGAAACCGGACCCTATGCCGGTGGCTGGGCCAATACAGATTCAAACGGCCAGCCGATCCTCGATGCCACCACCAACGACTATATGCTGACCCGCTTCGGTTATGATGGCGTGTCGAAAGTCGACAGTTTCGGCGTGGATAATCGGGTCGAAGGCCAGTTCGATACCGGCGCGGTCAACCATTCGCTGCTCTTCGGTCTCGACTATAAATATTACCGGCTGGACCAGGTGCAGGCCTGCTGCGGATCGAATGCAATCGGCGCGCTCAACCCGGTCTATGGCTCGACGCAGGGAACGAATTTCGTTTATGCCGACAATATCGTGACCCAGCAGCAGATCGGCATCTACGCGCAGGACCAGCTGCGTTTCGGCGATGGCTGGCTGGTCACGCTGAATGGCCGTTACGACTATGTCGACACCGAGCTGAACAACAGGCTCCCGGCGGGCCTCTCCCGCCGCTCGAATGACGATGCGCTGAGCGGCCGCGCCGGTCTCGCCTATGAATTCGACAATGGCCTGACACCCTATGTCTCGGCCGCCACTTTCTTCAATCCGCTCATCGATACGCTTGCGGATGGCACTCCCGCTTCTCCGGAAGAGGGACACCAGTTCGAGGCCGGTATCAAATATGAGCCGACCTTCTTCGATGGCAGCATCACGGCCTCCGTCTTCAAGCTGGTGAAGGACAATGCCATCGTTTCCTATACGGCCGGTGGTGTGACCACGAGCGGCCAGTTCGGGCAGGTGGAATCCACCGGCTTCGAGCTGGAGGCCAAGGCCAATCTCACCGACAACTGGAAGGCGCTCGCCTCCTATTCCTATACGGATCTGGAGATTACCCGCGATGCCAATCCCAATCTGATTGGCAAATCGCCATGGATCGTGCCCGCTCACACCGCCTCGTTGTGGCTGGACTATGCCTTTACCACAGACGCGCTGGAGGGCCTCAGCCTTGGCGGCGGCGTGCGGTATCAGGGCAAGTCCTGGGCGGATGAGGCAAATACGTTGCGCGTTCCGGATGCCGCCGTCTTCGACGCCGCAATCCGCTATGAGAAGAACGACTGGACCGCATCGATCAACGTCGCCAATGTCTTCGACAAGGAATATGTGAAGAGCTGCGCCGGCGTCTCCGTGTGCGGCTGGGGCGATAGCCGCACCATCACCTTCAAGCTTTCCAAGAAGTGGTAAGGCTTGGCTGAAGGCCGGCAGTTGCGGGGAAAGCAGTTTGCCACTATAAACATGAATAGATTTATCATGTTTATAGTGGCGCCATGGCGCCATGCGGGATCGAGAGGCCATGGCTTTCCGCGTGCGGATGGAAAATGAGATCGAGGGTTTTGCCGTCATTGGCGGCCCACGCTCGCGGGTCTGGAACGGCATCGTCGCCGATCTCTGGGATGTGCGTTGCGCCCCGAAGGCCGGCGGTCGTTATGTCGGCAAGGATCCACGTTTCGTTTTCCTGCTGGATATGGACGGGACGGATGACGGCCGGTTCATGATGAACCGCTGCCGTCGCGACAATTACGGGTCGTCCAAGGCGAACCGTATTTCCTTCGTGCCCGCCGATCTGGATGTGCATGCCGAACTGAGCAACGTCTCCTTCGTGCGCCACCTCGATCTGCATTTCGATGCAGGATTGCTGGGTGCCCGGCTGGTACAGGGCTTCGACCCGCACAGCCTGCTCGATCCGCATCTGATGTTCGAGGATGAGCGCCTGCTGGCGCTGGCGCGACTGATTGCCGCCGAATGCGATAATCCCGATCCGCTGCATGACCTTTATGGCGAAAGCCTCGTGCTGGCGCTATTGACGGATTTCCTGAAAGTGAAGCGGGAACCGGTCAAAAAACGCAGCAAGCTCGCCGCATGGCAGTTGAGGGCGGCGACGGATTACATCCGCGAACATTGCCTGCGGTCGATCCGGCTGGAGGAGCTGGCGGAACTCACCAACCTGTCGCAATCGCATTTCAGCCATGCCTTCAAGGCCTCCACTGGCGTGCCGCCCCACCAATGGCAGATGCAGGCGCGCATTGATCACGTCAAGGAACTGATGATGCGGACAGACATGGCGCTGACCGACATCGCCATTGCCGCCGGGTTTTCGGATCAGGCGCATTTCTCCCGCGTCTTTCGCAAGATGGTCGGTGTTTCTCCCTCCGTCTGGCAGAAAATCCGCCAATAAGGTCGTTTTCGTTCCATTCTCCTTCAAAAAAATTCCCGCCGAAGCGCCTGAAACGCCGCGGAACGAATTGTCCGTCGAGGGGTTTACCAGACGTGACACAAACGAGGAAAATCAAGGAGGAAAGGCATGATGCATCAGGAACCCCGCGCCGGACAGGACCCCTATGTCAAGGATACGCCGAGCCTGATCGCCAGCGACAAGGTGGAAGGCACGCGTGTTTACGGCGCCGACGGCAAGCATATCGGCTCGATCCAGCGCATCATTCTGGAAAAGCGCGGCGGGCGCGTTGCCTATGCGGTCTTGAGCTTTGGCGGCTTCCTCGGCATTGGTGACGACTATTATCCGCTGCCCTGGGAAAAGCTGCATTACGACGAAGAACTCGACGGCTACCGCATCGATCTCACCAAGGAAGAGATTGAAAATGCGCCGCACTTCGCCAATCTCGATGATAACGACCTGCTGAACGCCAAGGACCGCAAGGTCTATGATTATTACGGCGTCGCACCCTATTGGATGTAACGCCCAGAGAAAACGCGCTTCCGGCCGTTCGATCGCCGAAAGCGTTACAAATAAAAGAACGGCTCCTTTTCAGGAGTCGTTTTCTTTTGAGTGCGTCAATGCGGATTTTTCTGCATCTCGGAAACCGCGTCGGTGAAGCACTTGCGTGCTTCTTCGGGCGATTTACGTCCGTCAAGGGCGGCACGGCAGGCGCTTCTCGCTCTCACGAAGCTCAATCCGCCAATTTTGGGCCAGCCTTCGGTCAATAATGTCAACGCTTCGAAGGGGCCGGCGATGACGCTCTTGCCATTCGCCTCGAGATTGACCTCGACAGGCTCTGTCCATCTCTCGTTCTTCATCGTGCACCTCCCAGAGCAACGCGATCCCGAAATACACCCGACAGCGAAGCAACCCATGAACGCAGTCGTGTGTCACTACTGCTTAGGATATGCGCAAGCGATCGAATTGACAACGGGGATCAGCGGAAGCCGAAAAACGACAGGATCGCCAGAACGATGACGACGAGGCCGACGATGTAGATGATCTGATTCATGATTTTCTCCTTCGCTGATGTCATCACCATAACGTGAGGAAGAAGACGAGGTTCCAGCAGCCAATGAGAATTTAATCACGTACTAAAATGTTGCGGACGTCCCATCGCCGATGAGAGCGGATGTCACCTTCGCAGGATCACCCAGATCGCGTGGATAATGCCGGGAACATAACCGCACAGAGTCAGGAGAATATTGAGCCAGAAATGCAGGCCGAGCCCGACCTGAAGAAACACGCCGACGGGCGGAAGGATGATGGCGATCAGGATACGAATGACGTCCATTTTGAGAGCTTTCAAGTTAACCAAAACTAGACAATCAACGTGAGTGGAGCCCGGTTGGTTTCAGCGTGACGACGAATACCTTCCTTCCATCGGTGTAGCCGGCAGCCGGAAGCCGCCAATTCTGATGAACCCACTCCCGTATGACGCATCAGGTCAGAGCGACCGGTATCATTCAGCCCTCGTTCAGGCCTGCCGCATCACTCTTCCTAACGGAACCGAGGACACGGACAGACGTTGAGGTCCGTTATTGGGGAGATGAGTTCATGAAGATTCTAACCGCAGCAATCTGCCTCTTGTCGGTCGGCATCCTGAGCGGATGCGTTGACGATGGCGGTTACCGCACGGGCGGATATTATTCGTCCGGCGTCTATTATCGAGCTTATGATCGAGACAGATATTACCGCGACTATGACCGCCGGAACTGGCGCCAACACAGAGAATGGCGGGATCGCAGGGAATGGCGCGGTGACTACCGCCACCGCCCGCGCCCACCGTATTACGGTCAGTACGGCGTGATTGTTCGTTAATCGCAGCGCTTTTTCGCGGGTCTGCACGGCCGGCCCTATGTCTCGGACTGGTCCTGACAGCGCGTGTCTATTCAGATAATAGTCTGTGAAAAAATGGTGCCGCTTACGTGCATTGAATTATCGTCGCACTTGGAAGCATGTTCTAACACGCCGTCGCAGAGGCCTTGAAAATTCGGGGTGTTCCTGTTTCATTCACCTTCAAGCAGTTGCATCTTGTCGCATAGTGACGCAATTTGAAAGGTGGATTGAAAGGGGGATGCATGGCGCGCACTTTGAACAAGCTTTCTGCGCTCGGCGTGAAAAATGCCGGTGCCGGCAAGTATGCTGACGGCGGGGGCTTGTGGCTGATCAAGCGTGAGGATGGCGGCGGGCAATGGGTGCTACGTTTCACAATTCATGGCAGGCGCCGAGAGATGGGCTTAGGCTCGATAGCTGAAGTCTCATTGAAGGAAGCTCGCGAGGAATCGGAACGTTGGCGTGCGGTTGCGCGGTCGGGGCTCGATCCAATAAGCCAGCGCGAGAAGCACAAGCGGGAAGCAGTAAAACGCCTTCACCTTCTCAGTGACGTGGCCGCCGATGCATTCGAAAGCCGGAAGGCAGAATTGAAGGGCGATGGGAAGGCGGGCCGGTGGTTCAGCCCTCTTGAGCTTCACATTCTTCCTAAACTCGGCAAGACGCCGGTTGCCGAGATCAACCAAACCCAAATCCGCGACGTGCTTTCGCCAATATGGCACCAAAAGGCAGAGACAGCCCGCAAAGCGCTTAATCGCCTCGACATCTGCATGCGCCACGCTGCCGCCCTTGGCCTTGAGGTGGATATTCAAGCGGTTGCCAAAGCTCGGGCGCTTCTAGGCCAGCAGAGACACGAGGCCACGAATATTCCGGCTATGCCCTGGCATGAGGTGCCAGCTTTCTACACGCGTCTTTCTGACGGTTCGATAACGCACCTTGCCTTGCGCCTTCTCATCCTTACTGGCGTTCGCTCCCGGCCGCTCCGCTTTCTCCATGTTGACCAGATCGACGGCGACGTGTGGACGATACCGGGGGAGGCGATGAAGGGGAGGAAAGGGAAGACGCCGGATTTTCGCGTGCCGCTCACCCCGGAGGCGCTGGACATCATCAAAGCCGCGTTGCCGCTCTCCCGTGATGGCTTCCTGTTTCCCAGCATCAAGAAGGGCGTGATTTCCGACGCCACCATGTCGAGGCTGATGGAGCGCGACAAAATCGCATATCGGCCGCACGGCTTTCGTTCCTCCTTGCGCGACTGGATAGCCGAAGCGACGGACACCCCGCACGATATCGCAGAGACCACGCTAGGGCATACCGTCGGCGGAAAGGTTGAGCGAGCATATCGGCGCACTGATTTCTTGGACCAGCGGCGCAAGCTGCTTGAACGCTGGGCAAAGCATGTGACCGGTAAGGGCGAGCAAGTCCTGCGGCTGGTTGCGGAAGGATAGGACTTTTCCAATCCGTGGGGATAGGCCGGCCAGCCGACAAGCCAAACGCACCTTTGGTTTCCCTGCGGTATCCGGTGCTTTCGCGGAGTGCAGCGAATGGACGATCGAATTCAGTTCTGGAAAAATCCGGCTTCATGGCCTGATGACGCATATGGCTTTGTATTCTTAGCTCGCGTTATCCAGCGTATCGGAAAGGCGACGTTTGCAGGCGAGTGGACAGACACTGAGCCATTTACGGCGCCCCTGATCGAGACGCCACAGAGCATCATTCAAAGAGGCGTGCCCGCGCTGGCTGCATTAGAAGCTTATCGCAAAGAGCTATCGGCGTTGATCGCATTAAGTGACCCCTCCAAGCTCTCATGGAAAGTAGAAACATATCGTGTCCGGCCGCCTCTTCAACCGTTGCGCACAGCAAGAGACGCAATAAGAAGCGGGCCTCGGTCAACTGTACCATCTGATGACGGCGTGCGAACGCGGCAGGTTCTGAGTGATGAGGCAGTAAAATATGGGGAAGGTTTGATCCCCGAAGAAAACCGAAGGCGCAATGAAGCTAAAGCACGGTGGGCCCGGGTTCTAGGTTTGGTGAAGGATGCGCTACGAGACGGTAAGATTGGGTATGTGACGCTGCCGACGCATGGCGGCGCATTCTCAGCGCCGCAGCCTAAAGAGTGGTGGAATGTCCCCAGCATCGAAAACCGTATCGCGATGTGCCGGATAAACCCGGTCGCGCCTTATAGTTCCGGTTTTTCTGGCAACGGCTACGAGCATATTTTCGTTGATGGCGCTGACCTGAGCCGACTGTTGCCCGCCCCGCCGAAGCCCAAAACCCGCGCAGATGTGAAAGATATCTACGCTAGAGCCGGCCGCCTTTATGACAAATTAGAGCGGGAAGGCACGCCCATGACACGCGATTCTTTCCAAGATGAATGTTTGGCCGAGGAAGAGATAACGTCTACCTATTCTCGCGAGGTATACACGCTCAAGCTCAATGGAGAATTTGAGGAAGCCTATCGGGGTCTTTAAGTGGGTCGTCTCGCGCATCCGGCGCGCAAGGCTGCGCACAACCCCCGCAAGAGCGCGCAGGCGCGCGCAACACTTTGAATTGATTGCGTAAATTCTGAAAATTATTGTCGCTTTCGTGATCAACTCACGAAAAGGCGCAGCAATGTATAGCAACCAGTCGCAAGTTAATGTTGACCCCCTCCTTACGGATGAAGAGGTAGCAAAAATCTTAAAAGTCCATCGCGCGACGGTTTGGCGTCGTGTCGCGGATGGATCACTCCCCAAGCCTATCAGGCTTGGCAGTATCTCGCGGTTCCCTCAGTCTGAAATTATCGCCGCTCTAGACGCCGCGAAACAGCAGCGCGCCGCTTGAGGTTTCCCCATGAAAACGGAAAACCCGGCCGCGCTGGCAGGCGCTAAACCGGGTTCCAATATCAATGCTTTCACAGGGCTTGATGTTTGGAACCCTACAGAAATCACCCCTGAAAATCAATCTGAATTGCTGGCGGTACGCTCCGTCATGCGTCGGTGCCGCGTGTCCTTTTGGCATGCCAAGACCATTTGCCAGCTCACAGGTCTTGGAGGTCTGGCAGCATGACGAAACGCATCATCACCACCGCCCGTGTTCTCCCTGACGGGCAGCCTTTCAAAGTTGTCGGTCGCTTCGGCTGGATGCTTAAAGCTCTCGTTGACGCTGGAGAGCGCGGCGTCACGCCGATTGACCATCCGGCGCCCCGGCATTCCGCATACGTTCACCGCTTGCGCAAAGACTACGGCATCGTCATTGAAACGATCGATGAAAAACATGGCGGGCCCTATCCTGGCACCCATGCTCGCTACGTCCTTAGAACCGAAGTCGAGATTATCCCGGCTGAAGCGTCTGCCGCCGATGGGAGGGCCGCCGCATGAGGGAGCCGAACAATAACCCTGAGGTTATACTTGCAGCCCAATGGCTTGCCGAACAGAAGGAGCCGCCGCCCCAGGCGGTTCCAACCCTGAAAGCAGAGTTCGGTCTGTCTGCCCTTCAAGCATGCGAGGCGTGCAAGCTGTCGCAGAACTTCCGGCTTAATCGCAAGGTGTACGGCTGATGCGAGATTTCAGCAAAGTTTCCCCGAAGATTTGGCGCAACCGAGATTTTCGCGCCCTGCCGTCTATCGGTTCCCAACTGCTTTTTCTCTATCTGATGACGAGCGAACACCAAAACTCTGCCGGCTGTTTCCACCTGCCGGAAGGATATGCGCAGCATGATTTAGGGTGGACGCCTGACGAGTACGCCGAGCGTCTCCAAGAAATAGAGATTTCCGGCCTCGTGTTGATTGATCGCGAAACAAGCGAAATGTTCATCCGGGGCTGGTTCGACATGAACGCCGCCATGAATGACAGGCATGCCATGCGCATCACGAAAGCGATTGCCGAGATCGAAAGCGCCACGCTTCGTGAGACTGTTCAATCCGCGTTCTACACCACCGACGCCAACCGGAAGCCCGACAAGGTGAAGGCGGCCCGTGCGAAGATGATTGAGGCAATCGAGCGGACGGCCAACACCTCGAATTTAGCTCAAACGGGCTACATGCAACGGAGGGCGCAGCTATGATCAAAGAGCGCCGAGATACCCTATTGATACCCTATGCATACGGTATCAATACCCCAAATACCCCCCTGAAATACAGTATCGATACGGTATCGATACACAAGAGACTAGAGACAAGAGACAAAGAGACTAGCGACGGTATCAAATCGACCGACAGAATGCCGCAAGGTGTTTTTGCTTTTGAGGATGGGCAGGGTTCAAAGCCAAATTTCAAACGCCCACGTTCTTGCAAGCCTAAAGCTTCCAAGGTTGATTTCTCGTCTGGGCTTCAGGAAAGGCGGGCAGCATGATTGAAAGCCTTCCACTCGTCGGCAAAGTCTTTGAGGAAATCGAAATCCTGCCGGCAGCAGTCACGGGAATATTCCGCGACAATGATAGCGACGCCCTCGGCATTCTCCCTTTCTTCGTCGCCCCCACGCTTTATCTCGTGGAACTGTCGTTTGATGGCGGGGAGCGTCAAGGCTTGTGGATGGGCGATGATCCAGACAAGGCCCGCCAGTGCGCCAAAGAATGGGCTGAAAAGCTTCAGGTTAGGATTGTGGATCGCAGCGACAAGAGGGGATTTCATTGAAACAGCCCGTGCCAATGTTGCCCGATGAGATTATCAGGATCAAGGAAGCGGCTTTCCGCGCTGGCGTATGCGCCCGCACAATCAGGCGGTGGAACCAGGCTCACGCAATCGGCCGGCAGTCTGGGCCAGGTGCACCGCTGCAAATCTCTGCCATAGCTCTGGAAATGGTTATGGAAGGTGATGCAGTGGCCCTTGAACGCCTTCGGTTAAATGAGAGAGCACATCCAGACGTTCGCCGCTATATCGATCGTGTCGGCGTTCCCGCCTAGTGATGCAAATGTCCACATATGCCAAATCCCTGCTATCAACATTCCGAAATAGAATCGCGCCAGTTCTCACAATGGTGGCGCGGTCCAAATGGCGAAAAATTCTATCCTCGATTATAATCTAGTTCCGGACAACAACACCGACATCGCGGGCCTTGGCATTCAAGGTACATCTGCTGTCAGCAACTTTGACAACGCATTCCGTACAATCATGGCGCAGCTTGCCGCGCTTACGGGCGGCAATACGCTTGCTTCTGGAACGACCACCGATCTATCGGCTGTACCCGGCCAGTTCGTCGTCATCACTGGCAATGCCACGATCAATTCATTCGGGCTTGCTCGCGCTGGCTGGACAAAGCATCTACGGTTCGTCGGCGCTCCTACGCTCGTTCATAGCGCTGCGCTCGTTCTCCCAAGCGCCGCAAACATCGCTGTAGCTGACGGAGATACAGCGGTTTTTGTTTCCGACGACGGCGTGAACTGGCGCTGCACTGAGTATTTTTCGGCGTTCTCGAAACAGGTTCTTGATGAAAATAGCGGCCTTGGAATGTTCGCATCGATGGGTGCAACGCTATCTTACTCGTCAACATTCGTCGTCGCCAAGCTTCCGAACGGGTTCATTTTGCAGGCCGGACTTTTCACCGGCGGGGGAACAAACCCGGAAGTGATATTCCCGCAGGCGTTCCCCAATCTGCTCATAGCGCCGTTCGCCACGATGCTTGTCTCTGCGCCATCAGACGTCGCTTATGCAATTTCGATCGGCCCACGATCGAACACGAGCATGCAGTTGTTCAGACGATCAGCAGCAAATGGGGGAGCCGTGGCTGGAATTACCGAACCCTTCTTTTGGTTGGCCCTGGGAGTTTAAAAAATGAAATACGGCGTTTTTGACAATGGAGTTCCAAGAGGCTTTTACAGCAAGGAAATCCACGGCGACAACATTCCGGTCGAAGCGGTGGAAATCTCCGACGCGCAATGGATGGAGTTGCTCGACAATCCAGACACTCGGAGGTTCGAGGACGGACACATAATTGTTGTCAACGCGTCGTCTGACGGCCTCGCAGTGTAGGAGGCCGAGAGTGAAACACGAACAACGCCGAACGGAAATAGTGAATCTCATGCTGCGAGATAACCGCGTCACAGCCGGATTTAGGGCGGCTCTTTTCGACGCGACAAGGCGCGAAGGTCTTTCGGTCAACGAGTTTGTCTTGCGGGCTGCTGCGGAAAAATTGCGTGCGTCAGGCCGTGATTTCCCCGGCGTTTTTAGCTCCGGTGACTTTGGAAATGCAGACATGAGGAGCGTTTGAAATGGCATTGTTCCCAGACTTTAACACACCGAAAGCGGGCGGATGGCTGAACCGTAACGGTGATATGCTCCTACAAAGCGGTATCGGCTTGCTTTCGGGTTCGACACCACAGGAGCAGGTTGCAGGCGCTGCGCTCGGCGTCGCCAATGTTCGCAAGCAGAACAAGACGATGGACTTTTTGCGCAAGATCGACCCCACGCTATCGCAGGCGGTGGACAGCGGCGCCATATCTCCCGGGGACGCGTACAAGCTCTATGCCCAACAGAAGCTTGAAGCGCAAAAGCCCCGTAACAATTTCATGGCGGTGGGCAAGAACCTCTATGATACCCAAAGCGGCCAATGGGTTTCGCCGCCGGCCGGTGCCGCAGACTCAGCCGAATATGGCCTAGCTCCTGTTTATGGCACTGACGCACAGGGCCGAACGGTTCTCGGCCAGCTTTCCAAGGATGGCACTTTCCGCCAGACGCAATTGCCGGATGGTTTCTCCCCGACGCCTGGCATCAGCAACATTGATACAGGAACGGGAACGCGCACGATCAACAATCGAACAGGCGCGCTTATTTCGGAAACCCCGAAAGATATTGCTGGCGCCGCTGCACAGAAGGAAGTCGGACAAGCGGCAGGCGCGGCGGAGGCATCTGCCCCCGGAGACCTTCAGGCGGCCGTGAACGCAAAGGCACTAGTCGCTGGCATCCGCAACGATCCATATTTGGGACGCGGAACGGGCTTCACGTCACTCGGCAATAGCATTCCCGGCACTGGCGGTTACGACTTCCAGAACAAGGTCAATCAGGCCAAGAGCGGGGCATTCCTTACTGCAATCCAGCAGATGCGCGGTCTCGGTGCGCTTTCGAATGCAGAAGGCGACGCGGCAACACGTGCAGTCACGCGCCTCAACACGTCCACGAGTGAGGAAGAATTCGTTTCGGCGCTGGATGACTATGAGCGCATCATCGATCAGGCCATGGCCCGCGCTCAAGGCCGGATGGGTGAACGGACCTTGAAGGGCCCGCAGCCGACCGCAGGCCAGAATTACAAATCCCGTTACGGACTGGAATAACCGATGGCAGACCTAGCCCGCATCAAACGGAATGTTGCGAAGATGGCTTCGCAAGACGCCCCGATTGAGGACATCGACGGCTATATCACGTCCGAAGGGGTGACGATCGATGACGTGAGGAATTTCAGGCCGCAGGCAACCGAGAAGGAGCCGGAAGAAAAAGGCATGCTTCGCAGCGCCGCCAATAGCGTTGATGCATTCGGGCGCGGCATTGCCAATTCTGCATCATTCGGCTTTGCGGATGAAGCTGGCGCGGGCGCTCGATGGCTTGGCGGCAAGATTTTCCCATGGCAACCGAATGTGACCTATGACGAGGCGTTGGCAGAGGTGCGGGGGTCGGACAAAGCAACAGCCGCCGCTCATCCGGTGGCGGATATCGCCGGCAACGTAACCGGCGCCGTTGGTCTAGGCTCGGGTCTGGTTAAGGCTGGCTTGTCGCCTACTGCTGCCGTTGCGAACCGTGGCGGCCGCTTACTGGCCGTATCTGGTGCTTCGGCGCTGGAGGGTGCTGGGCTCGGCGCCGCGCAAGGCTTCGGGCAAGGTGAAGGCGGATTCCAGAATCGACTTGCAAAAGCGACCACAGGAGGAATTACCGGTGGCGTTATCGGCGGGGCGCTTCCCGGTGCGGTTTCACTAGCTGGCAATGCCGTTCGCCGCGTTGTCTCCCCCGTTTCCACGTCGCCCGCTCGTCAATCGCTCGTCAACACACTTGAGCGCGAAGGCGTTGACCTGACGGCAGGGCAGGCAACGGGCAACAACACCCTGCGATATGCTGAGAGCGAACTAGGCGGACAAGCTGCGCAGGACATCACAGAACGTCAGGGAGAACAGTTTACCCGCGCCGCCCTTTCCCGTGCTGGGGTGACCGCCGACCGCGCCACGTCTGATGTTATCGACAACGCGTTTAACCGCATCGGAAGCCAGTTTGATTCATTGGCCACGCGGAACACGCTCAAACCGGATCGGAAGCTACAAAACGATTTGGTAGACACCTGGCGCAACTACATGTCAGTCACACCGCCGAACGCCCGCGTTCCAATCGTGGCCGACATGATGAGCGATATCAACAACGCCCTGAAAAATGGCGGCTCACTCGACGGGAAAACATATCAGTCTCTGCGCTCTCGCCTTGATCGGGTAGCGCGCGGATCGAGTGACCCCGAACTAGCAAACACGCTTCGGGATATCAGATCGGCGCTTGATGACGGCATGGAGCGTTCGATCGCCGCAACCAACCCAAAAGACCTTGGCGGCTGGCGCACCGCCCGCAAGGAATACCGCAACATGCTTGTACTGGAACAGGCAACGACAGGGGCAGGGGAAAACGCAGCGGCGGGCCTTATCTCTCCTTCCGCACTCCGTAACGCCACACTGGCGAAGCAAGGGCGCAGAAACTACGCACGGGGAAGCGGTGACTTTGCCGATCTGGCGCGCGCAGGTGAGGGCGTTATGAAGTCCTTGCCGCAATCTGGTACAGCCCCGAGAACTGCAATCCGAAACATGGGAGCGGCCCTGCCTGCCGTGCTTGGTGCCGGTGCCGGTGGTGCAGCCGGGGGCGGGTTCGGTGCAATGGCCGGAATGGCGGCCGGTGCGGCACTCCCCGCTTTTGCTGGAAAGCTCATGATGACACCAGTAGGACAGGCGTATTTGAAAAACCAGCTTTTAAGCGGTTCGATTAGCCCTCAGTTCAGGGCAAAGCTGGCGTCGGCCGTCAACGCGATCGATGCATCTTTCCTGCCGCGCATCATGGAGGAAGGTGCGGGACCGTCACAAGTCCCGGCTGCTGCCGCCGCTCGATAGGTGCATGTCAACAACGGTATAGGCGAACATTATTCCGGTGATGACGCCTAAACCTATTTGCTGCCAATCAAGCCCGCGGCTAAATGTTTGCCCGACCCACAAGAGGCAAACCATCGCCCATACGGCCAGCCACCACTTCCCCAGCGAGTTGCGGCGGCCGGGACGTTCGGTAGGATCGTGGTCGATAATCGGTGGCGTTTTCATGGTGCGTTATATCCATACCCAGCGGGCAATTCCGAACAAAACAATTAAACCGGTCATGGCGAGCAGTGAAAAAACAAATGAAACCAGCGCCACAGCTAGAGAATCGCGCAGGTAAAAAGGCTTGTAAGACGGAGAAAAATCCATTTTGCCTGTCCGGGCATCTCTGACTTCAGACATGGAAACTATGAAAGTTGAAGCTGCGCATCCAAGCTTGCTTATGTCGATGTTTCCATAAATATTGAGGCCTTGAGTAAGCGCCGTATCGCTTAGATTTGCGGCACATCTATAGCCCATCTCATTTCGCACACTTGCTTTTAATGATTCTTGGTATCGATCGAAGTTAGTCCAAGCATTGGCTAGAAAACCAATACCGCCGACAACGATAGAGGCCTTGACTCCTCGGGTAAGCCACCGCTTCAGCCAAGGCTTTTTCAAAGGTACGTCGATAAAGCGAGACGGCTTCATATACCCCCCAAAGATTGAGTGATTATGCCATATTTCGCCTTTGTGTCGAGCGCCCTGCTCGGTGTTGATACACCGCAAAAACAGGAGCGCACATTGAAACCAGATAGCTCGAAAAACGAAGACAGTTCCGAAGCTTACAAGAGATATGCAAGGTGTCTGGAGACCGCGCTGAGAGTCGATAAAGTTAAATTCATAACCGTGGACTTATGGGTTTGCCGGAATTTCGGTGTAAATTGACAAGAGGCAGCGCCTATCTATTACTTTTTGTAATATGTGTGGCTTAGCAGAATATTCATGCCGCTCAGACGGATAGCGATTTTAAAAAGCGGTTACTCTACCGCGCATACCTCAAATACGAGGACCTCATTCTCCGGGAACCTGATTTGCTTAATCCCGTCCGCATGCTGGACGGTTAAGTTGATCGTCTTGCCGTGAATTGGATCCGGGGAGTAGGTCACTTTCTCGAGGACGTTTTTGCCCGTGAGAATTGTGAGATAGTTGCCGCCACCCATGTATGTCGCCAAGGCAATTTCTGCCTTTTTGAACGGTGCAGGGTAAGTGAAGCTGGAACCCCGTACCGTGTGCAAGCCGTTTGGCCCGTCCACGGGAGGTACTGTAGCGATTTCATCGAAGCGGACTTCCAGTTCTGGCGCCGGCATTTTTTGGGTTGGAAGTGCCGTCACCTGGAAAAGCCCGGCAGTCATTTCGTCCCCGTACTTGCCGGCCTTCACGTTCGTGAAATCAGCACAGTTAGGCCTTGGTCCTGCACTTGCTGCTCCGCCGATGCACTGAAGTGCAATGTCATCGTTCCACGTCGTCGCACAAAACTGCGGCCCGCAAATGCAGTTTGCCGCGTAGGTCTTCTTATCGGCTGGCGCAGCAGGGTTATTTATCTCTATTCCGGCACTACATGTGCAGCCTGGGATCAACGGACTTGCGAGAGTCTGAGCGTACGTTGAGCCCGCATGCATTAAGACAACGAGCAAACATAGAATAGTGACGTGAAATGCGCTGCGCATCGTGTATCCCCCAACCCGATGGGAAATGCTGCCACAGGATAAATCGATATTCAATCTGTAGATGAATCGAGTTCTAATTTCTCGGCGTAAACTGCGCGCGATTACTGATTTGCAAAAATGCACGCATTCCGGACCAAGTACGCGCGCGCGAGGCTCAATAGGCTGATGAAACAGCCAAGTTACAGCCAAGGAGCGCTTATGCCTTTATATCAACGGGTTATACCAATTTAATTGGCCAACGGAGTGGCGGAAATCAGAGAGAATGGTGGACGGGGAGCGTGGCCGTGGCTTCTACACGGCGTGCTGGCCGTAATCGTCATTGCCGGTATCCTCGTCTATCTGGAAATCACGGCAATGATCGAGGATTTTGCCCGGCTGTGGGCTGACTTAGCGCAAATGTTCTCGTTGATCATTCTGATGCGCCAAAATAGCTTGGTTAGGCCGAAGGGCTTTGTTCGCTTTCAAGGTGCGCCAACCGCAATTTAAATGCGGCGCTCTCACGGGTCAGAAGATTTGGAAAAAGCTCTGGGAATTTGCCCACTGCCGCTTCGGCCGACCAATTGAGAAGATCCAATTTGGCGAGTTCGCGAAGTCCTGATTGAAGGGCATCTGCCTCCGCCAGCCGGCGGACGGCTTCGACAGTGCCGTATTCCGCGACCATGCGACGGAAAATGGTAGCAGGATACCCTTTAGCCAAACTGAGTTTCAGGCCTTGCTCTATGAAGGCATCAAGAGGACTTTTTTCGCCCACACACAACTCCCATGCTCTCGCTGCCCCACGAATGCGGTACAAGCACGAGCCTACTTCACTTGTAAGCGAAAATGCTATCGATATCTCCAACAGCACGACAAAAAAGAAACCTGCCGGAGCGGGATTCACATAGGTCATGATTCCTGTATAGTACGCATCGGCGGGAAACGCCGGAACACCCTTGGTTATCCTGGATTAGGGGATAGCAGTCGTATCGACGGTCGCCCAAAGGATGGTGGCCTATCAGCGAGCGATGGTAGCAAGGCCGGGGCCCGCCACCTAAACCCTGTTGCCGTAGAACTTGAATATCTTCTTTTGGTCTTGGCTCATGTGCGACTTCCAAGTGCTCCAGGGCAACACTGTCAAACCCATGTTTGCAACGCCTCTCACATCCTTTGCCATTCGGGGCTTGAGGGCCTTTGCAGGGTCCATATCCCAGTTGGCAGCGCTGGCGTTTGCCGCGTGGTAAAATGCACTGGCCACAATATCCGCCATCTGAAGACCTGCATTTTGATTATGCGGGATAACTTCGATCAGTCTGTGATCAAGAACCGAGAATTTAGGGGATCGGATGTCTTGGAATAAACGACCTTTCTCCTCTTGGATGCGCAAGAGTTCGGTGTAAGTCTCGACGTGCCTGTATGAGTGGCCGCCTCTTTCGCTAAATACGAGTTTTACTTTTTTTGGGCCCCCGAACTCGTTAGTCGACCAGTTCTCCACCCAAGCCGTGACGCGCTCTAAGAGGATGCGGATACAGTAGTTGTAAAAGTAATCGTTAGGGTGCAGCGAAACGGCAGCAGCTTTGGGGTTGCTGTACCCGCGCATAGAAACCTTGTGAGATGCGAGGCAAAAGAACCTGACGTTCTCCTTGGCAGCTTCCGTACACACAGCTATGCGCTGCCAAGGTTGCAGGTATTTGTAGTGTATGTCGGGCCTCTGACGGGAGTTTATCCTAAGCCTGGCCCGCCTAACAAAGTCGATTGGCTCGTGCTCTCTCGAGGCTTTTATCAACGCGCACCCAAGTGTGAACCACTCTGTGCCGCCTTTTGGGTCTACAGGAACGACCCGTTTAATGCCGGGGTCTCCAGCTTCATCAAAGTACGCAATGTATTCGTAATCAGGAACTGACACTAAGCCCTCCAGCTCGCTCACTGCGTCTTCGCCTCGTCCCGCTTCACCCGCCGCCGCCGGTTTCTCACTCGCATCTTAAGGTATTGGCCGAACCTTGGAATGCCAAGCTCCTGGCATCATGAAGGACATGAACGCAGCGAAGGACAAAGGCGTAAAATTACGCACGCAATCATTACTAAATTGAATATGATGATAGCTTCCGAACTTTCCGAGCACTGTGTATTGCAGGCCTTTTTCGTAGCCGAGCTCCTTCAGTGCCTTTATCAGGTCCAGCAGAAATATCCCGTCCGTTTCGAATGCGATTTTCACAGCTTTATCTCTTAAACGACCCGAAGCTTATCTGCACATGCTACGGTCAACATAGCTCTTGTTCCCGCTGGCGGTCAGATAGTAGCAACCGCCACGAGGACCTGTATGGTATTGCCGAAACCCCGAAGGGCGCCGGGGTTTGCTGGGAGTGATGTATCCGCCACCTGAAGCGCGCGCACCGCAGCGTTTACCATCCGCCGCAATGCTGCCAGGTGTGGGGCAATTGCCTGTGCCATTTACGCTCGGAACGGAGACAGCCGCCGCTGTACTGGCGTTAACAGGCACTACTGATGGTTCGGTTAAAACGCGAGCGGCTGATCTGCCAAAAGCAACCCGCCCTGTGTTTCCGTCTGCTAGATTTACCAAGCCCGTCCCGTCCATGCCGTTGGGAGACCTATAGACGGTAACGGTGCCATACCTTCCGTCCGTACAGGTGAACGGGGCCGAAATGACCGGCCGTGTGTCGAGAGCGTCATAGTTTCCGGTGCAAGTCGTTGATGCTGTTGGATTGGCAACTTGAAACGTTCCGCCGCTCACAGCAGCAGTTGTTGTGCCGACGAGTGCTTCGCCGCTATCAAGTTTCACTGCTGCCGGCAAAGTTATCGACCCACATGCAGATAGAACCAAAGGCAGAATGCCCATCGCAAAATTTCGATACTTCATTGGATTCCCCAATCCCAAGCAGCGAGAAAAACACGCAGAGAGATTAGAGTCGAGTCCACTCAACTAGAATTTTTATTAGGGAAGCCGATTACGCAGTGGCGACTAGACCGAGAACGCCGCCAGCCCTATGAGAAAAAATATAACAAGCGGAACCATAACACGGCGTACTTTCCGCTCCGTTTCATTCTTCGGTTTGTTGGCACCGCCGAACAGGCTACCCAAAATGGATTCAAGAAAGCATCCGAGCATTGCAAACCTTTTCAACGCGCATTTTTATTCTGCTTTTTTCCCGCGTCCCGTTTCATCGATCCCCTAATGCTGACATATGCGTGGCACAGGAGCGATACGAAAAACCCTACGAAGGCCAGCGACGAATAGCCTAGTATCCGATTGGAAACGTTGTGCCAGCCTGCAAGCAAGGCGCCGGCGTGAAGCAGCATCAGAACCAAGAAGGCGATTTGGAAGCACATGGCCGCTTTCCAGAAACCCGAAGCTTTCGCAATGTAACGCCCCAGCCAAGATGAGCCGCTTGGCGACCCGTTAGTTTTTCCTGTCGGCTGCGACATCGCCTGCTACTCCCATTTCACGCCTCCGGCCCGATCCAGAATAGTCAGTCTCCTACCACCTTCAAGACCGGTGCGCGCCTTCCACATTGTAGACGCTTGGGACTGCTACGACGAAAATCGCTTGCATTCGCACGCTCACAAAATCTCTTAATCCTAACTTGCCCGCAATGACTTTTGATAATCTTCGATCCTAGGCAAATGCATTTGCAGCGAGGGATTGTTGTCCGTATACAAAAGATGAGCAGCCCGGAATGGCGCCGTTTCCGATCGTACAAATCGGTGCCGGTCTGCAAAACGTTTAATGAGATAAGGTGTCGTCTCGACGAGCTTAGGCTGCAGGTCAATGTGTTTCGCTATACCGCGCAATCCCAACTCCTCCGCTACATCAGTGAACGTGTTAAAAAAAATCAAGGCGTAGATGGCATTGATGTCGTCGCCTCTGAGGCCGTCTGCCCTAAGTCTGCTGGCCAAGGGCGACCATTCGCCGCCAATGCCATCAGTGCAAATCCTGAAAAACTGGATTGCTAACCTACGCAACGTTTGCGAATTGTCGTTCGCAACTGAAAGCCTATGATAGTGTAGGCCGATCATATAAGCTGTGATACCTACTTGGCGGTGAAATCTGACGTCCCGGGCATAAATCTTTAGCACTGCATATTGAAGATCAGCGCAGTCTCTCGCTTCTTTCGGATTACTCGCACTCCAATAATGAAGTATCCAATTGATAATGTAGAAGCCTTTTACACCAGAAAGGATACCTTTTGTTGGTATCGTGACCCCATTGGGAATTGAAACGTTGATCGGGCTCCCTTGGACTTCAGTTATGTATATGCCGTATTGGTTGACTCCTACATCGGCAGCGCGACGAAGCCCTTCCTCAAATTTCCACTTCTCAGGCTCTAGGACGTTGCTCCAACGAACGGTCGAGTATGCGTTTACGAGCGACTTCTCCGTCAGTACTACGCGGTCTGCATCGAGGCCGACACTGTCGAACGCAATTTCCTCAAAAAGAGCTTTGGCTTCAAGCACAACACCAAAACGGCTTAGTTGACTCGCCTCAAGATCGGAGAGCATCACCTTAACGCTCGTATCCTGAGCAGCACGCCGCATCTTTCTTAGTTCTTCAAATTTTCCTTCGTTTAAATTTCTACCACTACGGAAATGCAATAGGTATCGAAGGAAGTTTGCCTCATCGTTGCTCGAAGGAACTATATCGTTAAGTCCATCACCTTCTCGCTTTTCATGAATTCTACTAATGAAGTTCGGGGAAATTTGAGGGGGTGGGGCCGTGTCATGACCATACGCTTCTAAGGCAAAGCTGGCTACGGATGCGATATTTCCACTGACGCTAAGCGCACCCAGAACCTGCGCGAGAACGTGTCGCCGCGTCATGCCAACTGGATCGTTGATGCGCCCTGAATCTGCAACAGTTTTTCCGTCGCCGACACCGTTCATCGCGTCGTCTAAGACTTCCTGCGAGGCCTCAGCTTCGCCCTCTGTCAGTTGGTGGAAGTCTTTGAATTGGTCGATGTCATTCGGATTGATCATTTTGTCTCCAATGAGGCGCCGGCCGGATGATGCTTCCAGAAATGCCACGTTCATTTCTCATGGCCAATCTCTTTTTGCCCTTGCAAGGACAAAGCTGTTTTTCTCGCGGTTCTGGCAGCCGAGACAACGCAACAGCGGTTCCATGGAAATGATTGGCCTGAACTTTCCGTGCCTGCGTTGTATTGCCCACCTATCCAGCATTCCGACACGCTTGCACTGCCAACATTGAGCGCCGAGAACATACCATTGCGGCAGATCGGCCAAGGTTGCGGAGTGGTCGCGCTGCGGAACAAAGATGCCTGTGGGCTTTGGCGGCAGATTGTCGTTGCTGCCGCCGGTAAGATCGATCCCGCGACGATGGCGCATGTCATTTCCGCTCGGCCTCGGGTTTCCACCCTCTCGTAAAACCTTTGCCCATCGCAGCGCTCGCCAGCGCAAGCTGCATCCGCAAATGCTGGATGTCTTCCATCAGCGTCTCTATCGCGGCACGGCTATCGCCGTCGTGCCAGGCAATGATGTGGTCAATCGGATCTGCTTCCGGTTCTCTTCTCTCTGGGCGCACGTTCTCATTCTCCGGTTCAAGAGTTCAAATCGTCCCTGATTTTCCCGATAGGCACACGCCGCCGTGCCAAGAGTGTTCTTATTATGTTCCGGCTGCCTAGAGAGTCAAGCTCGTTCAGCGGATGGTCTCTTGCGTACAGCGTGAACGGGCGCCAGTGTCTGACGACATTTCCAATTTTAGGATTTCAAGGGAAGAAATATTCATGAGTCCTAAATACTTACCTCCCCGCAACACAAAGGGGGTATGCATGTACTGGTTGGCTTCTGCATTTTATCTTGGGCTCACGGTGTATTTCGGTCGCGCATGGTTCGATCTGATGGGTGGTTGGGCTTGGCTGGACGGCGCCATGTTCATTCTCGAAGCAATCGCAACTGTTATGTGTGTCGCAGCAGCGGCGCTAAATGACGATAGTTGGGTTTCGAAAGAAACGCTCGGC
Source organism: Agrobacterium sp. 16-172Ci (assembly GCF_053522725.1). Classification (NCBI taxonomy): domain Bacteria; kingdom Pseudomonadati; phylum Pseudomonadota; class Alphaproteobacteria; order Hyphomicrobiales; family Rhizobiaceae; genus Agrobacterium; species Agrobacterium sp. 16-172Ci. Next base: position 387,548 of record NZ_JBNWBW010000001.1, read on the forward strand.
GCAGCATTTTTCGCTGGAATTGGATGGTTGGGGGTGCTCAACTTCGCGGGCTAAGACGTATTAGTCTGAGGCGGATGACGCATTAGGTCGGATCAATCTCCGACCTAAACTTATCCACTGTTTGACCCGAAGCTGGGCACGCCGCTGTGGATGTTAATCGCACGTAAATCCTCAGAGCAAGCCGGGTTGGAAGGAGCTTCTCGTGGTCGTCTACAAAATACGCGTACCGCGATTTTGCGAGAAGGAGCCACGATGCAGGATAATGTTAGAGTTATTTCACCTGTAAGTATCGCCGGTCTTACGGCAAACGTTCCAGCTACGGGTATGCCGATTTTTGAATTGGTCCGGCCATCAGATCTATACGTCGATCCTACTTACCAGAGAAACGTAAGTGAGAACGGGATGCGGCAAATCAGGCGGATTATCGAGCATTTCGAGTGGACCAAATACAAGCCGCCAATCTGCGCGTACGCTGAGTGGGAAGGTAAGACCATTCTCAAGGTTCTTGACGGGCAGCATACGGCAATCGCAGCCGCCTCGAACCCAAACCTGGACACAATCCCGGTTATGATTGTGGAGGCTGAAAGTACAGTGGAACAGGCTAAGGCCTTCATCGGTCAAAATACCGATCGGCTTGGGGTGACAAGCCTCCAGCTTCATCAGGCCGCTATCGCTGCTGGCGATGAAGACGCCCAAACCATCGAGCTTGTATGCGCTCGCGCAAACGTCAAAGTTCTGAAGACGACGAACGCCTATACGGGAACAGGTTCTCGCCAAACTATAGCAATTAAACAAATCGAAGCGATGATCGGCAGACGTGGGCCGATCGTCTCACGCGAAATACTTGAGGTCCTAGCTAATGCCGACCGGGGGCCTTTGACTGCGCCCCAGATTAAGGCGGCCGAACTGCTTCTCACAGACCCGCAGTACAGCGACAAAATCACGGGGGAAGATTTAACAGAGGCCATAATCGACTTGCTCACGACGGCAGAAGAAGAGGCGAAATTGTTGGCCGTCACCCACAAAATCCAGTTCTGGAAGGCGCTGGCGGTTACGTGGTTTCGAAAATGCAAGAAACGTCGGCAACTTAGCGTAAGAGCAGCATAACGCTCGGCCACAGTCGCAGGGTGACGCTACATCGCAATTTTGGCGTCATCCCAGACTGAACCACGCGCAGCAGTCCCCCCGCGCCGTTTTAAAAACGGGAAATAACGGGTTTTCCGGACCGGTCTCGGGTTTTGCACCTGCGCTTTTCACCAGTGTAGAACCTGACAAAACCTGACAAAACCTGACATTGCGGTGCGATTGGAACGCGCCCTCATATTCGAGCACATCCGAATCTGGGGGCAACATTGGGGAGGAAACTTTCCGCTTTGTCACTCCACCTGGCACTACAGAATCAAAAATGTAGTAATATTCACAACGTCATAATTCTCTTTTCTATTGTACGATCGATTCAAAACAACTTCTGCGTGGATAAGTCCATGGCGACGGTGTATATTCCTAACGCAGTCATATTAAGTTCATTTAAGTCGTTATAATTCAGGGGGAATGGAGATTATGAGAGTATATTTTTTAATATCCATATTAGGTTTGACTGGATGTACGACCGTCAGCCCAACGCCAAGCGATAACCCGAAAGAAATCGCGGAACTGTCCAAAATTGTTTCCTGCAGAATAGAGTCTGCATTTAGTAAATTGCCGGATTCCGAAAAGAATAAATTTTCGGGATGGGTAGCGACTTACCAAATTAAGCAAACGACAACGGATGTTGCTTCGGCAGGGGTAAATCCTCTTACTTGGATTACCCCGGCCCGCGTTGACAAATTTCTCGTTGTTGGGGATGCAGGGGCATCGCAGACAGCTTTTCGTAACGGGAAAGCCGAATTCTCGGTACCTGTTCAGGGCGCCCAGTCATGTGTCGGAGCGAATGAAAAACTACGAGTTACACCTAGCGATTTCCATCTCGATGCGTGGGTTTCGCAAGTGGGGCGCGCAGAACCGCCGCCGCAGAAATTTGATTATTCCGTAACCGTGGAAGTAGAGGCATCGGCAGGGATTGGGCCAGATTTTGCAAATGGTCGCGCGACTGCTACGGGCGGTCTGTCGTTTAAGCGAACGACCAATAGAACGGTGGATTTCGCATTCGCCTCCCAACCAAACACACAGCCGACTGAAGTCGTTATTGTAGAAGATCGACGGCAGAAATCGATCGACAAGGTTGTCCCACGTTCGGGTAAGCGGCAAGGTCGATCGACAGAAACGCCTCCGTCGTCGCAAAAAATTCCTCAGAGCGTTATCCTCCAAAATCGTCAATCGATTATGGGACTGGAGCTCGACCGAATATCGCCATTCGGCCTACAAAATCGATGAACATTAGATCGATTTTCATAGGTCATTCACATCCCCTTGAGGGCAATAAATGCTGATGTGCTGGTGAGAAGGCCCGGTGCCAAGTAGAGTGCCGGGTCGAAGCTCTGGGTAAATTCTCGACTTGTCGCCAAATTATCGCGGATATCACTCCGGGTCGACGGAGATAAGAATACCAGCTGGCGACATGAGAATCGGCCCCGCTTCCGGCCATCGGGAGAGCCATATTCACAAGCGGTAGGCGGTTTTGCGTTCTGCGACGCGCGCCGCTGTCCTCGATGCGAGAAACGCCATGCTCCACACAAGGACGTGGTTTTCGCCGCTCGTGACAATCTCCTGGCATTAAGGTTTTCAGTTTAGACCGCGCCATCTGGCTCATGTCGCCATCCATAAGCCTGTCGCGTCATCTCATCGCCAACCGCTCTCCAGAATGCTGCCCGCTCGACTTCGATCGCTTCGCCCAGTAGACCGATTTTTGATAGCTGGACCATCATGGCTTCATCTACTTGCCGGCGGTAATGCTCAGCGCTCTTTTCCGTAGGCTTGTCGAGCATCTTGGCCGCAGTGTCACGAATGCGCCCTATCCGGTTGACCATGGGAAAGGGTATCAGCCTGCATTCGGGCTGCTTCCATGTGAACAGCGGTAGCTTGTCGGCGTCGTTGCTCATGCGCTGCACTCCCTCACCAGAGTATATATAGCACTACGGAAACCCGTAGTCGGTTGGCGCATTGAAAACAAAGGATAATTTTCCACCCGTCACTCCCCGTTTTGGCGACGGACTACGGGAACCCGTAGCGGGGGGACTACGGATTCCCGTAGCGGGCTTTTTTTCTTCCTGCCCGGTTTCGAACGAGCATCAGCCATCTGCTTTCTGACGACTTCAGACCACAAGCGGGCTTCGGCCATGGTGAAGCGCTTCCACTCGTTTGTCGCCGGAGCGCCATCATGCGTCCCGTCAAAGGTAAGGGTAAAAATAGTTGGGTGCGCAGTGCCGTTGCCTGCGCGACCTTTGGTCATTTTCACAAGCCTTTTGTATGCCAGCTCATCTAGCGCGTCGGCAATGCTACCGAAGGTTACGCCGTAGGCGTACAACTGGTCATGCGTCACGATTAGCTTACCGTTCTCCATGCGCCCGTGCGAGATGTGCTCAACAATGAGCCGATCCAGCGCCTTGCGGGCGTTGACGGAAAGCGAGCGATAAGCAGCGCATTCCAGCAGTTCACGGGTTAGCGCCATCCATCCGCCTTGATCAGCGGGCGGCTGGGTGTGTTTCTTGACCATGTTGTAGGTCTTGCCGGCAGAGGTGCGGCTTTTGTCGCGCGGGTTGAAGACTGGAGGCATCAAGCATCCTTCTTCGCGAGGCGGACGCCGGGGCCACCGTCGTTGGTCTCTCCATTGGAGAGGAAGATGACGCCCGCTGCTTCCAGAGCCCTTGTGATGGCGTCGAGGTTATTGGCAACAGGAACAGAGCGCCCCGCCTCAAAGTTACGGACTGTTGAATTTCCGACCCTCGCTGCGCTGGCAAGTTGATCTTGCGACATTTCAACGAGTGCGCGGGCTGCGCGGCACTGTGCAGGTGTTAGCATGCAAATTCTCCGATAATTAATTTCGTTATGGATAACGGAAATCGTTTGACAAGTAAACGGACAACGATTTATGTTGTAGTTAACGTTAATCGTTATCCATTGAGGTTAAGCAAATGCCGAACACCACCGTTCCGGCCACCGCCGAAGGCATGCCCAAATCCGACCGCGCCGCCATCATGTCGGATGCATGGGAGCGCTATCGCGATATCCGCCGCCGGTACGCAGCATGGCAGATTGCGCGCGGTATCGTAGACGCCTCTTTCTCGGCTTGCCTCAAGACTGCATGGCGCGTCGCCAAGCAGAGCCGCGCAAAGGCCGCCGACACTGCCAAGGTAGCAAAGCTGGCCGGAACCCCTGCCGGTGACCGCCTTCGCGCTCTCCGCGCCGCTTTGGCCGATACCGACACGCTTTCTTTCCGCTACAGCGCCGCCGCCCGCCGCGCTGCCATCAAATCCGAAATCGCCGCCATTACGGCGCACTGATCCAGACCATACCGACAAAGAGGAGACACCATTATGCCGAATACAATTCCGGCCGCTGGCGAAGCTTTGCCTAAGCCTACCCGGCGCTCTTTCCTTGGCGGCCTCGCTGTTGCTTCAGCGCTGGCAAGCGTTACCATTGCGCACGCCACGACAAAGAAGCACGAAGACGCTGAACTGTTAGCACTGACCGGCGCGCTTGATGAGGCGCATGGGCAGTACCTGACGGCGGAGGAAAACCTGCCTCGCTTTCAGGATGCATATCGGGCTGTCGCGCCGACCGGCGAAGGCGTTCTTTTCGAGGAATCCTACGCAGGACAATGGCACATGGTCATGGATTTCTTCCGTGACCCGACCAGCCCCAGGTATGCGGACCTGAAGGCCGGGAATGGCCGTCGAATGATGAAGGTCAGCCCCTATGCAATTGACCGTCAGATTAAAGCGGGAACCTTGAACCCTCGTTTCACCAAGCAGATTCGCGCGCTCTCCGTCAAGTTTGAGCAGGATGTTGAAGCTGCGGTTCAGGCTTCCGGCCTTGAAGCGGCCCTTCAAGCTTACTGGAATGCGGAAGTGCAATTGCGCCGCGTCGTTCAGGATATCGTCAAAATCCGCGCCAGCACCTTGGAAGGCATCGCCCTCAAGGTTCGAGCAACCGCCGCCTACGCGACCCTTGGAGGCGATGAGCGCCACATGGCGAGCATGTGGATCGCAAAGGCAATCTGGTCCGATCTGGGGGGCGAAGCATGAAAACCGCTCCAGCACTTCACCCCGACATTTCCCGCCAGTTGAACGGCAGGAAGGACTTGATTTCCGAAGTCGAGCGTATCGCCAGCGAACTGGCGGCACTCATGCAGGAGATCCACGGCATGACATGGCGCGTGCATATCCAGCACACTGACGATGCTGCTTTCGCAATGGTGGCGCCAGCGGCCGAAAGCCGGAGGGCTTCTGCATGAGCAAGATTTCTCGGAAGCCTATCTTGCCGCCGTCGCTCTATTTGCAACTGCTGAACGGCACCACCGCCGCCGAAGAAATACAGCAGGTGGCCGATTACTTGGCCCACCTGATGCGCGGTGTTCACGCCTGCGAATACAGCATCCAGATTGACCATCAAGTGCGGTTCATCCTGATAGCGGGGAAATCGCTATGAGCACCCACCCCAATCTTGACCGCCTTCGCCAGCGCCGCGCCGAAATAGAGGCGAGGATTGAAGAGCTTATCGCGCTACTCGATCTGCTGGACGGTGACGAGAACCTTGAGCCGTATTTGGCCGATACCGACCCGGAAAACGTAGACCGGGAAGATGACGACGAACGGGAGCCAGAAGAAACCGACCAGAACGGCGACGAGGAGGATTGCTGCCGGTCTGAGGATGAGTGGAGGCCGTACAGCGGCAATCTGCAATTCGATGGTTCAGGCGTGGCTCTGGCAAAGCGAATGATGCGGGGTATGCATTGACCCATCCAGCACCCACCGAGCCAAGGCCGCTGCATCTGCTGAAGAACAGCGAATGCCGCTTTCCGCTCACCTCTCCCGAACGTCATGAGCCGCATGTGTTTTGCGGTTCCCCATCAATCGAAGGCAAACCCTACTGCGCCGCGCACTGCGTGCTTGCCTATCGTCCGAAAGGTAATTCCAAGTGAACCGCAGAACCTTCATGAAGGCGGCAGTCGTCGCCGCCGCCACGCCGACCGTCACCGCCTTTGCCGATACCGCGGACCATTTGACGCTCTCTCACCTCATCGACCTTCACACGCTGGCCTATGAGGCCGATAGCGCGGAATGGGAAAAACTCTATGACGTTGATCCATCTGGACTTAGCTTGGTGAGAGAGCCTACAGCCAAGTTTCTTGCGCAGAGGGAGCGTTGCGAAGACACAAAGACCATTGTGGAGCGCATGGAAGCGGCAATCTTCGCTTATCAGCTCTCCGGCTTCAATGATGTTCTCACGCTCACTCGTTGGGTTCATGAACGGCTGGATGATTGCAAGTGCTACTTCTACGAGGATGAAAGCACCGTCCATGCCATCTTCACACAGATTGCCCGAACGGCTTAACCACCTGATCAGTGCAACGGTGCGTGGTGTCGTGTTGCCAGTTTTGCCGACAGTTGCCATAGGGGTAAGCATGCGGGCGGACATCCGCTCCCACACCGCCAGCACACTGACCAAAATAGGATTATTCCATGTTTCATAACTCTCTGTACAGACTGGAAAAAAGTCAAAAAAAGACGCTTACGGTGCTCCTGCTGCTGTTCATCGTTTTATCTGGCGCATGGATATATACTTCAGTCTGCTATCCGACATTCCCGATGGAGCCAATCGTAGTATTAGTGGGCGGTCTTGCGACCCTCTTTGCTTCTTTCTGGCCTTGGAAACCGAGCTACAAGGACCAACGCATAAAAGGCCGTGAAGCCTTCAACTATTCGGCGAATAATGGCCTATTCGTTCTAGGCAACAGCGACGACAGCTTTACGTTGGAGTTTTCAAAAGGGGATGACACCAGCATCCATATGTACAGTTACCCTAGCGATATTGATGCCGTTGCCTTGGTGCACAGATGTGGCCGTATAGCCGACATCGCAGACGCAACTGCACTTGATTATTCCTCCCGTAGCGTCACGCCCAAAGAAGGCGAGGTTGTATGTATCCGGAATAAAAATGGTCGTTACGCCGCTGTTCAAATCCACGACGTCAAAGACGCGAAAAGATCAGACGAATATGATGAAGTCACATTTTCTTATGTCATTAACCCCGACAAGAAGACCAACTTTTCGTGACGATTCATTGAAGAGAAACGTTGCTAAATCGTTTCTGATGATCGACTCACGATTATCGATGATGGACAGTTGGGGAAAACATCTTCTTTGGAAGAGAGAGAACCCACGTTCCGGCTTTTTTTGCGTCAGTCCAAGGAGCTAAAAAATCGCGGTTCCCGCTTTTTTTGACTCAGTGTGCGGGGTTGGAAACGTACCTTCCGGCTTTTTTCCAGTCAGTATAGAACCTGAGAAAACCTGAAGTCGCAAGCCTGCCCTCGTCGCCGGCCGAGCTTTACTCCTTTGGAGAAAACCTCACGGAAATTGATGCGGTTGCATTCATCCATCATCATGCGTTATGAGAGCGCAGCGACCACGGATGAACTGGCGCAAGAGGATAGGCCGGCCTTCAGGGGTTCGGCCTTTTCTTTTTGCCTCTCTGCCAACTTGAAAACAATCAAGATTAATCAAGCCGGAAAACGCTCTGGGCTGGAACGCTTTTCCACTCGGACCTGACAAAACCTTACTTCGGCCAAGGTTAAAAGCGGATTTTCCGTAATTAGGATTTGGTTCACTCGCTCCACTGCGAGGCGCTAAATGCCCTCAACAGCGGTAATTGACGCAGCACGAACTCGTTCTGGACCAAGTACGCGCGCGCACGCGAAGCTTTGAATTTAATCAAGATAAATCAAAGCGACCCCGCATAAAAGTGTTGCGGGCTAAAGCCAGGGTAAGCACAACTCAATTCGATATTGGAGCTCATATTCATTACTAATTCTCTCACCGCCGGGCGCTTCCAAACCTTGCCTAGATCTGATTCGACGTTGATGCGTCCACTGTAAACCCCGAGAAACACGGAAGTGTTCCCTGGGACTAATGCAGCAGTTGATGTGGAATAGGACCCAGACCTTACAGCAAAGACCGGTGATCCAGACTGTCCTCCTCGAGATCTGCAGTCTATTAGAAACACCGGCAAATCCTGGTAGTTTAACTCTGGCTCGCTTGCGACGAAGCCCGTGGCCCATATAGCGAAAGATTTACCCCCAGATAAGCCGAAGGGGTATCCGACGACGCTAAGAATTTCTGCCGGGCGTATGATGGGAGAATTACTCGGTTTGTTTATATCGACGGGATAGCAAGAAAGCCCATCAGGGATGAGAACGCGAAGCCCGGCGATGTCAGCGGCCTTTCCAAGAACTGGATGCTCTACCCAAAGCGGCTCATCATTTTTTGAAAGGATAGGGTAGTCCACCGGAGAAAACTCGCCCAGCTTAGAAGAAGCATGAAGCCAGACTCTGATCTTATTAGGTATTCCTCCATGACCGTAAAGTGGTTGGTCAGTCACTTGGCTGCGGCATGTGAAGTTATGCCGGTTCGTAACTAGGACTCGGTTGTTGCCTCCGGCGCATATAAACGCTGTCCCCGTCGCTAACTGCTGTTCGTTGTAGAGCATCTCAATGAACAACGCCTGCGCTGATTCAGGCGATATTTCAACCATGGAATTCTATCCCTCAAGGCTACTCATGCCAGTACTCAAGAATGCACAGCACGAGACATTCGCGCAAGGGTTGGAAAAGGGGCTGACCGGATGGCAGAGATATAGAGGGAGGCTGACACGAAGGCCAGCGCGTTACCTCCTGAGGTAACTTTTCCCGCCGTCGTCGTTGAGACAGTACTGCCCTCCGCGGGGCCCAGTGCAGTACGAGCCACCCCGACATGAGCAATCCTTCGATAAAGCAGGAGCCATGTCCGATGCTTGAGATCCGAGCAGCCCGAGGCCACCCATTTCCCTAATGCAAGATTTCTTGCTGGCGCTGACCGACCCGTCCACGCAGATAAACGTGTCGCCCTGGCATCGTTCTATCCCGCCCTTCTTGCCGCTGCACGGCGTGTTCGTTGCCGCAGCCGATCCGGCTGCAAGCAAAACCATCGCCGCAATCACAAACCCCTTCATAAACCGCCCCCGCGTCGTGAGCACGCATTATCCGCCGAAAAGGGTTGATGAAACATTCTTGCCGTTGGCTAAGTTTGCAAGGGGCCAAACCTATGACTTGCCAGAACTCAGTTCGAAAGAAACCACATGGCAGTGATTTGCTTGCGGAGGTCATCAGTTGCCGGTTGGCCCAAAAATACAACGCGATAAGATTTTTCCAGATACAGCAGCGTGAAATCGCGTTCGGGCCTGAGACCATGCAGGCACAGGCATTTATGGAGACTTGAAAGGCTGCCGCTATGCTGCTGAAGGTCGAGATACTCACTCTGCATGTTTGATCCTAAATTGGCCGGATGCATGAGACCCACGTTCCGGCTTTTTTTCGTCAGTCTCTAGGGATGAAAAACGCTGGTTCCAGCTTTTTTTTACTCAGTGTAGGGGGGGAATCCGAGCGCCCGCTTTTTTCCAGTCACCCCATGAGCCAGTAAAATAGTGGGAAATACTGATGAGAGCCTAAAATAGGCCGAAATAGGGGAATCCGTTAGCTACACTTGCCGTCCGGCAGATGCAGGAATTTTGTCACTCCCTAAAAGAGATCGAATTTTCGGAAGCCGTAAAAAGGCGGCGCCGCCCCTGGTAATACAGAGCGGAAACAGAATACGTCGGTCTCATAACACCAACAAATCTGCGAGCTCCTTAATCAGTGAGGGAAGTAGTTGTTGATCAAGTGATCGAGCAAACATTTGTCAGTTCGGGGAAAACTTGACTCCTTCGGCTATCCTGACATCTTCCCTATGTACACTGCTTTACTCTGCCAGAGGGTTGAACTTGATAACTGCGGCCTCCACAGCTCGCCTCATTCTTCAACTGAATGAGGTTGACGAATCGGACGACCTCGAAGCTAAAGAAATTAGTGGTGCCGAAGTTGGAAAATCTTTCTACGAGACAGTGTGCGCGCTTCTGAATGAGCCCGACCTAGGGGGCGGGACGATACTCCTTGGAATAAAGCGTGAAGAGGGACTTTTTCCAAGCTATAGCATCAGCGGAGTGTCTAATCCTGATAAGCTTGCCAGTGATATCGTGTCGGGATGCGCGACCATCTTCAACGTTCCCATACGAGTCGACATAAAGCCTGAGAGAACGGGTAGGAAAGTCGTTCTGCGCGTGGATGTTCACGAGGCAGCAAAATCACAGAAGCCGATTTATTTTAAGAACCAACACCTTCCGCGTGGAGCATATCGGAGAGTTGGCCCGGCAGATGTAAGGTGCACCGACGAAGATTTGGCGGCATTTTTTCAAGATAAGGCCCAAGACTCCGCTGACGGTCATATCGTGAAGGAGGCCTCATGGCATGACCTAGATCAAAACGCTATAGCCGCTTACAGAAAAGCGAGAGCAATAGCATACAACGGTGCGACTGAGTTAACCTGGCCGGACGCAGAGATGCTAAAATCTCTTGGCGCAATCAAAGAGATAGATGGCAAGATAAAAATTACGCTAGCTGGCCTCCTGCTCTTCGGCAATCAGATGGCACTCAGGCGACTGATACCTACCCACCGCGTCGATTACTTGAGGGTCAGCTCCTTGGGATGGGCAGAGGACTTAGACCAGCCCTTCGAATCTCTAGAAATGCGCGGCCCTCTCATTTTGCTTATCAGCCGCATCATCGCCGCTGTAGGAGATGACCTTCCGAAAGCCTTCCAAATGGACAGCGGAGTTGAGGGGCAGCGCAGAGAGACGCCTGTCATTCCTTTTCGTGTGATTCGAGAAGCAGTTGTGAACGCGTTAATGCACCGAAGCTACAAGCAAAATCGTCCTGTACAAATTGTGCGTTATCCAAATCGTATTGTGATAAAGAATCCTGGCTATTCCCTAAAATCGCAGGACAGGTTCGATGAATCGGGCTCTCTGCTTCGTAATCCCTACGTAGCGGAGGTGTTGCACGAGACACTTTTTGCCGAAACCAAAGGCAGCGGGATAAAAGTTATGAGGCAGAAAATGGCGCAAAGCGGCCTTGCTGCGCCGGCGTTCGATTCTGACCGCGATGCTGATGAATTTATTGCGACTTTCCTTTTCCATCACTTTTTGGATGATAACGACGTCGCATGGCTTTCGAACTTTAGCACACTGCAGTTGAGTGAAGACCAAATGAAAGCCCTTATTTTTGTAAGAGAAGTGGGGGCTATAAATAACGCCCGGTATCGCAGCCTCACAGGAGTCGATACGCTTTCCGCAAGCAAAAGCCTCAGGAAGTTAAAGGTTCTCGAGCTTCTCACAGAGGAGGGGGCGGGTGCGAAAACCACATATGTTCCTGCACCATTATTCAATAAACTCGCTAACAAGGATGGTCCAGCGGTAAGTTCAGGTTTTACCATGGATGGTAAGGCCGAGACCCTGTCCATAGCAAACGCAAGCGACTTGATCAAAGAGATGCCGGAAAAGCTTCGAAAAGATGTACGGACGGCTCAGCTTTCTCAAAGAATGCGGCCTGATGTCGCCCTCACTCTCATCGTACGTATGTGCAAATGGAAAGCGCTCTCGCTTTCGGAAATAGCCGGCCTTCTGGATAAATCCGCGCCACACATCTCAACTAAATATATCCAGCCGTTGGTAGCTGAAGGGCTTTTATCTTACACCATCCCAGAAATGGTTCAGCATCCTCGACAAAAATATAAGGCGTCGACGTAGTTCAGAGTTGGTGAATGACCTAGCGCAAAGGATACGCCGTTCGCCGCCTTCCGCTGTCGCTTTGGCGTACTTTCAACACAATAGCTGCCGGGCATTCTTTGTCTCTAAGGTGGCTTACTTCAGCAGTTTGGCCAGCTCTCCTTCTACTTCGCCGATTGCTTCGTCTACGTTATAATAGGAACGCCGCGCAGCCTCGTGCACTGCTTCAAGTGCACCGAATTTTGGGCTGTATTGGGTAGCGCGTAAAGCATCGACCACAATCGTACCTTTCCGCAACTGAGCGGTAAATCCGCTGGTTTCTTCAATGTCGTCAAACCAATGCCACACAAGAAAGGTGAAAACAGGCCCTATCGCCACGGAATAGCCATCGTCAATGTCTCCTTGGCGCCAGTCGAGTTTCCCTGAATTTGTAGCATCGACAAGCGTTGGGAGAATGTCATCGATCGTTCGCATCACTTAGCTCCGTAGTTTTTTTTGCCTTCGATATTTTTTCGATCATGTCCATTTGCTCTATTAGTCCGTGTATTGCTCGGTAGAGTTTGGGTAGGCTATACGTGCTTTTTCCTTCGTGAGCATTTAGAAGCTGCGTCTCAACCGTTTTGATTGCCAACCTGACATGTTCCGGCACTGCATTTGAATCGTGGTGAGCCTGGAGGATGTTTCGCTTTATACCGACATAGTAGCTTTGCGCTTCTTGGAGATGCGAATTTTGCATCATGAAAAGCAGGGTGGAAAGTTGGGCACCTGCATAAGACGCGTTTGAAATGTTAAGCTTTGCCTCAAGGGCGCCAATTGCTCTGTGAATTTCACCTGCCATAGCCATCGCTCTGCCAGACGACGCTTCGGCATTTGCGGCGTGGCTCTTCGCGCTCTCCGCATTGGCGTTTGCACTCTTCGTCTTTCGAAAAATAGCGGGCAGCCCGAAGGCAGCGACAGCAAGGCTGAGCCATCCAGCAAGAGCTGCACCTGCATCTCCAAATATCCAAGCTACCAAAGAAGCAAGCATTTCCAATCTTTAAGTTCCGACGAAGCAGGGGAACGGGGATACCGGTAATGAGATAGCCCAGCCGAATTAATAACAGGTGCACATTGCTTGCACGCAGCATCGGTATCAAAACTTGTCTACCAAAGAGGTTGCCTACCGTCATCAAAAAGGTGGGCAGAAAGGTGGATATAATGACGACGTCCAAAGCTAGAGCGTTGAAATATCCGCAATTTTTAATGAAAAATGGTGCCGCTTACGTGACTCGAACACGTGACCCCGTCATTACGAATGACGTGCTCTACCAACTGAGCTAAAGCGGCCCGATTGTGACCCGTTTGTTGCGGATCAGCTTCATGGCGGGCTGATACAGGCAATGCTGACGGATTTCAAGCCTTGAATGTGCTGGTTTTGAAATTTCCGCAAAAAGCTTTGCCTGTCCATTGTTTGCCGGAGACTTCAGCCTTTCCCGCAGATGCGCTTTTTGGCGGTTTCATATTCATTTGCCAGACGATCGACGAGCGCCGCCACCGGTTCCACCGCCTTGACGGCGCCGATGCCTTGCCCCGCGCCCCATATATCTTTCCAGGCCTTGGCGCCGCCGGAGACCGTTTCGAAGTCCATTTTCGAAGGATCGGCTTCGGGCAGATTGTCGGGATCCATGCCGGAGGCGACGATCGAGCTTTTCAGGTAGTTTCCGTGTACGCCCGTGAAATAGTTCGAATAGACGATATCCTTGGCCTGCGCGTCCACAATCGCCTGCTTGTAGCCTTCGGAAGCGCGCGCTTCCTCGGTGGCGATGAAGGGAGAGCCGATATAGGCCATATCCGCGCCCATGGCCTGCGCCGCGAGAACGGAGCCGCCATTGGCGATGGCGCCGGCCAGCAGCAGCGGGCCGTCGAACCATTCGCGGATTTCCTGAACGAGGGCGAAGGGCGAAAGCGTGCCCGCATGTCCGCCGGCACCCGTCGCCACCGCGATCAGCCCATCCGCGCCCTTGCGAATGGCGGAGCGGGCATGGCGGTCGTTGATGACGTCATGCAGCACGATGCCGCCATAGGAATGCACGGCCGCATTGACCTCCGGCACCGCGCCAAGCGAAGAAATCACCACCGGCACCTTGTATTTCACGCAAAGGCCGAGATCGTGCTCCAGCCGCTTGTTGGACATGTGCACGATCTGGTTGACCGCGAAGGGCGCCGCCGGGCGCTCGGGATTGGCCCGGTTGTGAGCGTCAAGCTCCTCGGTGATCATTGCCAGCCACTCGTCGAGCTGGCTTTCGGGCCGCGCATTGAGCGCCGGGAAAGCGCCGATGACGCCCGCCTTGCACTGCGCCAGCGTCAGCTGCGGATGTGAAATGATGAATAGCGGTGATGCTATGACCGGAAGACGCAGATTGTCTTTCAGCACGGACGGCAGCATGTCTCCTCCCACGAATTACGTTTACGCGCACGTAAGTCAATATCGCGTTCAGCAGCATATTGAAAGCGAAAACAGCGTGGCATTCGCCTCTCGAATCTGCGTTCGTAGCGCCACAATGAATTGATTTTCCCCAAGGCAATCCGGTCTTTATCACAAACGATGCTTGCGGAGGGGCGGTATAGCCGTTACCGAATCGTGAACCCATGGCGCAGCGCCGCATATTTTTTGCAAAGCGCAATAGAACAAGGATCGGTCGTGAGCGGACTGGAAACGGCAATCAGAAATGCTCTGGAAAAATCGGACAGATCGAACGCCGAAGTTCGTGCACGGATTTACCAATCCTCCCGCCAGGCACTGGAAGCGGGCCTGCGCAAGCAGGGCATAGACGATCCGCAGGTTGTCTCCCAGCAGCGCCAGCGGCTTGAAGGCCTGATCCACCAGATCGAGAATGAAGAGCGCAACCGGCTTCTGGACAGGGTGGAGCAGCAATTGCGTCCTCCCGCACCGGAAAGTCCGGCGCAGGACGATCACTCGGTCGATCCCGTTTCGCAGACGCCTCACCACGGCGATGTGGGTGTTGAGCCGGAGTTGCGTGGTGAAACGCGCGATGTGCGGCCGGGCGGCGCCGCTGCTCCGGCGCCGCTGAGTGCGGGGCAGCGCAATGGCAAGCCGCCGAAGAGAGGCTCCCGCGCGGGCGATGCTTCGCTTGCCTTCCGGCCGGAAGTCGCGGTTGGCCGCCGCAAGCGCCGCGGGCTTTTCGCCCGGCTTTTCATCTACGTGACGCTTCTGGCCTTTATCGGTTTCGGGGCCTGGTGGGTCTATTCCTCAGGCCTCCTGCTGTCGCCGGAGCAGCGCGATACCAGCGTGCCCAATCCGCCGGCGCAGGTGCAGGCGGAGGATTTCAACGGGACGGAGCCCGCGCCGAGCCTTTCCGCCGGCCGTGGTTTTTCCGACGACTGGGTGGAAGTCTTCAATGCGGAGCGTGGCAGTTCCGGTGTTTCGGCCGGCCCGCGCGCCAATGTCGAAAACATCGCCACACCCGCCGGCAAGGCGATAAAGGTGACCTCGAGAAGTGTCTCGCAGGATGGCGCCGTCAGCGTCGAGGTTCCGGTGGAGGTGATGCGGGATATGGCGGGTAAGTCCTCGACCATTTCGATCACGCTGCAATCCTCCAGCGACCGGCAGACCCAGGTGTCCGTCGCCTGCGATTTCGCGACATTGGGCGATTGCTCCCGCCACCGCTTCACCGCCACGGCCGAGCGCGCGGACATGCTGCTGAACACGACATTCGAACGATCTCTCGCCCCCAATGCGCCGGGCAGGATCTTCATCAACAGCGACATCGATGGCAGCGGCCGCCCGGTCAATCTTTATTCCGTGCGCATTCTGCCGGGCCAGTAAGGGAAAGACAGGCGTCTCGAATGGAGGCGCCTGTCAGCGTCTTCCGGTCCTATTTGAGAAAATCCGGCCCAGATCCCAAAATCTTGTCGTCGATTTCGCCGATTGCCTTTTTGTCCTTGCCCTCATAGTCGAGCGCAAGGAGAATGTGACGGATGAGGTTTACCCGCGCGCGGCGCTTGTCGTTGGCGCGCACCACCGTCCAGGGGGCGGCATCGGTGTGGGTCTTTTCCAGCATTTCGTCGCGCTTTTGCGTGTAGTCGTCCCATTTCGTCAGCGCCGCTATGTCCATATCCGAAAGCTTCCAGCATTTCAGCGGGCTGTGGCGACGGTCATGGAAGCGTTCGATCTGCGTTTCGCGGCCGATGTCGAGCCAGAACTTGAACAGATGAACGTCCTCATGGACCAGCATCTTTTCCAGGCGCGGCGTTTCCTTGAGGAAACGCTTATGTTCCTCCGGCGTGCAGAAACCCATGACCGGCTCTACGCCTGCGCGGTTATACCACGAGCGGTCGAAGAGAACGAATTCGCCGGCGGTCGGAAAATGCGAGATATAGCGCTGGAAATACCATTGGCCGCGTTCGGTTTCCGTCGGTTTGGTCAGCGCCACCACGCGGGCATAGCGGGGGTTGAGATAGGCCCGGGTCGCGAAGATCGCGCCGCCCTTGCCCGCCGCATCGCGGCCCTCGAAAACCGCCATGACCCTTTTGCCGGTGGCCTGCAGCCAGAACTGCACCTTGACCAGCTCCACCTGCAGCGCCTCGAGGGTGCTGTCGTAGTCCTCCCGCTTCATCTTCTTGTCGTAGGGAAAATCGCCGGCGGAAAGTTTCTTTTCCTCAACCCAGTCAGGAAGAACCGGATCGTCGATGTCGAAGCTGCGCAGTTTGCCGCCTATGGTGATATCGACCGTCCGCTTCTTCGTTTCTTCGCCCATGGTTTCCTCCGGCTGTTGTTGTGTAAAGGCAACTCGACGCCAATGAGTTCACATCCATTGCCAGAATTCAAGTGAAACAGGAGCGCTTGACCGGGGTGCTGCGGCGGCAGCGATTGCGGCGTCGATTTCGCACATATACGTTGTGGAAAATGCGCGATGATGAATCTCTGTCATGAAACTGGCCTATGAGATTTCGATGCGCTGTCAGATGAAAGTGGAAAGAGCAGGCTGAAATGGCAGTCATGGAAGGCGATGGTGGGTTAAGGCGTTTGGGAAGGAAGCTCGGTCGAAACTGGTTGCCCGTTCTCATCGTCAGCATGCTCGCCATCGTGGCCGTTGCCGAGCTCAACACGCCCTATATGCCCGCCGCCCTGTGGCTTTGCGCCGTCATTGCCATCCTCGCCGCCCGGGAGGGGCCGGCGGCGGCTCCCCCAAAAGACGGGAGCCCGGCTGAGGAGGCAGATGAGCAAGAAGTGCCCGGCGAAAGCGTCATTTCCGGCGTAAGGGCGGGCCTCGCGGTTCTGGATACCCCCGTTTTCATTCTCGACAGGAACGCCAGCGTGCTGTTTCAGAACGGCGCGGCCGAGCGCGCCTTCGGCCAGTTGCCCGCCGGGGCGCATATTTCCGCCCGGCTGCGCTCTCCCGGCCTCCTGGATGTCATTCGCGAAACCATCACCACCGGCCAGCCTAACCAGGTCGAACATTCGGAGCGCTTCCCTTCCGAACGGGTCTTCATCGTTCGTATCGCCCGTGCGGATGCGGGAGAGGGGGCAGGCCCGCCATTCTATATCCTGTCGTTCCGCGACGTCTCGGAGCTTCGCCGCATCGACCGCATGCGCAGCGACTTCGTCGCCAATGCCAGCCATGAATTGCGCACACCGCTCGCCTCGCTGCGCGGTTTCATCGAAACCATGCAGGGGCCGGCGCGCAACGACCCGAAGGCGCAGGAACGTTTCCTTGCCATCATGCTGGATCAGGCAACCCGCATGAGCAGGCTGGTGGACGATCTCATGTCGCTGTCGCGGCTGGAATTGCGGGCCAACATCGCGCCCGACCAGAAGGTCGATCTCGTTCCCGTCATTGGCCATGTGCGCGATACCCTGCTGCCGCTTGCCGACGAGCTGGATGTGACCATCACGCTGCACTTGCCCGACCGGCCGGCAGAGGTGCAGGGAGACCGCGACGAGCTGGTGCAGGTATTCCAGAACCTCGTTGAAAATGCTTGCAAATACGGCCAGGAAGGCAAGGTCGTGGATGTCTGGCTGCGGGCCGAACCCGGCAAGCCGGTGGAGGTGAGCGTTATCGACAAGGGGCCCGGTATTCCCGCCGAACATGTGCCGCGTCTGACGGAGCGTTTTTATCGCGTCAGCGTCGCCGACAGCCGCTCGAAAAAGGGCACGGGTCTCGGACTTGCCATCGTCAAGCACATCCTCACCCGCCACCGCGCCCGCCTCATCATTAAATCGGAATTGGGCAGCGGCACGGACTTCACTGTGAGATTCTGACATAAAATATGTATCTGCTTTTAATGTCGCGCATATTTATAAATAAAATCAATAGGTTAGATTGTCACAAATCTTTCGTCAAAGTGACATAAAAGGATGGGGCTACGGTGGTTAAGAAAAGGTCGCCGAGCGCAAGCTAAGAGCGAGTGTCGCTATCGGCTGCGTCCACAACAAAGCCCACGACGGGAGAGACAAATGAACATCGTTAAATTTTCCGCAGCAGCTCTGGTGGCTTCTGTCGCCTTCGCTGGCGCCGCCGCTGCTCGCGACCAGATCCAGGTTGCCGGTTCCTCCACAGTTCTGCCTTACGCCAAGATCGTTGCCGAGACCTTTGCCGAAACCTTCCCGAACTTCAAGGCTCCCGTTGTTGAGTCCGGCGGCACGGGCGGCGGTCTGAAGGCTTTCTGCTCGGGCGTCGGCGAAGGCACCATCGACATTGCAAACGCTTCGCGCAAGATCAAGAGCGACGAACTGGCCGCCTGTAAGGCTGCTGGCGTTGCCGACGTTCAGGAAGTGAAGATCGGTTACGACGGTATCGTCTTCGCAATGGACTCTTCCAACAAGGACATCAAGCTCGAGCCGAAGGATCTGTACCTTGCGCTCGCCGCTGAAGTCGTCAAGGACGGCAAGCTCGTTGCCAACCCTTACAAGAAATGGTCGGAAATCAACAAGGAACTGCCTGATGTAGCAATCGCTGCTTACATCCCGGGTTCCAAGCACGGCACGCGCGAAGTCTTCGAAGAGAAGATCATGGCTGACGGCTGCAAGGAAGCCAAGGCGACCGACGTCATCAAGACGCTCATCACCGACGCCAAGCAGGCTGCTGCCAAGTGCGTTGCAGTCCGTAAGGACGGCGCGGCAGTCGACATCGACGGCGACTACACCGAAACGCTTGCTCGCATCGATGCCAACAAGACCGGCCTCGGCGTTTTCGGCCTCGCTTTCTATGAAAACAACGCTGACCGTCTGAAGGTCGCGACCGTTTCGGGCGTCGTTCCGTCCACCGAAACCGTCGCCAGCGGCAAGTACCCGGTTTCCCGCCCGCTGTTCTTCTACGTGAAGAAAGCTCACCTGGGCGTTATCCCGGGCCTTAAGGAATATGTCGAGTTCTTCGTTTCCGATGAAATGATCGGCCCGGATTCCCCGCTCGCCAACTACGGCCTGGTTGCTGCTCCGGACGCAGAGCGCGAAGAAATCCGCTCGAAGTTCTCGGCCGGCTCCACGATGTAATGAAGAAAGAGGGGTGCGGCTTTGCCGTGCCCCTCATTCGGCTTCGCTTGGGCCGTCGTCCGCGGTTGACAGTTCCTACTCATCGCCATCCACATGATTGTCGATGGATTACAGATGGATAGGATGTATCAACCTTGACGCTTGCCAGACTATGATACAGTCAGGCGGCAGGCATCATGGGATGGTCCAGCGGTCTCGTTTTGATGACTTTTTGATTTGCCCGATATCGCACCGTGCTCTTGAGGCACGCCGAGGGAACTCTAATGAACACATCGATCCTTTTGCTGATACTGGCGCTCATCGGCATCGGCAGCTATCTGCTCGGCAGCCGCCGTGCCGTTGCCCTGTCTGGCGGTCGCCCCTCCAGCATGCATTCCCGTGCCGGTTATCACGGTTCCTACGCGGTCGTCTGGGCGGTGCTGCCCGCGGCGTTCATTCTCTGTGCCTGGCTCATTGTCAGCCCATTGCTCGTCACTTCGGCGGTGCGCGGTAGTTTCCCCGAGGATGTCCGGGCGCAATCCGAAGCGCAGCAGAGCCTGACCTACGGTATGGTGACCTCCATCGCCCGTGGCCTCCAGCGGCTGACGCCGGAGGAAACCGCACAGGTCGAGGCCGATACGGCTGCGGTCCGGCCGCTTCTGGCATCGAAAGGTGTTGCAATCGCCGGCGATCCCGAGCGGTTCATGGTCGATGCCGCCCACACGCTCAACAGCATGACCTCCACCAGCCGTATCGCGATGATCGCCGTCGTGCTGCTGGCCGCGCTCGGCGGCGGCGCCTATGCGCTGCGTGCAATCGCGCCGCGTTTCCGGGCGCGCAACCAGGTCGAGAAAGTCATTCTCGCGGCCCTGCTCGTCGCCTCGTCCATCGCCATCCTCACGACCATCGGCATCGTCCTGTCGATGCTGACGGAGGCGATCCAGTTCTTCACCATGGTTCCGGCGCACCAGTTCTTTTTCGGAACGGTCTGGGATCCGCGTTTTGCAGCGGCAGGCGCTACCGATTCCTCCGGCCAGTTCGGCCTGATCCCGCTGCTCGCCGGCACGCTTTATATCGGCTTCGTCGCCATGCTGGTTGCGGTTCCGGTCGGTCTCTTCTCGGCGATCTACATGGCGGAATATGCCTCGCCGCGCTTCCGCTCCATGGCAAAGCCGCTGCTTGAAGTGCTCGCCGGCATTCCCACCATCGTCTACGGCTTCTTCGCGCTCACGACGGTCGGTCCTTTCCTCAGAGACATTTCCACGCAGATCAACGGCCTGGCGACGGGCAACTACGCCAACTTCATCCAGGCGCAGAGCGTCATCACCGCCGGCTTCGTCATGGGCATCATGCTGATCCCCTATGTGTCGTCGCTGTCGGACGACATCATCACCGCTGTGCCGCGCTCGCTGCGTGACGGTTCGCTCGGTCTTGGCGCCACGCGTTCCGAGACGATCAAGAGGGTCATTATTCCGGCCGCTCTTCCCGGCATCGTCGGCGCCGTGCTGATGACGGCTTCGCGCGCCATCGGCGAAACCATGATCGTGGTTCTTGCGGCCGGTGTTGCTGCCCGCCTGCAGCTCAATCCCTTCGAGCCCATGACCACGGTGACGGTCAAGATCGTCAGCCAGCTCACCGGCGACCTTGAATTCACCTCGCCGCAGACGCTGGTTGCCTTTGCGCTCGGCATCACGCTTTTCGCCATCACGCTTTGCCTGAATATCTACGCGCTTTACATCGTGCGCAAATACCGGGAGCAATATGAATGACCGACATCGTCTCTCCCGCAGCCGGCGCGAGCGCCGTCAACAAGGCCACGCGCCGTGATATCGGCATCAAGCGCCGTTATGCCGCCGAACGCCGCTTCCGTGCCTACGGCATGGCAGCGATTTCCTTCGGCCTCATCTTTCTCTTCCTGCTGCTTTTCTCGGTGGTTTCCAAGGGTTACACCGCTTTCCAGCAGACGATGATCACCGTTCCGGTCGAGTTTTCCGAACAGATCATCGATCCGAAAAATGAGCGGGCCACCAATCCCACAAAGCTGATGACGGCCAATTATCCCGTCATCGCCCGCGATGCTGTCGCCAAGGTCCTTGGCGTTGCGCCGACCGATCGCGCCGGTCTACGCGCCGTCAACCTCTTGATCTCGGACAGCGTGCGCACGCAGCTTCGCGATATCGTCGTCGCCGATCCCGCCGTCATCGGCACCACGCGCACTGTCACGCTGCTGGCGTCTGGCGACGTCGACAGCGCCTTCAAGGGCCAGGTCGACCTGACGGCGGATGAAGCCAATCGCCGTATCTCGAACCAGCAACTCGGCTGGATGAACCAGCTCGCCGAAAGTGGCCAGCTCGGCAAACATTTCAATACCGGCATCTTCGTCAACGGCGCGTCGAGCCGTCCGGAAGCGGCGGGTGTCGGTGTGGCGCTGATCGGCTCCTTCTACATGATGCTGATCGTGCTGGTGCTGTCATTGCCAATTGGCGTTGCGGCCTCCATCTATCTCGAGGAATTCGCCCCGAAGAACCGTCTGACGGATCTTATCGAGGTGAATATCAACAATCTCGCGGCCGTTCCTTCGATTGTTTACGGTCTGCTCGGCCTCTCGGTCTTCATCAACTTCATGGGCTTTCCGCGCTCGGCCTCGCTGGTCGGCGGCCTCGTCCTGACGCTGATGACCCTGCCGACGATCATCATCGCGACGCGCGCTGCCCTGAAAGCCGTGCCGCCGTCTATCCGCGCCGCCGCCCTTGGCCTCGGCGCTTCCAAGATGCAGACGATCTTCCACCATGTGCTGCCGCTCGCCATGCCCGGCATTCTGACCGGCACCATCATCGGTCTCGCCCATGCGCTGGGCGAAACGGCGCCGCTGCTCTTGATCGGCATGGTGGCATTCGTTGCGAATTATCCGACAACGCCGATGGATCCGTCCACGGCCCTGCCGGTGCAGATTTACATGTGGGCGAACGAAGCCGAGCGCGCCTTTGTCGAAAGGACATCCGGCGCTATCATCATCCTGCTTTTGTTCCTCATCGTCATGAATGTTGGCGCAATCCTGTTGCGTCGCCGCTTCGAACGGCGCTGGTAGAGGGAGCTTGAGCAATGAACATGTTGTCGGAAGCAGCAGTTGAAAAGGCGCTGGACAAGAAAATGAATGAAGTCTCATACAAGATGATCGGCAAGGACGTTTCGGTTTATTACGGCGAAAAGCGCGCGCTTTACGACGTGAACCTCAACGTTCGGGAAAATACGGTGACCGCGCTTATCGGCCCGTCCGGCTGCGGCAAATCCACCTTCCTGCGTACCCTGAACCGTATGAACGACACGATCGACGGTTGCCGGGTCACCGGCAAGATCACGCTCGACACCGACGATATCTACGATCAGGCGATTGACGTCGTGGAATTGCGCGCCCGCGTCGGCATGGTGTTCCAGAAACCGAACCCCTTCCCGAAGTCGATCTATGAAAACATTTCCTACGGTCCGCGCATCCATGGTCTCGCCCGCAATAAGGCGGATATGGACCAGATCGTCGAGCAGAGCCTGCAGAAGGCGGGTCTCTGGAACGAGGTTAAGGATCGTCTGCACGAATCCGGCACCGGTCTTTCCGGCGGTCAGCAGCAGCGTCTGTGCATCGCACGCGCCGTTGCCGTCAGCCCGGAAGTGATCCTGATGGACGAGCCCTGCTCGGCTCTCGACCCGATCGCGACCGCAAAGGTCGAAGAATTGATCCACGAGCTGCGCACCAATTACACCATCGTCATCGTCACGCACTCCATGCAGCAGGCGGCGCGTGTTTCCCAGCGCACGGCCATGTTCCATCTTGGTCATCTTGTCGAGGAAAACGAAACCGACAAGATGTTCACCAATCCGGACGACCAGCGCACGCAGGATTACATCATGGGCCGCTTCGGCTGATCCCGGCCGGCGCTTTATCGAAACCGAACAAGACTGGTGCTTCTGCCGTGCCCGCTTCCGGGTACGCGCATGCAGGCCAAGCCGGAGGACTAGACCATGACACAGACAACGACCCATTCGCATATTCTGTCGGCCTATGACGACGAACTGAAATTCCTTACGCGTCGTATCGCCGAAATGGGCGGTCTTGCGGAGCAGATGTGCGCCGACGCCGTGCGCGCGCTCGTCAATTCCGATGCCGCGCTCGCCCAGAAGGTCATTTCCGACGATGCGATCCTCGACCACGCCGAGCGCGAGATCGGCGACAAGGCCATCGTCACCATCGCCAAACGCCAGCCGATGGCGGCAGACCTTCGCGAGATCATCGGCACCCTGCGTATTGCAGCTGACCTTGAACGCGTCGGCGACCTTGGCAAAAACACAGCCAAGCGCGTCATCGCGGTTGCCGGCACCGGCGTGCCGCGCAAGCTCGCCCGTGGCATCGAACACCTGTCGGAACTGGCGCTGGTGCAGCTCAAGGAAGTGCTGGACGTCTATTCCACGCGTTCCGCCGAGAAGGCCAATGCCATTCGCGAGCGCGACGAAGAAATCGACGCCATGTACACGTCGCTCTTCCGTGAGCTTCTGACCTACATGATGGAAGATCCGCGCAACATCACCACCTGCACGCATCTTCTGTTCTGCGCCAAGAACATCGAGCGTATCGGCGACCACGCCACCAATATCGCCGAAACGATCTATTACATGACCACCGGCAGCCAGCCGGAAGGCGAGCGTCCGAAGGACGACAGTTCCAACACGCTCGGTTCGGTGACCGAGTAACAGACAGGCAGCGGCTTGCGGAGTTAGTATATGGTGCCCAAGATTGCAGTTGTGGAAGATGAGGAAGCGCTGAGCGTCCTGCTTCGTTACAATCTCGAGGCTGAGGGATATGACGTCGACACGATACCCCGTGGAGACGAGGCAGAAATCAGGCTGCAGGAACGTATTCCGGACCTCCTTATCCTGGATTGGATGCTTCCCGGCGTTTCCGGTATCGAACTTTGCCGTCGGCTCAGGATGCGGCCGGAAACCGAGCGCCTGCCCATCATCATGCTGACGGCGCGCGGCGAGGAAAGCGAAAGGGTTCGCGGCCTCGCCACCGGCGCCGACGATTATGTCGTCAAGCCGTTCTCGACACCGGAACTCATGGCCCGCGTCAAGGCGATGCTGCGCCGCGCCCGCCCGGAGGTTCTGTCTTCGGTGCTGAAATGCGGCGATATCGAACTGGATCGCGAGACCCATCGCGTTCACCGCAAGAGCCGCGAAGTGCGCCTCGGCCCGACGGAGTTCCGCCTGCTGGAATTCCTGATGACCTCTCCCGGCCGGGTGTTTTCCCGCTCGCAATTGCTGGATGGTGTGTGGGGTCACGATATCTATGTGGATGAGCGCACCGTCGACGTGCATGTCGGACGTCTGCGCAAGGCGCTCAATTTTTCGCATATGCAGGATGTCATCCGCACCGTGCGCGGCGCCGGATATTCAATGGAAGCCTGAGAAAACCGAAACCGATGGTTTCACTCGGGATAAATTCCCTAAAAATCAGAAGGCCCGAGACCGGAACGGTGTCGGGCCTTTCGATTTTGAACCTTCCGCACATGCGTATCCTTGTTCTTTTGAGCGATAGAAGGTCTGCTGAAAGCCGGATTGCGCGGTGAAACCTGTCGGGAGGAAGGGCGCGGCACGTCGCCGATAAATTCCGAGCATTTGCCGCAAGGGGCCCATCGCGGTTTTACATCCGGAGAATGCGCAAGAACAGGGATGGGGAGCGCCTCTTAGACAGCGTGCGCTCTGTTCCAGAACCACCTTGGATTCCGCCACAAAAAAACGGGCCCGAAGGCCCGTAGTTTTTGAGTGTCGAATGCGTGCCGCAACACTCAAGCCTTGCGACGCTCGCTTACCGGCTGGTAGGCAAGCTTTGCATGGAACTTGCAATAGGGCGAAGATTCCAGTGCTTCACAACCGCAGAAATGGAAATCATCCTTCAGCGGATCGCCGACCGGCCACTTGCAGGTGCGCTCCGTCAGTTCCGTCAGCGTCAGGCGGCGGGAGATCGGCGTAACGACATTTTTGGAGGGAACGTAATCGAGAACTTCGGCGGTCTCGATATCGATCTCCTCGTGCAGCGCCGTTGCCGCGCTCGAGCGGTTCAACGCGCGTGCAGGTGCTGCGCTGACGCGGGTCGCAAAATTCGCCGCGCGCGGGGCAGGGGCGGCAGTGCGCTTGGGCGCGGAACGCGCCGAAGTAACCGGGCCGCCGGCCTTCACGCGTCCCGGCAGGTTGAGGCGATGGACCTTGCCGATGACGGCATTGCGGCTGACGCCGCCCAGCTGCGCTGCTATCTGGCTGGCGCTAAGCCCCTCGGACCACAATTTCTTGAGTTTTTCGACCCGTTCGTCTGTCCAGTTCATGCCGCTTCTCCGCTCGTCGCGTATAATGTCGGCAGAATCCCTCTCCGCCTCGCGGGCGTGCCGCGAGCGTGGTTTCTGCCTGATTTTTGGTGACTAGTTCCGCCGCAATGCAGTCTAGTAATTAGCGATTAACCTAGTGCCACGCAGACTCCGTGGCAAGAGTCGCGGGAATCATCTCGAATCGATTTTCCGGTTTTCCCCAACTTGCTGGCGAGTTGAGTCTGAAAGGCAACACCTTGGGCCTCATTCGCCGCCACCTACTAGGGCTTGAGAACCCCGGGAAACGCGGACTTTTGTTGACATCGGCAGGCGAAGTGACAATAGTGCCCCTGCCGCCGCGAGGCGGCATTTTTGATTTTCAGGCAAGGGATAACCCCGAAAGCCTATTGACAACCGTCTGACAGCGCATCCGCGCAAGGAGTGATACAGCCATGGCCGAAGCCGCCGCGCCATTGTTCGATACGTTTGCAAGAGCCCCCCTGCGCTTCGAGCGAGGCGAGGGCGTCTGGCTGTTCACGGAAAGCGGCGAACGATATCTGGATTTTGCAGCCGGCGTCGCGGTCAACTCGCTGGGCCACGCCCATCCGCACCTCGTGGAGGCGATCAAGACCCAGGCCGAGAAGGTCTGGCACGTCTCGAACCTTTATGAAGTGCCGGGCCAGGAAAAGCTTGCAAAGCGCCTGACGGAAGCGACATTCGCAGACAAGGTCTTCTTCACCAATTCCGGCGCAGAAGCGCTGGAATGCGCGATCAAGACCGCGCGCCGTTATCATTATTCCAAGGGGCATCCGGAAAAGTTCCGGATTATCACTTTCGAAGGCGCCTTCCATGGCCGCACGCTGGCGACGATTGCCGCCGGCGGCCAGCAGAAATATCTCGAAGGTTTCGGCCCCAAGGTCGAAGGTTTCGATCAGGTGCCCTTCGGTGACGTCGATGCGCTGAAAGCCGCCATCACGGCCGAGACGGCCGCGCTTCTGATCGAGCCCATTCAGGGCGAGGGTGGCATTCGCGCACCAGCCAAGGAATTCCTGCAGCTGCTGCGGTCGCTTTGCGATGAGCATGGCATGCTGCTGATTTTTGATGAGGTCCAGACCGGCGTTGGCCGTACGGGCAAGCTCTTTGCCTATGAGCAGACGGGCGTTGCACCGGATATCATGGCGGTTGCCAAGGGTATCGGCGGCGGTTTCCCGCTCGGCGCCTGCCTTGCGACGGCGGATGCCGCTTCCGGCATGACGGCGGGCGTGCATGGCACCACCTATGGCGGCAACCCGCTGGCCATGGCTGTCGGCAACGCCGTGCTCGATGTCGTCCTCTCCGAGGGCTTTCTGGAAAAGGTTCGTGATGTCGCGCTGGTCTTCCGCCAGGGCCTTGCTTCGCTGAAGGATCGTTATCCTGACGTTATCGAGGAAATCCGTGGCGAAGGCCTGCTTCTCGGCATCAAGGCCAAGGTTCCATCGGGCGAGCTGTTGCAGGCCATGCGCGCCGAGCATCTGCTGGGTGTGCCGGCGGGAGACAACGTCATCCGTCTCCTGCCGCCGCTCGTCACCACGGCGGAAGAGGCCCGCGAGGGTCTGTCACGCGTGGAAGCGGCCGCCGCTTCCCTGACAGCGAAACAGGCAAAAATCGCCTGAGGAAACAATAAAGGGCGGGCCTCTTCCCCGAGGCTCGCGAGCATGGGACAGTTTGAAATGGCTTCACCTAAACATTTTCTTGACCTGTCGGCCGTCAGCTCGCAGGACCTGCGGGCAATTCTCGACGATGCCCGCGCACGCAAGGCGGCCACAAAGGCCGGAACGGCGGAAAAGCCGCTTGCCGGCAAGATGCTGGCAATGATCTTCGAAAAGCCTTCCACCCGCACCCGCGTCTCCTTCGATGTCGGCATGCGTCAGCTCGGCGGCGAGACGCTTTTCCTCTCCGGTACGGAAATGCAGCTCGGTCGCGCCGAAACGATCGGCGATACGGCCAAGGTGCTGTCGCGTTACGTCGACGCCATCATGATCCGCACGACGGAACATTCGCGCCTGCTGGAGCTTGCCGAACACGCGACCGTGCCGGTCATCAACGCCCTGACGGACGACACGCATCCCTGCCAGATCATGGCGGATATCATGACCTTCGAGGAACATCGCGGCCCGGTCAAAGGCAAGACCATTGCATGGACGGGTGACGGTAATAACGTCCTGCATTCCTTCGTGGAGGGCTCGGCCCGTTTCGGTTACCGCATGACGATGGCCGTGCCGATGGGCTCCGAACCGCATGATAAGTTCCTGAACTGGGCGCGCAACAATGGCGGCGAGATCATGCTGTGCCACGACGCCGACAAGGCCGTTGCGGGTGCGGACTGCGTCGTCACCGATACCTGGGTGTCCATGAACCAGGAACACAAGGCGCGCGGCCATAACATCTTCCAGCCCTATCAGGTCAATGAAGCCCTGATGGCCAAGGCGGAAAAAGACGCGCTGTTCATGCATTGCCTGCCGGCCCATCGCGGTGAGGAAGTGACGGATGCCGTGATCGACGGTCCGCAATCCGTCGTCTTCGACGAGGCGGAAAACCGCCTCCACGCACAGAAGTCCATCATCGCATGGTGCATGGGCGTCATTTGATGAGCAATCGCCCGGCCTGACACGCGTCACGCCGGGTGCTTGAACTTGACCGCATAGATTACCATCTGTGGGACTTCGAAGAGGCTCGTCGGTTTTGCTGGCGGGCCATCATCACGATTTGCACGTTTTTCCCCGGAAGCGGTTTCTCTTCCCGGGTCTCTGTGCGACAAGCAAAAAAAGCACATTTTAAAAGCCGGACTTTTGGACGGTAGCGGCGCCACGGCTGCGCCAAGGAGTATGACATGGCAGATGTAACGGTTGAACTGGACGATCTCGATTTTGCTGGCGACGACAAGGTTGTGCCCTTTCAGGTCGAAGGTCTGGATGTGCGCGGCCGCGCCGTACAGGTGGGTCCGCTGCTGAATGCCATCCTCGAGCGACATGACTATCCCCCGGCGGTCGCCCGCCTGCTGGCGGAAGCGACCGTTCTGACAGCGCTGATCGGCACGTCGCTCAAGTTTTCCGGCAAGCTGACCGTCCAGACCAAGGGTGACGGCCCGGTCGATCTGCTGGTTGCGGATTTCACCGCACCGGAAAGCATGCGCGCTTATGCCCGTTTCGATGAGGAGCGGCTGGCGGAGGCGATTGCGGCCGGGGCGACGTCGCCGGAGCAATTGCTCGGCAACGGCATTCTGGCCTTCACGATAGATCAGGGTGCGGGCATGCAGCCTTATCAGGGTATCGTGCCGCTCGATGGCTCCTCGCTGGAAGACATTGCCGGGGTTTATTTTCGCCAGTCGGAACAGCTTCCCACCCGCGTGCGCCTGGGCGTTGCCGAATTCTTCGACCGTGATGGCGAAGGCAAGCCGCGCCATGGCTGGCGTGCGGGCGGCGTTATCGCGCAGTTCCTGCCGCAGGCGCCTGAGCGGCTGCGCATGCGCGACCTGCATGGCGGCGATGGCGATGAAGGCGGTCACGAGGTTCAGGAAGACGATGCCTGGACGGAGGCGGTAACGCTGCTGAACACGGTGGATACCGACGAGCTGACCGATCCGCAGGTGCCGGTGGAACGCCTTCTCTTCCGGCTTTTCCACGAGAGCGGTGTGCGCATCTACGATCCGCAGGCGGTTTTCGACCGTTGCAGCTGCTCGCGGGACAAGATTAAGGGCGTCCTGTCCGGTTTCACTGCTGAGGAGATCGAGGCAAGCGAGGAAGACGGCGCCATTGCCGTGACCTGCGAGTTCTGCTCCACCACCTATCGCTACGATGTCAGCGAATTTGAGAATGCCTGAATGAAAGCCGCGTCCTGAAGGGCGCGGCTTTTTCATTGCCGGGTGAATGTCAGTTCAGGACCCGCATCAGGCCAGGTGAATCCAGCGAAAAGGCGGGTATGGTGACGTTGAACACCTCGCCATTTTCCGTTTCCATTTCATAATGGCCGAACATCAGGCCGGAAGGTGTATCCAGCGGGCAGCCGGAAGAATATTCGTAGCTGTCGCCCGGTTTCAGATGCGGCTTCTCACCCACGACGCCCGGCCCGTAGACCTCATCCACCTGTCCGTTCTGATCGGTGATGTGCCAATAGCGATTGACGAGGGTAACCGGAATATCGGAATTGTTCGCGATCACGACTTTGTAGCCCCAGACGTAACGATCGTCATCCGGGTCGGATTGTTCCTCGAGATAATACGGATCGACCGTTACCTCGATATCCCTTGTCAGAGCACGATACATACGCGCCACACCTCGATATTATGCCTGCCGCCGCATCCTACACTATAGGCTCTGGCTATCGTCAAGAAAATGAATGACTTGACGGGCAGGAGGCGTCTCCTGTTGCGCTGTTTTCCACCGTTAGGGATAACGGTAAAGGTAAATATTGGTTGCCTGAAGCGATCTTTTCGGACCGGACAGGCGAACCACGGCCCGACACGCGGTCAGGCCATGGTGCCTTGCGGATTGAATTTTCAGGCCGAAACGGCCGCCAGACCCTTCGCCAGATCCTCCAGAAGATCGTCGGTATCCTCGATGCCGCAGGAAAGGCGCAGGGTGCCGCCGGAAATGCCGAGTTCGGCACGCGCCTCGTCGGTGAGGTTCTTGTGCGTCGTCGTGCCGGGGTGGGTGATGAGGCTCTTGGCATCGCCGAGATTGTTGGAAATCTTCACGATCTCAAGCGCGTTCTGCAGCTTGAATGCTGCTTCCTTGCCACCCTTCAGCTCAAAAGCCACCAGCGTCGAGCCGCCGGACATCTGCCGCGCGATGATATCGGCCTGCGGGTGATCGGCGCGGCCGGGATAGATGACCTTGGCGACCTTGCCGCTATCGGCGAGAAAATCGGCGATTTTGCCGGCATTGGCCGTCTGCTGCTTCACACGCAGTGGCAGGGTCTCGATGCCTTTCAGAAGCGTCCAGGCATTGAAAGGCGACATGGCCGGGCCGGTATGGCGGAAATAATCCTGCAGCTCTTCCTCGATCCACTTCTTGTCGGAAAGGATCACGCCGCCAAGGCAGCGGCCCTGGCCATCAATATGTTTGGTGGCCGAATAAACCACGATATGGGCGCCGAGTTCGAGCGGCTTCTGGAAAAGCGGCGTGGCGAAGACGTTGTCGACCACCACCTTGGCGCCGATCTGGTTGGCGAGCTTTGCCACGCCGGCAATATCCACCACTTCAAGCGTCGGATTGGTCGGGCTTTCGAGGAAGAACAGCTTGGTGTTCGGCTGGATAGCCTTTTCCCAGTTGCCGAGATCGCGACCGTCGATCAGCGTGCATTCGATGCCATATTTCGGCGCAAGCGTTTCGACCACCCAGCGGCAGGAGCCGAAGAGGGCGCGGGCCGCAACGATATGATCGCCGGCGCGCAGCTGGCACATGATGGCGGCGGTGACGGCAGCCATGCCGGAGGCAAGTGCACGGGCGTCTTCAGCGCCTTCCAGCAGGCACATGCGCTTTTCGAACATGTCGTTGGTCGGGCTCGCATAGCGGGCGTAGATGAACCCATCCGTTTCACCCTTGAAGCGCGCTTCGGCGGCTTGGGAGTTTTCATAGACGAAACCCTGGGTCAGATAGATCGCTTCCGACGTTTCTCCGTAAGGGGAGCGTAGCGTACCGCCGTGAACGAGCTGGGTTGCCGGGCGCCATTTATTGCTCATGTGATCACCTTCAAAACAAAAAAACCGGCCGCAAAAGCAGACCGGTTCCTAGCACCCGGTCTTTTTAGCCACTTGTTTAACGTGGCTGCAAGCCGACCGGCCAAATCACCACGGGATAAGCTTGCCATACTGCCGTTACCGGCTTGCGTCAATGCTTTCCTTTTGGTTTTGTCGCCGTAAAAAGGAATGATGACCATGACCAGAACCACGGGCATTTTG
Organism: Agrobacterium sp. 16-172Ci; assembly: GCF_053522725.1. Lineage (NCBI taxonomy): Bacteria > Pseudomonadati > Pseudomonadota > Alphaproteobacteria > Hyphomicrobiales > Rhizobiaceae > Agrobacterium > Agrobacterium sp. 16-172Ci. The sequence goes on from NZ_JBNWBW010000001.1 coordinate 419,094, forward strand.
GCGGATGGCGCAATCAAGGCGCTGTTTGCGGGCGGCAAGCTGAAGAGCGAGGCCGATCTCGATGCTGATCAGGTGCAGCCCGCCAGCCTCGATCTCAGGCTCGGCTCGAAGGCCTATCGCGTGCGCGCCAGTTTCATGCCCGGCCCCGGAAACCGCGTCATCGACAAGCTCAATCGTCTCAGCCTGCACGAGATCGACCTCACCCAGGGCGCGGTGCTGGAAACCGGTTGTGTCTATATCGTTCCCTTGATGGAAAGCCTTGCGCTGCCCGCGGACATGTCGGCCTCGGCCAATCCGAAAAGCTCGACCGGCCGTCTCGATATCTTCACCCGCGTCATGACTGACAGCGCGCAGGAATTCGACAAGATACCTGCCGGTTATGCCGGCCCGCTCTATCTGGAAATCAGCCCGCGCACCTTCCCGATCGTGGTGCGACGCGGCTCGCGCCTGTCGCAGATCCGCTTCCGCATTGGCCATTCGCTGCTCAACGAAAGTGAACTGCTGAAGCTGCACGAGACGGAAACGCTGGTTGCCAGCGACACGCCCAACGTGACCGGCGGCGGCATCGCGCTCTCGATCGACCTCAAGGGTTTCGGCGAAAACGGGTTGATCGGTTATCGCGGCAAACATCACACGGCGGTGGTGGATGTCGACAAGAAGGCCCAGCATGATGTACTCGATTTCTGGGAGCCGCTCTACGCTCGCGGCCGCGCCGAACTGATCCTCGACCCGGATGAATTCTATATTCTCGTCTCGCGCGAAGCCGTCCACGTTCCACCGCTCTATGCGGCCGAAATGACACCCTTCGATCCATTGGTGGGTGAATTCCGCGTGCACTACGCCGGCTTCTTTGATCCCGGCTTCGGCCATGCGCAGGCCGGCGGCACCGGCAGCCGGGCCGTGCTGGAAGTGCGCAGCCACGAGGTTCCCTTCATCCTCGAACATGGCCAGATCGTCGGCCGGCTGGTTTACGAGCACATGCTGCAGAAACCGGAAGGCCTCTATGGCTCCGGCCTCGGCTCCAATTATCAGGCGCAGGGGCTGAAGCTCTCCAAGCATTTTCGAGCCGAATAACGACCCCGGCGGGTGCTTGACACCCGCTGCGAACTATCCGATGTCTTATGCGCGGCGCGGGTGTAGCTCAATGGTAGAGCAGCAGCTTCCCAAGCTGAATACGAGGGTTCGATTCCCTTCACCCGCTCCATTTTCCAGAAATCTGACACTCTTCCTGTGCTGCGTTTAGCCACCATTGTGTCGGTAGCCACGCGAATATGCAATTTAGCTTGACTACGATTAAATTGCACGTAATAGTTGATGCGGTCGTAACATGGGGGAAGTGTTATGAGTCGCAAACTTCTTTCAGAATTTCTGGGAACCTTTTGGCTCGTGTTCGGAGGATGCGGCAGTGCGGTTTTTGCCGCCGGCTTTCCTGAGCTCGGCATTGGCTTCCTTGGTGTCGCTTTCGCTTTTGGTCTGACGGTTTTGACCATGGCCTATGCGGTTGGCGGTATTTCGGGCGGTCATTTCAATCCGGCCGTTTCAGTCGGCCTCACTGTTGCCGGTAAGTTCCCGGCGGCGAACCTCGTGCCTTACATAGTGGCGCAAGTTCTGGGGGCGATCGTCGCGGCTGCGGCGCTTTATGTCATCCTCACCGGCAAGGCGGGGGCTGAAATCGGCGGTTTTGCCGCCAATGGTTATGGTGAACATTCGCCGGGCGGATATTCTCTCGTATCGGCGCTGCTGATCGAAGTCATCCTGACGGCGTTTTTCCTGATCGTCATTCTGGGCTCTACGCATGGCAGGGTTCCTGCCGGCTTCGCGCCGATCGCCATCGGTCTTGCCCTTACCCTTATTCATCTGATTTCCATTCCGGTCACCAACACATCCGTCAATCCGGCCCGCTCCACGGGACAGGCATTGTTCGTTGGCGGATGGGCGCTGCAGCAGCTCTGGCTGTTCTGGCTCGCTCCGATCCTCGGCGGCGCCATCGGGGCCGTGATCTGGAAAATCTTCGGCGAGGAAGAGAAGGCCGGCCATGCCGGTTCGGTTCAACCTGCGCAGACTTGAATAAGAGGCTTTGTTTCCTCGAATAGTCGGGGAAACGACTGAGGAGGATGACATGGATCTTGCTTCGATATTGGCCCAGATCGTCGGCGGTGCGGTAGGCGGCACGGCAGGCGGAAAGATAGTGAAGGACTCCGATCTTGGTTCGCTCGGCAATCTGATTGCCGGCGCCATCGGCGGCCTCGGCGGCGGAACCGTGCTCGGTTCGCTGCTCGGCGCGGCGGGCGATGCGGCAGCCGGAGGCGTGGATATCGGCGCTCTCGCCGGCCAGCTCGTTGGCGGCGGTGTCGGCGGTCTGATCGTGCAGATCATCGTCGGCCTGATCAAGAACAAGCTCGTTACCAAGTAGAGCGGTTCGGCCACCTTCAGGATGAAATGACGGTCCTTGCCGAGGGAGGAGCTTCGTTCGGCAAGGCACTGGCTGCCGTTACCGATGACGGCAGTAACGTAAGGCCTGAAACGGCTTTGCCGGAGCGGCAATGTGAGTGAAGCCGAGAACGGCTGTCGCGGCTGATCGGAAAAAGTATCAGGACTGTTTCGGCTCTGCCGAAGATGCCGGATCATGAGTATTTTTGGCGACAGGCGCGTGTGGCGTCTTGTTCCATGCGAAGGGTTTGGTGTTGAGTTCCACCACGGCCCGCCAGGCCGCGATGGACAGCATCAGCCAATATGCGGGTATTGCCAGCCACCGCCTTCCGACATGCCTTCTTTCATAGGCAATCATTCTGCCGCGGCCCATCAGCACGAAGATCGTGTAGCTTCCGACGATATTCAGCACATCGATAAAAAACAGAAGACCCTGCCAGGTGAGCAGCAGGTCAGCGCCATTTTCCCGGAGGGCGATGGTCATGAATGCGAGCGAAACGAAGAGCAGGGGGTGCGCCAGCGACGACAGAAGCATGCCGCCGATCAGCAGTTGAAAGACCACATAGGCAAACCATCCCATGTCGCGCGCGGTCGCAAAGGGCGCACGGGTCATCACCAGCCAGCTTTGCAGCCAGCCCTTGTACCAGCGTGTTCGCTGGTTCAGCCACACGGGTAGCGAGGTCGGCGCATCCTCCAGCGTCTGTCGCCGGATGACGCCGCAGCGATAACCCAGCCGATGCAGCCGGAGGCCGATATCGGCATCCTCAGTTACATTATAGGGGTCCCAGGCGCCGGCCTTCCGCAGCACGGCGGTCCGGAAATGATTGGAGGTGCCGCCAAGCGGCAGCGGCAAGCCGTGTGCGGCAAGGGCAGGCAACATGCAGCGGAAGAGACCGGAATATTCCAGTGCGAAACAGGCGCTGAGCCAGGAGGAAGAGGCATTGCTGACGATGAGCGGCGCCTGCAGGCAGGCCACCTCGTCCGGCTCGTTGCGGAAGGTGGCATAGGCTTCACGCAATTGCTGCGGATGGGGCCGGTCCTCGGCATCATAGACCGCAACGAATGCGCCACGCGCGCCGGAAAGCGCGTAAGTGAGGGCCTTTGGTTTGGTGCGCGGCAGGGAGGGCGGCACCCTGACGACCTCTATGTGTGGGCCGGGATTTATCCGCTGGATCGCCTCGATCGTCGCAGCGTCGTCTGCTTCGCAGACAAGCTTGATGTCCAGCCGGGATTTGGGCCAGTCCAGACGTTCCAGTGCGCGGATGAGCTGCCCGACGATGGCCTCTTCCCGGTAAAGCGCCACCAGAACGGTATAGACAGGCAATTCGTTTTCCTGCCGAAGAGGCAAGACGTTCTTCGCGTCGTTTCCCCGGGGCGCATGGACGAGTGCGAACAGCCTGAAAAGCAGGGTCAAAAGGTAAAGCATCGTCAGGGTGACGTGCAGATAAGCAAATGCCGCTTCCGTGTAAAATAGCAGCGACAGAATGAGCAGTGTAAGGAGAACGCCGCTGTAAAAACCCTGCTGGCCCTGTAGCGTGATCCTGGCGGAATGGTGCGGCGCCGTGTTGAAAAGCCGCTGCTGGGTTTCCGCCGAGCGGCGGGCCTCGCCCGCTTTCCAGATTGCGCTGCGCATGGCCTGCGGGGTTGTCACGGCAAATTCGTCGAGAAGACGCGGATGTTGATCCAGCATGTTTTTCAGCCACGCCATTCGCGCCAGTTCCGGTACGATCAGCAGCGTTGGCGTGCCGTTCAGCGGTGTCAGCCGCAGAAACCTCGGTTCCGAGAGCTGAGTGTCCAGCTTATTCAAATCCGTCACACGGTTCGGGCCGATTTCGGGAACAAACGGCAACCGCAGGAATCGGGCGAAAGCGCCGAAATAGGCATCCGTCGTGACGAGGCCGCTTGCCAGCAATTCGTCCTCCAAAGTCGAGCCATTTTCCAGAGCCCGTTGTTCGAATGCCTCGATATAGGGCCTGCCAAATCCCATCGACGAGAGAAAGCGGGCCTGTCCGGCCTGGTCCTGTTCGGGAGCGGTTGAAAGGGGATTTTCACTGGCGTGGGAAAATGTAATTTTTCGTGTCGCCGGCGTCGTGCGAAACGAATCTCGTGTATATTGCCTAAAATAATCCATGCATCGCCGCCGCCGTCATGGTAACGCCCCACTTCCTGTCACGGATAGTATAGATGAGAATGACGAATGTAACGCGGAATATAGCTCTCGGATTTACTTTAGCTTTCGCTTTACAATTTACTGGTTTTTTTAGCGATGTACGTGCGGAGGGCCTGTCGGACGGGAACCGGATGCCGGTGCTGTTCGATGCGCAGGAGCGGTTTCCGGGCGGCGATCTTTCTTCCGTTCCCCGCATCAGATTTCTGATGTCGGTCGATTTCCCGCCCTTCAATTTTACCGATCAGGAAGGCCGGCTTGCGGGTTTCCATGTCGATCTGGTGCGTGAAATCTGTGCGCAACTGAAGGTCGAAAGCAAATGCCAGGTGCAGGCGCTGCCGTTTGATGAGCTGGAGGCGGCTTTGGAAATGGGCGAGGGCGAAGCGGTGATTTCCGGCCTCGCCACCACCGCCGACCTGCGCAAGAGTTTTACCTTCTCGCGGCCCTATCTCCTGATGCCCGCCCGTCTTGCGGTGAACAAGGCGGCCAAATTCACCGGCGCGGGTGCCGATGCGCTTTCGGGAAAGAAGGTGGGTGTGGTTGCCGGCTCGCGGCACGAACAGATGCTGAAGGCATTCTTTCCAAAGGCCGCGGCAGAGGGCTTCGATGGCTACGAGCCGATGTATGACGCGCTGAAGAAAGGCAAGGTGGACGCCATCTTCGCCGATGGTCTGCGTCTGCCTTTCTGGGTTTCAGGAAGCGCTTCCGAAGGCTGTTGCGCACTCTTCGGCGGTCCCTATATGTCCGACAGGTTTCTCGGTGAAGGCCTGTCCATCATGACCGTCGATCCCGATAATGTGCTCGTTCCGGCTTTCGATCAGGCGCTGGCGGCCCTTTCCCGCAACGGCCGGCTGGAGGAAATCTACCGGCGTTATTTCCCTTATGGGCTCTATTAGGGAGAGCCGGCCACCGGATCGGTTCCTGCGCCAGCGCCTATTTTGCTGGCGCGAAAACTTCTTCATTGCGGCGCAGGCGTAGCAGCGCGATCCATACGGCGGCGGCGATGGCGGTTTCTACCATGAAATAGCTGCCGATCGTTCCCGAAATGCTGAATGACCAGGTGAAGAAAGCGACGACGACGGAGCCGATGAGGTTGCCGCTGTTCCAGATCTTCGCGCGAATATCCTGCCGCCCGGATGCGCCGAGCGCCTCGAGCGCGGTGGCGGCAACGGCCATGGGCAGAACCGCCCAGCAAAGCACGCGGGTGATGATGGGCAGCGAAACATATTCATCGCCGAACAAAAGCGGCAGGAAGGGCGCAATGATGAAAATGACGAGCGCACTGCCGGTCGCGATGAAAAGCGCGGCCTTCAGCACGTTATAGGCGCGTTCTATGGTCTTGCTGATACCCTGCAGGGCGGCGGAAGCCGAACCCGGATAGATCAGCCGGTTGAGGGCCTCGACGGAGAGATAGGAACTGTCGAGAATGCGCCGGGCGATGGAATAGCTTCCCAGCACCTCGGCGCTGGCAATGGCGCCGAGAACGAGAATATCGGCATTGCCGCGCACGGCCTTGAACAGGAACTGGGTGGAAAACAGGACGCCGATGCGGATTTCCTCACGCACGATGCGAAACACCGGGCGGCCGAGTCTCGCTATCGCCTTGACCGAGATCATGGCTGCAATGGTGTGGGCGGCAAGGTTCCACAGCGCCCAGGCCTCCACCGTTTCGACCTTGAAGATGAGGCAGGCGACCACCGCGGCAATGGTGCGGGCGACGGCAAACATCACTTCCAGCTTGTTGGCGGAGGCGAAGTCGGAATGGGCGATGAAGCTTTGCGTAGAAAGCGAGATGACTTTCAGGAGGACGAGGTTCGTGAACAGGATCAGGAAGGTGGTGATCAGCGTGTGCAGCAATGTTTCCGAGGTCGGGAAAAATACCGGTATCGTCACCATGCCGATGATGGTCAGCACCACGCCTGTCGCGGCGCTCAAAAGATAGCTGTGGCCGAGCATGACGGGAAACATGCTGCGATCCTGCGCGACACGGCGGATCAGCGATTCCTGCGAGCCGATACCGCAGATCTGGACGCCGAGATTGGTGACGGCCGTGATGGAGGCGTAAAGCGCGAATTGTTCGACGCCGAGATGGCGGGCAAGCAGCGCAAAGGTCAGAAGCTGGGCGGCGCTGGACATGAGGAGCGCTCCGCCGGATGCCATGTAGGTCAATCCCAATCTGACTAGATGGCCGAGCCGCGGCGTATTGAACGACACCTCATTCTCCATGTTTTCCGGCATTGCCGGGCGAATTCAAAAATGACTGCGCTGCTTTGTAAAATCTGGCGAACTGAAAAAGCCGCGACCGGCCAATAAAGCGAAAGTCCGCGACCCATATGAATGGCAGTTTATCCTGTCTTATCCCTCTTGAGGTAAGAGAGGGTTAAAGCAATTGCATAATAATGATGATAATGACTGTTTATGGTTATTTGGACATGGCCCTGTTTCAGAAGGGTTTCGTTGTTCGTCACAAGGCAGGCCAATGATCCGACTATCCATTTTCGATGCAGGCGACCATGCCGCGTTTGGCTGATACGCAGCCCGTCTCTGCGCAAGGCAGCGCCATTTCCCTTGCCGGCGGCCGGCGCGACGCGTTTTTCTTCGTCGCCACCATGCTCTATATCTGGATTTCCGTCGCGCCTTTCGAAAATCTCGCAGCACCGCCGGTGCCGCACGCTGCCGCAAACCAGCTGACCGGCCTCGTGATCGCATTGATCCTCGGCGTTTTTGCGCTGCGCCACCGGCTGACGGGGCTTCTGCTGCGGCCGCGGCTGCCCATTCTGCTGCTGTTTTTCTGGCTGGCGATATGCTCGGTGGTCGGAACCCAGCCCGGCACGTCGCTGCAACGTCTGATCTTCACGGCGCTCCTGTGCTTCATCACCAGCGTCCTTGTCGTCATGCCGCGCGACCGGCGGCAGTTCGACCGGATGATGGCCATCTTCGCCATCATTCTCTTGGCGCTGTGTTATCTGGGGGTGATCTTCCTCAGCTCGCGCTCGATCCATCAGCCCTATGATCTCGATGAAAAAGCGCTGGCGGGTGACTGGCGCGGTATCTTCAATCACAAGAACGCCGCCGCGCCGGCGATGATCATTCTCTTCATGATCGGGCTTTACCTGCGCAATGCCTGGTCGACGCTGGGCGGCCTCGCCATCACGCTGCTGGCGGGGTTTTTCCTTTGGAAGACCAACGGAAAAACCGCGGCCATGCTGTTGCCCGTCACGGTGGCGCTGATCTGGATCATGGAAAGGCATGCCAACCGTACTTTGTTGATGATCGGCGGTCTTCTGGCCTTCATCAACATATCCGCGGTCGGCTCCACCTATTTTCCGAGTATACAGAATTTCGTCGAAGGCCTGGGCATCGATTCCACCTTCACCGGGCGGACGGACATATGGCGGCTATCCTTCGACACTTTCGCGCAATCGCCGATCTTCGGGCAGGGGTTCCAGGCATTCTGGACGAGCGACAGGCTCCTGTCGCAGGCCGATATTGCCGGCACCTGGGCGGTAACGGCCTTCCATGCCCATAATGGCTATATTGAAAGCCTGCTGAATGGCGGCCTGCCGGCCTTCATTCTCACCGTCATCTGGCTGGTCATCATACCCGCGAACGATTTCCGCACTGCGGTGGACAAGGGCACGGACCCGGCACTTACCCGACTTTTTGCCAGAATTTGGGTGTATGCGTTACTTTCTTCGTGTTTAGAGAGCAATTTCTTTACCGGAACCGGGCCTATCTGGTCTTCTCTTCTAATCGCCATCTATTGTTTGAGGCATCAGGCTTACGACATACTCGAAGAGGGACAGTAATTTGCAGACAGGCCGGGGGGCTTTGTATGACGCAAAAAATCGGGACTTTTACCGACCGGATCAATAACCGGCTGGTGCGCTATTTCCCGGGACCGGCGGTGCGGATCGAAACGTCCGAACCGATCGTGTCCTTCACATTCGACGATGTGCCGGCAAGCGCCTGGACGGCGGGTGCGCGCATTCTGGAAAACGAGGGCGTTTGCGGCACGTTTTATATCGCCGGCGTGTTTATCGACCAATACGATGAACAGCAGCAGATGATTTCCGCGAAAGGCTGCTCGGAACTGGCGGCAGCCGGCCATGAGCTTGCCTGCCACACCTTTTCCCATCGCAAACTCTCGAGCTTTTCCCGACGGGGGCTCGAGGAGGATCTCGATCGCAATGACCGCGTGCTCGGCTCGTTCGATGCAAGCCGCCACGGGCGCAATTTCTCCGTTCCCTTCGGTATGGCTTCACCGGTCATGCAGCCGCTGCTGCGGCGCCGGTTCAGGACGGCGCGCGGCATCATGCCGGGGATCAACCGGGGCAGTGTCGACCCGCATAATCTTGCCGCGGTCGAGTTGCGTTCGGATCAAAACTACCTCGACGCCGCCGATGGCTGGCTGGAGGATGTTCTGCAAAAAGGTGGCTGGCTCATCATCTTCACCCATGATGTTTCGCACACACCGAGCTTTTACGGTTGTCCGGAAGGCAGATTTCAGGGTCTCGTCCGCAGGGCGATGTCGGGCGGCGCGAAGATCATGACGGTCGATGCCGCCGCAAGGACACTCGGTCTTTAGAGGAATATTCTCGGCGCGCGTGCCGGTCGATACCGCGGAAAACGCAATTGCGGGTTATTGGCTGGCCCAGATGATGCGGGCGATCCATTCCACATCGGCCATGTCGAAGCTGCGGTTCGGATGTTCCGGGTTGAGCGAAAGAAGCTCGATGTTTTTGGGGCTTTGCCGCGCCAGCACCTTGGCCATCACTTCGCCGTCGCGGCTTTTCAGCACCACGCGGTCGCCGCGCCGCACCTGCGCGCCGGGCTCCACGATGAGGATATCTCCGTCGCGGTAGAGCGGCATCATGCTCTCGCCCTGCACTTCCAGTGCATAGACGCCCTGTTTGCGCTCGGGAGAGGAGGGGAATTCCACCACATCCCAGCCCTGACCCGCCGGAAAACCGCCATCGTCGAAAAAGCCGCCGGAGCCCGCCTGCGCGAAACCGAGCAGGGGAATGGCGTTGTCGGCGCCGGAAGGCTGCATGGTCTGCGCCCTGCCGAAAGCATAACCGAAAAACTGGTCGACGCTTGCCCCCGTCGCCTCCAGCACCTTGGAGACGGATTCCGTCGAAGGCCAGCGTTTGCGGCCATCCGGCCCGAAACGTTTCGATTTATTGAACGAGGTGGGATCGAGGCCGGCGCGCTTCGCCAATGCCGAAGGCGTTAGCTGGTGGCGTTCGGCAAGCGTATCGATGGCGCTCCAGATCGTCTCGTGTGACAGCATGATAGAAAGCCCGCAAGTGGAGCCGATAGCGGAAAAGCTCCTGTCGTTTACTGACCGGAATCTAGACCATATCCGGTCAGGAGTAAAGCAAGGAAAGGAATAAAATCCTTTTCTACGCCACCATGGCCGATGTATTTATCTTGGCGAGCTGGATCACCGCCTGGGTGCGGCTGTCGACCTTGAGCTTCAGCAGGATTGCGGAGACATGCGCCTTGATGGTGGCTTCGGAAACATTGAGCTCATAGGCGATCTGCTTGTTCAGCAACCCTTCGGCCAGCATGCCCAGAACCCGGCTTTGCTGCGGCGTCAGCGTTCTGAGCCGGCCGATGAGATCGGCCACGTCAGGATCCTGTTCCTTATCGCCCTGATGACCCGCCGGTATCCAGACATCGCCTTCCAGAACCGCGCGGATGCCGTCCCTGATATCGTCGATACCCGAGGATTTGGAAATGAAACCGGAAGCACCGAGTTCGATGGAGCGGCGCACGGTGGTAGCGTCGTCCGTTGCCGAAACGATGACGATCGGCAGGCTGGAGAATTCCGCCCGGAGCGCCATCAGGCCTGAAAATCCGCTCACCCCCGGCATGGCGAGGTCGAGAAGCATGAGATCGGCGTCGTTGCGCGCTGCGGCTGCACTGCGGGCGGCCTCAAAATCCCCGGCTTCAATAATGCTCTGTTGCCCGTCGAGGCCGGATACGGCCTGTTTCAGGGCGCCGCGAAAAAGCGGGTGGTCATCTGCTATGATAATGACAAGTTCCGACATTCTGGCCCCCTCCCAAGGGCGTTATGCGGTTCTTTTTCTGATACTGGCTCACTCCCATTTGCCGGCGGTCGAAAACACGTCCGGCTCCTCCGCGAAAGGTTGCGCCAATCGGTCCCGCATTACAAGGAAAAGCTTGTGGACAGGCGGTCTTTCAGGCTCTCCGCAATAAAAATGCCGTGGAAACTGTGGACAATCTTCGAGCTTTGCGGCAAATCCCGCTGAGTGGAAAGCCTTGGAGAGCCCTATGCAGGAAACGCCCGCGATCATCTATAAAATCGTGCCGGAGACGTTATGGAGCGCGGCAAAGGCGAAGGGCGTCTTCGAAGGTGCGGCCATCGACCTGACCGACGGCTTCATTCATTTTTCAACGGCAAAACAGGCGGCAGAGACCGCCGCGCGGCATTTTTCCGGCCAGGTCGATCTGCTTCTGATCGCGGTCGACGGCGCGGCCCTCGGCGACAAGCTGGTTTATGAACCCTCGAGAGGCGGCGATCTTTTCCCGCATCTTTATGCGCCTCTTCCCCTGACCGCCGTGCTTTGGGAAACGCCGCTTTCGCTCGGTCACGACGGCCAGCACCAGTTTCCGGAGATTTTGTGATGAGCGGATTATTTTCCTCAATCGGCCGCAAGGGCCTGTTTCTGGTCGATCCGGAAAAGGCGCATGGCCTGTCCATTGCGGCGCTGAAAAGCGGCTTCCTGCCCACCTGCATGGTGCCGCACGATCCCCGTCTGCAGCAGACCGTGGCTGGCCTCGTCTTCCCCAATCCGCTTGGCATGGCGGCGGGTTACGACAAGAATGCGGAAGTGCCGGGGCCGCTTCTGAGGCTCGGTTTCGGCTTTACCGAAATCGGCACCGTCACGCCAAAGGCGCAATCCGGCAATCCCAGGCCGCGTATCTTCCGTCTGGTCGAAGACGAAGGTGTCATCAATCGCCTCGGCTTCAACAATGAAGGCCATGCGGCCGCGCTGGAGCGCCTGAAGCAGGCAAAGCTGCGTGGCATCGTCGGTGTCAATATCGGCGCCAACAAGGATAGCGAAGACCGCATTGCCGATTATGTGCAGGGCATCGAGGCGTTTTATTCGGTTGCATCCTATTTCACCGTCAATATTTCCTCGCCCAACACGCCCGGCCTGCGCGATCTTCAGGCGCGCGAAAGCCTTGCCGCGCTTCTCGCCGCCGTGCTGGAACGCCGGAAAGTGGAAGCCGACCGTTTCGGCAAACGCATCCCGGTTTTCCTCAAGATCGCGCCCGATCTGACCGAAGAGGGGCTGGACGACGTTGCCGAAGAGGCGCTCGCCCATGATCTCGATGGCCTGATCGTCTCGAACACCACGCTTTCCCGCGAAGGTCTGCGACCCGGCCCGCACAAGGGCGAGGCAGGCGGTCTCTCTGGCAAGCCGGTCTTCGAGCTTTCCACCACGGTTCTCGCCAAGATGCGCCGCCGCGTCGGCGGCAACCTGCCGATCATCGGCGTTGGCGGTGTGTCATCGGCAGAGACAGCTTTGGAAAAGGTGAGGGCAGGGGCCGATCTCGTGCAGCTCTATTCCTGCATGGTCTATGAAGGCCCCGGCCTGCCCTCGGCCATCGTCAAGGGCCTGTCGAAGCTGGTCGCCCGCGAGGGTGTACAGTCCATTCGCGACCTGCGTGACAGCGCGGTGGACCGCTGGGCGGATCGCAAGCTTAGCTGACAGCGGACCTTGGACGGTCGGCAGCGCTTTCTCAGCGGCTCTCCTTCCTCATCCCTGTGCTCGTCACAGGGATCCAGCCAGCCCAAGTCCTTGGGCTGAAAGGAGTCTTTCCGTCGCGCAGACGCGCGTCGGCTGGATTCCTGTGACAGGCACAGGAATGAGGGAAGAGGGTGGTTCCCGTCGCTTTACCTCAGGCGCAGAGCACCATCGCCCAATAGGGCCGGTTGCGGCTGGCCGCGTCATAAGCGACCGCGACGCCGAGGCCGTTATAAGGCCCGAGCATGTTTTCGAGGTGATGTTGGGAGCCGATCCAGGCCTTCACCACCCGCTCGACGCTGTCCTGCCCGGCGGCCACGTTTTCCGCTGCCGGAAGCGGCACATTGCCGTCTTTCATGCGGATCAGGAAACTGTCGGTCAGGCCGATCAGATGCGCCATCTTCTGCGCCTTGACCATGCGGCCGGCCTGATAGGCGGCAGCACCGCTTGCCGCGCCATTGACGGCAAGCGGCGAAAGCCCCTTGGAACGGCGCAGATCGTTGACCATGGGAAGCGCCGCCGCCGTTTCGTCGCGGGTGCCGGAGGGCATGCCCTTGTTGGTGGGCATGGAGACGCAGGCGGAAAGAACGGAGCCAGCGGACATCAGCACGAAGCCGCGCCGTGAAAGCGTTTGAAACGGGGAGTGGGTCATGTCAGCGGCGGTAGCTCAGCAGGCGCAGGATGATGAAAACCGGAATGACGATCGTTGCCCCGAGGATCAGATAGTCGCCGATTGCGCCCAGCGCATGGAAACCGCTGCGCCACAGGTCGACCACGAAATCGCGCGCGCCGTAGATGATGTTCCATGGCGTCAATCCGAAGATCGCCATCAGAAAGCCGACGAGCAATGAAACCACCAGCAGCTTCACCACGGTACGGGCCACCGTGTCACCCAGCATTTTGTTGACCTCACCGGCCATCAGCACGTCTCCTGTTTTGTCCTGACATATGAAGCACGACGCTTCGATGCAAGTTTCGGCGCACTATATCGCGTCAAATTCGCCAATTCCACGAGGCCGCCATGAAATAGGACTTGAGTTTTTTTATGGCTTGATAAATGACAGCCGACATCTTCTCAGGAATCTTGAATGGCCCCAAACCAGTTTTCTTCCGGTGACGTCATTGCCGACCGCCGGGCGGACTATGCCCGCATGCTGGCGGAGAGCGGTGACTTTCCCGCCGCCGCCGAACTCATGGAACAGGCGCTGGAGCTTGCGCCGCGGTGGACGGCGGGCTGGTTTCGCTTCGGGGAATATCACGAAAAAGCGGGTGAAACGGAAAAAGCCGTGGCGGCTTACGGGAAAGTCGCCGAGCTGGACACCGAAGGACTGTTTGCAGCCGAGCTGAAACTCGCGGTTCTCGGCGCCGCCGAAACGCCCGAGCAACCGCCGAGCCGCTATGTGGAAGGGCTATTCGACGATTATGCCGACCGTTTCGAAACCTCGCTTGTGGAAAAGCTGGATTACAGCGTGCCGCAAAAGCTGGCGGAACTGATTGGCAAAGCGGCGGGAAGCGGCGTCTTCGACACCATTGTCGATATTGGCTGCGGCACTGGTCTCCTTGGCGTTGAAATCCGCGCTTTCGCAAACCGGCTGGAAGGTTTCGATATTTCCCAGAACATGCTGGCCAAGGCGGAGGAAAAGGGGCTTTACGATCATCTGGACCAAGCCGATCTTTCGCTGGAGCCGGAGGCCTCGGGGCTCTTTACCCCCACGCTTGCCCAGCACCGCGCCGGCCTTGTGGCCGCCGCTGATGTGATGATGTATCTCGGCAGTCTCGAAACCGTCATGCCGCTCGTTTCCGCTCTGCTTGCGCCTTCAGGCTTTTTCGCCTTTTCGGTGGAGGATGCGGGGGAGGAAGACGGTTTCGTGCTTCGGGAATCCCTTCGTTACGCTCATTCGAAGAGCTATGTGACCGAGCTTCTTGAGCGGACAGGCTTTTCCCTCATCGAAATCCGCAAAACCACCATTCGCAAGGATGCCGGAAAACCCCTTTCCGGCATTCTTTTTCTTGCCCGTGCCAAAGCCTGAACATTCCGTTTCTTGCCATTTTCGCGATAGGTCAGGCTTCCTTACGTATCCATCTTGCTCAGATGTTTTTTGCAGTGCAAAATATGCCTGAAGCTGAGGAAAAAAGCGTGAGCAGAACGAGAAGTGTTTACGGCATGTGGAGTTCCGATCCGGCCAAACATGCGCCGGTGGAAGACGTGCAGGGCATCGTCACCGGTGCCATCGTCTCGGCGCTCGGCTTTTATCTTCTGAACAAGGTCGGCCTTCTGACCGGCGGCACCGCCGGCGTCGCCTTCCTGCTTCATTATGCTTTCGGCATCAGCTTCGGCCTCCTGTTCTTCCTCGTCAATCTGCCGTTTTATTACCTGTCCTTCCGCCGCCTCGGTCTTGCCTTTTCCTTCAAGACCTTCATCGCCATCGGCCTTGTTTCGGTGCTGACGGAAGTCGAAGCGCGCTGGATGGTGATCGATAGCATCAACCCGCTCTGGGCGGCGCTGCTGGGCGGTCTGCTTCTGGGTTACGGCTTGCTGGCGCTTTATCGTCACCGCGCCAGCCTCGGCGGCATCGGCATTCTCGCCATCTATATTCAGGATCGCTTCGGCATCCGCGCCGGTCTCATCCAGCTCGCCTTCGACGCCTTCGTGATGCTCTGCGCCTTCCTCGTCATCGATCCGGCCACCGTCGTTTATTCGATTGTCGGCGCTTTCGTGCTCAACATGTTTCTGGCCATCAATCACCGCTCGGACAGATATATCGTCGTGCGCTGAGCGACAGCGGTTGAAATCCGTCGCGCTTCGGCGCAATAGCTCGGCAGGGGCCGAAAGACAGGGGAATGGGCATGGATGATACGACTGCGCGCAGGCGTCTGAACCTTTGGGCCTCCGCGCCGGATCGTCATTCCTTGCTGGAAGACGCGCAGGGCGTTCTCGCGGGCAGCATGCTGGTTTCGCTCGGCGTCACGCTGTTTTCCGCTGCCGGCCTTTTGACGGGCGGCACGGTCGGGCTGGCATTTCTCGTGCATTACGGCACCGATCTAAGCTTCGGCGCGGTGTTCTTCCTCGTCAATCTGCCGTTTTATTATCTCGCCTTCCGTCGCCTCGGGCTTGCCTTCACGGTCAAGACCTTCTGCGCCATCGCCATGACGGCGCTGCTGTCGGAATATATGCCCGGCTTTTTCGCATTTCAGAGCATCAATCCGGTTGCCGCCGCACTTTTCGGCGGGCTGACGGTTGCGGCCGGCATGCTGGCGCTGTTTCGCCACCGCACCAGCCTTGGCGGTTTCGGCATATTGGCGCTTTATCTTCAGGATCGTTTCGGCTGGCGTGCAGGCCTCGTGCAGCTCGCCTTTGATGGCATGGTGCTGGCCTGCTCTTTTTTCGTGGCCACACCTTTCGTCATCATCTGCTCCGTCCTCGGCGCGCTGGTCATGAACCTCACGCTCGCCATCAATCACAGGAACGACCGCTACATTGCCATGTAGCGGCCGCCCGTTTCGGGTTTAAGGGGTCAGGCCGCCTTCGCAGCCGCATCGACCGGATGCTGCGAGCGGAAACCGACGGCGATGCGGTTCCAGGTGTTGATCGCGCCGATGGCGACGGTGATCTTCACGATATCCTCATCGGAAAAATGCGCCTTCAGCGTCTCGAAGGCGTCATCCGGGGCGCCGGTTTCGGCAATCTTCGTCACCGCGTCCACCCAGCCGAGCAGCGCCCGTTCCTGCTGGGTATAAACGGGGGATTCCCGCCACACGCTCATCAGGTTGATCCATTGTTCGGAAAGCCCGTCATGGCGGCTTTCCTTCACATGCATGTCCACACAGAAAGCGCAGCCGTTGATGATCGAGGCACGCAGCTTGATGAGGTGAACGAAGCGGCGCTCCAGCCCGCTGCCCTGAACGTAATTCTCCAGAGCCATGACGGCCTTGAAGGCTTCGGGGGATGCTTTGGCATAGTTGATACGGGTTTTCATGGGTCTCTCCATTGGTTGGGTCTGTTTGAAGTCATGCGTCATCGGTCCGGAAAGCTGTGAGGTTTCCGGTATTTCGGTGATCCTGTCTTTTTGGGTCTCAGCGCGTCGCTGTTTTGCGCTCGTTCAGCTCCAGAAAGGCGCAGCCACGGGCGGCAATCCCGCCATCGTCATTGGCGGCAAGATCGCCCAGAATATCGGCGATGGTGGTCTTGGCGAGTTCGGCTCGATAGGCCTTTTCCGCTTTCAGCATCGCGGCATTGATGCCGCAGGGCTTGGTGAAATAACGCCCCGGCAAGGGGTTCGGCCCACGCTGACGAATTTCCGCGCAGCGGAAGGCAGGCTGCGGCCCTTCGACGGCCAGCACGATATCGAGCAGCGTGATCCTGTCGGTCGCCCTCGCCAGACGGTAACCGCCCTTCGGCCCCGGCACGGTGGCGACAATCCCGGCATTGGACAGCGACTGAAGATGCTTCAGCAGATAGCTCGTGGAAACGCCGTGAAATTCCGCCAGCGCCGCCGCCGACAGCACGCCGCCTTCGGAAAGTCCCGCCAGCATGCCCACGCTGTGAATGGCCTGTTCCACGCCGTCGCCGAGTTTCATCCGACTTGTCCCTGTGCGGTTCGTTTCAATATCATGGATAAAATTTATCCGCGATTATGCTTTCTGTCAAGCGGCCCCGTTCCGCCCTTCTTTTTTGCAGGTTTTTCACTACCTTGAAGATGTGAAACACACCGAGTCTCCCATTTCCGGCACCCATGTCGGCGCTTTACCCCTTCCATTCCAGAAATGGTTTGCCGAAAAGGGGTGGTCTCCGCGCGCGCATCAATTGGAGCTGATGGCGCGCTCACGCGGCGGCGAGAACATGCTGCTGATCGCGCCAACGGGCGCCGGCAAGACGCTGGGCGGCTTCATGGCTTCTCTCACCGATCTGGCAGAACGCGGCAAGGTGCCGCCGGGCTCCGGCTTCGTCGGCGTGCACACGCTCTATATCTCGCCGCTCAAGGCGCTGGCGGTGGATATCGAACGCAATCTCACCAGACCCGTCTCCGAAATGGGCCTGCCGATTTCCATCGAGACCCGCACCGGCGATACGCCGCAGGGCAAACGCCAGCGCCAGAAGGTGAAGCCGCCGGATATTCTGCTGACGACGCCGGAGCAGGTCTCGCTGCTGCTCGCCAACAGGGAGGCCGAGCGCTTTTTCCGTGACCTGAAATATGTGGTGCTCGACGAGTTGCATTCGCTCGTCACCTCCAAACGCGGCCATTTGCTGGCGCTGGCGCTCGCCCGTGTGCGCCGGCACGCACCCGATGTGCGCTTCATCGGCCTTTCGGCTACGGTGGCGGAGCCGATGGATTTGCGCCGTTACCTCGCGCCGCAGGGGCAGGATGAGCCGCCCGCCGGCCTCATCACCGTCGAAGGCGGGGCAAAGCCGGATATCTCCATCCTGAGCACGGAAGAGCGCATCCCATGGTCCGGCCATTCGGCACGTTACGCCACGAAGGATTTGTATTCCGCGCTGAAGGACCATCAGACGACGCTGATCTTCGTCAACACCCGCTCGCAGGCGGAGCTGATCTTCCAGGAACTCTGGACCATCAATGACGACAATCTGCCGATTGCACTGCATCACGGTTCGCTGGATGCCGGCCAGCGCCGCAGGGTGGAAGCGGCCATGGCGGAAAACAAATTGCGCGCCGTCGTTGCCACCTCCACGCTCGATCTCGGCATAGACTGGGGCGATGTCGATCTCGTCGTGCATGTCGGCGCGCCAAAGGGGGCAAGCCGCCTTGCCCAGCGCATAGGCCGCGCCAATCACCGCATGGACGAGCCGTCAAAGGCCATCCTCGTTCCCGCCAACCGCTTCGAGGTGATGGAGTGCCGGGCAGCGCTTGATGCGAACTATATCGGCGCGCAGGATACGCCGCCGATTGCCGAGGGCGCGCTCGATGTTCTCGCCCAGCATGTGCTCGGCATGGCCTGCGCCGAACCCTTCGATGCGGACGATCTCTATCGTGAAGTGAAGAGCGCCTCGCCCTATGCCGATCTGCCGCGTACCACTTTCGACCGGGTGGTGGATTTCACCGCGACCGGAGGTTATGCGCTGCGCACTTATGAGCGTTACGCCCGCATCCGCCAGATGAAGGACGGTCGCTGGCGCGTCCCCAATCCGGCGGTCGCACAGCAATATCGCCTGAACCTCGGCACCATCGTCGAGGCGGCGGAACTCAATGTCCGCATGGTCAAGCGCAATGCCAAGGGCACGGTCGGGCGCGGCGGCATGTCGCTCGGCAAGGTCGAGGAGTATTTCCTTGAGCAACTGGTGCAGGGCGATACGTTCCTCTTTGCAGGCAAGGTGCTGCGCTTCGAGGGTATCAGGGAGAATGAATGCCTGGTCTCCCAGGCCTTCTCCATGGACCCGAAAATTCCCTCCTATGCCGGCGGCAAGTTTCCGCTCTCCACCTATCTCGCGGATCAGGTGCGCTCCATGCTCTCGGACCCGACGCGCTGGCATGCGCTGCCGGATCAGGTACGCGACTGGCTGGCGATCCAGAAGGAAAAGTCGATCATTCCCAAGCGCGACGAGCTGCTGGTGGAGACCTTCCCCTTCCGCAAGCGCTTCTTCATGGTCATGTATCCCTTCGAGGGACGCTTGGCGCACCAGACGCTCGGCATGCTGCTGACGCGGCGGCTGGAACGGGCGGGCGCAAAACCCATGGGTTTCGTCGCCACCGATTATTCACTCGCCATCTGGGCCATGGAGGATATCGGCATGCGGCTGAAATCCCGCCGCCTGTCGCTGGCCGACCTTCTCGATGAGGACATGCTGGGCGACGATCTGGAAGCGTGGCTCGACGAATCCTTCATGCTGAAGCGCACCTTCCGCAACTGCGCCGTCATTTCCGGCCTGATCGAACGCCGCCATCCCGGCAAGGAAAAGACCGGCCGGCAGGTGACGGTCTCCGCCGATCTTATTTATGACGTTCTTCGCAGCCATGAGCCGGATCATATCCTGCTGGAAGCGACGCGGCGCGATGCCGCAGCGGGACTTTTGGACATTGGCCGTCTTGGCGATATGCTGAAGCGAATCAAGGGTCACACGACCCATCGCGCGCTGGAACATGTCTCGCCGCTTGCCGTTCCGGTCATGCTGGAAATTGGCCGCGAGACGGTGGCGGGTGAGGCGATGGACGATGTGCTGGCCGAGGCCGCCGACGAGCTGATCGCCGAGGCCATGTCCTGAAACATCTGGGCGGAATGAAGGAACAAAGGCAAAAGTGCTGAGCCGGCTGACATTGAGCGACAGGTTTTCCAATGGCTTCGAATGCCTCGGCAGCGAAACTGCCATCAATGGCGTCGCCGCCTGGTGCGATCCTTTGGGCGGGCTTTACCTGCCGGACCTGTCGCTGCTCGTCGTTTCCGACCTGCATCTGGAAAAAGGCGCGGCCTTTGCAAGGCGCGGACGCATGCTGCCGCCTTACGACACCATCGCCACGCTTAAAATCCTCTCCTCCCTTGTCAGCCGTTACGATCCGAAGATCGTGGTCAGCCTCGGCGATAATTTCCACGACCGGGTCGGTTCCGAGCACCTGCCGCTGCCGCTGCGCGAACTCATTCGCGACATGGCCCGTGGTCGCGAATGGATATGGATCAACGGCAATCACGATCCCGACGGCACGGTCGATCTGCCGGGCTCTTCGGTGGACGAAATGTTTTACGGCACTCTCGTCTTTCGCCACGAGCCGAAACCGGACGATGCCGCCGGCGAGATCGCCGGGCACCTGCATCCCTCTGCCACGGTCCGCCGCCGTGAAAAGACGGTGCGGCGGCCCTGTTTCGCCACCGACGGTTCGCGTCTGTTGATGCCGGCTTTCGGGGTGATGAGCGGCGGGCTGGATTTGCGGCACAAAGCCATGCGCGGCCTGTTCGATCATGCCGCTCTCGTCGCGCATCTGATGGGGAGGGACCGCATCTATTCGGTGCGGTTTTCAAATCTTCTCGGCTGAGCGTCTCTTCCGGACGTAAAACCGCAACGCAGCTTTACTGGAAATGCTCTATTGCCGGTAGACCAGCACCGGTATCTTCGAATTCTTCAGCACCTTGGCCGTGACACTGCCGAGCAGCATCTCCACGAAGCTCCTGCGCCGGTGCGAGGCCATGGCGATGAGATCGCAGCCGCTCCTGTTGGCGGCTTCGATGATCGCCTCGTCGGGCCTTCCCGCACGCGCCAGCAGCGCTTCGCAATCCAGCCCCATGGAAGTGGCCTGCGCCTGCGTATCCCTCAGCAGATGTTCCGCTTCCTCGCAGCGGTGGAATTCTTCTTCGGCAATGGCGGCAATGTCCTCGACATCGCTGGCAATCACGTGAAAGGGTTCCGATACCGTCACGACGGTCACCTTTGCGCCTGCCTCCCTGGCGAGAGCGAACCCTTGGTCGATTGCGATCTGCGCCAGCGGCGAGCCATCGGTGGGAATGAGAATGTGCTTGAACATGACATTTCTCCTTTTCATCCCGGTCACAACCACACATGCTCGCCCTGAGCTGCATGTACGGTTGTAACGCCTTGAATTCTACCGCAAACCGACGACGGAAGCGAATGCTATCTTTGCCGACAGGGGCGGCAGACGCTCTCTTTTGCGGGATGAAAACCGATCAGTCCTTGCGGAAGATGATGCTGGCGCCCCAGCCGGTCACGACGGCGAGCAGAACGCAGAGCGCCCCATAGGCAAGCGGCGTCTGATGCGCGGCGTCGGTGATCGCCTGTTCCATGCCGGTCTTGACGACACGCAGTTTCAGTTCGCGCTGGGCAATGAATTTGCCGCTCTTGAAGAGATAGGCGCGGGCGGTGTGCACGCCGTTCGGCACGTTGGCCGGCAGGCGCAAAGTCGCCCAGAACAGGCCGGTGCGCTCCAGCCGCACCCCGGTCGTGTCGTTGCGATAGATGCCGCTCGAAAGCTTCAGACGCCGATAGGCTTCCTGAAAATCGAAGACATTGTCGGGCACGCCGGAAAAGACCGCGCTTTTCAGTGACAGATGATCGACGCCAAGCCCCATGGCGCGGAGCGTTCCGGGCGAAGCGACATCGCTGATATTGCGCGTGCTGGCCATGGAATAGGATTCCGGCAGCGGCGTGAAGGTTATGGCGCTGGTATTGATCCAGATGCCCGCCACGCGTTCCTTCTTGCGCACGGTCATATAGTCGCTCGGTCCCTCGAGCGTCACGACAATGTCGTATTGCCCGATGGCGAGCAGCAACTGGTCGGTATTGTTCAGCGCGCCGAAAAGCGTGAAATCCGCGCCGCGAAAATCGGAAGCAATTGGAATTTCGGTCGTCGATGCGCCGATTTCGATATTTTCCAGCAGGGATCGCTGCTGTGGGCCGGGCGGCAGGGCAAGCGGCGGCGTCTGGGCCCAAGCGGTCTGCCCGAAAGTGAGACATGAGGCCAGCGCAAGGGCGGCAAGCAGCAAATGGCGGGTCAATAACCTAACCCCCCGACGGCCACCGAAAACAGGTCTTCCGGGCGCACCACCAGCGATACGGCAAGGCGAAGCGCAACAGCGAGAACGAGAAGCGCCAGCAGGGCGCGCAGCTGTTCGCCGCGCAGTTTCTGGCCGACGCGCACGCCATATTGCGCGCCGATGACGCCCGCCACCATCAGGATGAAGGCCAGCACCACATCGACGGAATAGTTGGTCGCCGCCTGAACCACGGTCGTATAGGCGGTTACGAAAATGATCTGGAACAGCGAGGTGCCGACAACCACGCTGGTGGGGATGCGTAAGAGATAGATCATCGCCGGCACCATGATGAAGCCGCCGCCCACACCCATGATCGAGGTGAGGATGCCGATGCCGAAACCCAGCGTGACGATGGGAATGATGCTGAGATAGATCTTCGATTTCTTGAACCGCATTTTCAGCGGCAGGCGGTGCACCCAGTTGTGATGGCCCGGCCGGCGCAGCGTCACGGTTTCGTTGCGGGCGGCGCGGCGAAGCGCCGAAATGCTCTCCTTCAGCATCAGCCCGCCGACGGTGCCGAGCAGGATAACATAAAGCAGCGAGACGATGAGATCGAGCTGGCCGATGCTGCGCAGGAAGGAGAATATCCACACGCCGACCGTCGCCCCCACCAGACCGCCCACAAGCAGCACGCTGCCGAGCTTGACGTCGAGCGTGCCGCGCCGAAAATGCGTGATCGAGCCTGACACGGAGGAGGCGACCACCTGGTTTGCCCCCGTCGCCACGGCCACCACAGGCGGAATATTGTAGAAGATCAGAAGCGGGGTAATCAGAAAGCCGCCGCCCACGCCGAACATGCCGGAAAGAAAACCGACGGCCGCGCCCATGCCGAGAATGATGAAAATATTCACCGACAGTTCTGCGATCGGCAGATAGACAGTCACGGCTCGGACCTCGGGCAAATGGTTCCGGGCGGCAGGGCTTGTCCGGGTGAGGGGGCCGCGCCGCGATTTACACTTTCTGTCTGAAAAGACCGGGCATGCCCGGCCTTCATCCGTCATGCCCGCGAGGGCCTGACCTGTCAACATTCAACGGTAAATACGTTGATAATTTGGAAAGATAGCGGCCGTGTGTCGGCAGCCGGCCACATTCCTGCGGCGGGCTGATCGAAAGCGGCCCGGGGGCCGCTTCGCCGGTTCTCGAATGTTTATTTGTTGCGGGCGAGGAGCGCGGTTACCAGCTCGTTGGTAATGCGGCCGTCCGGCGTCTGGCCCACGGACTTCTGGAAGTCCTTGATGGCCGTCACCGTGTTCTTGCCGAGCTTGCCGTCAGGCTGGCCGGCATCGAAACCGTTCTTGTTCAGGATCGCCTGAATGTTGCGGATCGCCTTTTCCATGTCCACGGAGGCGGTTTTCACGCCTTCCTTGCCGGCCCATTCCTCGGGCGGGTTGACGCTGTTGGCATCTTCCGAAAGCGGCTTGACCTTCCAGGCGTCCACCTTGGCCTTGGCGCTCTGAAGCTGCTGCGGGTTCAGGGCCCCTGCCACTTCGTCGCGCTTCTGGGCGGCGTCGGCGTCGCCATCCTTAGCTGCGATGGCGAACCACTTGTAGGATTCCTCGATGTCCTGCTTCACGCCGCTGCCGCGCGCATAGAGAATGGCGAGGTTGAACTGGCTGTCACGAACGCCGAGGTCGGAAGCCTTGATGAACCATTGCGCGGCTGCGGCGAAATCCGGCTGGCCGGCCGCATCGGAAGCAAGCAGCACGGCAAGATTGTGCATGGCGCCCGCATTGCCCTGTTCCGCAGCCAGCGTGTAATAGCGCTTGGCTTCGGGAAGGTTGCGTTCGACGCCGTTCGCCTTCTCGTAGAGATTGGCGAGACGATATTGCGCGGGTGCAAGGCCGCGATCAGCGGCGAGCTTGTACCACTTTGCCGCCTCGGTGCGGTCGGCGGCAACGCCGCGGCCATCGGTGTAGCGGGCTGCGATCTCGAACAGCGCCTGTGTGTCGCCCTTGGCGGCCGCTTCGGCAAGCGATGCCGGCTCGATGCCGGCGGGAACGGTGATGGCGTCCTGGGCAGGAGCAGCCGTGGCGGCGACCTGTGCCGGAGCCGAAGGTTCGTTCTGCGCGACGGTGCCGGAATTTGCCGCATCCACGGCAGGAACGTCGGCAACCGGCGGCTCGTCAGGCAGCGGTGCGCCGCCGATGGTGCGGGGATCGATGGCGTTTTCCGCCGGTGCGGTGTTTTCGATGCTGTCGGCGGATGCTGCCTGTTCCGGATCGATGGCGAGATCGGACGGAATGGTCACGGCCTTGTCGTCCGCTTCAGGAAGCGCGGAGACCGGGCCATTGTCCCGCTTCTGCTCGATGACCGGAGCCGGAGCTTCCGCGCCGCCGATCAGCGTCTTGACGAGCGGCATGGCCATCATCGCCAGAAGAATGGCGCCGATGCCGAGCAGCAGCGGGCGGCGATAGCGCGAAAGCCCCGATGCCTCGGCCTTGCGGCCCTTCTTGCCGGTATCAAGCTTCTCCGGCGATGTTTCCATGGCGGCGGCCTGCGCCGCACGACGGGCGGCGGCAATGAAATCCGTCCGTCCTTCGGCGTCTGCGGCCTTGCCGCTGGCGGCCACCTGGCTGGCGCGCACGCGCTCGAGGATTTTCTTGATATCGGGCGCACCAGAACCCGGCTCCAGAAGTTCGTTCTCCTGACCCGCCGGCAGAACGTCGATAGGATCGAGCGACGGGGCGGGCTCGACCTGCGTGCGGGCGGAGGAGGAGGAGGCCGATACGGGTTCTGCTGCGGCTTTGACGGTCTTTGCCGTACCCGTCTTGAAACGCTTCGTCAGGCCGGCAAGCAGGCTCTTTTTTTCCGCCTTCGCGGGCTTTGCCGCAGCGGGAGGCACGATGGCATCCCCATCTTTCCCGTCGGCGTCGAGAATGGCCTGTTCTTCGGCGATATAACCCTCTTCCGGGAAGATGGCGGCCGGCATGGATACATCTTCGTGCGCGGGGGCCGACACAGGCTTCGCGACGTTGCGGGGCGCGGCCTCTTCGCGGTAGACGGGGGCATTGTCGAGGTTATCCAGCCGGCCGGCGATCTGCACCAGCGTCTCATGCAGCGCTTCGAATGTGCGGTGCGTGCGCTCTTCGGTGTTGCGGCTCAAGGCTTCGAGATTGCGCAGATCGGTCGCAAGATCGGTCAGCATGGTCATGTCGGCAAGGTTTGCGCCGGCCGAGAGATTGTTACGGGTATAGGCGTCGAGAACGGCCTCGGCCGCCTGCCGGGCTGCTTCGATGATATATTCGTCGTTGGAGGCCATGTAGTCTTCGATGGCCGCCATGCGGACATCGAGTTCAGGCGGCATGCCTGCGGCCTGCATCTGCACCGGCTGGCTGATCAGCGTCGAGAGATGGGCGATCTGGTTTTCGAGGCTTGCCAGCGCGTGGCTGTCGGCGGGCGCGGCATGGGCGGTCTCGTCGAGACGGGCGGCAATATTGCCGAGCCGCTCTTCCAGACGCGAGAAGGCGCTTTCGCTGAGGCCCGATGCCGGCTGCGGCTGGCTGTAGCGATAATCGAGGTCCTCGATCCGGCGCGAGAGCAGGTCGAGCCGCTCTGCCAGACCGTCATTGACGGCGCCGTGATCCAGCGCATCGATTTTGCGGGAAATGTCGCTGAGGAAAGACGTCAGCTCCGCCTGTTGCGAGGGGCGCTGCGAACGCTCCAGAAGCAGGGAAAGCTGGTCCAGCCGCTCATGCAACTGGGCGGCGTCGCGGGCGGTGCTGAGTTCGTCGATCTTGCCGGCCAGCGCTTCGAGACGGGCGGTCAGGTCCAGCGCCGGTTCAGGTTTTGCGGCGGCAAGGCGGTTGATGTCGCCGAGCTGTTCGGCAAGGCCGTTCAGCCGGTTTTCCAGACGCTGCGCCAGCGCATTGTCCGTTGCCTGCGCATTGGCGCGCGTGCCGGTTGCGGCAATGGCGCGGCTGATTTCGTCCAGCCGCTGGTCGAGACCGGAAAATTGTTCGGTAAAGGCCGCTTTGTTCGGCTGCATGTGCTTGCCGAGCTGCTCCACGGCGCTGGCAATGGCGATCAGCTTGTCTTCGAGCACGCGCACGGCCGGATTGTTGCTCATGCCGCCGAGCTGCGTCTTGATGTCATCGAGACGATAGGCGAGCGAAACGATCTCATCCTGCAACGCGCCGGCGTCGAAACCGCGTAGCGTGTCTTCCACATTATTCCAGCGGCTTTCGATCCGGTGCACGCTGTCCTCGCGCGCAAGCTGGTCGATCGTCAGGCGCAGGTCCTCGAATTCGTTGCGCAGCCCGTAGGCATCCGGAGACGCCAGATTGCCGAGCTGGTCGATGCTGCCGGCCAACCGCGCTATGTCGTCGCGCAGATCGCCGATGAACTGCTGGTCTTCCGCCACCGCGCGAATATTGCGGATCTCGGCGCGCAGGCCCTGCGCTTCGCGGGCAACGCCTTCGGCAATGTCGTGCTTCAGCTCATGCCGCAGATTGACGAGCGCCTGGGCGATTTCCTGCAGGGCTGCGTCATTGCGTTGCTGTTCCTGATGGGGCGGAATGGCGCGGGCCCGCGGTGCGGGAGCGGCCGCCTGCTGGGCGTCCCTCGGCCGGTATTCCGGTGCAAGCGGTCTGGTAATCGTCCGCTCCGGGCGGGCGGCGGGTTCCTGCGGGCGCTGGAAGCTCGCTTCGAGGAGACGCTGGCGCTGGCGGATTTCGTTGACGGGATCGAGCTGCGGCGGGGTAACACTGGCGCGCGGTTCGCGCGACGCGGCGTAAGCCTCGTTTTTGGGCTCGGCTTGCGCGCTCGCGGCCCGGGGGTCGCGCGGGAACTTCTGGCTCATCAGCCCTTCGATACGGGCTTCAAGGCCTTCAATGGTGCGATTGAGCGCATCAAGAGACGATCTGTCGCTTGGCTGTTGGGTTTTCGATCGCAATCCGTTCATCTTTTCGCTCGCTTCGCTTCCGCCCGCCGTGCCCGGTTATCTGTCGCGACGTTGCCTGCCTGGACACGCCGTCGCCGCAACATGCAGCAATTCTAGAGCCGGTATTCGCCCCCGTTGAGGAAAATGCGCCGGAGTACGAAGCAGTTACCTCTGTCGGGAGAATTCACGAAACGTGGTAAAGAAGTGGTTAACTATGGTCGGAATTTTTTAACTTTTACGGCAGGCGACAGCCCTGCGCCGGGTCGGAGGTCCATTCCGCGAAAAAGGAGAAGGATATTCCGCTGAAATTTATTTGACGTTTACGCGCACGTCAAATATTGTCATCCCATATCGGCCGGATTATTGCCGGCGCCCACGATGCGGAGGAACATCGGTAATGCCTGTTTACAAGGCCCCAGTTAAAGACACGCTTTTTATCCTGAACGACGTTCTCGGCCTGGAGCGGTATAACAACCTGCCCGGCTTCGAGGATGCAACCCCCGACATGATCGAGGCTATTACCGGTGAAGCCGCAAAGCTTGCCGAAGAGCGGCTTTTCCCGCTCAACCTTTCCGGCGACCAACAGGGTTGCAAGCGCGCCGATGACGGTTCGGTTTCCGTGCCGGATGGTTTCAAGGAGGCCTATGACGCCTATTGCGAGGGCGGCTGGATCGGCCTTGCCGTTCCGCCGGAATTCGGCGGTCAGGGCCTGCCTTATACGCTGCACGCCGCCATTGGCGAATATATGTCGTCGGCCAACCTGTCGCTGATGATGTATCCCGGTCTGACGCAGGGTGCGATTGCCGCCATTCTGGTGCATGGCACGCAGGAGCAGAAGGACACCTACCTGCCGAAGATGGTGGAAGGCACATGGTCCGGCACCATGAACCTGACCGAACCCCATTGCGGCACCGATCTCGGCATGCTGCGCACCAAGGCTGTGCCGCAGGCTGACGGCAGCTACAAAATTTCCGGCCAGAAGATATTCATCTCCGCCGGCGAACATTCCATGACGAACAATATCGTTCATCTGGTAATCGCCCGCATCGAAGGCGCGCCTGAGGGCACCAAGGGCATTTCGCTCTTCATCGTACCGAAGTTCCTGGTGAAGGAAGACGGCACGCCGGGCGAGCGCAACGGCGTCACCTGCGGTGCCATCGAACACAAGATGGGCATTCACGGCAACGCCACCTGCGTCATGAACTACGATGACGCGACCGGTTATCTGCTCGGCGCTGAGAACAAGGGCCTTTCGGCCATGTTCGTGATGATGAACGAAGCCCGCCTCGGCGTCGGCCTTCAGGGTCTTTCCGTTGGCGAGATCGCCTACCAGAACGCGGTCGAATATGCCCGTGAGCGCATTCAGGGCCGCTCGCTCTCCGGAGCGAAATTCCCCGACAGGAAGGCCGACCCGATCATCGTGCATCCCGATATCCGCCGCACGCTGATGACCATCAAGGCCTATAATGAGGCCGGCCGCGCCTTCCTTCTGTGGACCGCGCTGCAATCCGACATCGCCCACCGCGCCACTGACGAAAAGCAGCGGCAGGCGGCGGACGACCTGCTCGGCCTCGTCACCCCGATCCTGAAAGGTGTCCTGACCGACAAGGGCTTCGAACACGCCGTGATGGCGCAGCAGGTCTTCGGCGGCCATGGCTACATCGAGGAACATGGCATGAGCCAATATGTCCGCGATGCGCGCATCACCATGATCTATGAGGGCGCGAACGGCATTCAAGCGCTCGATCTGGTCGGCCGCAAGCTCGGCATGAATGGCGGCCGCGCCGTCATGGCGCTGTTCAAGGAAATCGGCGATTTCTGCGAGGAAAACCGCGCCGATGAAAAGCTGACCCTCTACACCAAGGGCCTGAAGAAGGGCTTGAACGACCTGCAGGCCGCAACCATGTGGTTCATGCAGAACGCCATGGCGAAACCCGACAATGCCGGTGCCGGCTCGACAGACTATATGCATCTCTTCGGTATCGTGGTGCTGGGCTACATGCAGGCGCGCATGGCGAAAGCCGCCAGCGAAGCGCTTGCAGCCGGCAGCGCTTCGGACGAGGATTACCTCAAGACCAAGCTTGTCACGGCGAAGTTTTTTATGGAGCGCATCATGCCGGAAACGGCGCTGCGCAAGGCCCGCATCGAAACCGGCGCGGACACCATGATGGAACTGGCTGCGGAAGCATTCTGAGAAATCTGGCGTTCATAACGCCACAGGGAGAGAGTTATGACCGACGTATTTATCTACGACCATGTCCGCACCCCGCGCGGACGCGGCAAGAAGGATGGCAGCCTGCATGAGGTGCCTTCCGTTCGCCTTGCCGCCAAGACACTGGAAGCCCTCCGCGACCGCAACGGACTTGATACATCCACGGTAGACGACATCATCATGGGATGCGTCGATCCCGTTATGGATGCCGGCGCGGTGATCCCGAAAGCCGCCGCCTTCGAGGCGGGTTACTCCAACAAGGCCCCGGGCATGCAGATCTCGCGCTTCTGCGCCTCTGGTCTCGATGCCATCAACTTCGCCGCCGGCAAGGTCAAGGCGGGGTCGGACGATATCGTCATCGCCGGCGGTGTCGAAAGCATGTCGCGCGTTGGTATGGGCATGTCGGGCGGTGCCTGGTACATGGACCCTTCGGTCAACTTCCCGGCCTTCTTCATGCCGCAGGGCGTATCTGCCGATCTCATCGCCACGAAGTATGGTTTCTCCCGTGACGATGTCGACGCCTACGCCGTCGAAAGCCAGAAGCGTGCGGCGCACGCTTGGGAAAAAGGCTATTTCAACAAGTCGGTCATTCCGGTGAAGGACTCAAACGGCCTGACGATCCTCGACCGCGACGAGCACATGCGCCCCGGCACGGACATGCAGGCGCTCGCCTCCCTCAACCCATCCTTCCAGATGCCGGGTGAAATGGGCGGCTTCGAAGCCGTCGGCATCATGGCCCACCCGGAAGTGGAGCGCATCAACTACGTCCACCACGCCGGCAATTCATCCGGTATCGTCGATGGCGCTGCCGCCGTGCTGGTTGGCTCGAAGGCGGGCGGTGAGGCGATGGGCGTGAAACCGCGTGCCCGCATCAAGGCATTCGCCAATATCGGCTCCGATCCGGCGCTGATGCTCACCGGCCCGGTGGATGTGACCGAAAAGCTCCTGAAAAAGACCGGAATGTCGCTTGCCGACATTGATCTTTTCGAACTCAACGAAGCCTTCGCCGCCGTGGTCCTGCGTTACATGCAGGCCTTCGACATCGATCACGACCGGATGAACGTCAATGGCGGCGCCATCGCCATGGGCCATCCGCTCGGTGCAACCGGCGCGATGATCCTCGGCACGGTGCTGGATGAGCTGGAGCGGCGCGATCTGAACACCGCGCTCGTCACGCTCTGCATCGGCGCTGGCATGGGCACGGCGACGGTTATCGAGCGGGTTTAAGGCTGGTCATGAGGCGCGAGGTTTACGAGCGGCCCAAGAATGAGATCGAACAGCAGCTGGCTCGGCACAATCTGGAAAAGGATATGGCACAGGATCACAGGGCGTCCATCCGCCCTGTTTCCCCTGTCCACATCCGGCGGCTCCGGGCAGAGCGTTGGGGTTTGATCGTGTTTCTCGTTCTTGTGGTCGGTTGTGTCGGCCTCGCACTCGGACTGTCGTGACCGCAGGGAAATTTGAGGGAAGAGGAATCCCAAATGAGCACTTATACCAATTTCACCATCGAGACGGACGCAGACGGCATTGCCCTCGTGACCTGGGACATGCCGGAAAAATCCATGAACGTCTTCACGTCAGAAGTGATGGACGAGCTGAATGCCATTGTTGACGCCACCGTCGCCGACAGCGTCGTCAAGGGCGTTGTCTTCACGTCAGGCAAAAGCACCTTTTCCGGCGGCGCCGATCTTTCGATGATCAAGTCGATGTTCTCCTTCTATAATGATGAGAAAACGA
Organism: Agrobacterium sp. 16-172Ci; assembly: GCF_053522725.1. Taxonomy (NCBI): domain Bacteria; kingdom Pseudomonadati; phylum Pseudomonadota; class Alphaproteobacteria; order Hyphomicrobiales; family Rhizobiaceae; genus Agrobacterium; species Agrobacterium sp. 16-172Ci. The sequence continues at coordinate 449,795 of NZ_JBNWBW010000001.1, forward strand.
AGAACCCGGATCAGGCGGCGGCAAGGCTGTTCGAACTGGTTGGCCGCATGACGGGCCTGTTCCGCAAGATCGAGACCAACGGCAAGCCCTGGGTCTCGGCCATCAACGGCACCTGCATGGGCGGCGCGTTTGAACTGTCGCTCGCCTGCCACGGCCGGGTCGCCTCCAGCGCCAAGAACCTCAAGATCGCCCTGCCGGAAGTCAAGGTCGGCATTTTCCCGGGCGCCGGCGGCACCCAGCGCGTGCCGCGCCTGACGGACGCGCAATCGGCGCTGCAGATGATGACGACCGGCCAGTCGCTGACCGGCGCGCGCGCCAAGGCTATGGGTCTGGTGCATCAGGTGGTGGAGCCGGATCAGCTGGTCTCCACTGCAAAGCAGATGATCAAGGACGGCCTGAAACCGGTCGCGCCTTGGGATGAAAAGGGCTTCAAGGCTCCCGGCGGCGGCATCTGGACGCCGGCCGCAGCCCAGCTCTGGCCCGCAGCACCGGCCATTCTGCGCCGTGAAAGCGCCGGCAACTATCCGGCAGCACTCGCCATTCTCAAATGCGTCTATGAAGGCCTGCAATTGCCCTTCGACACGGCGCTGAAGGTGGAGCAGCGTTATTTCACCGAAATCCTTCGCTCGAAGGAAGCCTTCGGCATGATCCGCTCGCTGTTCATTTCCATGCAGGAACTGGGCAAGGGCGCACGCCGTCCGGCCGGCCAGCCGAAGACGGAGTTTAGGAAGGTCGGCGTCGTCGGCGCGGGCTTCATGGGCGCTGCCGTCGCCTATGTCACCGCCGCAGCCGGCATCCCCGTCACGCTGGTGGATCGCGATCAGGAAGCGGCAGACAAGGGCAAGGGCCATTGCGAGGAAAGCGTCAAGGCCGCCATCGGCAAGGGTAAGTTGTCGCAGGATGAGGGCAAGGCCCTGCTCGACCTCGTCACGCCCACATCCGATTACGCCGCACTCTCCGACGCCGATCTAGTCATCGAGGCCGTCTTCGAAGACCGCGACGTGAAAAAGGCCGTCATCGAGGCCGTGGAAGCCGTGCTGCCGCAGGGCGCTATCTTCGCTTCCAACACCTCCACTTTGCCGATCACCGGCCTTGCGAAGAACTCGAAGCGCCCGGCGGATTTCATCGGCATCCACTTCTTCTCGCCGGTCGAGAAGATGATGCTGACGGAAGTGATCCTCGGCAAGGAAACCGGCGACAAGGCGCTCGCCGTCGCGCTGGACTATGTGGCCAAGATCAAGAAAACCCCGATTGTGGTTAACGATACGCGCGGCTTCTTCGTCAATCGCTGCGTGCTGCGCTACATGGCGGAAAGCTACGATATGCTGATCGAAGGCGTACCCGCCGCCATGATCGAAAATGCCGCGAAATTCGCCGGCATGCCGGTCGGCCCGCTGGCGCTGAACGATGAGGTGGCGATCGATCTTTCCTACAAGATCCTGAAAGCCACCGTCGCTGATCTCGGCGAAAAGGCCGTCGATCCGCGCCATATGGAGCTGGTGAAGAAGCTGGTGGAAGGCGAGGGCCGTTTCGGCCGCAAGAACGCCAAGGGCTTTTACGACTATCCGCCAAAGCCCGCCAAAAAATCCCTCTGGCCCGGCCTGAAGGACCTTTATCCGCAGCAGAAGCCTGAAGCGGTGGATATGGAGGTGCTGAAACAGCGCTTCCTCGTCACCGTGGCGCTGGAAGCCGCCCGCACGGTGGAAGAAGGCATCGTCACCGATCCGCGTGAAGCGGATGTCGGCTCCATCCTCGGTTTCGGCTTTGCGCCCTATACCGGCGGCGCGCTGTCCTACATCGACGGCATGGGCGTGAAGAACTTCGTGGCACTCGCCGAGAAACTCAGCGAGACCTATGGCCCGCGCTTCGAGCCGACACCGCTGCTGAAGGACATGGCCGCCAAGGGCGAGACCTTCTACGGCCGCTTCGATCCCTATGCCAGCGCCGCCAAGGCGGCCTGAGGCTCCGCGAGACATTGAACAGGCCCTTCGGGGCCTGTTTTATTATGCCTGTCTCCCCGCTTTTCGTGCATCCTTTGCCCGGCTGAGGCGTTGAAAAGGCTGACCGGGCAAAAGCGCCCGCCGCCGCAATTCAGCACGCCTCAGGAGACAGCGATGAAAGCACCACTGCGATCCCACGGTTTCGACAAGCCCTCGGACCTTGACGACCATCTGGCCGAACTGGACGAAGAGGCCGCGGAGAAGGAGGCTGCAAAACCCGCTGCTGCCCGAAGGGCGCGTGCCGCCGCCCCGGCGGAATCATCCTTGCGGGCGGAGTTGGAAGACCTTCGCAAACAGCTCGAAAAAATTCGCCGCGACGTCAAACGGCTGGAAGCCGCCTCCAACACGCCGCATCATAAATCCACCGATGCCCGGCATGAGCGCGACCGTGAGAATTCGCGCCTGATGACGGTGGTGCGCTCCGTTGCCGTCACCTCGCTGGCAAGCCGCATCTTCGCCTCCTCGCCCGTCATGGCGGCGCTGGTGGCTGTGGTGCCAATTGCGCTCGGCCTTGCCACACGGCGCAATGAGGGGGCGTAAGCCGTCCCCTGCCGCGCCGCCGCCCGCTGGCCCGGCGGATGGCCAGGAGCTGGTTTTCCGCCGCAATCCCGCCTTCGCCGGGCATAGATTTCAACCATCCACAGGCGCCGTGAAAAAACTGTCAAAAAACTTCGCGATGGCGCTTGCCATGTCCGAACAAGATGTTATAACCCCGCTCACTTTCGGGGCGCCAAACAGCCCCGCCCGCCAAAAGCGGAGGTTCTTCAAGGACCTGAAGTGCCCGGATAGCTCAGTTGGTAGAGCAGCGGATTGAAAATCCGCGTGTCGGTGGTTCAAATCCGCCTCCGGGCACCATTTATCTCAATAGCATTGTTGATGAATTGTGCGCATGGACGGCTTGTCCATTTGCAGGCAAATTTCGATGAGTAGCTACCGCCATCTTATGCTTTTGATAGGCCCGGTGTAACCATAGGCCAACCCTGTTTGTTGCAGGCAGTTGGAGAGCAGCCCGCAAATGGATCGTGTCACAAGCCTACCTCTTCTACCGCCCGGCATAGTCTATTTTGGCGGCTTTCTCTCTCCAGAGGAGGAGACCTCCGTTGCCGACAAACTGGATGCGGGTGTGTGGAGCACGGAGTTGAAACGCCGCGTGCAGCATTTCGGTTATCGGTACGACTATAAGGCGCGCGCTGTTACCGCAGATGCATATATCGGGCCGTTGCCGCCATGGCTTGGCGTGTTCGCGGAGCGATTGGTTACCACAGGTTATTGTCGGGATTTGCCCGATCAGGTTATCGCGAACGAATATCTTCCGGGGCAGGGCATCAGTGCGCATGTCGATTGTGTGCCCTGTTTTGACGATGGGATCGTATCGCTAAGCCTTCTATCTGCCTGCGAGATGGTTTTCCGCGAATTGCGTGGGTCAGCCATATGCGGCGTCTTACTTCAACCTCGCTCCGGCGTCTTGCTGAGAGACGCTGGCCGCTACGGCTGGACCCATGAAATTCCGGCTCGCAAATCGGATATCGTGAACGGAGTTAGGAAAGCCCGAGACAGGCGAATTTCCCTCACTTTTCGCAAGGTCATGGCTTCGAAACAGTCTTGATCAGAGAGGAGAGGGTTCCTCTTTTATCCGCTCGAGCAAAAGGTGGAGAAGCGCTATCGGGTCTTGATCCATTGCCGCCGACAGTTTTGCAAACTCAACGACATCTATGCGTCTTTCAGCCCCTTCAGCCTTTGCGACATAGGACTGTGGCTTACCCAGCCGGTCTGCGACTTGCTGCTGGGTTAACCCCATTTTTCGCCGCGTGTCGGTCAGTATCTCAACAAGAAGCCGATACTCGGGTGTATGCATAGACTTTGTCATGTGCCGAAAAATCTCAAAATCGCAGTGCCGAGGTTCGATCCTGAGTTATCCTGCTATGAGATATTGTCGCGGCACTCAAGTTCTCTGCGCACACGCCGCCATTTGCCCTGCTCGAAGCTTCGCGAATAGCGCCACGCCCGGTCTTCTTCCATTGCGGCGAATTCCTCCGCGCGCTCGCCATGTCGTTCAATCAGGTCATCGGCAAGGCGTTTAATCTCCGAGCTTGGTAAGAGCATGGGTCGAATGCGGGTCTGCCATTCGAGCCAGAGGTAAGCCGCCAGAACGAAACTGCAGCCCGCGATGAGATAGAGATAATCGACGCTGAGCGGCATGGCCTACCTATAATGACGTGATAGTTGACGCCATAATGTACATAGACCCGTGGTTTCTGTCAGGAACAATCTGTTCCTATGGAATCATTTGCAGCAAATCTGAAAAAGCGCGCGAAGGAGCTTGGTCTCTCCAATGCGGAAGTTGCCCGCCGAGCGGGGCTTACGGAGCGTCGTTACGGCAATTACATCATGGGCCGAAGGGAGCCTGATCTGGCGACACTCGTTCGGATAGCCACCGTTCTGGATAGCACTCCGAACGCATTGCTTGATTTTGAAAAGAAAACAGCCGCGCTGACGGGCCATGATCTGCTGAAAGCAAAGATCGCTGCGGCAGCAAATGCACTGCCGGAAAGCGATCTGGAAGTCGTGGCCATCGCAATTGAGGCAGTGGCGAACAGCCGGGCAAAGTAGCCCGGCGCTCTAAAGATGCTCCCGATTATCCGTATTCTGCTCCGCTCGGTCCCGATAAAGCGCAGCGCGCCCCAGCAGCATCAGGGAAACCGGCGTCGTCACCGTCATGAAAATACCGATGAAGATTTCGTGGAAGGCGAAACGGTCGCCGGAGACGGAAAAATAGATGATCGAGGCCATGACGATGCCGCCGGTGCCCCAGCTGGTGCCCAGTGTGGGCGCATGCAGGCGCTCATAGAAGCTGTTGAGCCTGGCAAAGCCGATGGTGCCGATCAGTGTCAGCGAGGCGCCGAGCAGGACGAAGAAGGCCACGGCAATGGCGGCCCAGAGGGGAAATTCGTGCGCCTCGCTCATTCGATCACCTCACCGCGCATCAGGAATTTGGAAAGGGCGACGGTGGAGACGAAGCCGAGGATGGCGATCAGCAGCGATGCCTCGAAATAGATGTCATTGCCGGTGCGCAGGCCGAAGGTCAAAAGAAGCAGCATGGCGTTGACATAAAGCGTATCCATGCCCAGCACCCGGTCCTGCGCGCGCGGGCCGATGGCGATGCGATAGACCGAGATCGCCATGGCGATGGCGAGCATGAACTGCGCCAGCGAAAAGGACCAGAAAAGGATAATCGAACTCATTCGAATATCTCCATCAGCAGTTTTTCATAACGGTTCTTGATGAGGCTTATCCAGGCTGCCTCATCCACATCGTCGAGAACGTGAAGCAGCAGCGTACCCTGGCTGGAATTATATTCGAGCCATGCGCTTCCCGGCGTCGAGGTCAGGATCGTCGCCAGAACCGCAAGCGCCATCGGATCGCGAATATCGAGCGGCACGGCCAGGAAGCCGGATTTGCGGTCCCTCTCGCGTTTGAACAGGATGATCTTCACGACCGAGAGATTGGATCTGACAATATCGTAAAGCACGATCAGGATCAGTTGCACCAGCCTGTGCCAGTTGCGGATGCGCGGCTTGGCGGGCCTGAGCGACGCCATCGCCCAGGAGGCGATGAGCGCGACACCGGTGCCGAGCAGCAGATGCCCCGGCGAAAAGCTGTTGATCGTCATCCAGAAGAATATCAGCGAGATTGTCAGCAACGGGTAGGGCAGGACACGGCTTATCATGGCTCTGCCTCCGGGTTGCTTCCCGCCCGGGGCGCGGAAATAACGCCCTGAATATAGCTTGCCGGCAGGTCGAGAATACGCGCCGTTTCCTGCATGTATCGCATTACCGGTCCTGCCTGCACGGTCATGGCAAGCGTCAGGCCGAGCAGCAGCATCACGGGGGCGATTTCGATGACGAGCACGCGCGGCACAGTGCCTTCGATGGAGGCCCAGAAGGTGCGGATGCCGGCGCGCGTCATCGAGATCAGCGAGGCGAAACCGGCAAAGACGATCAGGAAAACCAGCCACCAGGACAGCGTGGACACGCTGTCATTGGCACCGAGCCCGGAAGGGTTGAGAATGGCGGTCAGCATCGAGAATTTGGCGATGAAGCCCGAAAGCGGCGGCAGGCCGGCCAGAAGAATGCCGCAGGCGGCAAAACAGGCGCCGAGCACCGCCATGGTGGCAGGCATGGTCACGCCGACCTCTTCTTCCTCCTCTTCCTCGTCGCCCTCGCCATAGGCCTCCATTGTCACGGCAAGAACGTTCGCGCCGGCATCCTGCCCACGCTCCACCAGTTCGATCAGCATGAAGAAGGCGCTGATGGTGAGGGTGGAGCTGACCATGTAATAAAGCGCGCCGGCCGCAACCGTGGGATTGCCGGTGCCCATGGCGGCAAGCAGCGTTCCCGACGAGACGAGAACCGAAAAGCCGGCCAGCCGCCCCAGCGCCTGCGACGCCAGAACGCCGATAGCCCCGAAGATGATGGTGGCGATGCCGCCGACCAGCAGGGCATCATGGCCGAAACCGGCCGATTCCCCGGCCGTCTGTCCGAAAAGCAGGAAGGACAGGCGGGCGATGACATAAATGCCGACCTTGCTCATGATGGCGAAGAGCCCGCCCACCGGGGCCGATGCCGCGCCATAGGCAGAGGGCAGCCAGAAATTCAGCGGCCACATGCCGGCCTTGACCAGAAAGGCGATGCCGAGGATGGCCGAGCCGGTTTCCAAGAGCATGCGCTGATCGGGGTTGAGCCCCTCGATGCGATGGGCGAGATCGCCCATGTTCAGCGTGCCGGTAACGCCATAGATGAGGCTGACGCCGATCAGGAAGAACAGGGCGGCGACGAGGTTGATGGCGATATAATGCAGCCCGGCCTTGACGCGCTGCTGGCCGGAACCATGCAGCAGCAGACCATAGGACGCGGCCAGCATCACTTCGAAGAAGACGAAGAGGTTGAAGAGGTCGCCGGTCAGGAACGCGCCGTTGACGCCCATCAGCATCATCTGGAACAGCGAATGGAAATGCGCCCCCGACCTGTGCCACTTCGCCATCGAATAGATCAAGGATGGAATGGCAAGCAGCGCCGTCAATAGCACCATCAGGCCCGAAAGACGGTCGGCGACGAGCACGATGCCGAAGGGCGCCGGCCAGTTGCCGAGCAGATAGACACCGCTCGACACCACGGCGGCGATCTCGGTATTGACCGTCGAGTTGACCTCGCGGAACAGCAATATGGCGACCACCAGCAACAGCACGGTCGAGGTGAGGCTGATGGCGGCTTTCGCCACGCGCTGGCGCTCGTCGAAGAACAGCAGAAGGGCCGCGGTAATCAGCGGCAGCAGGATAGGCGCGATGACGATGTGGAAGGGGAACGACATCATTTCGTCTCCCTCCCGTCCACGTGGTCGGTGCCGGTGAGGCCGCGGGCGGCAAGCAGCACGACAAGGAACAATGCGGTGGTGGCAAAGCCGATGACGATGGCCGTCAGCACCAGCGCCTGCGGCACGGGGTCGGCGAGCGTGGAGCTGTCGACGCCGTTGACCAGCACCGGCGGCGCATTGGTCTTGATGCCGCCGACGCCGAAGATGAAGAGGTTGACGGCGTAAGACAGCAGCGAAAGCCCGACGATGACCTGATAGGTGCGCGGGCGCAGCACCAGCCAAACGCCGGAGCCGGTCATGATGCCGATGCCGATGGCAAGAATGAGTTCCATTACACGTCCTCCGCTTTTGCGGCTTCAGGCGTGCGAACGCGGTAGTTACGCAACGATTGGTGTGCCAGTGCTATCAGGATAAGAACAACGGAGCCGACGACCAGCGAGAAGACGCCGAGGTCGAACAGCAGGGCGGATGCCGTCGGCATTTTGCCGATATAGGGTATCTCCGTATACTGGAAATAGGAGGTCAGGAACGGGTAGCCGAAATACCAGGAGCCGATACCCGTCGCCGCCGCCATCAAAAGGCCGAAACCCATCCAGCGCAGTGGCAGGATGCGGATGCGGTCCTCCGCCCAGCGCGCCCCGCCGGCAAGATATTGCAGCAGGAAGCCGATGGCCATGGTGATGCCGGCCGCAAAGCCGCCGCCCGGCAGGTCGTGCCCGCGCATGAATAGGAAGATCGAGAAGGTGATGATGACCGGGAACATCCACTGCATCACGATGGACGGTACATAGAGATAGTCGCGAACCGTATCGCCATTGCTGCGGTCCGGCCGTTCGGCATCGAAGGCGTTCTGCATCTGCTGCTGCTCTGGCACCCCGATGCTTTCATGGGCGGGGCGGAAACGGCGAAGCAGCGCAAAGACCGTGAGCGCCACGATGGCCAGCACCGCGATCTCGCCGAAGGTGTCGAAGCCACGGAAGTCGACGAGGATGACGTTGACGACATTGGTGCCGCCGCCTTCGGTATAGGCGCGTTCGAGGAAATAGGTCGCAATCGCGTTCGGCACAGGCAGCGTCATTACGGCATAGGCGATGACGGACATGCCGATACCGCTGCCTGCGGCGAGCAGGAAGTCGCGGGCGCGGCGAAGCTGCGCTGGCAGCTCATCGCTGCTGTCGACCTTCTCGACGCGTTTCGGCAGCCATCTGAGGCCGAGCAGGATGAGAACCGTGGTGACGATTTCCACCAGAAGCTGGGTAATGGCGAGATCCGGCGCGGAAAGCCAGACGAAGGTAAGGCAGGTGACGAGGCCCGAGACACCGAGCATGACGAGCGCGGCGAGGCGATGATATTTCGCCTGCCAGGCCGCACCCATGGCCGCGATCATGCCGATCAGCCAGAGAATGGCGAAGATCGGATCGAAGGTCGTGACGCGCGGCAGCGACAGGGAGAATTCCGAAAGGAAGAGAGGCGAGAAACCGGCAAGAAGCGCCACAAGGATAAGAAGCCTCAGCTGCGGCTGCAGACGCCGCGTGCCGAGTGTGCTTTCCAGCCACCTCGCCCATTTCCAGGACACGGTGACGAGAATGCGCTCGAAGATGCGCTGTCCCCGCAAATGCCGGAAGACCGGCGGTCCGTCATCACAGCGCGAGAAATAACCGCCGAGCAGGGCATAGATCGTAACCCCGCCGATCAGCGCCGCGATACTCATGATCAGCGGCAGGTTGAAACCGTGCCAGATCGACAGGCTGTAGACCGGCGTTTGCGCACCAAGCACTGAAAGCACGGCCGAGTGCAGGAACGGGCCGATGGAGAGGCTCGGAACGATACCGACGATCAGGCAGGCGAAGACGAGGAATTCGATGGGGAAACGCATCCAGCGCGGTGGCTCGTGCGGATGCGGGTTCGGCAGATCGACGGGCTTGGGGCCGAAGAAGACCGTATGGATGAAGCGCAGCGAATAGGCGACGGCAAATGCGCCCGACAGCGTCGCGACATAGGGCAGGGCCCGGTCCAGCAGCGAGTCGGCATGGGTTTCAACGGCCTCGGCAAAGAACATTTCCTTGGAAAGGAAGCCGTTGAACAACGGCACGCCGGCCATGGCCGCACTTGCCGCCATGGCGAGCGTCGCGGTTGCGGGCATATAGGTATAAAGCCCGCTTAAGCGCCGCATGTCGCGCGTGCCGGTTTCATGGTCGATGATGCCGGCCGCCATGAAGAGCGAGGCCTTGAAGGTGGCGTGGTTGACCATGTGGAAGATGGCCGCCACTGCCGCAAGCGGGCTGCCGAGGCTGAGCAGCGTGGTGATGAGGCCGAGATGGCTGATGGTGGAATAGGCGAGCAGACCCTTGAGGTCCTGCTGAAACATGGCGAAATAGGCGCCGAGCAGCAGGGTTATGATGCCGGCCGCGCCCACCAGCCAGAACCATTCCGGCGTGCCCGCCAGCACCGGCCAGAACCGCGCAAGCAGGAAAACCCCGGCCTTCACCATGGTGGCCGAATGCAGATAGGCGGAAACGGGTGTGGGCGCCGCCATGGCGTTGGGCAGCCAAAAATGGAACGGAAACTGCGCGCTCTTGGTCAGCGCGCCGCCGAGGATGAGGATGAGCGCGGGCACATAGAGGGAATGGGCGCGGATGGCCGCACCGGCCTCGATGATCTTGTCGAGATCATAGCTTCCCGCCATATGGCCGAGGATCAGCAGGCCCGCCAGCAAACTGAAGCCGCCGATGCCGGTCACGGTCAGCGCCATGCGTGCGCCGTCGCGCGCACCGGCGTTCTGATGCCAGTAGCCGATCAGCAGGAACGAAAAGATGCTGGTCATTTCCCAGAAGATCGACAGCAGGATGACGTTGCCGGAGAGCACGACGCCAAGCATCGAGCCCATGAAGGCGAGAAGGAAGGCGAAGAAACGGGGAATCGGGTCTTCGGCCGACATATAATAACGCGCGTAGAGCACCACCAGCAGACCGATGCCGGTAATGAGCATCGTGAAAATCCAGGCAAATCCGTCCAGCCGCAGGGTAAAGTTCAGGCCGAGCTGGGGCAGCCATTCCACATCATACTTTAGAACTGCGCCGCCGCTGACGCTCGTATAAAGAAAAATGCTGCTGACAAGGCCGAAAAGGGCGACTGCGCCCGCAACGGAGGCGGGACCGGCGGCCGCACCCTCGCGCGGCATGAAGGCCGTCAGAAGCGCGCCAACGAAGGGCAATGCGACAATGAATGGAAGAATGGTTGCAAGTGTCATATGCGGCGGCGGTTTTCTCTCTGGAATGGGAGCCTACGGCGGGTTTCCGACGACTCCGATCCCTCAAGGTTCGCAATGAACCGAATGATGAGGACCGCCGGAATGACTAATACATAATATGCGGAGGCGCGCGTGGAACCACGCTGGCAAAGTCTCGGAAAGCTTGTGGCACGATGGCAACAGCAACGAGCGAGACGTCGGCATTATCCCTGAGGCTTGGCGTGGGTGAGGCAAACGCGTCCAGGCGAAGGCCTGAACCAGCATCGCCGGTCCTGCAGCCGAAATCATTGCCGCTATCGCAATCCTTTTGGCGAAGAGAAAGGGAACGGCCCGGATCGACGCTCTGCAATCGTTCGAGACGGCTGGTTTTGGAAAGGGGCTTGACGCCGGCCGGCGCCTGAAAGCCGATCATGACCAGCAGGCTCGCGACCACGAGGCCGATCAACACTTGCGGATGGCGCCTTGAACTGCGGCTTTTCTCCATCCATGGCAAGTTGGCATCTCCTTGATCGTAAAGGTCTCTTTAAAGCATCACCGTTGAGCGAATATCCTGTTGATTTGTTTTAGGGGAAGCCGGACATGCTTGTCCAGCGCGCATGCGGGAAAAACCGCCCGCAGCGTCCGATTCCTTTTCGTTTTTGCCCGTTTGCGGCAAAGTGAGGGCGGCATTGGCTAAAAGCTTTTACAAATTTTACCGTTTGACGCCGACGCCTGTGTTTCTTAACTTTCAAGCAAGGAATTAACCATAAAGATTGATGGTATTTCCACGGCGGAATGGGGTTCTCTCCCCTTCCAGGCATGACGCCGCACTGCCGTACCGGTGCCGATCCGGTATTTTCGTTTCTTGGTTCAAGAAGGTCTGGCAAGCGTCGATGCCGCATCGTCCGCGATGGGTATGTTCGTTCAAAAATCCCCTTAGGGTGCTGGCGTTCTGAACCTTGGCCAATTTGGCCGGGTTTTACCGGCCGTCATGTTGTTGGGGACGTCGGTTGGGGCAGGATTTGCCATCAGATCAAGCGCGCAGATCGGCAGGCGGAAGCCTGGCGGGACGGTTGCGTTTTGCCGGCCTCGACGAGACGCAATCCGATTTCCTGCGCAGCTATCGCAGCATGCTGGAGCCTTACGTCAAGGCCGGCCTGCGGGATGTGATGACCCGTTTCCAGTCTATGCCGGACTGTTCTCCGTCTTTCGAAAGCGAAAACCAGCTCGACCGGCTGCACGATCTGCAATCCTCGCATTGGAGCGTTCTGACCGATGCGCGTTTCGACGCGCTCTATGCCGAGCGGGTGAAGGTTCTTTCCGACAATGCCAGCCGCATGGGGCTCGATCCGCGCTGGCAGATCGCCAGCCACGCGGTGGTTCTGGAACATCTCGTCGGCGGGCTGGTGGCCGAACACGCGCCGCGCTCCATCCTGCCCGGCAACCGCAAGAAAACCCGTGAACTGGCGGAAGCCGTCAAGAATGTCGTCCGTCTGGTGATGGTCGATACCGAAATCGCTGTCTCGCTGCGCTTCAACGAATTGCGCCTGCGCCATGGCCGCGAACTGGCGGAACAGCGCGACAATGACCGCTCCGAAGCGGCGAAGTTGCTGGGCACAGCGCTGACGGCCTTTGCCGCAGGCGATTTGCAGGCCCGCATCAGCGGCGAAGTGCCGGAAGCCTATCGCGATGTTGCAGCGTCCTTCAATACGGCCCTGGAAACGATTGGCGCATCGCTGATCGCGGCGCAAAACAGCATCGGCGAGGCCGAGGCGCTCGGCGCGCGCTTTGCCGATATGGGCCGCTCCATGGCCGAGCGCTCCCGCCAGCAGGCCGAAGCCCTTGCCGAAACCTCCCGCGCCATCCAGACGATGATCGGGAACGTTGCTGAAAACGGTGCGCGCATATCGGCCACGGAAACGGCTGTTTCCCGCGCCCGCGAGGCGGCGGTCGAAAGCGGCAAGGCTATCGGCGAGGCGATTGACGCCATGTCGGATATCGAACAATCCGCCGAACAGATCGGCAGGATCATCGGCACGATTGACGAGATCGCTTTTCAGACCAACCTTCTCGCCCTCAATGCTGGCATCGAGGCGGCGCGCGCGGGTGAAAGCGGACGTGGTTTCGCTGTCGTCGCGCAGGAAGTCCGGGCGCTCGCCCAGCGTTCCGCCGATGCTGCAAGGGAGATCAAGAGCCTTGTCGGCACCACGAAGACGCAGGTTGAGGGCGGCGTACGCATGGTCAACCGCACGCAGGATGCAATCGGCGGTGTCGTCCGGCAGGTCTCTGGCATCAACGACATGATCGCGGAAGTCTCCCGGCATACGGCCGAGCAGGCCGGCGAACTGCAATCGGTTGCCGCCGATGTTGGCGAGCAGCAAAGGCAGGCCGGCCGGAACGCCGTCGATATCAGCGCGAGCGCCTCCGAGGCGGACGCGCTTCAAACCGTCATCCTCGAACTCGGCCGCACCATCCGCGAATTCCGCATTGCCCGTCAGGTACAGGCGAGAGCGGCGTCCGGTGCGGACCGGCAGGACACTTTATTTATGGCCCGTGCGGATAATCGCACGGATTACGGCCAGGATTACCAACAATTCAGACGTCAGGGAGTCATGTAATGGCAGCCAGAAAAGCAGCTGAGGCGACGCTGAAACTGTCACCGGTGCTGGATCTCAACGAAGCATCGGCCCTGCACGGCAAGCTGATGACGTTGAGGGGAGCACCTTTGTCGGTAGATGCGTCCGAGGTGGAGCGTATCGGTGCGCTTTGCGCCCAGGTCCTCATGGCCGGCGCGAAATCCTGGGAAGAGGATGGCAAGCCCTTCGGTTTTGCCAGGGTGTCCGATGCATTCGACAAGACGATGAAACTGATAGGCGTCGATATTGACCATTTGCTCCCCAAGGAGATGCAAAAGTGAAGAAAAAAGTTCTTACCGTGGATGATTCCCGGACGATCAGGAACATGCTCCTGGTCACGCTCAACAATGCCGGTTTCGAAACCATTCAGGCTGAAGACGGCATCGAGGGCCTCGAAGTGCTCGAGCAGAGCAACCCGGATGTTATCGTGACGGACATCAACATGCCCCGTCTCGATGGTTTCGGCTTCATCGAGGGTGTACGGCGCAACGAAAAGTATCGTGCGATCCCGATCCTCGTTCTGACGACCGAAAGCGACGCAGAGAAGAAGAACCGCGCCCGTCAGGCCGGTGCGACGGGCTGGATCGTCAAGCCGTTCGACCCTGCGAAACTCATCGATGCCATTGAACGCGTAACCGCCTGATACGGGACATTTCACGATGGATATGAACGAAATCAAGGAAATCTTTTTCCAGGAATGCGAGGAGCAGCTCGCGGAACTGGAATCGGGGCTTCTTAAATTGAATGACGGCGACCGCGATCCGGAAACCGTCAACGCCGTTTTCCGTGCCGTTCATTCCATCAAGGGCGGGGCGGGTGCCTTCGGTCTCGATGATCTCGTGGCCTTCGCCCACGTTTTTGAAACGACCCTCGACTGCGTTCGCTCCAACAAGCTGGAGCCGACACAGGATGTTTTGAAAGTCATGCTACGCTCCGCCGACGTGCTGGCGGACCTGACCAATGCGGCAAGAGACGGCGGCAGCGTCGATGAAAGCCGCACCCGCGGCCTCGTCAAGGAACTGGAAGCGCTGGCAAACGGCGAAACCGTGCAGGTTTCCGCGCCTGTGGCAGCGCCGGCCGCCGTCAAGGCGCCGCAACCCGTCGCACTCAAGCCGACGGATGAGAGCGGTTTCGAGCCGATCCCGTTCTCCTTCACGGACTTTGCCGACGAAACCACACCGCTGATGGAAGCGCCGTCCTTCCAGATCACCTTCAAGCCGCATGCGTCGCTTTATTCGAAAGGCAACGAGGCGGCACTTCTCCTGCGCGATCTTTCGCGCATCGGCGAAATGAGCATCAATTGCGACATGTCGGAGCTGCCTTCGCTCGACAAGCTCGATCCTGAAGCATCCTATCTTTCCTGGACGGTTTCGATTGCGACCGACAAGGGCGAAGAGGGCATCCGCAGCGTCTTCGAATTTGCCGAATGGGATTGCGATCTGGAAATCGTGCCGGTTGTTTCGGATGCCGCAGACGACGCGGAAGAGCTTCCGATGATCCCGGTGCCGTTCGATCTTTCGGCCCTCGATAGCGGACCGGAAGAGCAGCCCGCTGTTGAAACCGCCACGGCTGAAGCGTCCTACGTTGCCGCAGCCGTCGAAACGGCCGTTGCGACGACGCAGATCGCCCAGAGCGTCAATGCGGCCATCGAAAAGCGTGAGGCGGCAGCAGCACCCGCCGCAGCCCAGGCGAATGCCAATGCGGCGGCCAATGCCAGCGCCGGCCAGACCATCCGCGTCGACCTCGACCGTGTCGACCGTCTGATCAACCTCGTCGGCGAACTCGTCATCAATCAGGCGATGCTGTCGCAGAGCGTCATCGAAAACGATGCGAGCGGCACGTCTGCCGTCAATATGGGCCTCGACGAGCTGCAGCAGCTGACGCGCGAAATTCAGGACAGCGTCATGGCGATCCGCGCGCAGCCGGTGAAGCCGGTGTTCCAGCGCATGTCCCGTATCGTCCGCGAAGTCGCCGACATGATCGGCAAGCAGATCCGCCTCGTCACCGAAGGCGAGAACACGGAAGTCGACAAGACGGTCATCGACAAGCTGGCCGAACCCCTGACGCATATGATCCGCAACGCCGTCGACCACGGCATCGAAACACCGGAAAAGCGCGAAGCGGCGGGCAAGAACCCGGAAGGCACCATCAAGCTTTCGGCCAAGCACCGTTCGGGCCGTATCCTGATCGAGCTTCAGGACGATGGCGCGGGCATCAACCGCGAGCGCGTTCGCCAGAAGGCAATCGACAACGATCTCATCGCCGCCGATGCGAACCTGACGGATGAAGAAATCGACAATCTGATCTTCGCGCCGGGCTTCTCCACCGCCGACAAGATTTCCGACATTTCCGGCCGCGGCGTCGGCATGGATGTGGTCAAGCGCTCCATTCAGGCGCTTGGCGGCCGTATCAGCATCTCCTCGCGCCCCGGCCATGGCTCGACCTTCACCATGAGCCTGCCGCTGACGCTTGCCGTTCTCGACGGCATGGTGGTGACCGTTGCCGGCCAGACGCTGGTGGTGCCGCTGACGGCAATCGTCGAAACCCTGCAGCCGGAAGCGAAGAACATTCATTCCTTCGGCGCGAACCAGCGGCTGATCTCCATCCGCAACTCCTTCTGCCCGCTGGTCGACGTCGGCCGCGTGCTGAACTTCCGCCCGACCCAGGCCGATCCGGTCGAAGGTGTCGCCCTTCTGGTGGAATCGGAAGGCGGCGGCCAGCGCGCTCTGATGGTCGACGCGATCCAGGGCCAGCGCCAGGTTGTCATCAAGTCGTTGGAAGCCAACTATACCCATGTTCCGGGCATTGCCGCCGCCACCATCCTCGGTGACGGCCGCGTTGCGCTCATCCTGGATGTCGATGCCATCGTCAGCGCCTCGCGCGGACAGCCCCTGAAGCAGGAAATGTCGCTTGCGGCGACGGGTTGAGAGCGGATCGTTCATGGCAGCACTTAATTTCAGCGATCAGCGCCAGTCTCCCGACGAGGTTCTTGCCAGCGGCGAATACCCGCTGACGAGACGCGACCTGTCGGAAATCGCGGCGATGATCTATGCCGATGCGGGCATCTATCTCAACGACACCAAGGCGTCGCTGGTTTATTCCCGCCTGTCGAAGCATATCCGCAATCTCGGCCTGTCGGGTTTTCGCGAATATTGCGCATTGGTGTCCTCGCCGGATGGCGCGCAGGCGCGGCGCGAAATGCTGTCGCACCTGACGACGAATTTCACCCGCTTCTTCCGCGAGAACCATCATTTCGAACATCTGCGTGACGAGGTCCTGCCGGGCCTCATCGCCCGGGCGAAGAGCGGCGGGCGTGTCCGCATCTGGTCGGCCGCCTGCTCGGACGGGCAGGAGCCCTATTCCATCGCGCTTACCGTGCTTGCCATGTTCCCGAATGCGGCGGATTACGATTTCAAAATCCTGGCGACGGATATCGACCCCAAGATTTTGGCGCAGGCCCGGGCAGGGGTCTATGATGACAATGCGCTCGAAACCGTGTCTCCCGCCATGCGCAAGCAATGGTTCACGGAAGTCGATGCCGGCGGTCGCCGCAAGTTCCGCATCGATGACAAGGTCAAGCGCCTCATCACCTTCAACGAATTGAACCTGATGACGCAATGGCCCTTCAAAGGCAATTTCGACGTCATTTTCTGCCGCAACGTCGTCATCTATTTCGACGAGCCGACGCAGATGCGCATCTGGTCGCGTTTTGCCGGGCTGCTGCCGGAAGGCGGTCATCTTTATATCGGGCATTCCGAACGCGTCTCCGGTGACGCCAAGAACCTGTTCGACAATACGGGCATCACCACCTACCGCTTCACTGGCCACGCTTCGGGGAGGAAGGCATGAGCGCACTCGCACGGGTACTCGTCGTCGATGATAGCCCCACTATGCGCGGCCTGATTTCGGCTGTCCTCAAGGCCGATCCGGAAGTCGAGGTGGTTGGGCAGGCCGGCAACGCCATGGAAGCACGCGCGGCCATCAAGCAGCTCAACCCCGATGTCGTGACGCTCGACATCGAGATGCCGGAAATGAACGGGCTGGAATTTCTCGAAAAGATCATGCGCCTGCGGCCCATGCCGGTCATCATGGTCTCGTCGCTGACCCATCGCGGCGCGGATGCTTCGCTGGCTGCGCTTGAAATCGGCGCCTTCGACTGTGTCGGCAAGCCGGCGCCGGGCGATGCACGCCCCTTTGGTGATCTCGCCGACAAGGTGAAGGCCGCTGCCCGCTCTCAACACGCCGCCTACCGCGCGGCGCGCCCGGAAGCCGCAGCCGTGCCGCAGCCGGTCCCGGTCAGTGAATATCGGGCTGGGCGCAAGGTCGTTGCCATCGGTTCCTCCACGGGCGGTGTCGAAGCGCTGATCGCCGTGCTGCAGAAATTCCCGGCCAATTGCCCGCCGACCGTCATCACCCAGCACATGCCGCCGACCTTCACCAAGAGTTTTGCCGAACGGCTGAACCGCATCTGCGCCCCCGTGGTGGAAGAGGCGACGGACGGTGCACGTCTTCAGACCGGCAAGATCTATCTTGCGCCGGGCGGCGAGCGCCATTTGCAGATCGCCAACCGGTCCGCACCCTGCTGCCGGCTTGTCGAGCGTGATCCCGTCAACGGCCATCGCCCCTCCGTCGATGTGCTGTTCGATTCGGTGGCCGAGCTTGCCGGCCGTAACGCCGTCGGCGTCATTTTGACCGGCATGGGCCGCGATGGCGCAGCCGGGCTGTTGAAGATGCGTCATGCCGGCGCGCGCACCGTCGGCCAGAACGAAAAAACATGTGTCGTCTACGGCATGCCCCGCGTGGCCTATGAACTTGGCGCCGTGGAACAGCAACTCCCGCTGGCCTCCATCGGCGAAGAAATCCTGAAACTAACCACTGCCCGTAAAGAAGGTGCTGACTAATGTCTCTCGCAGAAAAGATCAAAGTTCTGATCGTCGACGATCAGGTGACCAGCCGGCTGCTCCTCAGCGATGCGCTGACACAGCTCGGCTTCAAGCAGATCACCGCCGCCGGTGACGGCGAGCAGGGAATGAAGATCATGGAGCAGCAGCCCCATCATCTCGTCATTTCCGATTTCAACATGCCGAAAATGGACGGTCTCGGTTTCCTGCACGCCGTCAGGGCCAACCCGACCACCAAGAAGGCCGCCTTCATCATCCTCACCGCGCAGGGCGACCGCGCACTGGTGCAGAAGGCAGCCCAGCTCGGCGCCAACAACGTGCTGGCCAAGCCCTTCACGATCGACAAAATGCGCGCTGCCATCGAGGCGGTTTTCGGATCGCTGAAATGATTGAAGCTGCGGCCAAGCGCGTACATATCATTCAGGGCGAGTATAAGGTCGTCAGCGATCCCGATGTGGTGCTGACGACGATACTCGGTTCGTGCGTGGCTGCCTGTCTGAGAGACCCCGTTGCCGGCCTGGGAGGCATGAATCACTTCCTGCTGCCGGGAACGGGAAATGTGACCGGCGGAGATGCCACTCGTTACGGCGTGCATCTCATGGAGCTCCTGATCAACGGCCTCCTGAAGCAGGGGGCGCGGCGCGACCGGCTGGAAGCCAAGGTTTTCGGCGGCGCAAAGACGATTGCCAGCTTCTCCAATGTCGGCGAGCAGAATGCCATCTTCGCCATGCAGTTTCTGAAGGACGAAGGTATTCCGGTCTTGAGCTCCTCCACGGGCGGGGACCACGGCCGCAAGATCGAATTCTGGCCGGTCTCCGGGCGCGCGCGTCAGCATCCGCTCAGCGGTGCGGAAACCCAGAAGACGGTTGCCATGGAAACGCGTCCGGTGCCGGCCCCCAAGCCAGTCGCCAACGACATCGAATTTTTCTAGTCACGGAGTTTCCAATGCAGCTTGCAGAGCACACCGCCGCCACTCCGTTCGAAGAAGCCCTGCCGGACGTTCTGATGCGCGTGGTATCGGAACTGCACGACGTCGCTTATCTCATCGAGCGCATCGAGCCGCAATTGCTTGAAGTGACCAGCGGTCAATTGTCCAGTGAAGGCGTCAAGCTGTTGCAGGGCATCGACCTTGCCGTCCAGAAAACCCGCGGCCTTGCGGAATTCATCGATACCATCACCGGTTCCATCCCCGGAGACTGGATCGTGGATGTTTCCACCGCCCTAAGCCTCGTCAAGCTGGCCGAAATGCAGAAGGCGCTCGGCGCGGCCTTCCGCCATGGCCATGCCCAGCCGCTCGACAAGGCATCGGGCGACTTCGACCTCTTCTAGAACTATTTCGGCCAGCGTTGCCGTCCTTCGCGGAATGCGGAGAAAGGCAACGCTCGCGCAAGCTTCGCACCCTATTGTCACGACGGGGCCAAAAGGTCTCGGACTCTATGAATGACGGTGCGGAACAGAATGAATCTGTTAAATCAAATCCCTCAGGTCTTAAAGAATGTCGCGGCGCTGGGGCAGACACGGCTGCTGATGCTGGGCGGCGTGGGCGTTGTGTCCATGGCCATCATCCTTGCCGCAGCTCTTTACGTGAACCGTCCCGCTTACGAGACCCTCTACGTGGGGCTTGAAAAAAGCGACCTTAACAAGATCAGCATTGCGCTTGCCGAATCGGGTCTGGACTTTCAGGTGGGGACCGATGGTTCCAGCCTTCAGGTTCCCGTCGGCCTCACCAGCAAGGCAAGATTGCTTCTGGCTGAGCGCGGCCTGCCCGACAGCGCCAATGCCGGTTATGAGCTTTTCGACAATGTCGGCTCTCTCGGCCTGACCTCCTTCATGCAGGAAGTGACGCGCGTTCGCGCCCTTGAGGGCGAGATCGGCCGCTCCATCCAGCAGATTGACGGCATTGCGGCCGCACGCGTCCATATCGTCATGCCTGACGTCGGCAATTTCCGCCGTGGCGAACAGAAGCCCACCGCATCGGTGATGATTCGCGCCAGTGCTTCGGCCGGCCGCAAGGCGTCCGCATCCATCCGCCACCTCGTCGCCTCGGCCGTTCCCGGCCTTGAAGTCGATGATGTGACCCTGCTTGATTCGACCGGCCAGCTTCTCGCTTCCGGCGATGATGTCACCAATGCAGCCATGAACCGCTCATTGACGCTGGCGCAGAATGTGCAGCAGGAAATCGAAACCAATATCGACAAGGCGCTGGCGCCTTTCCTCGGCATGGACAATTTCCGCTCCAGCGTCACGGCGCAGCTGAATACCGACAGCCGTCAGATTCAGGAAACCGTCTACGATCCGGAATCGCGCGTCGAGCGCTCCGTGCGCACGGTAAAGGAAGACCAGAAGTCCCAGGAAACGCAGCCGGATACGGCGGCGACCGTGGAACAGAACGTACCGCAGGCAGCGCCCCAGGGCGGCGGCGGCGGTCCGCAGTCCTCCGACCAGTCGGCCAAGAAGGAAGAGCAGACCAATTACGAGATCAATTCCAAGACGGTAGCCACGGTCAAGAACGGCTACACCGTCGAGAAGATTTCGGTCGCGGTCGTCGTCAACAAGGGCCGGATCGCCAAGATGGTCGGCGAGCCCGCCGATCAGGCGAAGATCGACGCCTATCTTGCCGAAATGCAGAAGATCGTCACCTCGGCAGCGGGCATTTCCTCCGACCGTGGCGACATCGTCTCGCTGACGGCGATGGACTTCCTCGAAACGCAATTGCTGGATGAGGCCGCAACCGGCCCGGGCATCATGGAAGTGCTGAGCCGCAATTCCGCCGGCATCATCAACTCGCTCGCCTTTGTCGCGGTCGCCTTCCTTGTCGTCTGGCTCGGTGTACGCCCTCTGGTCCGTACGGTGAGCGGCAACGGTGCCGCCGCAGGTCAGCTCAGCCAGGAGGCCGCCGGTCTCGAACTGCCGGATTTCTCTCCCGGCATGGATGCGGGCGCAGGCGGTCTCATGGAAGGTTTCGGGGCGGATTTCGGCTTCGACAGCACCGACGACCTTCTGGCGGGCGGCGATGGCGAGGGCACATTCAACCGCCGGGTTCGCGAAGGACCGGAACGCAGGCTCTCCCGCATGGTGGAAATCAGCGAGGAAAGAGCCGCCAAGATCCTGCGCAAATGGGCGGTGGAAAAAGCAGCATAATATCGAAAAGGCCGGTTTTACCCGGCCTTTTTTCCGTTTTTGGGCTTTTCGCTATGCTTGGGGGGCGAGCCGTGGCAATCTCGTTTCAGGACAGTGTTTACAAAAAATTCAGCAACGATACAGTTTGCTGGGAATTGGCTGAGAATGCCGTTTATGGATTGAACAGCTTTTCAGTATGTTTTTTTAGTAATAGACGAGCAGGGAAATACGTGGAAAGGCTGGTGTCAGGTAATGGCAAATCCCAGTCCGTTCCATAAAATGAAGTGATTCGGTCTCCGGGGGCTTGCCGTCCCATTTTGGTAAGCTTCTCGAATGGAATGATTCCATCCCGAGGTATAATCTCCCACTGGGAGCAAGAGGGCGTAGGCGATTGAAAGTCGATGTTGATATCCGCAGGCTGTCTGCCAAGCCTATGGAGGGCATGGGTAAACCCTTGCCGCGCGATCAGCTTGCTAAAAACGTCGCAGCCACGGCTGCTGCCGGTAACGTTGCAGGCGCACTGGATCTGCTCGTAACCTACGCTGGCGCCTCGCATTATCTGCTGGCGCGGGATGATCTTCTCGAAGAAACCGGACTGAAATTCATCGTCACCTCCGACTGGCCTTTCGATCTGGTCCGCAGGCTTGGTGTCGAACTGGCCAACAGCCAGAACAGATCGAGCGAAATGGAGAAATGCCTTTCGCTTCTGCAGCCGCGGCTGCTCTTCCTTCCAGACGATGTTTCTGTCCCCTACGGCATAGACCGGCAATATTCGGCGCTGTCTTTCTGTGTGGGACGCATCCGGCTTTCGCTGCTGCTGCTGTTTCCCGAAGAAGCGGTGCCTTCGCCGGAACGGCTGCGCGAAATCGCCCTGCTGACGGGCTATTGCGTCAGCTTCGGCATTGCCAGCGAAGCAAAAACCGTGCGCGATATCGATCTCACGGAGCGCGAGCTCGAATGCCTGTTCTGGATCGCGGAAGGCAAGACGAGCGATGAAATTGCGATGATCCTTGGCATTTCGCGCAATACGATCAATAATTACATTACAAGCGTGATGCGTAAAACCGCGACGAAAACCCGCTCGGAGGCAATTGCCTACGCCGTGCGCAACAACCTCGTATAATGGTCGGACGGATGGTACAGACGAAAGACAATGAGGGTTCAGGTCAGACTGGCATGTTTTACCGCAGCCCTGTCGTGACGAGCCGGTCAGATCTTTTTCCGAAGCTCGTCGCCATGCAGAAGCTGGTCGGCGCGCGAAATTTCGTGGTGACGAAGGCTGCGGCTTCCGGTTTCCCGAACAAGAAGAAGCTGACCTGCGAGCTGGAAAACTGGGGCATGAATGCCGCAGAGCAGAGCGCGCAGTTCATCCGCGCCGTCGGCGACATTCTTCTCGATCATATCGAGACATCGCTCCTGCCGGTCATCTGGCGCAACAAGAATGCCGGCGGCTTTGCCGATCTTCCCGATGTGCCCGCACTTCTGCGCCGCATCGAAAATGACACATTGCCCTATGCGGGGCTGGCGCTCCCGGTGCGGCTCGGCACCATCGGCAATGGTTACATCGTCTTCTGCGGCACCAACCTCGTTCTCGACAATGAGGTCGTGATCGAACAGCACATCAAATGCTGCGAGATCATGGTGGACATGCTGGCGCTGGACGAGCGCAAGGCGGCGCCTTCGGAAGCGCTGAGCGAGAGGGAAATCGCCTGTCTGCAACTGGCGGGGGACGGCCGTATCAGCGAAGAAATCGCGGTCAAGCTCGGGCTTTCCGTGCACACCGTCAACGCCTATCTCGGTTCGGCGACGATCAAGCTCGATTCCGTCAACCGTATCCAGGCGATCGCCAAGGCCATCCGGCTCGGTTATATCCACTGATGGCGGACGGGTTTTCCCGTCCCTCATAGGCCGGCCGGCTTGTGCCACCCTAAAAGGCGCTATCGACGCTTCGCGTTTTTTTAACAGTTGCCTACTAGAACTTTTATAAGTTTGGCTTTGGGGAACTGTTTCATGCACAACCGGCTCTTTAAGTCCGTTGCCGGCAAGGTCGTCGCGTTGACGATCGGCCTGATCACGCTCAGCGTGGCGGCAGTTGGTTTTTCGACCTACATTCGCTTGAAGGACAACATCATCACCACCGCGCTGCGTGATACGCACAGCGCAATGCGCAGCATGGCGATCCTTTACGAACTGAAGGTCGGCGGCGTCGCCCTCGAAATGGTGGATGGGGACCTCAAAAGTGTGGGTCGCGCCAGCATCGGAACGATGCGCGACAATGATCTCGTCGACCGCACCGCAGCCGGTAACGGCGGTATTTCTACCGTGTTTGAAGCCAAGGGCGGCGAGTTCATTCGCATGACCACCAATCTGAAGAACGAAAAGGGCGAGAGAGCAGCCGGCACCAAGCTTGCTACCGATCATCCCGCTTTTGCGAAAGTCTCCAAGGGTGAGGCCTATTTTGGCACCGCCACGCTGTTCGGCACCAGCTACATGACCGGTTATATGCCGGTTACGAACAAGACCGGCGCAACCGTCGGCATCCTGTTCGTGGGCGTTCCCATGGATGTCTACGATGCGCAGATATACAGCCTGCGCGACATGATGCTGATCTGCGGCGCGCTCGCCATGCTTGGCGTCGGATTGCTGGCCTATTTCGTCATCAAGCGCACGCTTCAGCCGCTTGGCAAGCTGACCGATGCGGTGAAGTCCCTTTCGGACGGCAATCTCGACACGCCGATCCCCTATGCCACCAACACCAATGAATTCGGCAACATCGCCCGTGCGCTGGTGATTTTCCGCGAGAATGCGATCGAGAAACTGGCGATTGAAGGCAAAAGCGCCGAGGAACGCTCCGCAGCCGAGTCCGAACGTCACCGCAACGACGCCGAGAAACAGGAGCTCGACGGACAGATCGAGTTTGCGGTCAGTGAGATTGCTTCGGGTCTCGGCAGGCTCTCGCGTGGCGATCTGAGCCGCACGATCGAGACGCCTTTCGCTGGTCGTCTTGATCGTCTGCGCACGGATTTCAACGAATCTCTTCTCAACCTGCGCGATGCGCTGGGGCAGATCCGCGAGCGCACGCTCATCATCCAGCATAGCGGCTTTGAAATCGAGCAATCGTCGGTCGATCTGTCGAAGCGCACCGAAAATCAGGCCGCCTCGCTGGAAGAAACCGCCGCCGCCGTGGACGAAATCACGGTTACAGTCAGATCGTCGGCCGAGCGGGCGCGGGAGGCCAATGAGGCCGTGCGCATCACCAAGCAGAGCGCCGACAGCTCCGGTTCGGTCGTCAGCAACGCCGTCGACGCCATGGGCCGCATCGAAGACGCCTCGCGCAAGATCGAGCAGATCATCGAGGTCATCGACGACATCGCCTTCCAGACCAATCTTCTTGCGCTCAATGCCGGCATCGAGGCGGCGCGTGCGGGTGAGGCGGGCAAGGGTTTTGCCGTGGTGGCGCAGGAAGTGCGCGAGCTTGCCCAGCGCTCCGCCGACGCGGCCCGCGAGATCAAGCAGCTCATCAACCAGTCGACGCATGAGGTCAGCTCCGGTTCGAAGCTGGTGCAGGAGGCGGGCACGGTTCTTTCCGCCATCAGCCAGCAGATCGTTACCGTCAGCCAGCATGTCGAAACCATCGCGACGGCGACGCAGGACCAGTCCTCCGCGCTTCATAACGTCAACAGCTCCGTCAACCAGATGGACCAGATGACGCAGCAGAATGCGGCGCTTGCCGAACAGTCGAGCGCGGCCAGCCGGGTGCTTTCCGGCGAGGTGGAAGCGCTGCTCGATCTGGTGCAGCGGTTCCAGATGGAGCAGGGTTCGGCGACCGGCAGGGATCGGTACAATCAGGCGGCCTGATAGGTCTGTTTTTTGAAGGTCAAAAACCGCTCCCGGATCGCAAGGTCCGGGAGTTTTTATTCGGCCGCTGCGCGCACCGTACTGGATATCTGGTTGATATAGGCCCGCAGCGCCGCCGGTTTGACCGGTTTGTGCTGAACCGAAATCCCGTATTTTTCGGCATCACTGCGCACTTCCGGGCTGCGATCCGCCGTCACCAGCAGGGCAGGGATCGTCTTGCCGTAAAATGTCCTGATGAGGCGGATGGCGCTGATGCCGTCGCCATCGTCCAGATGGTAATCGGCGACGATGACGTCTGGAGCTTGGGTCAAAGTGAGGAAGGGTTCCTCAAGCGTCGCCACGGAACCTGCGGGTAAAACCTCACAACCCCATCCCGTCAAGAGCAGCGTCATGCCCTCGAGGATTTTCGGCTCGTTGTCGATGCAGAGCACCCGGACGCCCTGAAGGCGGTCGCTGGCTGCCCGACGGGTTATTCCACTATCGGCTTTGGCCGGTACGAGGCGATCCGCCTCGCGCGGCAGGTGGATGCGAAAGGTCGTGCCTTTTCCGGGGGTGGAAATCAGCTGTACCGGATGGTGCAGCATGCGCGACAGCCGATCGACGATCGAAAGACCGAGCCCGAGGCCGGATGCTGTTCTTGCGCCCTCGTCCAATCGGGCGAATTCCTTGAAGACAGTGCGAAACTTGGAAGAGGGAATGCCGATACCGGAATCCGTCACCTGAATGACCACTTCGCCGCCCCGGCGGCGCGCACCGACGACCACTTTGCCCTTCAAGGTGTATTTGATGGCGTTGGAAACGAGATTCTGTATCAGACGCCGCAGGAGATTGGGGTCGGAGCGGACCGTGAGCGAGGTTGGCATGACCACAAGGTCGAGGTTCTTTTCCTGCGCCATCGGCGCGAAATCGGTTTCGATGCGTTTCAGCAGCTCATTCAGCGGCACGGATGTCATGCGCGCCTTCATCGAGCCGGTGTCGAGACGGGAAATATCGAGAACCGCGCCGAGAATGGTTTCGACCGATTCCAGCGCCGAATCGATATTGTGGACGAGATCGCTTTCTCCCGATGCGCCAAGCCGTTCGACCAGGGAGGAGGAATAGAGGCGGGCGGCATTCAGCGGCTGGAGAATATCGTGGCCGGCGGCGGCGAAAAACCGTGTCTTGCCGATATTAGCCTCGTCGGCGGATGCTCGCGCTTCTGCCAGTTCCCGGTTGACGCGGGTAAGCTCCACGGTTCGCTCCGCCACGCGCTGCTCCAGCGTCTCGTTTGCCTGTTTCAGCGCCTGATCGCTCGCCACACGCTGGGTGATATCGGTGAAGGTGGCGACGATGCCCTTGTCCGGCATGGTGTTGGAGCGCACTTCGATGATGCGCTCGCCGCCCGCCAGCACCAGCGAGAAGGGCAGGTCCATGGTCAGGAAGCTGGTAATCAGCTCATTCGTGTCGCCATCAGGCATATCGCCCCGTTCCTGCAGCATCGAAACGATATCCGTCAGCGGTACGCCGACCTGCCCGAATTGCTCGGGCAAATCCAGCAGCGTGCGGAAGCGCCGGTTCCAGATGGTCAGCTGCTGCGAACTGTCGAAAACCGCAATGCCCTGATCCATCTGGGCGAGCGCCGTTTGCAGCATGTCCTGATTATATTGCAGGGCCTCGCTTGCCTGATCGAGCAGCCATGCCGTGTCCGCACTGGTATCTTCCGCCTTCTGAAGAATGATCGAAAGGACCAGGCGGGCTGAGGAGGAGCCGATGGCGCTGCCCAGCAACTGTTCGGAGAAATGGATCAGCGCCATGTCCGCCGGCTGATCGTCATTGAGCTTCCTGCCCGCCGTCTTTTCATAGGTCGCGAGTGACCGCAGCATGCGCTCTTCGCCAAGATAGCGCGCCACCGCGCTTTTGAGGTCGCCGACGCTGACACGGGTTTTCCAGCCGCGTGTCGCAAATTGCGATTTCGAGTGGCGCTTGACGAAGATGCCGGACTGGATGCGCTCCACCGGCCTCGGATTGCGCGAAAGCGAGCCGAGCACGAAGGCAAGGCTGTTGACGAGCAGGCTGAGAATGACCGCATTCACGAACGGGTCGGCTTCAGGCCCATTGAACACCGTGCTGCCGGAAAACAGGAAGCCGAGAATATTCGCCGCGACCTCGGAATTATCCGGCCCGCCGAAGCTTGGCAGGAACAGCAGATAGGCCCAGACGAAAAAGCCGGAACTTAAGCCGGCGATTGCGCCGCGCGCATTGGCGCGCCGCCAGAACAGCCCGCCGAACAAGGCAGGGGCCATCTGCGCAATGGCGGCGAATGCCAGAAGGCCGATGGAGGCGAGGCCCGTGGCGCTGTCGGCGGCGCGATAATAGCCATAGCCCAGAAGCAGCACCGCAAAGATTGCCGTCCTGCGGATGTTGAGCAGCGTCTTGGCGAAGTCGTCCCGGTGCGGAGAACGGTTCAGGAGCTTCTGCCGCAGGAAGATCGGCATG
Organism: Agrobacterium sp. 16-172Ci; assembly: GCF_053522725.1. NCBI lineage: Bacteria > Pseudomonadati > Pseudomonadota > Alphaproteobacteria > Hyphomicrobiales > Rhizobiaceae > Agrobacterium > Agrobacterium sp. 16-172Ci. The sequence continues at coordinate 477,384 of NZ_JBNWBW010000001.1, forward strand.
ACGATATCGTTGGAAATCATGATCGATAACGCCACCGAGGCGACGATCACCATCGCGGTCGCCGCCGAAAATCCACCGATGAAGGTGATCAGCGACACGACCGGCATTTGGTGATTGAGCGGCAATTGCAGCACATAGAGATCGGCATCGCCATTGGCGCCGAGCGTCAGAATGCCGGCCAGCGCTATCGGCAGCACGAAGATGTTGATCGCGATGAGATAAAGCGGCAGCAGGAACCCCGCCATACGCAGCTCCTGCGGCGTGCGGTTTTCAACCACGGTGACGTGGAACTGGCGCGGCAGCAGGATGATGGCGAAGCCGGAAAGCAGTGTCATAACGATCCAGCGGCTGACGGGCGTGTGATAGGATATGGCCCGCATGGCCTGTTCGTTATCGGAGGCGAGCTGCCACAGATGCACGGGACCGTCGAAGAGCACGAAGAGCACATAAAAGCCGACGGTGCACATGGCGACGAGCTTGACCAGCGATTCCATCGAGATCGCCAGAATGAGCCCGTCCTGATGTTCGGTGGCATCGGTGTGGCGGGTGCCGAACATGACGGCAAACCCCGCCATCACGATGGTGACGACCAGCGGCAGATCGAGGAAATAAAGATTGCCGCTGCCAATGCCGTAATCGCCGGGATCGACCATCGTCGCCACCGAGCTGGAAACGGCTTTCAGTTGCAGAGCGATATAGGGAATGGCGCCGACGAGAGCGATGATGGCGACGATCATCGCCACTGTGGAGTTCTTGCCGTAACGGGCGGCGATGAAATCCGCAACGGATGTCAGCTTTTCCGTTTTCGCCAGTTCGACGATGCGGCGGATGATCGGCATGCCGATGGTGAAGGCAAGGATCGGGCCGGTATAGATGCCGAGAAATTCCAGCCCCCTGTCTGCCGCAAGCCCCACACCGCCGAAATACGTCCAGGAGGTACAATAGATCGCCAGGCTGAGCGCATAGACGAACGGACGCCCCTTGTTCGGAGCGTTTCTTTTGCGGCTCTTCCTGTCCCCATAGCTTGCAACCGCAAACAGCAGCAGGACATAAGCGAAGGCCGAACCGAATATGATCCACCCAGGAAGCACGCATCCTCCCCATGCAAGAATTCCCTGATATCAAGCATAGGCGAATTCCGCGCCGTTGAGAATGAGCGCGGTCTGAGCATAAAGTTCAAGGCGAGCGTGCAAAAAAGCTAATAAATGCAATCCCGCGGATTCCAAATGAAGCCCGTACCCTATATGGTTTAACCCGTAGGGACAGTCACATAGCTTCAGCTCGCGAAGCAGGAGAGAGGGACAATCTGAATGCTTAACGAATTTAAAACCTTCATTGCCCGCGGCAATGTCATGGATCTGGCCGTGGCAGTGATTATTGGCGCAGCCTTCAACAAGATCGTTGAGTCTGTCGTGAACGATCTGATTATGCCAATCGTGGGCGCGATTTTCGGAGGGTTCGATTTCTCGAACTACTTCCTGCCCTTGAGTGCAAATGTCACCGCGCCTTCGCTGGAAGCCGCACGGGCTCAGGGTGCCGTTTTTGCTTACGGCAGCTTCGTCACCGCCGTCATCAACTTCCTTATCCTGGCCTGGATCATCTTTCTCATGGTGAAGGGCATTAACACGCTGCGCACCTCCGTTGAGCGCAAGAAAGTTGAAGAAAAGGCGGAAGCGGCACCGCCGCCGGAAGACGTCAAGCTCCTCACCGAAATCCGCGATCTGCTGAAGACGCGTTGATTGTCGCCATCGTCTCCGGCCTGATGTGCCGGCCCATGCGGCCGGCTTGTTCCTACCGGGGATGACCCATAAAGAAAATCCATGATCTCCTCACGGAATATCATGCACACGGCTGGTTCGATGCGATAAGAAGGCACCAAACGGAGTGTCTTTAATGTCCATTTTGAACAGTCTGAGTGCGCGCTCTCTGGCGGCTCCCGAGAGCGGCATTGTTGAAGTCGTGAATTATGCCCGGGGGCGGGACAATCTCCTGCCGCTTTGGGTTGGCGAAGGCGATCTGCCGAGCCCAGACTTCATCAATCAGGCCGCCATCGATGGGCTGAACAAAGGCGAAACCTTCTATACCTGGCAGCGCGGCATTCCCGAATTGCGCCAGGCGCTGAGCCGTTATTACGAGCGCCATTTCGCAGCGTCGCTGCCGCCGGAGCATTTCTACGCTGCCGGTTCCGGTATGCAGGCCATCGTGCTAGCCGTGCAGGCGTTGACCTCGCCGGGCGACGAAATGGTCTATCTGTCTCCGACATGGCCGAATATCGTCGCCGCCATCGGCGTGGCGGGTGCGAAGGCGGTTCCGGTCGGTATCGATTTCCGCGACGGCCGCTGGGATCTCGACATCAACAGGCTGGAAAGCGCGATCACGGATAAGACGAAGGCGCTTTTCATCAATACGCCTTCCAACCCGACCGGCTGGACGGCGACGCTCGACAATCTCCGCGACGTTCTGGCTCTCGCCCGCAAACACGATCTGTGGATCGTCGCTGACGAGATTTATGCGCTCTATCATTATTCCGGCAGCCGTGCGCCGTCCTTCCTCGACGTCATGGAGCCGGACGACAAGATCGTCTTCGCCAATTCCTTCTCGAAGAACTGGTCCATGACCGGCTGGCGCGTCGGGTGGCTTGTCGCCCCGCCTGCCATCGGTCAGGTGATCGAGAATCTCATTCAATATTCCACCTCAGGCGTGGCGCAATTCATGCAGCGCGGCGCGGTCGCCGCCCTCGATCACGGCGATGGTTTCGTCCGGGAGAATTACGAACGCGCTCTGACATCCCGCGACATTCTCTGCGATGCGCTCATCGCGACGAACCGTGTGGAAACCCTTAAGCCGGACGGCGCCCTTTATGCTTTCCTCAAGATTGACGGCGTGACGGACAGCCGGGCGACGGCGCTGGATATCGTCGACAAGACCGGGGTTGGTCTTGCGCCCGGCACGGCCTTTGGCCCGGGAGGAGAACTGTTTCTCCGCGCCTGTTTCCTGCGCAACCCCAGGCAGATAGAAGACGCGGCCGGCCGGCTGGCATCCTATATCCTCGGCAGGTAAGCGTCGGCTTTCCGTGCAATGGTTTCTCCTGCCGCGCCGGGATCGCGCTGCGGTAGGGAAATCGACAACAAAATCACAGCGAAGACCTAAAACTGCAACCCCACGGCGCAACCATCGACGTGGGGGATTTTCTGTGATATGCGCTCCTTGTTCCATTTATGAGAACATTTTCACTAATAGATAAAAAGCACTTCATTGCGCTAACCAATCGTAAGCCACCTTTTAAATGGGGCGGGGCATTGGTCGCGTATTCGCTGTGCAAGTAATCAATGATGAAGAATTATTGGCTTTGATGAGCTCAAGAAAAGCAAACAGGGAAGTAGTGTCATGGCTGTTCTGGTCACGGGTGGGGCCGGTTATATAGGAAGCCACATGGTGTGGGCTTTGCTCGATGCCGGGGAAGAGGTCGTTGTTGTCGACCGGCTTTCGACGGGGTCGCGTTGGGCTGTTGCGCCGGCGGCGCGTTTTTATCTGGGCGATGCGGCGGACCGCGCCCTGCTCGACCAGATTTTCGAAGAAAACCAGATCGAGACCATTTTCCACTTCGCAGGCTCTGTCAGCGTTCCTGAATCGATCAGCCAGCCGCTCGAATATTACGAAAACAATACGGGCACGACCCGCGCCCTCGTCGCTGCGGCGGTCGCCCATGGCATCCGCAATTTCATCTTCTCCTCGACAGCCGCCGTCTATGGAAACCAGCCCTTTGATGGCCCGGTTCCTGAAACCGCGATCCTCAGCCCGGAAAACCCCTACGGCCTGTCGAAACTCGCCTCTGAAATCATGCTGCGCGATGTCGTGCAGGCGCATGACTTCAACTATGTGGCGCTGCGTTATTTCAACGTCGCCGGAGCCGACCCGCAGGGCCGCGCCGGGCCTTCGCCCACGGGCGTGGCCAACCTCATCAAAGTCGCCTGTGAAGCCGCAACCGGTCGCCGCGACCAGGTGGAAGTTTACGGAACGGATTACCCGACCGCCGATGGCACCGGCGTCCGCGACTATATTCATGTCAGCGACCTGATCGACGCCCATATGCTGGCCATGGCGCATCTGCGCGCCGGTGGCGGCACCCGCACGCTCAATTGCGGTTATGGCGTCGGTTATTCGGTCCTGGACGTCCTGCAGGCCGTACAGCGGGAATCGGAACGTGATTTCCCGATCATCCATTGTCCGCGCCGCGCGGGCGATATTGCGACCATGGTAGCAGATTCGTCGCGTATCCAGTCGGAACTGGGCTGGCGTCCCCGCTTCGACGATCTGGCGACAATCGTTCGCACAGCGCTCCAGTGGGAGGCCAAACGTCAGGCCCAGCAAAGCGACAGGATTCCGCCGGTGCGGCGCAAGCTGGCTGCAATAGGCTGAGCGGCCTTCGCCTCACCGGATAAGGTCTTTCGTGACGGACGCATAGGGCGCCGGCCGATCCAGTGGAGCGGCTGGGCTAAGCCAGCGATCCCTGTCGAAGAAGCTGCGTGTCAGCTTCAATCCCGGCGATTGTTCGCTTGCGAGCAAAATCACGTTCAGGCGATGCGGCGCCGTCGGTTCCGGTTTCATGGAAACCGAAATACCGAAATGTTGTGCGTGATAGGGCTGCATCCGGCGTGCCGGCTCAAGCATGTCCGCCAGATCGGCCCAGCGTGTCTGTCCGATAATCATGGCGAGCGCTTCATCGAGCTTCGCCAGAACGGCCGCTCCGTCCGGCGTTTTGGGCGCAACGGCCTTCATCCTGATGGAGCGAATTTCTCCGGACGCTTCGCCCCTGATTTCAAGAAAGAGCGATGCCCGCTCGGCCGGGTCCGATGCGTTTCCTGCCGCAAGATCGGCCATACATTCGAAGCTGCGGATGTTGACCGGGCTCGCGTGCCAGCCCTGCGGGTTTGAGAAACCTGCGGCTGTAAAGCGTTCGCAAAGCTCCTTGCCGGAAACAACGAAATCGCGGGCAAAAGATGCTCTGTCGCCCACTTGCTCGAACTTCAGCAGATGCGGCGGCAGCGAGACTTTCTGGGTGGCGAGTTTCTGCCGTTTGACGGGGTTCATCTTCGGTGGCGTGGCGGATTGTATGGCGGGCGTCAGATTGAGATAGGCCAGCAGGCTTTTGAGGTGCTTCTTGTCATTGGCCAGCAGCACGGTTGCGCCTATGGCAAGGCAAACGGCCAGCACCGCAAACAGCAGCGCGCCATGGCTCACTCTCTTCTGCAAGCCTGCGTCCATCGCAAGACCTTAAGGGGCTGGCGGAAAAAGGCGTCAGCCGGTTCTGATATGGTTTTTCGGGCTGTCGGCAACCCGGTGAATATGTGGTGCGAGCGGTTGCTCTGAAAATCTTATGCAATCACCGCCGAAGTTTCCGGCGGTGCAGGTTCTCATTCGGCGTTATTCTTGCCGCTGTCCTGTCCGCCGGCGCTGCTTTCATCGTCCGCAACCGGAATGGCGTAGGAGCCGTTCAGCCAGCGGGCGAGATCGAGCGAGCGGCAGCGATCCGAGCAGAAAGGATAGTCTTCGCGCGTCGAGGGCCGCCCGCATTCAGGGCATGGCTGGGATTTGCGAAGCGGGGTGACGTTTCCAGCGCCTTCGGTGGGGGACTTTGCCATGGCCTATCCTTCGAGCCAGCCCGAAGTCACCTCAAATCCTTCTCCGGAAAGAAGCGACATGGTTTCATAAAGCGGCAGGCCGACGACATTGGTATAGGAGCCGGTCAGTTTCTGCACGAATGCGCCGGCAATGCCCTGGATGCCATAGGCTCCCGCTTTGCCGCGCCACTGGCCCGACGCGATGTAAGCCTCGATCTCCCGCGTGGAGAGTCGCTTGAAGCGAACTTTGGTCTCCGCCACCTTCTGGCGGATCTTGCCGCCGGGGGTCACAAGGCAGATGCCGGTGTAGACCCAATGGCTGCGTCCCGAGAGAAGATGCAGCGCCGCCGAGGCCTCTTCCGTATATTCGGCCTTGCCGACGATGCGGCGACCGACGGCGACCACCGTATCGGATCCCAGAACATAGGCGTCTTTCCACGCCTGTTCGTTCTTCAGCGCGGCCTGCGCGGCTTCCGCCTTCTGCAATGACAGACGGCGGCAGAGCGTGCGCGGATGCTCGAGCTTGGCCGGCGTCTCGTCGATATCCATCGGCATCAGACGTGCCGGTTCGATACCGATCTGATGCAGCAGCTCCAGACGCCGCGGCGAGCCGGATGCCAGAACGAGCTTTTGTTTTGAATTGGTCATTGCGCTGCCCGGGCGTCCGATGCGGAACGTGGATTACTTGAAGCGATAGGTGATGCGGCCCTTGGTGAGGTCGTAAGGCGTCATTTCGACCAGCACCTTGTCGCCTGCCAGAACGCGGATACGGTTCTTACGCATGCGGCCCGCCGTGTGGGCGATGATTTCGTGGTCGTTCTCAAGCTTCACGCGGAATGTTGCGTTCGGCAGCAATTCGGTTACGATGCCCGGGAATTCAAGGACTTCTTCTTTTGTCATGTAAGGGTTTTCTTCCTGTTGATAGTGCCGGACATATCGAGTCCGGGAAAATTGCGCGGAAACTACACAATCCCGGCACATTTGTGAACCTCTAAAGCATCGGCTTGAAAATCGCGATTGATTTTAACAGGCCGAGGCAGTTTTCAGTCTTTTGAAAGCGTATCCGCCACCGGCTGCTGCCGCCTCGGCAGTCGTTCCGAGATCAGCTTTGCCAGGTGGTCCCGCACCTCGCGATAGGCGTCGAGAATCTGCTCGCGCGTGCCTGTGATCACCGTTGGGTCCATGGTCGGCCAATAGACCACGTCCAGCGAATTTGAGCGCGTCAGTTCCAGTGCGGCGTGATGGGCTTCTGGCGTCAATGTAATGATCAGATCGAAAAAATCATCCTCGATCTCGTCCAGAGTGCGTGGTTTGTGCTTGCCCAGCGAAAAACCCTGTTCTTCCAGCACCGCATCCACGAATGGATCGCGCTCGCCGGCCCGCACGCCGGCGGACTGGATGTAGATGCCGGGCGCCACCAGCCGTTTGGCGATGACCTCCGCCATGGGGGAACGGATGGAGTTCATGCCGCACATGAAGAGGACCGATTTGGGCGCTCGTCCCTCGTTTGGCGCTGCGGCAGGATCGATCATCTCTAACCCCGCCAATAAAGCACGCAGACAAGGGTGAAGAGGCGGCGCGCCGTGTCGAAATCGATCCTGATCTTGCCCGAAAGCCGGTCCATCAGCGTCTGCGAGCCATCATTGTGAATGCCGCGCCGGCCCATGTCGATCGCCTCGATCTGGCTCGGCGTAGAGGAGCGGATCGCTTCGTAATAGCTTTCGCAGATCAGGAAATAATCCTTGATGATGCGGCGGAACGGCGTCAGCGACAGAATATGGGTCGCGACATCCTTCTCGTCTTCGGTGCGGATTGAAAAAACCAGCTTGGCATCGACCAGCGATATATGCAGCCGATAGGGGCCGCCATCATGGCCGAAGGGTTCGAAGCTATTTTCTTCGATCAGGTCGAAAATGGCGACGGCGCGTTCATGCTCCACGTCGGGCGTGGACCGGCCGATGCTGTCGTCCAGTACCACGTCGCAAAGCCGGAAATCGCCTGAAGCCATCGCTTAACTTTCCGGATTGAGGCGAATGGAGACGGAACGCGCATGCGCGTCCAGTCCCTCGGACCGGGCAAGGGTGATGGCCGCGGGCGCGAGCTGTCGCAGCTGCTCCGGTCCAAGCCGCAGGATCGAGGTGCGCTTGACGAAATCCAGCACCGAAAGCCCGGAGGAGAAGCGCGCCGACCGCGCCGTCGGAAGCACGTGGTTGGAGCCGCCGACATAATCGCCGATCACTTCCGGCGTATGGCGTCCGACGAAGATCGCGCCCGCATTGCGGATATGCGCCATCAGGGCATCCGGGTCATCGACGGCGAGTTCCAGATGCTCGGCAGCGATGCGGTTGGCGAGCGGAATGGCGTCGGTGAGCTTTTCGACCAGAATGACCGCGCCGAAATCGGCCCAGCTTGCCGCCGCCGTCTCGGAGCGCGACAGGCGCTTCAGCTGCCGCTCGACAGCGGCTTCAACAGCCTTGCCGAGTTCGGCATTGTCGGTGATGAGGATGGATTGCGCGCCGCGATCATGCTCCGCCTGTGCTAGAAGATCGGCGGCAAGCCAGTCGGGATCATTGTCCCTGTCGGCAATAACCAGCACTTCGGAGGGACCGGCGATCATGTCGATACCGACGGTGCCGAAAACCTGGCGCTTTGCGGCCGCCACATAGGCATTGCCGGGGCCGACGATCTTGGCGACCGGCGCGATGGTTTCCGTGCCATGGGCAAGTGCGGCGACGGCCTGCGCGCCGCCGATGCGATAGATTTCCTCGACGCCCGCAATACGCGCTGCAGCCAGCACCGCCGGATTGACCGCGCCGCCATTGGCCGGAACGACCATGACGATGCGCTCTACACCGGCAACTCTGGCAGGAACGGCATTCATCAGCACCGAGCTTGGATAGCTGGCCGTGCCGCCGGGCACATAAAGGCCCACGGCCTCGATGGCGGTCCAGCGCGAGCCGAGGCCCACGCCGATATCGTCCTCGTAAATATCATCCTTCGGCATCTGCCGTGCATGGTGTTTTTCGATACGCCGGGCGGCGAGTTCAAGCGCCTCGATGACGCTCTTGTCGACGGCGGCGAAGGCCGCATCGATCTCGTCCGTCGTGACACGCATCGAGACCTTGGTGAAATCGATGCCGTCGAATTTCTGGGAATAATGGGCAAGGGCCGCATCGCCGCGATGGCGGACATCGTTGATGATGTCGCGAACGGTTGCGTTGACGTCTTCGGAAACTTCTCTCTTGGTTGTCAGGAAGGCCGCGAATTTCTGTTCGAAATCCGCCGACGCCTGCTCCAGCCAGATTGCCACGCCATTACCCTTTCATTGTCCCCGCGGGCGATCCCGCGAGGTGCACGAACTTCCGCAGAAAAATTGCGGCTCTGGTATGTGGCATAAATCGAAACGGTGACGAAAGGCAACCGTTGCAATGGTGCGGTGTGCTTATTCGCTGTCTGGATGATGCGGTTTGGCAGCCGTTTCCCAGGCGCCGCTCACATCGGTCAATTGCGCCTCGATGCATTCGACATCGAGCGCGATGGCGCCGCCGCCCGAAAGCGTCAATTCCACGGCTCCATCAGGTCCTTCGCCGTTCTGCACGAAGCGGATGGCGAGAAGCGACAGCACCTGTTCCCTGTCGGCGCGGTTGATGCCGTGCGAGCGGACGGCGGAGACACGTTTCAGGAAAACGACGCTGCGGCAGCGTTCCGGCGGCAGGTTCTTTTTGTCAGTGCTTTCCCAGACGAAACGGTTGGCGGAAAGCGTGAACTGGCCGTGCTTCGGCTCGAAGGCAACATCCTTCAGCTTGAAGACACTGTCCTGCATATGCGTCGAGATGACGGAGAGATCTTCAGTATCCAGCGCGAGCAATTTCAGGCCGCTCATCTTTTTCTTCCTTCTTCTGCGGTGCGGACCGCTATTTCCATGACTTACATTGGAAATAGGCAGTCCGGGCCCACTCTGCAACGGGTAGAAAACGGATGAGCGGCGAAGACAGGATCAATCGCTGACGCGTTCGACCAGCGCACCGCAGCGGGTGAGCTTTTCCTCAAGGCGTTCGAAGCCGCGATCGAGGTGGTAGACGCGCGAAACCATGGTCTCGCCTTCCGCCACGAGGCCGGCAATGACCAGCGATACGGAAGCGCGCAGATCGGTCGCCATGACAGGCGCGCCCTTCAGGCGGGAGACACCCTCGATGCGTGCCATCTGGCCGGAAAGCGAAATCTTCGCACCGAGACGGGCGAGTTCCTGCACATGCATGAAGCGGTTTTCAAAGATGGTTTCGGTGATATGCGAAACACCCTGCGAACGGGTCATCAGCGCCATGAACTGCGCCTGCAGATCGGTGGGGAAGCCGGGGAAGGGCTCGGTGACGATATCGACCGGCTGGATGCCGTTGCCGTTGCGCACGACGCGAAGGCCGGTTTCCGTCTCGCTGATCGTGGCGCCTGCGAGCCTGAGCGTATCGAGTGCGTTGTCGAGCAGCGCTGCGCGCGTGCCTTCCAGCACCACATCACCGCCGGTCATTGCCACTGCCATGGCATAGGTGCCGGTTTCGATACGATCCGGCAGAACGCGGTGGCGCGCGCCGGAGAGAGAGGTCACGCCTTCGATGGTGATGGTGGAGGTGCCGGCGCCTTCGATCTTCGCGCCCATGGCGATCAGGCATTGCGCCAGGTCGACCACTTCCGGCTCGCGGGCTGCGTTGTGGATGACGGTGGTGCCGCGGGCAAGGCTTGCAGCCATCAGCATCACATGTGTCGCGCCGACGGAAACCTTCGGGAAGGTGTAAACCGCACCGATCAGGCCGCCCTTGGGTGCCGTGGCGTTGATGTAGCCGCCATCGATCTCCATCGTTGCGCCGAGCGCTTCGAGGCCCTCGATAAACAGATCGACCGGGCGCGTGCCGATGGCGCAGCCGCCGGGCAGGGAAACGCGGGCGCGGCCCTCACGCGCCAGAAGCGGGCCGATGACCCAGAAGCTTGCGCGCATCTTGGACACCAGCTCGTAAGGGGCGGTGGTATCGACAATGGTGCGGCAGGTGAAGTGCACGGTGCGGGAATAGGCCTCGCCCTGGCTTTCGCGGCGGCCATTGACGGAAATATCGACGCCATGATTGCCGAGAATGCGAATGAGCTGCTCCACGTCCGCCAGATGCGGCACGTTTTCGAGCGTCAGCGTGTCGCTGGTCAGAAGCGATGCGATCATCAACGGCAAGGCGGCGTTTTTGGCGCCGGAGATGGGAATGATGCCGTTTAGCTTATTGCCACCCGTAATTCTGATGCGATCCATGCGTCCCTACGGGCCTGTGCCCGCCTTTCTTTATCGTGCCTTGCGGAAAGGCGCGTCCTTAGACGAATTTCCGCGGCGTTTCAATTTATGCTTGGTGAATTCTCTATGAGGATGATTCGTCCGTTTTTGCGGCAGGCAGGCCAATCGTCTCGTCCTCTTCGCCTGCACGGCGCGCACGAACCTGCTGTTTGCGCTTCAAAAGATTTTCACGAAGCTTCTTGGCCGCCCGCGCCTTGCGCTCCGCCTCACGCTGCCGCGCCTTTTCGCCAGGCCCCGCCTGCGGCTTGCCATCGGCCACCGGGGCGGATGCTTCCGCGGAAGAGCCGGCGGAAACCGCTGCCTTTGCCTGTTTGTCATGATGTCCGTTCATAGATTCAGCAATATCTGAAAAATGTATTTTTCAACAGGGGGCACGCTTTTTTGCCCCGCTTGATGAAGAATATCGTTTTGCGACTTGCGCTCGTCAAAAACCTATGGCAATAGGCCGCCACGCTTGATGCTGAAGCAAACGCTTCGGCACCGGATGCTGCTATAGCTCAGGGGTAGAGCACTCCCTTGGTAAGGGAGAGGCCGAGAGTTCAAATCTCTCTAGCAGCACCATTTCTTTCCAAAGTTTCAAATGTTTACGCGGTTGTTCAACCGGTCGCCTGCAGCGGTTGATGCATGCGCGCGCCACGCATTTCGCGGCAAATGGAAAACCGCGCCCCTTGCGAAGCGCGGTTTCCATATCCGAATATTCTGTTGCTGCCAGAGCGGGACGAAACCGCCCGTAGCCATCGGGCGCCGCTTACTGACGGAATAGCGACAGGATATTTTCGGAACTGGTATTGGCGATGGAAAGCGACTGGATGCCCAGCTGCTGCTGTGTCTGCAATGCCTTGAGGCGGGTTGATTCTTCGTTCATGTCCGCATCCACCAGGCGGCCGATGCCGCTGTCGATGGAGTCGGTAAGCTTGGAGATGAAATCTTCCTGCAGCCCGATGCGCATCTTGATGGAGCCGAGCGCGGAAGATGCGCTGCTGAGCGACTGAAACGCGGTTTCGACATCGGTGAGAAGATTGCCGATGGTGTAGGTCGGCGGCGTTGCGCTATCGAAAAGCTTGAGATCGATGTCCCATACGGAAATGCCCGAGGCTACGCCGGCCTCTCCGATGATGCCTTTTGTGGTATCGAGCGTTGCGGGCGTGCCGGTCAGGCCAAAAATCACATTGGGTGTTTCCGTCGCGGTCGTCGTGTCAACAAGGGTATAATCGGTTTTCGTAACGTTGACGGAACCGCTGCCGTCACGGACAAAGCCGGAAACGACGGTCTTTGCGCCGGTGCCCAGCAACCAGTTTTCGCCGCTGAAAGATGCGCCCTGCGCAATCGATTCCAGCTGCTTTTTCAGCTGGTCGATTTCTTCCTGGATCTTCGTCTTGTCGACGCCCTCTTCAGTTGCCGCGACGATTTTCGATTTGATTTCTTTCACGACTTCGACGGCGCTTTCCATTGCGGAATAAGCGACATCGATCTTCGCAGCACCCAGTCCCAGTGCATCCTGAACCGCGGAAAGGGCCATGTTGTCCGAACGCATGGTGGTCGCGATCGACCAGTAAGCGGCGTTGTCGGAAGCCGTTTTAACGCGCAGCCCGGAAGAAACTCTGGATTGTGTCTCTTCGAGCTGGCCGCTGATCGCACGCAGTGTCTGAAGCGCCGACATGGCGGCGGTGTTTGTCAGAATACTTGTCATAATTGCCCCTCTGAGCTGGCTAAATGGGAAGGGACATTCCGGGATCGCCGGAAACGACAACGCGGCGTGATGCCTGTTAACCTCTTTTTCGTCTTGGTTAACGAGTCGTTTCGATGGCCTGATTTAGCGGTGATTTGGTTAATGAAGTCTTAATCAAGAAATTTCTAAATTTTGCAGTCAATTGCACAAACAAAAACCGCGCCTTTCGGCGCGGTTGATTTTTTCGCTTTCGGTCTTCGATTAACGGAAGAGCGACAGGATGCTTTCGGAGTTGCTGTTGGCGATCGAGAGAGCCTGAACGCCGAGCTGCTGCTGGGTCTGCAGGGCCTTGAGGCGGGTGGACTCTTCGTTCATGTCAGCGTCCACGAGGCGGCCGATGCCCTTGTCGATGGAGTCGGACAGCTTGGAAGCGAAGTCTTCCTGCAGGCCGATACGCATGGAGAGCGAGCCGAGCTTGGCTGCGGCGCTCGTCATTGCCTTCAGGGAGTTTTCAACCAGCGTCAGTGCTTCGGCCATGTTGGTGGCGCGGTCTGCGGCTGCATACTGGGTGATGTCCAGCGTGTAGACGGACTGGGCGGCGACGGTCGTGAACGTTCCGGTCGTGCCGAGAATGCCGGTCGTATCGGGAACGCCTGCGGAGTCAACCGAACCGAAAAGAGTGTTGCCGGTAGCGGTGCTGTCGAGGGCGTATTTCGTGGTCGTGACGTTAACGGCACCGCCGGTGGAGCGAACGAAGCCAGCAACGACCGACTTGTCCGGGTCCGTGCCGGGCGTGGTAGCGCCGAGGGTCGACGCGCCTACGAGCCAGTTTTCGCCGTAGAAGGATGCGCCCTGTGCGATCGATACGAGCTGGTTCTGCAGCTGATCGATTTCTTCCTGAACCTTGGTGCGGTCGACGCCTTCTTCAGTTGCCGTGACCAGCTTTGCCTTGATTTCCTTAACGACTTCGATTGCCGATTCCATGCCGGCAGAAGCGGTGTCTACCTTGGCAGCGCCGAGGCCGAGAGCGTCGGAAACCGAGGAAAGCGCCATGTTGTCGGAGCGCATGGTGGTCGCGATCGACCAGTAGGCAGCATTGTCAGCAGCTTCGCCAACGCGGAGGCCGGAGGAAACGCGTGCCTGGGTGGATTCCATGTTCTGGCCGATGGTGCGCAGAGTCTGGAGCGCAGACATTGCTGCGACATTGGTAATAATGCTCGTCATGGTAGTGTGCCCCTTGAATGGCTGATTAAAGAAGGGACATTCCGGTTTCACCGGGAACGGCGCACAGCATCATGCCTGCTAACTGGCTGATTTTTAACGTTAGCTCGCCGTTTCGATGAGCTTAGGTAACGCCAGTTTGGTTAATGAATTGATAAGCGGGAAAAGAAAATCAGCATTATGAAAATTCAAAATTACAACTCTCGCGCGTGCGCGCGCGTATCCCGAAATATTTAAAAAAAAGATAAGGCCGCATCCTTATTCGGGATGCGGCCTGTCTGGTGCATTCGGTTCGATTCAGCCTATCGAACCTTTATGCTTTCTGCCCGGATATGCATTTGGTCAGCCCCCGAATGCATGTGGGAAGAAAATGGGTCCCCCAGCCCCGAAGGGCTATGAGAAGCTCAGCTCTTAGCGGAAGAGCGACAGGATGTTCTGCGAGTCGCTGTTGGCGATCGACAGAGCCTGAATTGCCAGCTGCTGCTGCGTCTGCAGAGCCTTCAGCTTGGTGGACTCTTCGTTCATGTCGGCGTCGACGAGGCGGCCAACACCCTTTTCGATGGTGTCGGACAGCTTGTCGGCGAAGTCGGTCTGCAGGTCGATACGTGCAGACAGCGAACCGAGCTTGGCGCCGGCGCTGGTCATCTTCGTCAGAGCGGTTTCAACGGAGTAGAGGGCGTTGTCGAGATCGTCGGTGGTGACGTTCATGTCGAGAACGGAGATCTGGGTGTAGGTCTTGGCGCCGACAGTCGTCGTCGCACCGGTGGCGTTCAGGATGCCGGAGTTGGCGTCGATCGTGCCGGGCGTAGCTTCCGTGTAAAGCATGGAGTTGGCGTCGAGAGCGTAGTCCGTCGTCTTGACACTGACGTTGCCGCTGGCGTCACGAACGAAGCCGGAAACAACCGTCTTGGTGGCGTTGGCGCTGGAAACGAGCCAGTTTTCACCGTTGAAAGACGCGCTCGTGCCGATCGACTTCAGCTGGTCGAGCAGCTGCGTGACTTCTTCCTGAACCTTGGCCTTGTCAACGCCCTGTTCCTTGGCGGCAACGACCTTTGCCTTGATGTCGGTGACAACCTTGATGGCGGCGTCCATACCGGCAGATGCGGTGTCAACCTTGGCAGCGCCCATGCCCAGTGCGTCAGATACTGCACCGAGAGCCTTGTTGTCGGAGCGCATGGTGGTCGCGATCGACCAGTAAGCAGCGTTGTCCGAAGCCGAACCAACCTTCAGGCCGGAAGAAATGCGGTCCTGCGTGGTCGACAGGTCGGAAGCAATGGAACGCAGGGTCGAGAGAGCGGCCATTGCGTTGGTGTTGGTGAGAATGCTTGCCATAATAAATGTGTCCCTTGTTTTTACGAGATACTGGAGTGGGGACATACCGGGTTTGGTATTACCGGTCGCAACGTTTCGGCTTCATGCCACTCGGTTCGGAAATGCTTAGTTTCAGAAACCAAACCCGCTGCGTGTAGAAAGAAACTCGCAGCGAAAAATTGCCCAATTATTAATTTGAGCGCCAAGAAATATTGGAAAATACTTATAGTTACTTTTTGATTTAGGTAAATGGTAATTTTTTTATTGAAAAATATAGTTACCAAGTCGCCATAAAAACTGGTAACCAAAACGTAAAAACGCGCAAAACCCGCGTAGCTGGGCACGCGGGGTTAAAAAACAGGGTTAACGGGTGTCAATCAGGCACAGAGGCCGTCAGTTGAACGATCTGACGAGACTGCCGACCAGCAGGTTCCAGCCGTCGATCAGCACGAAGAACAGGATCTTGAACGGCAGCGAAATCGAGGTCGGCGGTAGCATCATCATGCCCATCGCCATGGTGATGGTTGCGACGATCAGATCGATGACCAGAAACGGCAGGATGATGAGAAAACCGATCTCGAAACCGCGCCGGATTTCCGACAGCATGAAGGCGGGAACCAGCACGCGGTAGTCGACGACATTGTCGGTCATCACTTCCTGGCCGCGCTCGCGGGCGATGTCCACGAAAAGCTTCAGATCCTTGTCACGCGTATTGGCGTTCATGAAGGTGCGGAAGGGCTCGGCGATGCGCTGCACGGCCTGCTGTTCGTTGATCTGGTTCTGCAGAAGCGGTTGCACGCCGTCGGTCCAGGCTTTGTCGAAGGTGGGCGACATGACGTAGAAGGTCATGAACATCGCCATCGACAGCAGGATCATGTTGGACGGGGTCGAAGCCAGTCCCATGCCGGATCTGAGGATCGAAAAGGCGATCACGAAGCGCGGAAAGCTCGTGACCATGATCAGGATGCCCGGCGCGACCGAGAGAACCGTCAGCAGGCCGAAGGTGCGGATGATCCATGCCGCGACGGAGCCGTCTATCTGCGTGTTGAACAGATCGGACGGGAATTGCTGGGCACTGGCAAGACCCGGCAAGGCAAGGAGGACGGCGATGGTTACAAGAAATCGAATCATTCGATGACAAAGGTCCGGAACATGACCTTGGATACGCGCCCTTGAGAGCGCAGGTCAACTCGTTCCTGAATGTCATCCTTAAGATATTGAAAGCCGCGCGGCCCTTCCAGCTGCTGAAGGGAGACGGTACGGACATAGGCCATGATGTCCTGGTGGATTTCTTCCGCGAGACCCACCTCGACCGGCCCCTTGAACATCAGCGCCACTTCCAGCCGCACCCAGTTCGTCGAGGGATAGGCGAGGTTGGTGGTAATGGGATCGAGCTGGACGATGCCGTTGGCCTCGGCCGAGATTTTCTCGATGCCCTCTTCCTTTTTCTCGCCGTGTCCGCCGGCGGCAGCCGGGGCATGCGCCTCCGCGCCGGCGATCTTCGGCGCGATCATGCCGCCCACCAGCCAGCCGCCGCCCGCGCCGAGCAGGGTGAGGATCGCAACGCCTGCGATGGTCATGACCAGAGGGGAGGATTTTTTCTTGCCCTCAGCCTGTTCGTTTTCCATGGGTCAGTCCCGTTCCCGTGTGCCGAGGTCAGAGCGGCGAGAACAGGTCGACGACCTGTTGCCCGACCGGGGGCTGCTGCACTTCCGTCAGACGTCCGCGACCGCCATAGGAGATGCGCGCTTCGGCGATGCGCTCGTAGGAGATCATGTTCTGTGCATCCACATCCTGCGGCCTGACGATACCGCCGACATTGAGGATGCGGATTTCGTGGTTGACGCGCACTTCCTGCGAACCGCTGATGATGAGGTTGCCGTTTTCCAGAATGCCGGTCACCACGGCGGCCACCAGCAGCGTCAGCTTTTCAGAACGCTTGGTCTTGCCCTTTGCCTGGGTGTCGGTGTCGGAACCGTAATTGATGCTGGAATCCGCATCCGGCGTCCATCCCAGAATCTGAGCTTTGGCCTTCCAGTTCAGCCCACTGGAATTGGTGCGGTTGCGCTCGGTCTCGTTGTCGAAGTCGGCCTTGTCGTTGATCTGGATGTTGACGGTCAGGATGTCGCCGATGTTGAGCGCGCGCAGATCCTTGAACAGGGCGCCCTGGCTGTCGCTCCACAGCGAATAGCCGCTCGCCATGTGCTTCGGCTGCTTCGGATACATGCCCATCTGCGGCGTCTGGCTGAATTGCAGGCCGCTGCCGATCGGGCTCATCGCGGGTGCGTTGCCGATTTCCTTCAGGGTCTGGTTGTTCTGGCAGCCGGCAAGCAAGGCGAGCGGCAGGAGGAGGGCCGGAAGACGACGCGTGCTCATGAAGGATCCTTCGAAGTGTTTTTATCGGTTGCCTGCGACATGATGCCGGCGACGACGGCGGCCTTCTGCGCATCCATCTCGCTGAGGATGAGGCCCGACTGGCGCGGGGGCAGCTGCATGATGATGGCGGCCGCTATTTCCACATGCATCTTTTCGAGCTGCGGCGCGGCGGCATCGGCCTTCATCGTCTTGTAGATATCGACGAGATTGCTTTTCGCCTGATTGAGGAAATGTTCGCGGCGGGCCAGCCAGTCCTCATATTCCGCCTTGCGGTCTTCCAGCACGGCAATGCGCTCATTGACGTCGGACTGCAGCTTTTCCAGCTCCTGCTTTTGCAGCAGATAGCGCTGGTCGCGGGCCGCATCGGCGATGTTGGTGCAGAATTTCTGGATTTCATCCTGCGTGCTGAGTTCCGAAACCACGTTCTGCTGGCTTTCCGCGCCAGCAGCGGGAAGCAGGAAAAGCAGCGAGGCGACGGCCGCGAAGCGGACAAGGCCGTTCGGGAAAGAGTTGTTCTTCCGAGTTTCCATCATTGCAGCACAAGCTCCGCCTGAAGGGCGCCGGCGGATTTGATGCCTTGCAGAATGGCGATGATACCGTCCGCCTTGAGCCCGATGCTGTTGAGACCGGCAACCAGCGTGCGAAGGTCAGGCCCTTCGACGATGGCAACCTTGCTGCCTTCCTGCAATGCCATGATATCCGTCTGCGGCTGAACGGCCGTCTGGCCGCGTGAGAAGGGCGCCGGCTGGATGACCTGCGGCGTTTCCGTTACCTGCACGGTCAGCGTTCCGTAGCTGACGGCGACGCGGGAGATGCGCACATCCGCGCCGATGACGATCGTGCCGGTGCGCTCGTTGATGACGACCTTGGCCGGCGTATCCGTTTCTACGGTCAGGTTTTCGATTTCCGCCATCAGCCGGGTCAGATCCGCGACACGGGGCTTCTGCACCGCGATTTCCTGCGAATCGCGCGGCTCGGCGATGGGATCGCCATAACGGGCGCGCGCAAAGGCGTTGACGACATCGGCGACGCGCACCGCTGTCGAAAAATCGGGATTGCGCAATTGAAGGACCAGATTGACCGAATCCTTGAACTTGGACGGCAGCTCCCGCTCGATGATCGCGCCGTTTGGCACGCGGGCAGAGGTCGTGACGCCCTGCGTCAGCGTCGCGGCATCGCCCTGGGCGGAAAAGCCGTTGACGATCAGCGCCCCTTGGGCGACTGCGTAAATCTGCCCGTCCGCGCCGGAAAGGGAGGTCATGATGAGCGTGCCGCCGCGCAGCGACGAGGCGTCGCCCAGCGAGCTGACCGTCACGTCGACACGGCTGCCGGGGCTGGCGAAGGGCGGCAGATTGGTCGTCACCATCACGGCGGCGATGTTCTTGGCGTTCGACTGGCCGCCCTGCGTGGTTATGCCGAGATTCTGCAGCATCGCGCGCATGGATTGCTCGGTAAACGGCGAGGAGCGCAGGCTGTCGCCCGTGCCCTGCAGGCCGACCACGAGACCGTAACCGATCAGCTGGTTGTCACGCCCCGCCTGCAGCGATGCAATATCCTTGATGCGGGATGTATCCGCGTGCGCTGCCGGAACGGAAAGGAAGGGCTGGGCCGAAAACAGAATGGCCGCGGCCAGGATACGAAGCGCTCTCATTTCGCCATCACCTGAATGGTTCCGTCCTTCATGACCGTGCCGTTGACGATGACGCCGGAATCGATGTTGCGCACCCGCACGATTTCGCCGAGCGAGCCGTCGGTCATCGGCGTTCCCGAAGCCATCAGCGTCATGTTGCCGATGGTGAAGACGAGTTTGACGCTGGTGCCGCGCACCACAAGCGAGGGTTCGCGCAGGGCGGCAACGGGGATCGTGCGTCCGGGAAGCAGGGTCTGCTTGGAGATCATGCCTTCCACTTCGCTGATATCGCTCGCATAACCCGAGGAAATATTGGGATTGGTCACTTCCACCGGCTTCACCTGTTCGGGCGTGATAGTCTCGCCCGGATAGATCGTGCGGGTGGGAACCAGCGCCATCGGCGCCTGGGCAAGAGCGGGCGTCAGGGCGCCCAGTGAAAAGGCAGACGCAAGGCATATACGGACGAGCGCCGTTCTGCTGCTGCTATGTTTCCGGCCAAACCTCATGTTCGCCTGCCTTTCCGTTCTTACTTCAGGTTCTTGCTGACAATCGAAGCCATTTCGTCAGCGGTGGTGATGACCTTGGAATTCATCTCGTAGGCGCGCTGCGCCGTGATGAGGTCGGTGATTTCCTTGACGGCGTCGACGTTCGAGCCTTCGAGGTAGGATTGCTTGATGTAGCCATAGCTCGGATCGTCGGGCACGCCGATGACGGCGTCGCCGGAGGCCGGCGTCTGGGCAAAGAGGTTGTCGCCGAGCGGCTTCAGGCCGGCTTCGTTGGCAAAGTTGGCGATGGTGAGCTGGCCGAGTTCGGTGAATTCCGTGGCATTGCCGATACGGGCGGTCACCTGGCCCGTGCGGGTAACGGTGATGTCCTGCGCATCGGTCGGGATATTGATGTTCGGAATGACGTTATAGCCATCGATCGTCACGAGATTGCCGTCAGCATTCTTGTTGAAGGCGCCGGCGCGGCTGTAGAGCGTCGAACCGTCCGCCGCCTCGATCTGGAACCAGCCCTGGCCGATGATCGCCACGTCCAGCTTGTTGCCGGTCTCGATCAGGTTGCCCTGGGTGTGGATGTTGCGCACGGCCGAGGTCTGCACGCCGAGGCCGATATTGGCGCCTTCGGGCACGATCGCCTGGTTGGCGCGGTTCGGCACGCCCTGCATGCGCTCGGTCTGGTAAAGAAGATCGGTGAACTCCGCACGCGCGCGCTTGTAACCGGTGGTGTTGATATTGGCGATGTTGTTGGCGATGACTTCCAGATTGGTCTGCTGGGCGTCCATACCGGTGGCAGCGATGGCAAGAGCTCTCATGTCAATATTCCTGCTGGGCTAGATCTGCATCTTGGTAATGTCGAGATAGGCCGACACGATCTTGTCTCGGAGCGCGATGGCGGTTTGCAGCGACTGTTCGGCCGAAAGCATGGCATCGACCACTTCACGCGTATTCGCCTTGCCCTGAATGCCTTCGAAGGAAGCGACTTCCGCCTTCTTCAGATTGTTCATCGCATCCACCGAGATATTGCCGAGAACGCTGGCGAAGCTTGCGCCCGTCTGCTGGGCGGGCGTCGTCTGCTCGCTGCCGAAAACGCTTTCCGTCAGCGAGGAAATGCCGCTTGCGCCGCGGGTGAGCGAAAGGGAACTGACTTGTTTGATACCGTCGATCATTGCGATGCCTTCAGAAGGTCGATTGTGGAGGCGACGAGGTCGCGTGTCTGGCGGATGACCTGAAGATTGGCGTCGTAGCTGCGGTTTGCTTCGCGCATGTCCGCCATTTCGATCAGGATGTTGACGTTCGGCATCTTCACCATGCCGTTGCTGTCGGCGGCCGGGTTGCCGGGATCGTACTCGTTGACGAAATCGCCACGGTCGACGCCGAGCTTTTTCACCGTCACGCGTTCCACGCCGCTGACGCGGTCCAGCTCTGAACCGAAAGTGATGGTCTTGCGGCGATAGGGGTCGGCGCCGGGGGTGTCGCCGGTCGATCGGGCGTTGGCGATGTTTTCGGAGACGATGCGCAGTCGTGTGGACTGCACTTCCAGGCCGCTGCCGGCAATCTTGCTCGCCGCACTCAAGGGATCCATGGCTTACCTCTTAACCGTCATCAGCATCATGCGATGGAAGGATTTGACGAGATTGGCGTTCAGCTCGTACTGCCGCTTGATCTCGCCGGTCTTGGTCATTTCTTCCGCAAGCGCGACCGAATTGCCCGATTCCTGCATGCCGATCTCGTTATTGACCGGGTTGTCGCGCACCGCGATATTGTCGCTGAGTGTGCTCTCGCCGAAGTGGGCAGGGTTGGTCCTCGCCATGCCGACCTGCTGGCTGGTGGCCTGCATGACCGCTTCGAAAGGGCTGACATCCTTGGCGCGGAACTTGGGTGTGTTGGCGTTGGCGATGTTGGTCGCCACGACTTCCTGCCGCACGCTCAGCCATTCCGCTTGGCGGGATGCCAGATCGAACAGTTGAATCGGTTGCATAGACTTCTCCATCTCGTATGGCCCGAACCTACGGGGCTAATCTTGCGTCAGACTTGCGGAGAGGGGAGAAGGCGTGGAACGGCGCAAGACGCCGATATGGATGCGGCCTGCCAAAAACAAAAAAGGCGCGCCGGCAGATGCGGCGCGCCTTTTGAACCAGAGAAAAATCTTTTATTTTTCAGGACGATAGGTCTTGCCGGAAGACGTCTCTATCAGCCATTCGCCGTTGCGCTGTTCGATCTTCGTCAGCAACGCATTGTCCGGCAGGGTCGAACCGACCCTCACCATATACATGCCCGAACCGTCCTCGATCAGGGCGCGCCCGTTGGAAACATGCAGCAGACGGAAGGAGGTCTGGCCGGGGAACGGTTGGTCCTCGATTCCGGCTGCCAGATTGTTCTGCTTTTCCTTGCCGCCTGCGTTCACGGTCGCCGTCGTCAGCATGTCGGGCAACTCCGCCGGCGGCGGGGTGTCTTCCTTGTTGCGATTGGTCATGGCCATCGGCGAAACGCTGAAGACTTCCCGCGGGCCGGTATGGGGCAGATCGCGGGTGCGGTCGCCGCCCGCCACTTTCATGCCGAACTTTTCTTCGTTGAAGAAAACGTACCAGGGAAAGAAGGCTGCTGCGGCAGCAAGCGTAATGCCTGTCCATGCGAGAATACGGTCAGGCGTGAAGAAAGCGGGCTTGGGCAGCACGTCTTCATCATGGCTATCGTTGGTCCGTTTTTTCTTCACGGGTCAGCCTCTCGCTCTGGGAGTTACCTGCGGCTGACCGTTCTGCGCGCCGCTCCGCAAGGCGGTCGCCAGATCAGCATAGGCATCCTGCGCCGCCGGTTCGTTCGGCAGCTGCTTTAACGTTTCGTAGATGATCGGAACCTGCTTCACCGCCATGTCGAGATCAGGATCGGTGCCGGGCCGATAACCGCCGATGAGGCGAAGATCGCGCGTTTCCTCGAAGCGATGCACCAGCGCCTTGAGGCGCGACACCAGCTTTTCCTGATCCGGTGTCCAGGCCTTCTTGGCGAGACGCGAGATCGAGGCGAGCGGATTGATCGGCGGGTAACGGCCTTCTTCGGCAAGGCTGCGGTCAAGCACGATATGGCCATCGAGAATACCGCGCGTCGAATCGGCAATCGGGTCGTTGTGATTGTCGCCATCCACCAGAATGGAGACGATAGCGGTGATGGTGCCGGTGCCTTCCGCGCCCGGTCCTGCCCGCTCCAGAAGGCGCGGCAGTTCGGTGAAGACCGAGGCCGGATAGCCGCGCGCCACCGGCGGCTCGCCCGAAGCGACCGCCACTTCGCGGATGGCATGGGCAAAGCGCGTCACGCTGTCGATGATCAAGAGGACATTGTCGCCCTGATCGCGAAAATGCTCGGCGATGGTGACGGCGGAAAGCGGCGCCATCTTGCGCAGCATCGGGCTTTCATCGCTCGTCGCGACAACGGCGATGGACTTGCTCATATTCTCGCCCATCGTGTCTTCGATGAATTCGCGCACTTCACGGCCGCGTTCGCCGACAAGAGCAATCACCACCTTGTCGAAGGCGTCTGCCTTGGCGAGCATCGACAGCAGCGTGGATTTGCCCACACCGGAACCGGCGAAAATGCCGAGGCGCTGGCCGAGGCAAAGCGGCGAGAAGATATCGATTGCCCGCACACCGGTCTTGAAAGGCGTCTCCACCCTTTTGCGCGTCATTGAGGGCGGCGCATTGTTGGAAATCGAACGGCGCTCGATGCCTGATGCCAGCGGCCCCTGGCCGTCGATCGGTTCGCCGAGCGCATTGATGGTGCGGCCGCACCAGCTATCGTCGGGCGAGACGCGGAAGGCGCCCTTGCGGATGACGGTGTCGTGAATGCCGATCGGCTCGCCGGGCTCGATGGGGCAGACATAGCAGATGTCCGGCTCCACGCGCACGACTTCGCCGAGATGAATGCCGGTCGCGCTGCGATGGGCGACGAATTCTCCGAGCCGCACATGCCGTGACAGGCCGGAAACCGTATAGTGCCCGGCGGCGATGGTGCGGACATGCCCGCCATGCGCCACCGAAAACTCCGGATCGGCATAATGCCCGGCCAAGCTGGCGAGCTGTGCGAGCTTCGGTGAAATGGCGTCAGCCGAGAGCATGGATTCCGGCATTGTCATTACTCAGTTCCTCAACGCGCGCCGCCAAGCGTCTTGATGCCTTCGCCGAAGGTCGATTCGGTATCGCGCATCAGCGAGGAGATGCTTTCAAAGGCGCGGTTGACCTGAATGAGCTGGGTCATCTGGGAAATGCCGTTGACGTTCGACTGTTCGAGATAACCCTGAACGACGCCGACTTCATGATTGTTGATCACCGGAACCGGCTGGGCCACCGGCTTCACGCCGCTATTGGGATG
Organism: Agrobacterium sp. 16-172Ci; assembly: GCF_053522725.1. Taxonomy (NCBI): domain Bacteria; kingdom Pseudomonadati; phylum Pseudomonadota; class Alphaproteobacteria; order Hyphomicrobiales; family Rhizobiaceae; genus Agrobacterium; species Agrobacterium sp. 16-172Ci. Next base: position 501,403 of record NZ_JBNWBW010000001.1, read on the forward strand.
ACGCAGGAACCCTTGCGAGAAATCCGCCTGGAAGATGCCGAGGGTGGCGACGATGTTTTCGTTCTGCCGGATGGCGCCATCGAGACCGACGGTGATCGGGCCGCCATTCGGATTGAGCTGTATCGGACCGCCGCCGGCATCGAGAACGGGATAACCGTTCGAGGAGATGAGCGCGCCGTCCGGACGCATGGTGAAGCGGCCGTCGCGGGTCAGAATCTGGCCATCGGGCGTATCCAGCGAAAACCAGGCGTCGCCCTTGATGGCGAAATCGAAGGAGTTGCCGGTCTGCTCGAAAGCGCCCTGACGGGTGGAAAGATAGTCGTTGCCCTGCGAAACGAAAGCCACCCTGGCATTCATGTCATTGTGGTTCTTGGCGACCATTTCGTCGAATTTCACTTCGGAGCCGCGGAAGCCGACCGTGTTCACATTCGCCATATTGTCGGAAATGGTGGTGAGACGGCGCTCCAGCGCGATCTGCGAGGACAGGGCGACGTATAGTCCGGATTGCATATCATTTGCCTCCGAGTTTCAGGGAGTTGATGGAGATCAGCAGGTCCGGGGAAATGCCGTAGCCGCTGGAGGAGCCGAAAACGGCAAGAGGATCATAGGTCGTGGAGGGGTTCTGCATTTCCCACATGATGGTGAAACGCTCGAGCAGCTTGCCGACCTTTTCGGGATCCTGCAGATCATTGATATCGATGGCTTTTTCGATGAGCGCCGCCTGTTTGTCGACATCGGCGGCTGCAAACTCGTCGGGAAGGTTGTAGGCCGTGCGAAACACCTGCGCGAGCGCATCGTCCGCCAGAAAGTCGAGGCCGGATGTAATGGTTGACGCCTTGCGTTCGAAATAAAGGGCAAGCCGGACGCCGTTATTGTCGTCGCCCGCTTCCTGTTCCAGCGTCTGGCGGGTGTATTTGCCGATGACGCCCGATTTGGCGGCCTCGGTGGAGGTCGCCGCGGCCCCCAGGCCGGCAAAATCCAGCGACTTCGCAAAATCCGCATAACGGCTGTCGGAGAGCTTGTTGGCGAAGGCGTCCTTGTCCGAGGTGCCTTCCGTCAGCACCTTGCGGATGAAGGCCTTCGCATAGGCCATATCCTCGAGCCCGTGGGCCTTCAGCGCGTAATTGTAAAGGCGCGTATCGGCCATGAAGTCGTCGATGGATTTCACATCGCCGATCTTCGCGCGGTAATATTCGGTCTCGCGCGCCACGTCGGGCTGCTCCGACACACGCTCAAGCGATTTGCCGATATCCTGACTGATCAGTCTGTAGCTGGTGTAGGTGGAAGTCACTGAACCGCCGCTCTCGTTTGATCCCGATCTCAAGGCGCACGTCCGCCTTTGCCGGCATAGTGCCGTGGCTTGCTTGTGCGAAACTGGCTGGAGGCGGCAGCGCGGGAGAGGCTTTGCGGACAGGTTCACGCAAGCCACATTTTTTAGACATGGGGGCATGGAACACTGTTCGGGCGTGGTCGATCAATGAATATTGTAATTGGACTTATAATCACCTTCGGCTGCATCATCGGCGGCTATATGGCGATGGGCGGTCATCTGGACGTGCTTGTTCAGCCGTTCGAATTGATGATCATTGGCGGCGCCGGTCTCGGCGGCTTCATCATGGCGAACCCCATGAAGGTCGTGAAGGACTCGGGCAAGGCGCTCGGCGAGGCCTTCAAGCATTCGGTCCCGAAGGAGCGAAACTATCTCGACGTGCTCGGCGTGCTTTATTCGCTGATGCGCGATCTGCGCACGAAATCGCGCAACGAGATCGAGGCCCATATCGACAATCCGGAAGAATCCTCGATCTTCCAGAGCGCGCCCTCGGTTCTGAAAAACAAGGAACTGACCTCGTTCATCTGTGACTATGTCCGCCTCATCATCATCGGCAACGCCCGCAGCCACGAAATCGAGGCGCTGATGGATGAGGAAATCGAGACCATCCTGAACGACAAGCTGAAACCTTACCACGCGATCACCACCATGGGCGATTCTTTCCCCGCCATCGGTATCGTCGCGGCGGTTCTCGGCGTCATCAAGGCCATGGGCAAGATCAACGAATCGCCGGAAGTGCTGGGCGGCCTGATCGGTGCTGCACTCGTCGGCACCATGCTCGGCATCATCCTGTCCTATTCGATCTGCAACCCGCTGGCGTCCCAGGTCAAGATCGTCCGCACCAAGCAGCACCGCCTGTACATCATCGTCAAGCAGACGCTGATCGCCTACATGAACGGCTCGGTGCCGCAGGTCGCGCTCGAATACGGCCGCAAGACCATCTCCAACTACGAGCGGCCGTCGATTGACGCCGTCGAACAGGAGATGATGAACCCCGGCGGCGAAAACAAGGCGGCATGACGATGGCAAAAGCTGCAGCGCAACAAGCACCCGCCATCGACACCGCCCTTCTCGCAAAATTGACGGGAGGGCTGTCCGACCGCAAGACAATCGCCAAGATCGGTTCCGATATCGGCCATCTCTACAGCGAATTCCTGCCTGATATCTTCCACAGCGAGACCGGCATCGCAATCGACGTCGAATATGTCGGCTCCGAATCGGGACTGATGACCGACCTGATCGCCAATGTCGGGCGCAATGTCGCGGTTGCCGATTGTTCCCTGCGCAACTGGTGCCCCAATTTCATGATGACGGTCGGCAACGGCTTCGTCATCGCGCTCATGGAGCGCATGCTGGGCGCGTCGCCGGACATGATCGGCGAACCGGACGAGCGCAGCCTGTCCCATATCGAGCTCGACCTCGCGGCCATGGTTCTTGGCCGCATCGCAGGCGTCCTGCGCTCCGGCGTCAACGCGCCGGGCGGTTTTGAAGCGACCATTGAGCCGCCCTTCAATTCCAACGGAAAGAGCGCCTTCGACGAGATGATCGCTGGCCTCTACGGCGTGACCATCCGCATGAAGATCGTTATCGGCAAGGTATCCTCGGAATTCTCGCTGATCGTGCCGCAGCGCCCCCTGCTCAAGACCTCCATCGTTGCCCCCAAGGCTTCAGCCCAGGCGCTGAAGAAGCAGGAGGAATGGATGGAGATGATCTCGGAGCAGGTGAAGCGGTCGCAGGTCACGCTCGAGGCGCGCATCAAGCTTGAAACACTGACGCTCAGGACGATTTCCAAGCTGGTGGCCGGTGATGTCATCCCGTTCCAGGCTCTGAAGCAGGACGATATCGGCGTCGAGGTCAGCGCCAACGGTTCCAAGCTCTACAATTGCGAATTCGGCAAGTCCGGCGACCGCTACATGGTTCGGGTGAAGAACAATGTCAGCACGGACGACGAGATCTTACGACATTTGATGGGTTAAATCCTGCCTGGCCTTTTCGGGTTCTGGGCAGGCTGACGCAAGTTTCAAAGGGAATAATCAGCGCATGGCTACGAAGAAAACACCTGTGACCGATGATGCGGCGTTGCCGTCGTTTGAAGACGGCGGCGACCTCGACCAGGCTATCGGCGATCTGCGTGGCGTCCTCAAGACGGATGCGGAAGGTTCGCTCTCCGATTTCGGCGACTTCGGCGATTTCGGCAGCACGGACGAGGTCTCGACGGATACCGACCTTTCCGCTTTCGGTGGCGGAACGGCCGATTTTGGGATGGATGATTTTGCCGCCGCCCCGCAGGTTGCGGGCGTTAAGGCGCCGCTTGGCAGCGGATTGTCCGAAAACATGGAAATGATCATGGACATCCCGATCGATGTCCAGATCGTGCTTGGCACCAGCAGAATGCTCGTTTCGGGGCTGATGAGCCTTGAAGAGGGCGCAACGATCGCGCTTGATCGCAAGATCGGCGAGCCGGTCGAGATCATGGTGAATGGCCGCCGTATTGCGCGCGGTGAAATAACGGTTCTGGAAGACGACGATACGCGCTTCGGCGTAAAATTGATTGAAGTACTGAGTACAAAGAAAGCCTGATCCCTGTGGGGACGGAGAGGAAAGACCATGATGGACTTCGAGGATTTCGGTAACCCCCTGGCAGGGAAACCGTTGTCTCAGGCCGACAAGGCGGCCGCGGTGCTTCTTGCCATGGGCAAGGGCGTCGCCGGCAAGCTGCTGAAATTTTTCACGCAGCACGAATTGCAGATGATCATTTCCTCGGCCCAGACCCTGCGTGTCATTCCTCCCGATGAGCTTGCCCAGATAGTCGCCGAATTCGAAGACCTGTTCACCGAGGGAACGGGCCTCATGGACAATGCCAAGGCAATCGAGAGCATTCTCGAAGAGGGCCTCACCCCTGAAGAGGTGGACAGCCTTCTTGGCCGTCGCGCGGCCTTCCAGGCCTATGAAGCGTCGATCTGGGACCGCCTGCAGGAAGCTGAGCCGGAATTCGTCGGCAAGTTCCTGCTGCGCGAACATCCGCAGACCATCGCCTATATCCTCTCCATGCTGCCTTCTTCCTTCGGCGCTAAGGTTCTCCTGACCATTCCGGAAGAGCAGCGCGCCGATATCATGAACCGTACCGTCAATATGAAGGAAGTCAGCCCGACGGCTGCCCAGATCATCGAGAAGCGTGTGGTCAACCTCATCAACGAAATCGAGGCCGAGCGTAATGCCGGCGGTTCCACGAAGGTTGCCGATCTGATGAACGAACTGGACAAGCCGCAGGTCGATACGTTGCTCAGCTCGCTCGAGACGCTCAGCAAGGAAGCCGCAAACAAGGTCAAGCCGAAGATCTTCCTCTTCGACGACCTCATGTTCATGCCGCAGCGCAGCCGCGTCCTGCTGCTCAACGATGTCTCGGCCGATGTTCTGACGATGGCGCTGCGCGGCGCCACGATGGAAATCAAGGAATGCGTGCTCTCCAGCATCAGCCCGCGCCAGCGCCGCATGATCGAATCGGACCTTGCGGTGCCGCAGGCCTCGATCAACACCCGCGAAGTGGCAATCGCACGCCGCGCCGTCGCGCAGGAAGCGATCCGGCTGGCCAATTCTGGCCAGATCCAGCTGAAGGAAGCTTCCGCGGAGGAACAACCGGCCGCCGCTTGAGCGGAAGCCGGTTGATAACCCGCCCTTACGGCGGAAGCGGCCATTGCGATGGCCGGTCACGGACGCTAGTTTCGGGGATGACGGCCTGCCGGGATCGGCGGGCCTTTTTTTGATCCCGGAGACGTGCCTTGGCAGACGATCAGGACAAGGACAGTAAAACAGAAGCCCCGACGGAGAAAAAACTCCGCGATGCGGCGGAAAAGGGCAATCTTCCCTTTTCCCGCGAAGTGCCGATCTTTGCCTCCTCGCTTGCCTTTTATTGTTACCTGGTCTTCTTCCTGCCCGATGGCGCCGGTCGTCTTGGCGTCACATTGAAGGACCTGTTTGGCCAGCCGGAACAGTGGGACCTCAGCACCCGGCCGGATGCCCTGTCGCTATTGTATTTTCTCGGCACCTCGATGGCCTATCTGCTCATGCCGGCGATGATCATGTTCATCGTCTTCGGGCTTGCCTCGTCGTTTTTCCAGAACCTGCCGTCGCCGGTGCTTGAGCGGGTGCGTCCGCAATGGTCGCGCGTCTCGCCGGCGAAGGGCTTCACGCGCATCTATAGCAAGCAGGGCTTCGTTGAATTTGGCAAATCCGTATTCAAGATCATGATCGTTTCGGTCATCATGTTCCTTGCCCTGCGTGGCGATTTTTACAGCCTCATCGATCTGATGTTCTCCGATCCGCAGGTGATTTTCGTCCGCGTCGTCGAGATCGTCAAAAAGATGATGGTCGTTATTCTGCTTTCGACCGCGCTGCTTGCCGCCGTCGACGTTTTGTGGACGCGCCACCACTGGTTCAGCCAGCTGAAGATGACGAAGCATGAGGTGAAGGAAGAATACAAGCAGTCGCAGGGCGACCCCGTGGTCAAATCCCGCCAGCGCTCCATCGCCCGCGACCGTGCCCGCCGCCGCATGATCAACAATGTGCCGCGCGCCACACTCGTCATCGCCAACCCGACACACTTTGCGGTGGCGCTGCGTTATGTTCGCGAAGAAGGCGACGCACCTGTCGTCGTCGCCAAGGGTCAGGACCTTATCGCATTGAAAATCCGCGAGATTGCGGAAGAAAACAATATCCCCGTTTTTGAAGACCCGCCGCTTGCACGCTCCATGTTTGCGCAAGTCTCGGTAGATAGTGTGATTCCACCAGTCTTTTACAAGGCTGTGGCTGAGCTCGTTCACCGGGTTTACGCCATGAAGTCATCGAAAATACGGGTTCAATAAAACCAATGAAAAAATCCGCCTATTCCGAACAGCGGGAAATGATCGTCGCAGAGGCGATCAACCCGATTGCCACCGAACTTCGATTGTTAGACCCGGCCGACCTGATTTCGCTGCTTCGATTCGAGTGCTACGGCAGTATCGCCGACCTCGTTTCATCGGCTGCGGAGCTTTATTATCATCCCGGTACGATCAATTTCGGCGCCGGCGGCGAATATAAGCTCGAATGGGAAGGCGCGCCGGAGATCGTTCTCGATCTCGAACTGAAGCCGAAGGGCGCCACGGTCTATGCGCGATTGACGCTCGCCAACGAACATGCGGCGATTGAAATCAATCACGTCTCGTTTCAGAATCCTTCGGAAAATCCGGACGAGAACACCGAGTTTCTTCGTCAAAGCCTGACGGCTGCCCGATTCGTGCCCACCCGTCAGGGCGAAGCGGCTTAACCGGATCACCCGCTCCCTATTTCCGTCATCTCCGTTGCGCGCGCCGAAATCGCGGGCGCAGCAGCCTCATTCCGGTGCGTTTTAATCCGAGCTTGCCTGAAGCCTGCCGGTTTATGCGAAACCCGGCTGCGAAAGCGAGGAACGCCTTGCAAATCAGTCTCGTTGTTTGTTACCTATCGTATTAACGATTTGTTAACGAACGGCAGGTCGCGGTGGTCGGTTCAGACCATTGCCGATGCGCATGATGCCCCTGCTCGTTGTCGGCACAGCGCCGGATTTTTTCTTAAATTTTGAGTTGGGTGGACCCCATGACCAGCATTTTGACCAATGCGGCGGCAATGGCCGCGCTGCAAACCCTGCGGATGATCGACAAGAATCTGGAAACGACGCAGGCGCGCGTGTCTTCAGGCTATCGTGTCGAGACTGCGGCGGACAACGCGGCCTACTGGTCCATTGCAACGACAATGCGCTCCGACAATAATGCGCTTTCGGCCGTGCAGGATGCTTTGGGTCTGGGCGCCGCCAAGGTCGATACCGCCTATGACGCGCTTGAAAGCACGATCGAGGTCGTCAAGCAGATCAAGGCCAAGCTCGTCGCCGCCTATGGCGTGGGTGCCGACCGCAGCAAGATTCAGGATGAAATCAAGCAGCTTCAGGAACAGCTGAAGAGCATCTCCGAATCGGCCTCCTTCTCGGGTGAAAACTGGCTGCAGGCCAGTATCAGCAACGGTGGCACGCCTCCGGTTGAAGAATCGATCACCAAAAAGGTTGTTGCATCCTTCACCCGCACTGGCTCGGGCAATGTCGGGGTCACCACCGTTGACTACACGCTCGACAGCAGCACCGTCCTGTTCGACCTCAGTGGCGGAAAGCTCGGCATTCTCGACAAAAACGCCGTTTTCGTCAGCAAGACGGAATATGAAGTCACCCAGACCTCGACGACCGCCGGCACGGCGACGCAGGCGGGTTTTGTCGTACCGAAGCTCACCGACGCAGAAATCGGCGCGCTGAATGCCGCAACGACGGATACGAATACGGATCCGAATGTCTATAGCGACGGCACCGCCAATTATCTCCGCCTTGCCGAAAATGTATGGGTCAAGGTGACGGGGACGGATCCGTCGAGCGGCGGCACCACCGTTTCTCCTGCCTATCGCGACACCAGCAGCAACGACTGGTTTTACGATACCAGCAGCGGAGCGGCTTCAGCCGCTCGTTCCCTCGGCTTTTCCGTTTCCACCCTCGATCTCGGCAATCTCGATATCGTTGCCGCGGCCATGGGCGGTTTTGCCGCCGGTGGCACGACCTATACCGACGCAGACGCCATCGACATGATGATGTCCTTCGTCGACGGGCAGCTTGAGGCGATGACCAGCACGGCTTCCAGCCTGGGTTCGCTGCAGAGCCGCATCAGCATGCAGGACAACTTCGTTTCCAGCCTGATGGATGTGATCGACAAGGGCATCGGCCGTCTCGTCGATGCCGACATGAACGAGGAATCGACCAGGCTGAAGGCGCTGCAGACGCAGCAGCAGCTCGGCATCCAGGCGCTCTCCATCGCCAACGCCAATGCGGAAAATATCCTCCAGCTCTTCAAGTAATGGCTCTGGCCGGCGTTGGCACGCGGGGATGAATTGGCGCAGGCTTCCTGATCGAGCCCGCCTTCATCCTCGCACAAGTTTGAACACCTAACGTCGGGTCAATATGGGGCGGATCGCATGGCGTGATCCGGCCGGGAAACATGGAAGAGACGGGCAGGGTAGCGAGGATGACGGTGGTGCCGCCAAACGGCTTAGAGCATTTCCAGGAAAAGTGGACCCCGGTTTTCCGTCCGGAAATGCGGCGAGGCTTTTGCGATTCGCGCGGGCAACGAAACATGTCTGGCCCCTTTCTCCTGTTTTGCCGGGGGCAGGCATGAGCGCGTCCATTGCACGGTTTCTCAAGGACTTCGGTGAAGCGCAACCGCAACCGGCGGCGCAGACCTTCGGCGACCCGTTGGCCGATACGGATTTCCTGTCCGGTTTTGCCGATGGCGCTTCAGGTTTCGACGAATTTGCTCCCGTCGATGTGGAGAGCGAGAAGCAGGCGGCCTATGACCGCGGCCGCGAAGATGCTGCCCGCGAGATCACCGAGAAGATGCAGGCGGAGCGGGAAGAGCTGATCGCCGCCCATGCGGCCGAGCTGGAGGCCCTGCGTTCGGGGCACCTCGAAGAAATTGCGGCTTCCCTGTCCCGTGGTCTGCGCGAGGGTATCGACGCGATTGCGGCCAATCTCAGCGAACAGACCGCCAATATCCTTGCTCCGGTCCTGACGGAAAAGCTGTCGCTGAAGGCAGTCTCGGCGCTGGCGGATGTGGTGCGTAGCGCCATGCCGGATGGCGAAGGGGTCACGCTTGTCGTGAAAGGCCCGAAAGATTTGTTCGAGCGGCTGAAGACGCAGCCGGGCTTTGAAGAAGAAACGATGAAATTTACCGAGACCACCGATATCGATCTTTCCGTCGAGTTGGGTGAAAGCGTGTTCGTGACGCGCATGTCCGCCTGGGCGTCCAGTCTTCGCAAGGTGATGAAATGAGTGAAGGCGAAAATCACCACCACGGTAAAAACGAGATCATCATCGTCAAGCGCCACAAGGGCGGTCATGACGGCGCCCATGGCGGTGCGTGGAAAATCGCCTATGCCGACTTCATGACGGCGATGATGGCGTTCTTCCTCGTCATGTGGCTGGTCAATGCCGCCAATGAGGAAACCAAGGCCTCGGTCGCCAGCTATTTCAACCCGATCAAGCTGTCCGATGAGAAACCCTCGTCCAAGGGGCTGGAAAAGCCGGTGGACAAGGAAGAGGGCGTCCAGAAGAAGGACCAGTCCAACATCCAGGCGGAAAAGGTCACCAAAGGCTCGGCCGCGGCAACTGGCGAAGACCTGACCTCGCAGACCGGTGAGCAGTCGAACTTCTCCGAAGCCGACTTTTTCGAAAATCCCTATTCCGTGCTGGCGGAAATCGCCCAGCAGGTGGGACAGCAGGCCAATGTCAGCGCCAAGGGCGAGGGCGGCGCCGCCGATTCCGGCCCGGCGACCGGCGCTAGCGGCGGTGAAGCCTATCGCGATCCGTTCGATCCTGATTTCTGGACCCAGCAGGTGAAAATCACCCGCGCCGATCAGCCGCAGAAACCGGTCGAACAGCAGCGAGTCGCCGAGAACAAGCAGGAGGATGCGGCCGAAAACGCTCAGGCGGTCGCGCTCAAGGCGTCCGAGACACTGGCCGACAAGGCGGAAGACGGCAAACCGATGGAAGTCGCCGCCGTTGTGCCGCAGCAGCGCCCCGGTGCGGCCGAGCAGGCAGCGCTTGCACAGCCAAAGCCGGACGAGCCGCGCCAGGCGAGCGATGCAGAGCAAAAGGCCAGCGACGCCGACTGGGAAAAGGCCGACACGCTGCGCGAAGAGATCGAGAAGCAGATATCCGGCATTACCGGCAAGCTTTCCGAAGGTCTGGTGGTGACGCCGGCCGAAGGCGGATTGCTGCTCACCATTTCCGACCAGACGGAAACGCCGATGTTCAATATCGGATCGGCCGTTCCCCGGCGTGAAATGGTTCTGGCCATGGAAAAAATCGGCAAACTGCTTCAGGAGCGCGGTGGCAGCGTGGTGATACGCGGCCATACCGACGGACGGCAGTTCAAGGGCGAGGCCAATGACAACTGGCGGCTTTCCATGGATCGCGCCCATAGCGCCTATTACATGCTGGTGCGCGGCGGCCTGTCGGAAGAGCGGGTAAAGCAGGTCTCGGGTTTTGCGGACCGCAGATTGCAGGTGCCGGCGGACCCTCTGGCGGACGCTAACCGCCGCATCGAAATTCTGCTTGAGGCCGATCGGGGGTGAGTGTGACGAAAACCTCGAAACGCTGGCTTCTTCTTGCGGCGACGCTTTGCGGTCTCGGCTCCGAGCCGGGCAGGGCGTTTTCGCAGTCGCAAGATAATCTCATGCCTTATGCCATGCTGCGCTCACTGCAATTCGTGCAGGATTCGGTCGCCATGGGCGACCATTCCGCTTCGGAAATGCAGCGGTTTCTACTCCAGACCATCGACGAGCGGCTGAAGAGCGCGCCTTCGGCGATCTTCAAGGATCCGCGCAATGTCGATGCGGCGCTCATCTATGCGATGAGCGGCGGCAATCCGGCCACGCTGGAACTGCTGGTCGCGCGCGATGTGGATGGCAATTTCGACAGCCGCGTTGCCGATATCCTGCGCAAATACCTCTCCGGCAAGGGAACGCTTGTCGCGCAGAGCATTGCGGCGATGGTGCCGGAATATCGCGGCAAGCGGATTGGCGCCTACCTTGCGCTGATCGGCGGCAATGTGACGATCCCGCGCGATCCGCTGGCGGCGCTTGGTTTTTACGATATCGCCCGGCTCGAAGCGCCGGGTACCATCGTCGAGGAGGCCGCATTGCGCCGTTCGCTCGCCATCGCGGTCGAGGACGGCGATGCGGCACGCGGCGTCGAATATGCGCAGCGTTATGCGCGGCGGTTCCTGCATTCGCCCTATGCCAGCCAGTTTGCGGACCTTCTGGTCTCGCTGGTGGTCAAGCGCGCCGATTCCATCGGGGAGGAGGCGATACAGGAAACCTTCGCCATGATGGATACCGAGAGGCAGAAGGAAGCCTATCTGCGGCTTTCCCGCCTCGCGGCGATCAGCGGCAAGGATTCGCTGGCGCGCATGGCGGCTTTGAAGGCGAAGGCGCTATCTCCTGCGCTGCCGGGTGAGCCGGAAGTACAGGCAAATCTCTATGAAAGCCTTTCCAACATCGGCACGCCCGATGTGGTGAGCGCAATCGAGACAATAGGGCAGATTCCCGAAGCGCAGCTTTCGGATCGGGACAGGGCCTTGCGGGAGGCGGCAAGAGCGATTGCCGAGCAGGTGGTTCGTCCTCCTTCTCCGCAGTCCGGCGTCGAGGCCGACACTGCGGCCACGAAGGACACCGGGCGGAATGCGCCCGAAAACGAAGCGAACGCTGCCGATGCAAGAAGCATATGGCGGGTCGAAACCCAGAAGGCTGACGATGAGGGCGACAACGTGCGGCAACTCGTGACGAGCGGTCGCAGCAAGCTCGATGAAATCGACAGCCTGTTGAAGAAAGGCGAGGGGGCACCATGATCGACGCAGCCATCAATGCGATAATGAATGCGCCGCCATCCGATCCGCGCGCCGGCAGCGCCAGCGTCAGGGACGACGCCAAGGGCGGCAGTTTCGGCGATGTCCTTTCCACGGTTCGGGACGAGCGCCCGCCGCAGGCGCTGCATTCGCGGCATCAGCAGGACGAGAACCCGGCTGAAGAGCAGCAGGCGCAGCCCGATGGCGAGGCGGAAAAGATGGATGTCCCGGTCAAGCGGCCCGCAACATTTCTCAATGTGATCGTCAACGAGCATGCCGGCGAAGGTCGTGCCCAGGAGACGGTGGCCGAGTTTCAAAACGCCGTGAAAACGGCCCGCACAACGCCGGAAAACGGCAAGACCGGCAAGAAGCTCAAGGACGACGCCGACAAGGACGCCGAGGTGACGGACGATACGATCGATCCGAAGCTGGCGGAACTGCGGCTGGTGACAGCCAATACCGCCGATATGGCGACGGCCAAGACACCGCTTGAGGAAATTGCACAGGCGATTGCCGGCAAGGCCGACGCGGTGAAATCAGACCGCGCTGAACCTGTCCGAGGCAAGGTCGAGCATTCGGTCAAGGACATGCCGACAGGGATCGCACCAGCCGGTAACGAGGCGGGTTCTGCTTCGGAAAACGAGGGGGATGCCTCGGCATTCCGTTTTTCGTCTCCGCGCTCAGGCGCGGCGCGGGCTCTGGATATGAGCACCGTTCAGCGTGAAGGCCGTGTCGAGTTCGATGCACGCGAAAGCACCGGCAAGGCGACCGACACCATAACGGTTCTCGATTCGCGGCGGTTCATCGGCCTGGCGCCCTCGACCAACGCGTCGGCCCTGACCGGCCTGATCGTCAACGATCCGGAATGGGTGAGCGCCATGCAGCCCGGTTCGTCGCTGTCCAATGCGGCGGCTCAGAGCAGCACCGGCAAGGTCGTCCATACGCTGAAGCTGCACATGACGCCGATCGAGCTTGGATCGGTGACAATGTCGCTGCGGCTTGCCGGTGACGAGCTTGCCGTTCACATGACGGTGGAGAGTGTTGCGGCCTATAAAAAGCTCCAGGAAGACAGCAAGAGCATCCTCGATGGTCTCAAGGCGCAGGGTCTGACGGTCGATAACATCACCATCAGCATCGCTTCTTCCGACAAGAGTGACCAAACGGGCACACAAGGCAACAATCAGCAAAATCAGCAGGCGCAGCAGCAGGGTCAGCAGGCCGCCGCCGGGCGCAACCGTGACGAGTCCGGAGCACGGGGCGACCGGCAAGGCAATGGCGATAATTTGGGGGTGCATAATGAAGGCATGGATGGCGTTTCTGGCTCTGCCCGCTCTTCTGCTGACAATGGCGTCTACCTCTGAGAACGCGTCCGCTTCGGCAACGTCAGGTGTCTGTGAAAGAGAGATCCAGTCGGCGGCCCGCAAATATGGCGTGCCGGAGGGAATTCTCTATTCGGTGGGGCTGACCGAAACGGGCCGCAAGGGGCGTCTCGACCCCAACGCCATGAATATCGAGGGAAAACCGGTATTTGCCTCCTCCACCGAGGAGGCTTTGACCACTTTTGAAGCGGCGAAGCGCAACGGCGCCAAGCTGATCGACCTCGGATGCATGCAGATAAATCATTACTTCCATGGCGAAAACTTCGCATCCGCACGGGAAATGTTCGATCCTCGCCGCAATGTGGAATATGCCGCCATGTTTCTGCGCAACCTCCACAACAGGCATGAAACCTGGACCATGGCGGTCGCGCGCTATCATGCCGGCCCCAACAATGATCCGGCGCAGAAGAAATATGTCTGTCGTGTCATCGCCAATCTGGTGGCGACGGGCTACGGAAAATGGACCGCCAACGCGAAAAATTTCTGCGACGGTTAACAACCTGAAATTGCTTTCAGGCGCCGCGGGACTCGTATTTTGAAATGTGGCGATAGATTGATCGAAAAAAGGCATTTCAAGCGGTTTTTTCGGAATTTTGAAATTTCTACACAAAAATTTTGTGCCATATATGGTTAATACCCACTATATATAGATCAAATCGGCACAAAATGGTTAATCAATTATTAATATCTATCGATGATTTCCTACAGTTGTCCCTGAATCGCCCGATTCGTACCAATGCCTCATTGGAAAACACCACACTGATTCGGAGGCGGACGAATGATCGTAGTGGTTGATGAGCGCGAGCTCGTTAAAGACGGCTATACATCTCTATTTGGGCGTGAGGGCATTCCCTCGACCGGGTTCGATCCGGTCGAATTCGGGGAGTGGGTCTCGACGGCGGCGGAAAGCGATCTTGCGGCTGTGGAAGCCTTCCTGATCGGCCAGGGCGACCGGAGCTTTTCTTTGCCGAAGGCGATCAGGGATCGCACGACGGCCCCGGTGATCGCGGTCAGCGACCAGCCCTCGCTGGAATCGACGCTGGCGCTTTTTGACAGCGGCGTCGACGACGTCGTGCGCAAGCCGGTACACCCTCGTGAAATCCTTGCACGAGCGGCGGCGATCCGTCGCCGATTGCAGGTCATCTCGAACTTCACCGATGCTGGACCGATCCGGGTTTTCTCCGATGGTCGCGACCCGGAAGTGGGTGGTGAAGTGTTCCCCTTGCCGCGCCGTGAGCGCCGCATCCTCGAATATTTGATCGCCAATCGCGGACGCCGCGTTTCCAAGGCGCAGATTTTCAATGCCATCTACGGCATCTTCGATGACGACGTCGAAGAAAACGTCGTTGAAAGCCACATCAGCAAGCTGCGCAAGAAGCTGCGTAAGAAGCTTGGCTACGATCCGGTCGATTCCAAACGTTTCCTCGGCTACAGCATTGATTGGCAATGATTTTCATTGACCCGCGTGGTCTTTTTCAAACGCGGTATTTCCGACAGCTTCACGCAAGCCAAACGCTTTACCTTCTCCCTGAAAGATGACCACGAGGGTTTTTGAATGAGTATTTTCGGCACTATGCGAACCGGTGTGTCCGGCATGAATGCGCAGGCGAACAAGCTGGGGACCGTGGGCGACAACATCGCCAATGCAAGCACCACCGGCTACAAGCGCGCATCGACGTCGTTCTCCTCGCTCGTTCTGCCCTCCTCGTCGGGCAGCTATGCGTCCGGCGGCGTGCAGTCCAACGTTCGCTACAGCATTTCGGAGCAGGGCAACCTCTCCTACACCACCTCCAGCACCGACCTTGCCGTTCAGGGCAACGGTTTCTTCGTGGTTCAGGACGGTGCAGGCACACCCTACCTCACGCGCGCTGGCTCCTTCCAGAAGAATTCGGAAGGTTATCTGGAGAATGCGGCAGGCTTCATGCTGATGGGTTACCCTTACGGCGCCAACCCGCCGGCTGCGGTCGTCAACGGCTTTACCGGCCTTGAAGCCATCAATATCAATGACTTCGGTCTGACGGCGTCTCCCTCCACACAGGGCAGCTTCCCGGCCAACCTTAATCGTGATGAGGCAATCGTTGCTGCGGGATCGCGCCCAAGTGCCAACGTCGCAACGTCGACGGTTGGCAGCAAGACGTCGCTCACGGCGTTCGACAGCGGCGGAGCCAAGGTTCTTTACGACTTCTATTACACGCGCATTGACAACGATGCGTCCGGCAATCCGCAGTGGGAAGTGTCCGTTTATCGTCAGGATCAGTCGACGGATGGCGGCTTCCCCTATACGGCAACCGCCCCGGCTACGCTCGTCAAGGAAACGGTCACCCTGACCTTCGATCCCGCCACCAACAAGCTCACCACCGGATCGGATAGCTCGATCACGATTAATGACAACAACAGCGGCGTGGCGCAGGCGATCGAGATCGACCTGTCGCAGATGACGCAGTTCTCCTCGAAGTTCACGCCTGGCACCGCTGTTCTGAACGGTAACGGCCCGAGCCAGATCAAGGACGTCGAAATCGGCAAGGATGGCCTGGTGACGGCGGTCTATCAGGATGGTGGTCGCCGCAATATCTACCAGCTGGCGCTAGCCACGGTGCCGAGCGTCGACAATCTCAGCCCGCAGAACGGTAACGTCTATCTGCCTAGCAACGAGTCGGGTGTCGTGACCATCGGCTTCGCGCAGACCGGCAGCTTCGGTTACATCCAGAAGGGCGCGCTGGAAGGCTCGAACGTCGATATCGCCAGCGAACTCACCGACATGATTGAATCCCAGCGTATCTACACAGCGAATTCGAAAGTCTTCCAGACTGGATCGGATTTGATGGACGTCCTGATCAATCTGAAGAGATAATACTTCTCACGAGGACAGATGAATGTCGCTCACGTCAGCAATGAATACTGCGCAGTCGATTTTCAATAATACAGGTAAGCAGACGGACGTTACCTCCAAGAACATTGCCAATGTCGGCAATGCTAACTACGTCAAGCGAACCGCCATTCTCGGCACGACCATGGCTGGAGCGAGTATCGTCTCCAACGGCCGTGCCCAGAATGAAAGTCTTCTCAGGCAGACGATTTCCAGCTCTTCTCTCGCTTCCGGCCAGAGTACGGTTCTGACCGGCCTTGAGGAAATGAAGAGCATTTTCGGCGGCAACGATTATGAGAGTTCGCCGGCCACCTATATGAAGGAACTGCTGAAGAGCCTGGACGCTTACGCCGCCAAGCCGAGCGATGCCGCTCTGGCCGCAACGGCCGTCACCTCGGCCACCGATGTTGCCAGTTCCCTGAACAAGGCCTCGAACGAATTGCAGGCGATGCGTCTGCGCGCCGACAAGGAAATCGCCCTTCAGGTCGACAAGCTGAACGGGCTGCTTGCGAAGTTCGAGGAAGCCAATAACGAGGTCAAGGCGCAGACGGCGATAGGCGGCGATCCAAGCGACGCTCTCGATCAGCGCGAGACGCTTCTGAAGGATATTTCCTCCATCATCGGCATCAATGTCGTCAATCGTCCCAACAACGATGTGGCGCTTTATACGACGGATGGCGCGACGCTGTTCGAAATCGTGCCGCGCAGCGTCACCTTCAAGACGCAGCCGGGCTATGATGCGACGACCACGGGCAACGCAATCTATGTCGATGGCGTAGCGCTGAAGGCAGGAAGCGGCAGCAACACGACGTCTGAGGGCTCGCTTCAGGGCCTGATGCAGGTTCGTGACGACCTGGCGCCGACGATGCAGAGCCAGCTCGACGAAATCGCCCGCGGCCTCATCACCATGTTTGCGGAAAAGCCGGCCGACGCGACCAGCGGCCTGCCGGATATGCCGGGTCTCTTCACCTACGGCTCGCCGGCGGCGACGACCATTCCGGCCGACGGGATTGTCTCTCCCGGGCTCGCAGCCAGCATTACCGTCAACCCGGCGTTAATTATTTCCAAAGGTGGCAATCCGGAATTGTTGCGCGATGGCGGTATCAACGGTACCGATTACGTGATCAATACCGCAGCGTCGGGGGGAACCGGTTTCTCCGAGCTGATCCGCAGCTATGTTACTGCTTTCGACGCGCCCATGAATTTTGCCGCGTCGACACGTATCGATACGAATACCAGCATCCTGAAATACGGCACCAACTCGATGGGGTGGCTCGAACAGGAACGTTCCGGCGCGACTTCTGCCAACGAAGCGAAAAGCGCGCTTTATGAGCGCTCCGCCACGTCCTATTCGAACAATACGGCGGTCAGTCTGGACGAGGAACTGTCGCTGCTCATGGATATCGAGCAATCCTACAAGGCCGCGACCAAACTGGTGACGACCGTTGACGAAATGCTCAAGTCCCTGATGGACATGGTGAGGTAAACGATGAAAACGTCATTCATTTCATCGCTGGCGATGCAGAACAGCATGCGCAGCACCATCCTCAAGGCTCAGCTCGAGATGACCAATCTCAATACCGAGCTGACGACGGGCAAGCATGCCGATCTCGGCGTGACGCTTGGCGCCAACACCGCCCGCAGCCTCGATCTCAATCGCGATATCGACCGCATCTCTTCGCTGGTGAGCGTCAATTCGATTGCAACGCAACGCCTCAAATCCTCGCAGACGGCGCTGGACGGCATGGCGCAGGCCGCACAGGAAATTCAGAAGGTTCTCGTCCCCAACACCAGCAGCGAAGCGCCAACGCTGACGACGGTTGCCAAAACCATCTCGAATGCCTTCAACAATTTCACCAGCTTCGCCAATACGGCGGTCAATGGCGAGTTTCTGTTCTCCGGCATCAATACGGATGTAAAGCCCGTCGATGACTATTTTGCTGAAGGGTCTACCCTGAAGGAAGCCTATGAGACCGAGCTGAACGCATTCATGGCGGCGCAGACGCCGGCGGTTGGCGACATCACCGGCCTGTCCAAGACCCAGGCCGAAGCCTTCATGACCCATATCGAAGGTGTGTTCAACGGCACCACGACGGTAACGAACCCGCCCCATAGCAGCCTGACGGCCGGCCAGAACTACGATTTCTGGACGACTTTCGGCTCCAAGGCGAGCGACACCAACATGACGAGCCGCATCAGCCAGAACGAGGTCGTGGAAACCTCCAGCAACAGCAATTCGCAGGGCATGCGTTATTTTGCACTGACGGCGATGACGGCGATGACCTTCCTCGACGAAAAGGTGGATAGCGGCGTTCGCGAAATGGTGGCGACCAAATCGGTGACCAATATCGGCACCGCCATCAGTGGCCTGAACCAGCAGCAAAGCCAGCTCGGCCTTTCGGAAAGCCGCGTTTCGAAGGCCAATGATTCGCTGGCAGCCCAGAAGAAGATCATCGAAACGCATCTGCTGGATATTGAGGGGATCGATACCTACGAGGCGAAGACCCGCCTCGATCTGCTGCAGCAGCAGATTGAAATCGCATACAGCCTCACGTCGCGTCTGCAAAAAATGAGTCTGGTGAACTACCTCTGATGAACAGGGGTGGCGGCAGATAAAGGATACATGAATGTACCAGTTTTCCTACGCCGAAATCATGGAGGATGGTGTCGCCAACGCGAAGGATCGCGAGCGGCAGGCGTTGACAAAATCGATCGACCTTCTGGTGGAGGCAAGGGATTCCTCTTCGCAGCGCCACACGATCGAAGCGCTTTTTTACACTCGACGGGTCTGGATTCGCTTCATTGAGGATCTCAAGCAACCCGACAACCAGCTTGCCATGGAGCTCAGGGCCAATCTGATTTCCATCGCGATCTGGATATTGAAAGAGTGCGAACTGATCCGGAAACGTCAGTCGACGAATTTCCAGGGCATAATTGACGTGACAACCATCATCAGGGATGGACTTAAATGAAAAGTACACTTCGGATTTCGCTGAAATCGGGCGAAAAGATTTTTATCAACGGCGCGGTTCTGCGTGTGGATCGCAAGGTGGCGCTCGAATTCCTGAACGATGTCACGTTTCTGCTTGAAAACCACGTTCTGCAGCCCGATCAGGCGACGACGCCGCTCAGACAGCTTTATTTCATCGCGCAGATGATCCTCATCAACCCGGAAGGGCGCGACCAGTCCACCAACATGTTCCGCAAGTCGGTCAGCATGCTCCTGAACTGCTTCCAGCATGACGAGGTTCTGGCGGAACTCAAGCGGATCGACGGGCTGGTTGCCTCGGGCAAGGCTTTCGAAGCGCTGAAGGCCATTCGCGGTCTCTACCCGATCGAGGAAAAAATCCTCAACAATCAGGAAATGACCCCCGCAACGATCGAGCAGATTCGCAAGGAGATAGCACCATGGCGGTAGATGCAGTCACTTCGGCAGCGTCAAATCCCTGGGCCAATGCCGGGGCGAGCAGCTCCGACGGCAGCGCGGCGTCGCTGAACTACGACAGCTTCCTGAAGCTCCTCATCGCCCAGATGAAGAACCAGGATCCGACCAGCCCGATGGATGCCGGCGAGCAGATGTCGCAGCTCGCAAGCTTCTCGCAGGTCGAGCAGACCATCAAGACCAACACCCATCTCAAGAGCATGCTGCAGGCGGAAGCCCTGACGCGCGCCTCCGATCTGGTCGGCAAGACGGTCAAGAGCGCCGACGACACCGTCACCGGCGTGGTGAAGGAAGTCGAGGTCTATTCGGACGGCGTTGTCGCCATCACCGAAGCTGGTGACAAGGTGCTGCTGCAGGCCGGCGTGACCTTCTCCAACGGCCCGATTACGAGTACATCTGATAGCGGAACCGATTCGGATAGCGCGACCGGTTCCTGACATTGAAGAGGCGGCATGACGCCGCCTTTCCGGATTAAGGATGCGACGATGAACGAGGCCGATGCGCTTGACATCATGCAGGCGGCTGTCTGGACGGTTCTCGTCGCGGCCGGTCCCGCGGTTCTCGCCGCCATGATCGTCGGTGTCGTCATCGCCTTCATTCAGGCCCTGACCCAGGTTCAGGAAATGACGCTGACCTTCGTTCCCAAGATCGTCACGATCATGCTCGTGCTCGGCGTCGCCGCGCCCTTTGTGGGCGCGCAGATATCGCTCTTTTCCAATCTCGTCTTTTCCCGCATCCAGTCCGGCTTCTGACGCCGTCCGCTGCGGATGCCACCTTCGCGCAAGCTTCAGCCGCTAGGGATAGGCGCAAAGCATCGGGCCGAATTGCGTGCGCTTTTCGAAAACCGTTGTTACGGAACCGTGCGACGGCTTTTCCGTCGCCCTTCTCATGAAGAGACAGGACGAATTTATGGCGCAACCACCAGTCATCTCCCTGCCCAAGGTCAGTCCGAGCACGCGTGACATCGGTTTCGCACTGGGCATCGTGGCGATCCTCTGCGTTCTCTTCCTGCCCATTCCGGTCATGCTGGTGGATATCGGTCTGGCCTTTTCGATTGCGCTTTCGGTCCTCATCCTCATGGTGGCGCTCTGGATTCAGCGGCCGCTGGATTTCTCGTCCTTCCCGACCGTGCTGCTGATCGCGACGATGATCCGCCTGTCGCTGAACATCGCGACGACGCGCGTTATCCTCTCCCACGGCAATGAAGGGCCGACGGCGGCGGGCGGGGTGATTGCGGGCTTCTCCAGCCTCGTCATGTCCGGCGATTTCGTGATCGGTCTGATCGTCTTCCTGATCCTGATCACCGTCAACTTCATCGTCATCACCAAGGGTGCGACGCGTATCGCCGAAGTCGGCGCACGTTTCACCCTGGACGCCATTCCCGGCAAGCAGATGTCGATCGATGCGGATTTGTCCGCCGGCATCATCGACGAAAAGGAAGCGCAGCGCCGCCGCCGCGAGCTGGAAGAGGAAAGCTCCTTCTTCGGCTCGATGGACGGCGCCTCGAAATTCGTGCGCGGCGACGCCATTGCCGGCCTCATCATCACCGCGATCAATATTTTCGGCGGCATCATCATCGGTTATTTCCGCCACGGCATGCCCATTGGCGAAGCGGCCGACGTTTTCGTCAAGCTTTCGGTCGGTGACGGTATCGTCTCGCAGATCCCGGCCCTGATCGTATCGCTGGCCGCCGGCCTTCTGGTCTCGCGCGGCGGCACCGCCGGCTCGACGGACCAGGCGGTCGTCAACCAGCTGAGCGGTTATCCGCGCGCGCTGATGGTCTCGGCCATGCTGATGGGACTGCTCGCCATCATTCCGGGCCTTCCCTTCCTGCCCTTCATCTTCCTCGGCGGCATCATGGCCTTCGGCAGCTGGTATATTCCGCGCCAGGCGGAGGCCGAAAGCGCGCTGCGGCGTCAGGAAGAGGAGAACAAGGTTCTGCAGACCACCGAGGCGGAAAAGGATTCGGTCAAGCAGGTGCTGAAGACGGCCGAGATCGAACTGGCGCTCGGCAAGCAGGTTTCCACCCGCCTTCTCGGGGCGCATCAGGAACTGGCCTTCCGCGTCGGCAAGATGCGCAAAAAATTCGCGACCCAATACGGTTTCGTCGTACCCGAGATCAAGGTTTCCGACGACATCATGATCCCGGAAAAAGCCTATCAGATTCGCGTTCACGGCACGACCATCGCATCCAGCAACCTGCGCGTCGGCGACGTGCTGGTCGTGACCGGGGCAGGGCGCAAGCCGAGCATTCCCGGCGACGAAATCCGCGAACCCGCTTTCGGCATGCCCGCCGTCTCCATTCTTGAGACCTTCACCGAGGATCTGAAGCGCGAAGGCTTCCATCCGATCGACAACGTCTCCGTGGTGCTGACGCATCTGAGCGAAGTCATCCGCAACAACCTGCCGCAGCTCCTGTCCTACAAGGACGTCAAAATCCTCATCGACAGGCTCGATCCGGAATACAAGAAGCTGGCCGACGAGATTTGCTCCTCGCACATGTCCTATTCCGGCCTGCAGGCGGTGCTGAAACTGCTGCTCGCCGAGCGCGTCTCAATCCGCAACCTGCATCTCATTCTCGAAGCGGTCGCCGAACTTGCGCCGCATGTGCGCAAGACGGAACAGATCGTCGAACATGTGCGGGTGCGCATGTCGCAGCAGCTCTGCGGCGATCTTGCCGACAATGGCGTGTTGCGCGTCCTGCGCCTCGGCAACAAATGGGACATGGTCTTCCATCAGGCGCTGAAGCGCGACCAGAAGGGCGAAATCGTCGAATTCGACATCGATCCCCGCCATCTTGAGGAGTTTTCCGAGCAGGCATCCAAAGTTATCCGTGAATTCATGGATCGCGGCCTGCCCTTTGTCCTTGTAACCTCGCCGGAAACGCGGTCCTATGTGCGCATGATTATCGAGCGACTCTTTGCGACCCTGCCGGTTCTTTCGCATGTGGAACTGGCCAAGGGTCTCGAGATCAAGATTCTGGGCGCCATTTCATGATAACCGACCCGCAGGGGACAATCATTGCATTGTTCCTTGCCATCTGCCGTATCGGCGCATGCTTCATGACCATGCCGGGCTTTTCAAGCTCGCGCATTTCGCCGCAGATTCGCATGCTTCTGTGCGTCGCGGTGTCCATGGCGCTTCTGCCCGTGCTGTGGGACACGATCTATCCGAAAGTTTCCGGCGCAAGCCAGGGCACGGTCGTCGGCCTCATCTTCACAGAGGTCGTCATCGGTTCGATGTATGGCCTGATCGCGCGGTTCTACACCCTCGGTTTCCAGTTCACCGGTGCGCTCATCGGCGCTTCCATCGGTCTCAGTGCGCCGGGCGGGGCCGATGTGATCGAAGACGTGCAGGAAAACCAGATATCCAACTTCATCACCTTCGGCGGCCTGCTGGTTCTGTTCATATTCGATTTCCACCACATCGTCCTCAAGGCGCTGGTGGATTCCTACACCGCCACGCCGGTCGGCGCGCTGATCAGCGGCCAGAAGATGCTGATTACGCTGACCGATACGCTCAGAGCCTCTTTTTCGATCATGCTGCGGCTTGCCAGCCCCTTCGTGATTTACGGCTTGATGTTCAACGTCGCGGTCGGCCTCATCAACAAGCTCGCGCCGCAGATTCCGGTCTTCTTTATCTCGACACCCTTCGTTCTCGCGGGTGGTCTTTTCATGCTTTACCTGTCGGTCGCGGCCCTCATCCGCCAATTCGTGGATGGTTTCGGGCCCGTCTTCATCGGCTTTTGATCGGGGGAAATGCGATGGCTTCGGACAAGCGCTCGGCCAAACTCAAGCGTCTGGTAACAGTCCAGCGGCACATGGAAAAAATGGCCGAGGTGGAACTGGCCGATACCACCCGCACACGGGCGGAAGTTGCGCAATCCATGGAGAACGTGCTGGAGGCCATGAGTTCCATGGAACCGGTGCACCAGACATTTTCCCGGCACTATTCGGACCGCTACGGCCGTCTCGTCGTCCAGGACCGCCAGCTTGAAGGCGTTCAGCAATTTCAGGAAAACAAGGTCCTGAAGGAAAAGACCAAGGCTGACCGGCTGGAGGACAGGATGCACCTTGCGCGCGATCTAGAGGACCGCGAGGCCGACGATAATGCAATCTATGATTTGTTAGAAATTACGAATGTTTCCCACACACCAGCCTCCAGCAAGGTTGGCGATCCATAGTCTGTCCCATTGTTGCATCGCGGGCGTTTTTGACGACGTCTCCGGCGATGTTTCTTGATGGAGCGGATGCGCCGGCTTTCTGTGCCGCCCATTCGTCAGCTCGGGAGATCTGGACGTGGCGATATCGGTGATAAGTGATCTGGTGATGGATGTGGTTCGCGCTGCGGACCCCCAGGAAGTTCAGGTCGCCCAGGAAAAACTCAAGGCGAACAAGGCGGCTTTTGCCGCAACCAGCCTTGCCGATGCCGGCAAGGGCTTTGGCGCCGCGGTCGACATGCTGGATGGCGCCTCCTCGAAGGCCGGTCTCGGCGACACCAATATTCGCGCGGCCCGCACCGAAATCCCGGAAACATACCGTAAATATGAAGCCTCGGTGCTCCAGACCTTCGTGGCCAACATGCTGCCGAAAGACAGCGAGGAAGTTTACGGCAAGGGCAATGCCGGCGAGATCTGGAAGAGCATGATGGCCGAACAGTTTGCCGACACGATTTCCAGAAATGGCGGCGTCGGCATCGCGGAACAGGCTTACAAGGATGCGCTTCGGAAGGCTGAAAGCAAAGGCATTACCGACGTATCGATGAATGAAAAAGACAATAATGCTGCAATTCGGATGGTGGCGGAGTTCGAGCGGCAGGTCCTCGGCGTTTCCAATGAGAAAACGGACGAGGCTTGAGAATGAAAAACCTTAACGAGGAGACAAGCATGGACCTTATGTCGAACGACCACCGTATCCAATCCGTTCTCGGCCGCCTTGAGATGATCATCGACAACGAGAACGACAATATCGGTAAGGACCCCCAGTTCGATTTCAAGGTCTCCAACGCCCACAAGAGCCGTTGCCTCTATGAGCTGACGATGCTGTTCCGCGATACGCCGCGCGAGGAAATCGCCGCCGGTTACATGGAGCAGGTCAAGGGCATCAAGTCCAAGCTCGCCACCAATGCCAGCCGCGTCGAGGCGCATCTGAATGCGGTTCGCGCGGTCGCGGACCTCTTGAAGAACGCGATCCAGGAAGCCGATACGGACGGCACCTATTCGCAGGAACAGTTCATGTACGGCGCAGCCTCCTGATGTTGAAGCTTCTTCTCACTGGCGTCTGGGTTTGCGCCGTCACGCTCGGCGCGGTGTATTTCTCCGTCCAGTTGGCGACGGCGCCCGCGCCGGATGAGGCGGGGGCGAAAAAGGCCAATCTGCAACTGGTCAAGGGCGAAAGCATCACGATCCCCGTCATCAATGATGGCGGGGTAAACGGCTATTTCCTCAGCCGCATTTCGCTGCGCGTCGACAAGACCAAGATGGCGAAGATCGAGCTGCCGGCAACGCAGTTGATGACCGATGAACTGTTCACGCTGCTTGCGGGTTCTTCCATGGTCAATATCGCCAATATTTCCACCTTCGATCCCGAAGCCTTCAAGCAGCGCATCCGCGAGGGGCTGAACAAAAGGCTCGATGACGAGGTGGTCGAGGACGTGCTGATTGAACAGCTCGATTATCTGTCGAAAGCCGACATCCGCGAGCAGAACAGCAATGGCACGCCCCGTTCGGTCAAGCTCGTCGAGGGCGAGAAGGCCGAAGCCGGCAAAGAAGCGGCGCCAAGCCACTGACGACCAGCAGGCGAGGGGCGTCGGCCGGATAGGGGTGCGGAGCATCCTTCTGGTTAATTATCTCTTGCAGTATCCCCAGGCATTCTAGAGATTGCTTTCAAGCTAAATTCAACCTCCACCTGTATAACAAGCCCATGAACCACCATCCCGCAGACCATGCATTGGATCGGTGGCGATGGGTTTGGCATTTGGGGGTTGGCAATGAGTTTCGCGTCAGGTTTCGCGCGGCCGGAATCGCAACGGAATATCCACGGACTGCGCGTCTGTGATCTCGACTGGAATGGGGCGCTGGAATTGGTCAGCGGCAGGGCGTCTGCCTGTGAAGGACACACGATGCTGTCCTTTCTCACCATCGAAAAGGCGAAGCTTTCGCTCAGGGACAACGTCTACCGGCAGATTCTGGAAAGCTGCCTGCTTCTGCCGCAGGGCAAGGCAATGAGGGTCGCCGCGCGCAGCGAGAATGGTGAGCCTTTGTCTGCGCCCATCGACGGCGTCGCCTTTGTGATGGCGCTTCTGACCTATATGGCCGTGCCGAAGCGTATCGGTGTGGCGGGAGATGATGCGGCGCAGATCGGCGAAGTTCTCGCCAGGTTGCGGGCGCACGCGCCCTGGCACGATTTCGTCATGCTGAACCGCGATGCATCGGGCGTCAAGGTGGATATTCTGCTGGCGGGAATGTCGAAGGAAAACCAGGAGACATGGCTGCACCGCACCGTCAGCCGTGAGAATGCACGGGTCACCATCGCGGTTGGCCCGCTGTTCAAGGTCCTGTCTTCGGAAGTGGCCGGCATGCCGGAAATTTTCCGCAAGCTTCACATGAGCTGGCTCTACAGCCTCTGCGCCGAACCCTGGCACATCGCGCTCGGCAAGAGCTGATGCCGTTCTCGCAGGCGTTGCGTTAACCATTTGTTTGCCACGATCCTTTAACCTCTCGTAAGGTTTTGACAGTCGCCCGTTACGGGCGGCACCGAGGGCGGCAGACGGCTTCAGATGGTTGATGACAATCCGGACATGATGGCGATCCGCCCTGACGAGGATGATGTCGCTGTGCCCGTATCGCAATGGCGCAGACATTGTCGGCGGCTCCTGACGTCCGGCTGCATCGCCGCCGCCACCGTTGCCGGGGCTGCCCTTCCGCTTCTGCTCGTCGATTCGGGCTTTCGCGGTTATGTTTCGCAGGCCCGGATCGAGGTCTCCCAGACCGCTTACGATGCCCCCGATGCTGCCCGTTTTCTCGCGATGGCGCGTCGTACCCTGCTTTCACCCTCCGGGCTCGACCGTATAACCGCCGATCTCAAGCTGAAGTCCGCCGATATGGTCGGCGTTCGCAATCAGGGTGAGCTTGGCCTGCTTTTCGACCTTCTGACCGGCGCGGATGCGCGTCCGCTATCCGAGCGCGAGGCGCTGAACGGTGCGGTGGGCGAAGCGATCCGGCTGGAACTCACTCCGGATGAAAATACGCTGATCGTGACCGGCAAGGCCGCAACGCCGGAAACCGCCATGCGGCTGACCGATTATCTTTCGATGCGCGTGATCGCCGATGGCAAGGCCGGCACCATGACGCCCGCCATGCGCGAGACGGAGAGGGCGCGGACAAGGCTCGATGAGGCGGAAGCCGCGCTGAACGGTTTCCAGATGCGCCACGGTGATGCCGTGATGGCCGAGGCGCAGCAACTCGAACAGCAGCTGCGCGACGTAAACGACAATCTGGCGCGAACCACCCGGCAGCAAGTGTCCGTTCAGGCCGATCTGACGGCGGCTTCAGCGCTGAAGCCGAATGATGTCTTTGCGAAGCCTCTGCCGGCCGGCGTGGGTTTTTCGGCGCTTGAGGATATCAGGCAGAAGTACTCGACCGCCAGCATGGCGCTTGCTGCGGTTTCGGTCGATTACGGCCCGAAACACCCCCGCCGCATCGCCGCCCAGAATGCGGTGGATGCCGCACAGGCGCTTGCCGCCCCCGCATTGCGGCAATTGCTGGAAGGCCTGCGGGCGGATGAAAAGCGCATCTCTCAGGAGATCGCGACCGCCAATGGCGAGCAAAAGAAATACCTTGACCGCCTGAGCGAACTCGGTGTCGCCCCCGGCGAGTTCTCCAGATTGCAGGGCGAACTGGAAACGGCGCGAAATGTCTATCTCGAGGCAAGCGAGCGCCGCGACCTCTCCGCATCCGCCACGCCCGCGGTCGAGACCCGTTTGGTGAAAAAGGCCGCCCCCGGCGAGTTGACCCGCGATCTGACGCAAGCTGCCATGCTGGCGGGCGGCGGTGCATTGATCGGCCTGATGGGCAGTCTTTATCTCCTGAGCTACCGTCGCCATGACGAGGAAGAGGAGGGTGCATTGCTCATTGAAGCGGGTGCGCAACTTCCATCCTCCGTCGAGCCGCCGGTCGAGTCTCTGCAGATTTCCGAATTCGAACCGATCGAGCCGGCTGTGTTCGACGATCTGCCGGACGTCGCCGCCGAGGACATCAAGCCGGAGGAAGACGGCTTTGCCGATTATTACGGCGAGGCCGTCAATGACGACGACGACATGCCGCTGGACGAGCGCGTGCGGCAGGTCCTGATGGGCAACCGCACGGTCAGGAGTGCTGATCCGGCCTCTTCCGGACTTCCACCGCTTCTGGCCGAAGCCTTGGCCGGGGACTTCGACCATGCCCAGGCCGAAGCTGAGGAACTGATGGAATTGCGACGCGAACTGGCGTTCCTGAGAGAGCGTCTTGCCGATTACGCCGATCGCCGCGAAGACTACCGCAAAACAGCCTGAAAACGCCGCATTTTCGCTTGCATTCCTGCGAAGGGGGCACCATACGGAGCCTACGTAACCCAGCAGGAGCAGGACGCATGGCAGTTGTGATTGACGGGAAGGCGAAGGCGGCTTCGGTAACGGAGGCGGTCCGCAAATCGGCAGAAGCGCTTGAGGCGGAAAAGGGCGTAAAGCCCGGTCTCGCGGTTGTCATCGTCGGAAACGATCCGGCCAGCCATGCCTACGTGAACTCCAAGAGCAAGATGGCCAAGCAATGCGGTTTCAACTCCATCCAGCACACGCTGCCGGAGGAAACCACGCAGGCCGCACTCCTCAAGCTGGTAGGCGAACTGAACACCGACGCTTCCATTCACGGCATTCTGGTGCAGCTGCCGCTGCCGAAACACTTCAATTCCGATGAGATCATCCAGTCGATCCTGCCCGAGAAGGATGTGGATGGCTTGAGCGTGCTGAATGCCGGTAAGCTCGCGACCGGCGATCTCGCAACCGGTCTCATTTCTTGCACGCCTGCCGGCGCCATGCTTCTGGTGCGCGGCATTCACGGCGAAGACCTCTCCGGTCTCAACGCCGTGGTCATCGGCCGCTCCAACCTGTTCGGCAAGCCGATGGGCCAACTTCTGCTGAATGCCAATGCCACGGTGACCATGGCGCATTCACGCACCAAGGATCTGGCCGGCATCTGCAAGACGGCGGATATTCTCGTCGCGGCGGTCGGCCGCGCGGCGATGGTGAAGGGCGATTGGGTAAAGCCCGGCGCGACGGTCATCGATGTCGGCATCAACCGCATTCCGGCGCCGGAAAAAGGCGAAGGCAAGTCGAAGCTGGTGGGCGATGTCGCCTATGACGAGGCGAGCGCCGTTGCCGCCGCCATCACGCCCGTTCCGGGCGGCGTCGGCCCGATGACGATCGCCATGTTGATGGCCAACACCGTCATCGCCGCCCATCGCGCGCAGGGACAGGCTGCGCCGAAGTTTTAAGCCTGTCGCGTTCAATCGAACTACACGGCACAGCGATTTTTGTGCGCTGCGCCCTCACTTCCGTCATTCCGGCCTTGAGCCGGAATCCAGCCGACGCGCGTCTGCGCGGCGAGACGACTCTTTTCAGCCCAAGGACTTGGGCTGGCTGGATACCGGCTCAAGGCCGGTATGACGGCCGGGGGATGGAGGCCAGCCTTTACGTTTTCGGAGCCGGCCCCGTCGAGGCGCGCACCACAAGTTCCGCCTTCCAGAGTTCCTGATGCGGTTCCGTGTGGTTCAGCTTGATGCGATTGATCAGGCGTTGGCCCACGCGCACCCCGGCCGCCCGGAGTGATGAGCGGGTGGTGGTCAGCGGCACGGAGAAATTATCGGGCTTCAAAAGTGGCAGCACGTCGTCATGGGCGATCAGCGAAATATCCTTGCCGGGTTTCAAGCCCCGCTGGTTGAGCGAACGGATCGCGCCGAGCGCAAGCGCGGTACTGGCGCACAGAATAGCGGTCGGTTTTTCCGGGCGTGACAGTAAGGCCTCCATGCCGAGATAACCTTCCTCATCGGTCATGCTGCTGTGTCTCTTGTTGTTCGCATGCAATGTCAGGCCATTTGCCGAAAGCGCCTTTTCCACCCCGAGACAGCGCCGGTAGGTGAAATCATAACCCTCCGGACCGTTCAGAAGCCCGATCCGCGTATGGCCAAGCTGGAGGAGAAGCTGGGTCGCATCGCGGAACGCACCCTCATTGTCCACGTCGAGATAGGGATAATCCTCCTCCACGCCAACGGAGCGGCCATGCACGAGGAAGGGCAGGGAGAGCGATTGCATCATGGCGATGCGCGGGTCGTTCTTCTTCATATAGGCGAGATAGATGCCATCGACGCTGCCGCTTGCGGCGAGCCCCCGCAGGGCTTCGCGCTCTTTTTCCGGCTCGGTCGGCATGATCACGAGATGAAAGCCGCTGCGTGATGCCTCCTCACCGAGACCGCTCAGGAATTCGCCGAAATGCACGTCGGAACGGTGATGCTCGCCAATCGGCATGACAAGCCCGATGGAGCCGACCTTACCTGTCGCCAGCCGTTGCGCGGCCGCATTCGGGCGATAGCCTGTCTTTTCGGCAGCCTCCATGACGCGGCGGCGCGTTTCGGCGCTGACTTCCGGATAGCCGTTGAGCGCCCTGCTGATGGTCGTCTGCGAAATGCCAAGCAGTTGCGACAACTGTTTCAGGTTCATGTCTCTCATTTCCTCCATGCGCGCGCCCGAGAATACGGCAAAGCCTCTCCTCAATTCCCAAAGCGCTTTAGATTTTTACCAGTCTCCACCGCATTTCTCAATCGAAAAGGATAGCCGCCTTCCGAATTAAATATGACTATTCATAGGGCGCTGCAACGTTTCCGCAGAAAGAGCCTCTTGACTCCGTCTTAATGACAATGAGATGAATAGGCAGCCAAAGCGCTTTGATTGGAGAGGACGCTTTGAGCCTTTTATGTGATGGGAGGTAAATCACATGCAGAAGACTCTTTTGGCGACGGCCGCCGTCATGGCTTTGCTGTCCGGTGCGGCCTTTGCCGCCGACCTGAAGTTTGCACCCGGCGGCGACGCCAAGTTCAACTGGAAAAGCTACGAGGACTTCAAAGCGGCCCATGCCGACCTGAAAGGCCAGACGCTGACGATTTTCGGCCCGTGGCGCGGTGAAGACGAGGCCCTGTTCCAGTCGGTGCTTGCCTATTTCGCCGATGCGACCGGCGTGAACGTCCGTTATTCCTCGTCGGAAAATTACGAGCAGCAGATCGTCATCGATACGCAGGCCGGCTCGCCCCCCAATATCGCCATTCTGCCGCAGCCCGGCCTTCTGGCCGATCTGGCCGCCAAGGGCTTCCTCGTGCCGCTCGGCGACAAGACCGCCGACTGGGTCAAGGAAAATTACGGCGCGGGCCAGTCCTGGGTCGATCTCGGCAGCTACAAGGGCAAGGACGGCAACAAGGCCTATTTCGCCTTCCCTTTCAAGGCGGATGTGAAGTCGCTCGTCTGGTACGTGCCTGAGAACTTCGAGGAAGCGGGCTACAAGGTGCCCGAGAGCATGGAAGACCTGTTCAAGCTGACGGACCAGATCGTTGCCGATGGCGGCACGCCCTGGTGCATCGGTCTCGGTTCCGGCGGGGCAACCGGCTGGCCGGCAACGGACTGGGTGGAAGACCTGATGCTGCGCACCCAGCCGCTCGACGTTTATCAAAAATGGACGACCAACGAGGTCAAATTCACTGATCCGGCCGTGGTCGAGGCGATTAACGAATTCGGCAAATTCGCCAAGAACGAAAAATATGTGAGCGGCGGCGTCGCGGCCGTGGCCTCCACCGACTTCCGCGACAGCCCCAAGGGCCTCTTCGACATTCCGCCGAAGTGCTACCTGCACCATCAGGCGTCGTTCATTCCGTCCTTCTTCCCGGAAGGCACCAAAGTGGGGACGGATGCGGATTTCTTCTACATGCCGACTTACGCGTCCAAGCCTGACCTCGGCAAGCCGGTTCTCGGTGCCGGCACGCTGGTCACCATCACCAAGGAAGCGCCTGCCGCCAAGGCATTCGTCGAATTCCTGCAGACCCCGATCGCCCATGAAGTGTGGATGGCGCAGTCCAGCTTCCTCACGCCCTATAAGGGTGTGAATGTCGATGCCTATGCCAATGAGCAGATGAAGCGACAGGGCGAAATCCTGACGACCGCGACAAGCTTCGGCTTCGATGGTTCCGACCTCATGCCCGGCAAGATCGGTGCCGGTGCATTCTGGACCGGCATGATCGATTTCGTCGGCGGCAAGTCCGCCGATCAGGTCGCGAGCGATATCCAGAAGGCCTGGGACGGCCTGAAGTAAAGATATCGGATCAGGCCCGGCGGTTTGCTGCCGGGCCCTTACCAAGGGCGCTGCCCCGACGACCGCATAAATCAGCGCGGCGCGGAGAGGATCAAGGGAGGGAACATGGCTCAACAACTCGTTTCGGCCATCGGCGTGATGGTGGCGGGGGTCTTTGCCTGCGCTGCTTATTACTGGCTATCCGACAAGGTGCTTCAGGCGATCTTTCCGGTCCGCTCGGGAGACGTGCTGCAGGCATCCCGCAACCTCAATCGCCGCGCGGCGGTCCGGCCCTGGCTGTTCATCGGCCCGGCTTTGATCCTCCTGCTGGTCTATCTGGTCTACCCCGTCATCGCCACGCTGATCCTGTCCTTCTATGACCGGACCGGCAGCGAATTCGTCGGTCTTGCCAATTATCGCTGGGCGTTTTTCGATGCCGGTTTCCGGCAGTCGATCTTCAACAATATCCTTTGGCTCGCCGTCGTGCCGGCCGCCTGCACCTTTTTCGGCCTCGTCATCGCCGTCATGACCGACCGCATCTGGTGGGGCAATATCGCCAAATCCATCGTCTTCATGCCGATGGCGATCTCCTTCGTCGGTGCCTCCGTCATCTGGAAATTCATCTATGAATACCGTGCCGAAGGGCAGGTGCAGATCGGCCTCTTGAACGCCATCGTCGAGTTTTTCGGCGGCAATCCCGAAGTCTGGATTTCCATGCCCTTCTGGAACAATTTCTTCCTGATGATCATCCTCATCTGGATCCAGACCGGTTTCGCCATGGTCATCCTGTCGGCGGCGCTGCGCGGCATCCCTGAAGAAACCATCGAGGCGGCCGTCATCGACGGGGCCAATGGCTGGCAGATCTTCTGGAAGATCATGGTTCCGCAAATCTGGGGCACCATCGCCGTCGTCTGGACGACGATCACCATTCTCGTGCTCAAGGTCTTCGATATCGTGCTGACCATGACCAACGGCCAATGGAACACCATGGTCCTCGCCAATCTCATGTTCGACTGGATGTTCCGCGGCGGTGGCGACAGCGGCCGAAGTGCGGTCATCGCGCTCATCATCATGGCGGCCGTCACCCCCATCATGGTCTGGAACATCCGCCAGGCGAACCGTGAGATGGAGGGCCGCTGAGATGAATATTTTCAAACGCCTTCGCCGCGTCGGCCTGCCGCGCCTCATCGTCCATGCCAGCGTTCTGGTCGTCGTGCTGCTCTGGCTCCTGCCAACCCTCGGCATTCTCGTCAGCTCGCTGCGCGACAAGGACCAGATCACGGTCTCCGGTTGGTGGACGGCCTTCTCCAGTTCCGAACAGACCTCGGCGGTTCGCCTCGCCGATGCTTCGGTGCAGAAGCAGGACGGCAGCCGCTATGTCATATCGGGCAATGTTTTCGAAAACGGACAGGGCGGCAAGGTCGCGGCCTTCGGCGTTCGCGTACAGGAGCCCACGGCGTTCAAAGCCGGCGAGGCGGCCGATATCGGTGACGGCGAAACATTGCTCGTTAATACGGACGGCAGCTACGAATATAGCAAGGCCTCGAGCTTTGAAGGCTCTCGCGGCAAGCGCGTCTATATCTCCGTCGCGACGCCGCCCGTCTTCACACTCGATAATTATCGCACGGTTCTGACCTCGGAAGGCATCGGCCAATCCTTCGTCAACTCGCTCACCGTCGCCGTGCCGGCAACCGTCATCCCGATCCTGATTGCCGCCTTCGCCGCCTATGCGCTGTCATGGATGAGCTTTTCCGGCCGCAATCTCCTGATTGCCATGGTGGTGGGCCTGATCGTCGTGCCGTTGCAGATGTCGCTGATCCCGCTTCTCAGGCTCTATAATGAAATCGGCACCATCTTCGGCGTGCCGTCCAAGACCTATGCCGGCATCTGGCTGGCGCATACCGCCTTCGGCCTGCCGCTCGCCATCTATCTGCTGCGCAACTATATTTCCGGCCTGCCGAAAGAGATCATCGAAAGCGCCCGCGTGGATGGCGCGAGCGATTTTGAAATCTTCGTCAAGATCATCCTGCCGCTCTCTTTCCCGGCGCTCGCCTCCTTCGCCATCTTCCAGTTCCTGTGGACCTGGAACGACCTGCTTGTCGCCATGGTCTTCCTCGGTACGCAGAAGGACGAGCTGGTGCTGACCGGCGCCTTGAACGCGCTGCTCGGTTCGCGCGGCGGCAATTGGGAAATCCTCACCGCCTCGGCCTTCGTCACCATCGTCGTGCCGCTCTGCGTTTTCTTCGCCCTTCAACGTTATCTCGTGCGTGGCCTGCTCGCAGGCTCCGTCAAGGGAGGCTGATCATTCCATGAACGCCCATACCAGACAGGACACTTCCATGACCGCTTCGGTGACTTCCGCTTTGACGCCCAACAAGGACTGGTGGCGCGGCGCTGTTATCTATCAGATTTACCCGCGCTCCTATCAGGACTCCAATGGCGACGGCATAGGCGACCTCAAGGGCATCACCGACCGATTGGCGCATATCGCCAATCTGGGTGCCGACGCGATCTGGATTTCGCCCTTCTTCACCTCGCCGATGAAGGATTTCGGTTACGACGTCTCGAATTATGTCGATGTCGATCCGATGTTCGGCACGCTTGCCGATTTCGACGGCCTGATCGCCGAGGCCCATCGCCTCGGTATCCGCGTCATGATCGACCTCGTCATGTCGCATACCTCGGACCAGCACCCGTGGTTCGTGGAAAGCCGCGCCAGCCGCAGCAATCCGAAATCGAACTGGTATGTCTGGTCGGACAGCAAGCCGGACGGCACGCCGCCCAATAACTGGCTGTCGATCTTTGGCGGTTCCGCCTGGCAGTGGGATCCGACCCGCATGCAATATTACATGCACAACTTCCTGACCTCGCAGCCTGACCTCAACCTGCATAATCCGGAAGTGCAGGAAGAGCTGCTGAACATCACCCGTTTCTGGCTGAAGCGCGGCGTCGACGGTTTCCGCCTCGACACCATCAATTTCTATTTCCACGACCTCGAGCTGCGCGACAACCCGGCGCTCGCGCCGGAGCGCCGCAACGCCTCCACGGCTCCGGCGGTCAATCCCTATAACTTCCAGGAGCATCTCTACGACAAGAACCGCCCGGAAAATATCGCCTTCCTGAAGCGCTTCCGCGCGGTGCTGGACGAGTTCCCTGACATCGCCGCCGTCGGCGAAGTCGGTGACAGCCAGCGCGGCCTCGAAATCGTCGGCGAATATACATCCGGCGATGACAAGATGCAGATGTGCTACGCCTTCGAATTCCTCGCCCCCGATGCGCTCACTCCGCAGCGCGTCGCCGATGTGCAGGCGGATTTTGCGAAAGCCGCACCGGAAGGCTGGGCCTGCTGGGCTTTCTCCAACCACGATGTCGTGCGCCATGTCAGCCGCTGGGGCGAGCATGTCGAGGACAAGGACGCCTTCGCCAAGGTGCTTTCGGCACTCTTGATGACGCAGCGCGGTTCCGTCTGCATCTATGAGGGCGAGGAGCTCGGCCTCACCGAAGCGGACATCGCTTTTGAAGATTTGCAGGATCCCTACGGCATCCAGTTCTGGCCGGAATTCAAGGGCCGCGACGGTTGCCGCACGCCGATGGTGTGGGATGCCGGTCATGCCCAGGCGGGCTTCTCGACGTCGGAAAAGACGTGGCTGCCCATTCCGGCCGAGCACAAGCAGCGCGCCGTCAGCGCCCAGCAGGGCAACGAGGCCTCGGTGCTGGAACATTATCGCCGCTTCCTGAGCTTCCGCAAAAAGCATCCCGCTTTTGCCAAGGGCGGCATCGAATTCCAGCCGGTTGAGGGCGAAGTGCTAAGCTACACCCGCACACTCGGCAATGAAACCGTGCTTTGCCTCTTCAATCTGTCCGCAACGCCGGCAAAGGCGACGCTGCCGGAAGGGAACTGGGAGGTTCTCGAAGGCCACGGCTTTGCAGGCGGTCTTGAAGGCAGAAGCGTAGAACTTCCGGCATGGGGCGCATTCTTCGCCCGTTACGCCTGACAGATGAGGGAGGAACACCCATGACAAGTCTCGTTCTCAAGGATATCCGCAAATCATACGGGCAGGTGAAGGTCCTGCACGGCATCGATCTTCAGATCGAACAGGGCGAATTCATCGTTTTCGTCGGTCCCTCGGGCTGCGGAAAATCGACGCTGCTGCGCATGATCGCCGGTCTGGAGGAAATCACCGGCGGCGAGATGTATATTGACGGCCAGCTCGTCAACGAAATCCCGCCATCGCGGCGGGGTATCGCCATGGTGTTCCAGTCCTATGCGCTCTATCCGCATATGACGGTTTACGACAACATGGCCTTCGGCATGAAGATCGCGAAAGAGAACAAGCAGGAGATCGACCGCCGCGTTCGCGCCGCCGCTGAAATCCTGCAACTGACGCAATATCTGGAGCGGCTGCCAAAGGCGCTCTCCGGCGGCCAGCGCCAGCGCGTCGCCATCGGCCGCGCCATTTGCCGCAATCCTAAGGTCTTCCTGTTCGATGAACCCCTGTCGAACCTCGATGCGGCGCTGCGCGTCGCCACCCGCATCGAGATCGCCAAGCTCAACGAGCAGATGGCCGATACGACGATGATCTACGTCACCCACGACCAGGTGGAGGCGATGACGCTGGCGGACCGTATCGTCGTTTTGAATGCGGGCCGTGTGGAACAGGTGGGTGCGCCGCTCGAACTTTACGAGAGACCGGCCAATCTTTTCGTGGCGCGTTTCATCGGCTCGCCCGCCATGAACATCATCGCTGCAAAGATCACCGAAACCGGTGAGAGGACCTCCATCGAACTTGCCGGCGGCAAGACGCTCGCCGTTTATGTTCCGACGCCCGCAACCGAAAAGGGCAAGGCTGCGAGCTTCGGTGTCCGGCCGGAAGATCTGAGCATCGTCACCGGGGACGATTATCTTTTCGAGGGAAAAGTCGCGATCGTCGAGGCGCTGGGCGAAGTGACGCTGCTTTATCTCGAAGCGCCCAAGGGGCAGGAACCGATTATCGTCAAGGTGCCGGGCATCGTTTCCGTCGGCAAGGGCGAAACCCTGCGTTTTGCGGCACCGCAGGAAAAGCTCCACCTATTCGACGCCGAGGGTAAGACCTATCGCAGCTAATCGCCGTCGATACCGAAACCATGCCCCGGAACCTCCTCGTTCCGGGGTTTGGGCTGACCTTTTTACCGCTGTGGAAAAATCTCGGAAATGTCCCGCTTCCGGTCTGTTTAAGCCTGCGCTGATATGAATTGTTAAAGACTATGACCTAGTCTCAATCCATTGATCGAGCATGGGAGTCTGGGCGTGCAGAGCGGTACGGGTGTCATCAGGAACCATTACCTGAGCAAGGAAGAATCCTTCATGTATGACCGCGAAAGCCGGTTTCGCATGGAAGATACCATGAACGCCGCACGCATCGAATATACCGAAAAGGCCGTGATGCACATGGCGGCGCGCCGCTGCGATGTCATCCGCATCTCGCAGACCGAAGCGGTACTGGCTCTGCTGACGAAATATAACCTGCCGAACCAGTTCTATCTCGATATTCCCGACGCCCGCATCACCAAGATCGGCTGCGTGATGTTGCGCGTCAACGCCAACAACACCATCCACGTCCGCTTCCTGCGCATGCTGACGCAGAAGGAACTGGACCGCATTTTCGTGTTCAGCACGCATCCGGCGCATAGAGACCGGAAGCTCGATATCCGGTCGTTCTGAAGGCAATGTGATGAAGTGGGCTTAAGAGAGCCCACCCAGAACCGTCTGCTTCAACTTCAACTCTGGCACTTCCGTGAAGGCAAGATCGCTGCGGCCGAAATATTTTTGCTGATTGATGGCGGACCAGTCGTTGCAGACGAGTTTGTAGCGCTGTTTCGTTTCGGGCTTTTCCGGCATGGCGTAAAGATAATCGCCGGTGCGCGCGGCGAGCGGAATGTCGCCGTGCTGGTTGCAGCGCTTGAGGATTTGGGCAAGCGCCGCGCCATCCACTTCCGTCACCATCAGCGTGCCGTCGAAACGCACCGAGGCATTAAAATCATAGCGGCGAATATCGCCATCAGGCAGGCCCGCGCCCAGCGAGGTATGGGCAATGAAGCCGACATCCGCGCCGGTTTTTGCGGCGATGAGCTGCGCCACATGGCAGCCCGCCTCATCGACGTTCATCGCCTTCGCGCTTTTACCGACGATGGCCCGCTCTTCCGCCGTCAGGTGCTTTTCGAGCGTCTGCTCGATCAGCGTTTTGAGAGCCGGGGAGGCAGGCGCATTGAGGTCGATCGCGACCGTTTCCATGGCAGCCGCCTTGCCGGGTGTCGCAATGGTCGCAATCGTCATGGAGGTGCACCAGGAGCCGGTGTGAATATATCGGGTCGCGCCCTGTTCATGCACGAAGTTCAGGTGGTCATGGCCGCCGATCATCAACGTGCCGTCCGGCAGCAGGGGCAGGATATCGCGGTCGGCAACGACACCGGCATGGCTCATAACGATGTTGATCGCACCCGCCTTGACGATGCCGGGAAGATTGGCCTTGGCCCATTCGACCGGCTGCGGAATGTCGAGCGTCTCGCGCGTCGTCTTTGGATAGGTGTTGATCGCGTTGGTGGCGAGACCCGTAACGACGACTCTCTGTCCGCCGACATTCACTTCGGCGCTACCAGGAGCAAAAGGCTTTCCGCTGCGCTTGTCGACGATGTTGGACAGCACGGTGATGCCGAGCGCCTGGGCGCGGCTTACGAAATTGGCGAGATCGTTGTCGATATCGGGCTCATGATTGCCGATATTGACGACGGTGGGGGCGAGCTTTGCGAGCGCCGCCAGGAATGTCCATTCGATTTCCCCGGCAGACCGTGTGGCCACCGCATTGCCGATTTCGAAAAGGTCGCCGTTCAGCAAGACGATATGGGGCGCCTTGTCGGCGGCGATGCGCGTTTCGATGGCTGCGAGAAGCTGGCCGATACGCTCATAGGCCGAATGCAGGTCGGAGATGACGATTGCACGCAGCGCCACGTCCTGCGCTAGCGCTGGCTTTGCCGCTACCATCAGCGGCAACAGGGCGGTGCCCGCCATAAGCTTCAGCACATCGCGGCGTTTGCTTGAGAATATCGTCATGTCAGGCCCCATCATCCGAAACTATACCGCCGTCCCGCGGCCGGCTGAGAAGGCCCTAACGGGCGATCATCACAGCCGCATGACAAGTCTGACGTTTAAGACATGGGAAATAAAGCGGTTTCTGCACCAGCTCTCGGCGATGAGAGGTGCATTCAGGCGATACCGCAAAGTGGGGTTGAAAGGCGAAAGCCGCACCCGGCCTTCGCCCATCAAAAATCAATGGAACAGAACGCTGGCGCCCTGATCGGCCGGACCGGCATTGCGGCGGAAGGGGGCGAACAACTCGCGGCCCATGCCCCATTCATTGCCGGAAAGATCGGCCCGCGCCGGTTCGCGTTTCGCCAGTTCGGCGGCGGAAACCAGCACTTCCAGCGTGCCTGAGATTGCGTCCAGACGGATGATGTCGCCGTCGCGGATAAGCGAGATCGGGCCGCAATCGGAGGCTTCCGGCGTGACATGGATGGCGGCCGGCACCTTGCCGGAAGCGCCGGACATGCGCCCGTCGGTCACCAGCGCCACCTTGAAACCGCGATCCTGCAGCACACCGAGCGGCGGTGTCAGGCGGTGCAGCTCAGGCATGCCATTGGCCTTCGGCCCCTGGAAGCGGACGACGGCGATGAAATCGCGGTTGAGTTTGCCGTCCTTGAACGCGTCCTGAAGCTCCTGCTGGTCGTGGAACACGATAGCCGGCGCTTCGATGATGTGACGTTCCGGCTTGACGGCGGAAATCTTGATAACCGATTTGCCGAGATTACCGGTCAGCATCTTCAGACCACCGGTTGGCTGGAACGGGGTCTCGATGCTGGAAAGCACCTTCGGGTCGTGGCTCTGCTCGGGGGAGGGCTGGCGGACAACCGCGCCCTTCTCGTCAAGCATGGCATCCACGGTATAAGCCTCGAGGCCCTGTCCGAAGACGGTGCGCACATCGTCATGCACGAAGCCCTGTTTCAAAAGCTGCTTGATGAGGAAGCCCATGCCGCCGGCGGCGTGGAAATGGTTCACATCGGCAAGGCCGTTGGGATAAACGCGGGCGAGCAGCGGCACGACGTCGGAGAGATCGGAAATATCCTGCCAGGTGAGGATGATGCCGGCGGCGCGCGCCATGGCGATCAGATGCATTGTGTGGTTGGTGGAGCCACCCGTCGCATGCAGGCCGACGACGCCGTTGACGACGGATCTTTCATCGATCATCTCGCCTGCCGGGGTGAACTCGTTGCCCTGCGCGGTAATCGCCAGCGCACGCTTGGCAGCTTCACGCGTCAGCGCATCGCGCAGCGGCGTGCCGGGATTGATGAAGGAGGAGCCGGGCATGTGGAAACCCATGATCTCCATCAGCATCTGGTTGGAATTGGCGGTGCCGTAGAAGGTGCAGGTGCCAGGACCATGATAGGATTTCGATTCCGCTTCCAGAAGCTCGGCGCGGCCGACCTTGCCTTCGGCATAAAGCTGGCGCACGCGCGACTTCTCGTCATTCGGCAGGCCGGATGTCATCGGGCCTGCGGGAACGAAGACGGCGGGCAGATGGCCGAAGGCGAGGGCTGCGATGACGAGGCCGGGCACGATCTTGTCACAGACACCGAGATAGACAGCGGCGTCGAACATGTTGTGCGACAGGCCGATGCCGGCCGCCATGGCGATGGCGTCGCGGGAAAACAGCGAAAGCTCCATGCCCGGCTGGCCTTGGGTCACGCCATCGCACATGGCGGGAACCGCGCCTGCCACCTGCGCTATGCCACCCGCTTCTTTTGCCGCATCGCGGATGATCGCGGGGAAGGTCTCATAGGGCTGGTGCGCCGAGAGCATGTCGTTATAGGCGGTGATGATGCCGAGGTTTGGAACCCGGTCGCCGGCAAGGATGTCCTTGTCGGCGGGGGAACAGACGGCAAATCCATGCGCAAGATTGCCGCAGGAAAGCACGGAACGGTGAACGCCCTTCGAGACCTGCAGCCGCAGCCGCTCGAGATAGGTCTCGCGGTAGGGCTTGGAACGTTCGACGATGCGGGCGGTGATGGCCTGAATGCGGGAATCGGCGGACATGGGCGTTCATCCTGTTCGTTGGTCGGCAACCGGCGTTCCGGGAGGTGAACGGCCGGTTGTCGTGTTTCAGTCTTCATGTCTTCGGGGCGCTTTGTCGCCGGGCCGCAATCGCGGCGGTGGCGTTCGGCTTATGGCGCCCAGTATATATCCACGGGCGTTTCTGCCCGGTTCAGCACGGCGCGGATCGGCATTTCATCCTCATCCTCGCCCGACTGTGCCTTCTCCAGCGTCGCCTTCTTGGCAGCACCTTCGATATGCAGCACCAGAAACCCGGCATCGTGCAGGCTGGAGAAGTTGAAGGTCAACCGCTCCTCTCCCGCATTCTCCGCCGCCATGGTCAAAACGCCGCGCGGCTCATCGAGGTCCAGTGCTTCGTAGAGATTGTCTCCACCGGGGAAGAACGATGCCGTATGGCCATCCGTTCCCATGCCGAGAATGACGACATCGAACGGGTCGCAGATCGCCTCGGTCTTGACGGTCGCAAGCGTCGCGGCATCCTCCGGCGAGGCCGCCGGCTGGAACAGCGGCACGAAATAAGCCGACTTCGCCTTGTGCTGCAAAAGGTTCTCGGCAACGAGACGATGGTTAGAGCGGTCGCTTTCCGGCGGCACGAAACGTTCGTCCACCAGCGTCACGCTGATATTGGGCCAGTCGAGATCGTGTTTGGAAAGCGCCTGAAAGAACAGCTTGGGCGTCGAACCGCCGGAGACGGCAATGCTTGCCGCACCGCGATCCTTCGTTGCCGCATCAAGGCGTTTGGCAACCTCTGCCGAAAGAGCGGTTGCCAGTTCGGCGGCGGTGTCGAAGACGTGTATCGTTTCGCTCATCGCCGGGCCCTCAATCGGCATCGTGCCAGGTGCGGCCGTCGCGCTCGATCAGCGCGATGGAGCCGCTCGGACCCCAGGTGCCGGCGGTATAACCCTGCACGCCCTGTCCCAGATCTTCCCAGCTCTTGAGAATGGGATCGACCCAATCCCACGCCGCTTCCACTTCGTCGCGGCGCATGAACAGCGTCTGGTTGGAGCGGATCGTATCCATCAACAGACGCTCATAGGCATCGGGGCTGCGCACGTTGAAGGCTTCGGCAAAGCTCATGTCCAGCGAGACCTGACGCAGGCGCATACCGCCCGGGCCGGGGTCCTTGATGAGCAGAGACTGCTTGACGCCCTCATCCGGCTGCAGGCGAATGACCAGCTTGTTGGCCTCGATCTTGCCGGCCGCATCGTCGAAGATCGAATGCGGGATCTGCTTGAAGGTGACGACGATTTCCGAAACGCGGGTCGCAAGGCGTTTGCCCGTGCGGATGTAGAAGGGAACGCCGGCCCAGCGCCAGTTGGCGATTTCAGCCTTGATGGCGACGAAGGTTTCGGTGTTGGAAACGCCGCCTTCCAGCTCTTCCAGATAGCCCTTGACCGGGCCACCGGCGGAAGCGCCGGCACGGTACTGGCCGCGAACCGTCTGCTTTTCGACGTTGCTGGTGTCGATTGGCTTCAGCGAGCGCAGAACCTTGAGCTTTTCGTCACGCACGGCTTCGGCATTCATCGATGCCGGCGGTTCCATGGCGACAAGGCAAAGCAGCTGCAGGATATGGTTCTGCACCATGTCGCGCAGCGCACCGGCCTTGTCATAATAACCCGCGCGGCCTTCAAGGCCGACCGCTTCGGCAACGGTGATCTGC
The DNA here is from genome assembly GCF_053522725.1 of Agrobacterium sp. 16-172Ci. Classification (NCBI taxonomy): domain Bacteria; kingdom Pseudomonadati; phylum Pseudomonadota; class Alphaproteobacteria; order Hyphomicrobiales; family Rhizobiaceae; genus Agrobacterium; species Agrobacterium sp. 16-172Ci. Next base: position 544,037 of record NZ_JBNWBW010000001.1, read on the forward strand.
ACATGGTCGATATGGGCGGAATTCCACAGCGGCTCATAAAGCGCATTGGCGAAACGCAGCGCCATAAGGTTCTGCACCGTCTCCTTGCCGAGATAGTGGTCGATACGGAAGATCTGCTCTTCCTTGAAGACGTGGCCGATGGTGTCGTTCAGTTCCTGCGCGGAAGCGAGATCGCGGCCGATAGGCTTTTCAACGACGATGCGGGTCGAGCGGGTGATGAGCTTGTGCTCGCGGATCTTGTCGGCAATATCGCCGAAAATGCCGGGCGCGACGGCCAGATAGAAGGCGCGCACGCGCTCCTTGCCCTCGTCCAGCAGCTTCTTCAGCACGTCCCAGCCATTATTGCCCTTGGCATCGACTGGCACGTAGAAAAGCCTGTTCAGGAAGGTGGCGACCTGCGCATCGTCATATTCGCCGGCCTTCAGGTGCTCCTTCAGCGCGTCCTGCGCGAATTTGCGATATTCCTCGTGGGTCATGACCGAACGCGACGCGCCGATGATGCGGGTCGGCTCCGTGAACTGGCCTTCGACCTGCCGGTGATAAAGGGCCGGCAGAAGCTTGCGCTCGGCAAGATCGCCCGTGCCGCCGAAAACGACACAATCAAAAGGTTCAACAGGAATGATCTGACTGCTCATATCGATTCTCTCGATCTTCAAAGGTTGGGGCATCAATAATCTAATCGATTTAAAAATGCCAGACTCAGTTATGTGAAATTATGAATTTTGCTTCCGCCAACTCGTCCGCCGCCGGCAACAGTCTGTAAACATTGGTCTAAAACCTGTCTCGCAACGCGTACCACGAGAGCGCGAGGAAAAGCAGCGGCGCGCGCAGCGACGCCCCGCCGGGAAAAGAGGGCACCTTCAGCTGCGCGAAGGGCGCCAGCATGTCCTTTTTGCCGAGAACGAGATCGGCATAGAGCTTGCCGCAATAGTTCGACAGCATCACCCCATGGCCGGAATAACCGCCGATGGAGGTGACGCCGGGCATGACGTCGCGCACGAAGACTTTGCGCGGCAGGGTAATGCCGACGGAGCCGCCCCAGGAATGGCTGATCTCTATATCTTTCAGCGCAGGATAGATTTCCGCGATCTGCCGGCGGATGTGGCTGGAAATATCGCGCGGCGTATCGGCCGTGTAGGCTTCGCGGCCGCCGAACAGCAGCCGGTTATCGGCCGTCTTGCGGAAATAGCGCACCACGAACCGCGAATCCGCCACGGCTTCCCGGTCGGGAATGATGTCGGGAAACGCATCCAGCGGCACGGTGGCGCCGATGAAGGAACGGATCGGCATGATATGGGCGGCGGTCACCGGTTCCAGATTGCCGATATAGGCATTGGTGGCGGTCAGTACCCGCGGCGCAGTGATCGTGCCGAAAGGCGTTTCGATGATGGTCTTGCCGCCCACTTGCCGGATGGATTTCGCCGGCGTCATTTCATAAATGCCGGCGCCCGCCGCTTTCGCCGCCTTCGCCAGCCCGACCAGCAGCTTCAACGGGTGGATATGGCCGGTGCCGGTATCGCGCGTGCCGCCGAAATAATGGGTGGAGCCGACGCGTTTGCGTGCTTCTGCGCGTTCCATGTAGGAAATATGCGGATAGCCATAACGGTTGTTCATCGCATCGACACTTCGGCGATAATCGTCCTCGTAAGCGGCCTTGTGCGCCACATAGAGCTGCCCGGGAAGATATTCCATGTCGATGCCGCGGCTGACGGCGAAGCCGCGCAGGTAGTTTTTGGCGTCCTCGGCGATGTCGAACAGCAGCTTGGATTGCTCGAAGCCGATCTCGCCTTCCATCTCGTCGGGGAAGGAACGCTGGCCGGTGCCGAATTGCCCGCCATTGCGGCCGGAAGCGCCATCGCCGAAGCGATGCGCTTCGATGAGGGCGACGGAGACGCCGTTTTCGGCGAGGTTACAGGCGGCCTGAAGGCCGGTATAACCGCCGCCGATGATGGCCACGTCCACCTCTTTCGACCCGTCGAGAGCGGGATAGTCCGGCCGCTCGCCAACGGTTGCCTGATACCAGGAAATTCCCGGCGCAATCGGGCTTTGCCATGTCATGCTCGGGGTTCCTCACACGTTGAGAAGCAGGAATTCCCGCTCCCAGGGGCTGATGACCTGCATGAAGGTCTCGAACTCCCCACGTTTCAGACCGGCATAGAGGCCCACGAATTCATGGCCGAACACCCGGTCGAACTGCTCTTCGCCTTCCAGCAGCGCCACGGCTTCCAGAAGACCGCGCGGCAATTCGATGGAGCCTTCATTGGCGGTATCGGCGGTGGGTTCGGTCGGCTCGATATTGTTGACGATGCCAAGCCAGCCGCAGCCGAGCGAGGCGGCAAGCGCGAGATAGGGATTGGCGTCCGAACTCGGCAGGCGGTTTTCGACACGCCGCGCCTGCGGACCGGAAATCGGCACGCGGAAGGCGGTCGTGCGGTTGTCGTAACCCCAGGCATTGTTTACCGGGCAGGCCATGTCGGGCGTCAGGCGGCGATAGGAATTCACATAGGGTGCCAGCATGACGAGAGCGTTCGGAACATAACGCTGCATGCCGCCCACGAAGGAGAAGAATTCCTTCGAAGGGCTACCATCGGCATTGGAGAAGATATTGCGGCCGCTGTCGATTTCCACCACCGACTGGTGGATATGCATGGCCGAACCCGGCTGGCCCTGCATGGGCTTGGCCATGAAGGTGGCGTAGATGCCGTGCTTCAGCGCCGCCTCACGGATGGTGCGCTTGAACAGGAACACCTGGTCGGCAAGCTCAATCGGGTCGCCATGGCGCAGGTTGATTTCCAGCTGCGCCGGGCCTTCCTCGTGGATCAGCGTATCGATCTCGAGGCCCTGTTTTTCGGAGAAATGGTAGATGTCGTCGATCAACTCGTCGAATTCGTTGATGCCGGCGATGGAATAGCTCTGCCCGCCGACGATGGAGCGGCCGGACCGGCCCTTCGGCGGATGCAGCGGATAATCCGGGTCGTCATTCATGGCGACGAGGTAGAATTCGATCTCAGGTGCCACGACCGGCTTCCAGCCCTTTTCGGTATAGAGCGAAAGCACATTCTTCAGCACATTGCGCGGCGTGTAGGGCACGAAATTGCCCTCGGCATCCACCACGTCGCAGATCACCTGCGCGGTCGGGTCCGTTTCCCACGGCACGACGGAAAGGGTGGAAAGATCGGGCACCAGCTTCAGGTCGCTGTCGCGCGGCTCGTAACGGAAATTCGCGGTCTCATCGGGATATTCGCCGGAGATCGTATGGCGGTAGAGCGCGGAGGGCAGGGCAAGCGAGGTATCGCCCGTGAATTTCGCCGTCGGCATCATCTTGCCGCGCGGAACGCCGGCAAGGTCGGGCGTGATGCATTCTATGTCTTCGATCCCGCGCGCCCGCAGCCATTGTGCGGCTTCGCGCCAGGAGGAAACGCCACGGGGGGAGGAAAGGTCGAGGGGAGGTGTCTTTGCCATGGTTGCCTGTTTCTTCGGGCGGAGCATGGTTTTCTTGGCGGGCATGTATCACCGGGTCTGTGTTTCGACTGGCGCCATCATAACCGTAGTTTGGCAATTGGCGAGGGGGAAAGCGCCATTGACAACGGGCGGCACTTCGAAAAGAGGAAAGGAAACGGATCGGATGGAATGATGACAGAGAAATGTGACGTGCTGATTTTGGGGGCGGGCGCCGCCGGCATGATGTGCGCCATCCGCGCCGGCCAGCGCGGCCGCTCCGTCGTCATTCTCGACCATGCGAAAGCGCCGGGCGAAAAGATCCGCATTTCCGGCGGCGGCCGCTGCAACTTCACCAATATCCATGCCGGGCCGAAGAATTATCTCTCCGCCAACCCGCATTTCGCCAAATCCGCGCTCGCCCGCTATACGCCGCGCGATTTCATCGCCCTTGTCGAAAAACACCGCATCGCCTGGCATGAAAAAACGCTCGGCCAGCTCTTTTGCGATAACAGCGCCAAGGACATTATCCGTATGCTGCTCGGCGAAATGCAGGCGGTGAATGCGAAGCTGCGGCTCGAAACCTCAGTCTCGGCCGTCACCCATGATGGCGGGCGTTTTCGCGTCACGACATCCGCCGGCGTCATCGAAGCGGAAAGCCTCATTGTGGCGACGGGCGGCAAGTCGATCCCGAAAATGGGTGCGACCGGTTTTGCCTATCAGATCGCCGAACAATTCGGCCTCAAGCTCATCGAGACCCGTCCGGGCCTCGTGCCGCTGACGCTTGATCCCGCAGCGCTTGAAAGGCTGAGCCCGCTTGCCGGTGTCGCGGTCCCGGCAGAAGTTTTCCACGGCAAGACCTCGTTTGAGGAAGCGCTGCTCTTCACCCATCGCGGTTTGAGCGGACCCTCGATCCTGCAAATCTCCTCCTACTGGCGTGAAGGCGATACGATCCGCCTCAAGCTGGAACCGGCGCGCGATATAGTCGCCTTGCTAAAGGAAGCGAAGCAGAAGAACGGCCGACAGTCGGCCCAAACGGCTCTTGCGGAAATCCTGCCGAAACGGCTGGCCCAACATGTGGTCGAAAAATCAGGCCTTACCGGCAATCTTGCCGATATGTCCGACAAGGCTCTGACGACGTTAGCGAATGAGGTGCAGGACTGGCAGATCAAGCCCGCCGGCTCCGAAGGCTATCGCACGGCGGAGGTCACGCTTGGCGGTGTTGATACGACGGGCCTCGATTCTCGCAGCATGGCGGCGAAATCCCTGGCCAACCTCTATTTCATCGGCGAATGCGTGGATGTGACCGGCTGGCTGGGCGGCTATAATTTCCAGTGGGCCTGGGCGTCTGGGCAGGCGGCAGGCGAATTCGCGTGACTGTCTCTGGCCATGGAGTAAGTTCGCAACTTTCTCCTCCGTCATACCGGCCTTGAGCCGGTATCCAGTCAGCCCAAGTCTTTGGGCTGAAAAGACTACTCTCGCCGCACAGACGTGCGTCGGCTGGACCCCGGATCTAGTCCGGGGTGACGGAGTATGATGAGCCTGCTCGCCAAACTTGCTGGCTGAGTTTATTGTCCCTCTTCGCCCTTTTTAACAACCTGTTAATGGGCGTGGAGTCATCCTGACCAAATGCCAGCAAGGCCGGATCGCTCAATGATCCCGCTGCACATGATGTCCTGCTGGAGGCCTTAACAGGGCATGGGTCGGTTGAGTTTTTCGTCAGGAACCCGCGCATGAACAGATTCGCACATCGCCGCCCTCGCGCCATTGCCATCGCCCGCACTGACAACGAGAGCCGTCAGCTGGCCTTTCGCCTGAGCCTCACCGCAGCCGGTGCTCTGGCAGCCCTGATCGCCCTCTTTCACTGATCCGCGGCTCTTTGCCTTCATCCGGCTTATAAGCGCGCTGAAAAGCCGCCACGGCCGAGATGCCTGCGCCATATCGGCATAAAATTTCTCTTCTTGTAGAATGGCTTCGCGCCGTGTGCGCGGCTGCTGGTTTTCGATGATCGTCCGGGCTGCAAAAATCGCGTGCATGTCGCTCTCCTTCTAATGCGGAGGGCCATGATGCACGCCGTTTTTTGATTTATCTGCGCAAGAAAATGCGCTACGTTTTTCATCGATGAAAAACGTCACCTGGGATTCCTATCAGCTTTTCCTCGATGTGTCACGCAGCGGCGGCCTGACGGGTGCTGCGTCGCTGACGGGCTTGAGCCCCGCGACGGTGGGACGACGCATGGTAGAGCTGGAGGAGCGTATCGGCAAGGCGCTGTTCCAGCGCAGCCAGACGGGATACGCCCTGACGGCAGACGGCCGAACGCTGTTCGACCGGCTTCAGGCGATGGAGAATGCGGCGAGGGACATCGAGGGATGGCAGAAGGCGTCGTCGGCCTCGTCTGTCGTGCGCATTGCCGTCGGCACCTGGAACGCCTGGCTGCTGACCGGAAATTTCTCCGCCATCTGCACCGACCGCGACGATTTCCGCATCGACCTTTTCATTGCCGAACAGAGGGCGTCTCTGGCCCATCGCGAAAACGATATCGGCATTCGCGCTTTCGAACCACAGGAAAAGAACCTTGCCGCCATCCGGACGGGGGAGGTGGCCTATGCGCCCTACAGGCTGCGCAACGCCGCCGTTTCCGTCGCCGACCGTTGGCTGGCGGTGGCGGAGGAAAACGCCATTTCAACCTATCTGCGCTGGCCCCATGAAAATCGTAACAACGGGATCGTGGTAACGGTGAACCGTCCGACGGCGCTTCTCGATCTGGTGCTGGCCGGGGCGGGGGTCGCGGTGCTTCCGTGTTTCGTGGGTGATGCGGATGCGCGGCTCGCTCGGGAAGGCGAAGAACTGGAGAGCCTTCGCCACAATCAATGGATCGTCATGAACAATGACGATCGCCACCGCCGTGATATCAGGACGGTGGCGGATCGGATGACCCGTCTGATCAAGAGCCATTCCGATCTCTATGCCGGGCGCAAGAGCCGCCCGGCATAGAAAGGAGGCCGTTTCAGGCGGCCGCACTTCCCTGTGCGACGATGACGGGGATAAGCAGATCGCCCCAGTTGCCGCCGCCGCCATGGTGGCGGGCCGAGCGGACCAGCTCGACGGAAACGCCGGCCTCGACGGCTTTCATGACGGCCTGATTGAGGCGGTGCAGATCATTGGCCAGCATGCGGATGGCGGCCTGCTGATCCTGCGTCATGGCGGAGGACTGTTCCTCGGCGCGTTCCTTGACGTGGGTCTTGATGGGGTTATGGGCATTCATGGCATTTCTCCTCTCATTATTGGTTGGGGTTCTTGATCCGGTTTGCAAGCCCTTCCCGTCACCGGGAAGGGCAGTTTCTTGATTTTATTCAGCCGCCGGGCGGAACTGGTCGTGCTCGGTGGATTCCTTCATGGCTGTCGTGGAAGACGTGCCGCCAGAGATCGCCAGAGACACGGCGTCGAAATAGCCGGTGCCGACTTCGCGCTGGTGCTTGGTGGCGGTGTAACCATTGGCCTCGGCCGCGAATTCCGCTTCCTGAAGCTCGGAATAGGCCGCCATCTGCCGGTCCTTGTAACCGCGCGCCAGTTCGAACATGCCGAAATTCAGCTGGTGGAAACCGGCAAGCGTGATGAACTGGAACTTGTAGCCCATCGCGCCGAGTTCCCGCTGGAACTTGGCAATCGTCGCGTCGTCGAGGTTCTTTTTCCAGTTGAACGACGGCGAGCAATTGTAAGCGAGTTTCTTGCCCGGATGCACCTTGTGCACGCCCTCGGCAAACCTGCGCGCCTGTTCGAGATCCGGCTTGGAAGTCTCGCACCAGATCAGGTCGCAATAGGGCGCATAGGCAACGGCGCGGGCAATGCAGGGCTCAAGACCGTTCTTGACCTGATAGAAGCCCTCGACGGTGCGGCCGGCATCGTAATCCACGAAGGGACGGTCGCGCTCGTCGATATCGGAGGTCAGGAGCTTCGCGGCCTCCGCATCCGTGCGGGCGATAACCAGAGTCGGCACACCCATGACATCGGCCGCAAGCCGCGCCGCCGTCAGGTTACGGATATGCGCCGCCGTCGGGATCAGAACCTTGCCGCCGAGATGGCCGCATTTCTTTTCCGATGCCAGCTGGTCTTCATAGTGAACACCCGCAGCACCTGCCTCGATAAAGGCTTTCATGATCTCGAAGGCGTTGAGCGGTCCGCCGAAACCGGCCTCCGCATCGGCAACGATCGGCGCGAACCAGGTGTCGACCGAAAGGCCCTTGCCTTCCGCCGTCTCGATCTGGTCGGCGCGCTGCAGGGTGCGGTTGATACGCTTTGCAAGCTCCGGTGCGGCATTGGCCGGATAAAGCGACTGGTCAGGATACATGGCCGATGCCGTATTGGCATCCGCCGCAACCTGCCAGCCGGAAAGATAGATCGCCTTCAGTCCGGCGCGAACCATCTGCATGGCCTGGTTGCCGGAAAGCGCGCCGAGCGCGTTGACGAAATTTTCCTCGTTGATCAGCTTCCACAGTCGGTTCGCGCCCATCTCGGCCAGCGAATGGCGGATGTCGACGGAGCCGCGCAGCCGTTCCACGTCGGCGGCGGTGTAGGTGCGCTCGATGCCATCGAAACGTCCCTGCGGTGCGCCCGGAACAAGTTTGTAAAAATCCGTCATACTTCTCTCTCCCATGATAAATGCGGTTTCCGTAACGGGCCCTCTTCAACATCATATGGCGCCGTTTGATGTGACTACATTTACATTTTTCGAGATTTGAGCGCCAGAACAAACATAAAAACAGTGACTTGAAAGAGGTTATCCTGTAGGGTGCGTGACAGGTGGGAGCTGTAAAATTGTAAATTTTGTAAAAGTCTTTTGCCCGCAGAGTTTGTAACAGGTTTGTATGAGTCGTAGGCACGGGGAGGTGAGGCGGTGTCGGAAAACAAGATTTTTGCAGGCCCGCGCGTGCGCCGCATTCGCAACGGCCTGGCGCTGACCCAGACGGCAATGGCCGAGGCGCTGGCGATTTCGCCGTCCTATCTCAATCTCATCGAGCGCAACCAGCGGCCGCTGACGGTGCAGCTGCTTTTGAAGCTTGCCTCCGTCTACAAGGTCGATCTGGATGACCTGCAGGGCGAAAGCGCCGGTTCCGCCGGGCAGCTGCGTGAGGTCTTCGCCGATCCGCTGCTGGCGGGTGAGGTGCCATCACCGCAGGAACTGATCGAGGTTGCCGATGCCGCGCCCAATGCGGCAAGCGGTGTCCTCAAGCTTTACCGGGCCTATAGGGAGCAGGCACAGCGCCTTTCCGACCTCTCCGATCTTCTGGCGCGGGAGGGGCACGAGACGGCGCTCTCCTCCACCCGCCTGCCGATCGACGAGGTGCGCCACGTCTTTGAAAACCGGCCGGCTTATTTCCATGCCATCGATGCGGCGGCGGAAGAGCTCCACAAACACCTGTCGGCGGGCGACGATCTCGCCTCCGGCCTTCGTGCATGGCTTCAGAAAAACCACGGCATCGTGGTCCGCACCCTGCCGGTTCATGCCATGCCGAATCTCAGGCGGCGTTATGACCGCCACTCCATGCGGCTGTTTTTATCCGAACGCCTGTCGCAGCCGGACCAATTGCGGGAAATGGCCATGGAGACCTGTCTTCTGGCGCTTCGCGAAGAAATCGGCACGGAGCTCGAAGGGCTTGGCCTGAAAGGGGAGGAGGCGAGGCGCATCGCCCGCTTCGAACTGGCGCGCTACGCCGCCCATGCGTTGATGATGCCCTATGGCGCATTCCTGAGCGCCTCCCAGCGGGCGAAATACGATCTCGAGGTTTTGCGGTCGCGCTTCAACGTTTCTTTCGAACAGGCAGCCAACCGCCTTGTCAGCCTGCAACGGCCGTCGGCCGCGGCGATCCCGTTTTTCCTGATGGAGATCGACAATGCCGGCAACCGTTTCCGCCTTGCAGGGGCCGGCGGTTTTCCAAGGGCGCGTTTTGGCGGCCTCTGTCCGCGGCTCAATATTCATGCCGCTTTCGCCCAGCCGGGACAGGTGCTGGTGGAGGCGGTGGAGATGCCGGATGGCGACGCGTTCCTCACGGTGTCGCGTACGTTGGAAGGTCCGCAGGCGGGTTTCGGCGAAAGGGTGCGGCGAACGGCCGTGCTTCTCGGCTGCGATCTCGCCCAGGCCGGAGAGACCGTCTATGGCCCCGCCGCTTCGGGTGCTGCGCCCGTCGCCGTCGGCCCTTCGTGCCGGCTATGCGAAAGGCAGGGCTGTCTGTCGCGGGCGGAAGCGCCGCTGACGCGGCCGCTCGGGCTCGATGAAATGGTTACCGGTCTCAGTGTTTTCGACTTCCAGTAGGTGTTTCCATTCGCTTTTTTGTGGCCGGAACACATTTGGTTGAAAATGCTGTGCTGCACATTTCCCGCTTGCTCCCTTTTGTTTTCCTTTCTAGTCTCTCCCAAAAAAGGGGATCACGCTCCCATCGTGAGGATGCGTTAACAGGAGACATCATGAAAAACCGTTCTCTCCGCCTGACCTTGGCTCTCACCACCGCGCTCGTTGCAGCAGGCTCGGCAATGGCCCAGGAGAAGGTCGTCCACGTCTATAACTGGTCGGATTATATCGACGAATCGATCCTTGCCGATTTCACCAAGGAAACCGGCATCAAGGTCGTCTATGACGTTTTCGACAGCAACGAGCTTGTGGAAACCAAGCTTCTGGCCGGCAGCTCCGGTTATGATGTCGTGGTGCCGACCGGGCCCTTCCTCGCCCGCCAGATCAATGCCGGCGTGTTCCAGAAACTCGACAAGTCCAAGTTGCCGAATCTGAAGAACATGTGGCCCGAGGTTTCCGAGCGTCTGGCCAAATACGATCCCGGCAACGAATATGCCGTGAACTACATGTGGGGCACCACCGGCATCGGCTATAATGTCGCCAAGGTGAAGGCGGCGCTCGGCGATGTTCCGGTCGACAGCTGGGATATTCTCTTCAAGCCGGAAAATGCCGAAAAGCTGAAATCCTGCGGCATCAATATTCTCGATGCGTCGGACGAGACCTTCGCCATCGCCATGAACTATCTCGGCAAGAATCCGGATAGCAAGGAAACCGCCGACCTCGAGGCGGGCGGCGACGTCTATATGAAGATCCGCCCCTATGTGAAGACCTTCAACTCCTCCGCCTACATCGATGAGCTGGCGAACGGGGACAGCTGCATCACCATCGGCTGGTCCGGCGATATCCTGCAGGCGAAAAGCCGCGCCGAGGAAGCCAAGAACGGCGTCGAGGTGAACTACGTCATTCCGAAGGAAGGCACCTATATGTGGTTCGACAACCTTGCCATCCCGGCGGATGCCAAGAATGTCGAGGAAGCCCACGCCTTCATCAACTATCTGATGCGGCCGGAAGTCATCGCCAAGGCCTCCAACTATGTTCAGTATGCCAATGGCAACCTCGCCTCGCAGGCGCTGATGGATGAGTCCGTCGCCAAGAACCCGGCGGTTTATCCCGATGCCGAGACGCTGAAGAAGCTCTTCACCATCTCGCCCTACGGGCCGAAGGAACAGCGCGTCCTGAACCGCGTCTGGACGCAGATAAAGACCGGCAGCTGACACTTCCGCCCGCTGGTTGAGGAACGGCCGGCGGGCCTGTTTCTCTGATCCTTTGCCGGCAGGTTCCGTTACCTGCCGGCGTCGCCCGCCTCAGAGCATCGGACCGAAAGTCGGAAAATCCGATGCTCAAATCTACACGACCAACGGGATTTGAGGGTAGGGTGAATGGCGAAAACTCTGGGGCCGGTCAAACGCAAATTTAGCCCTTGGGACAATCCCGATGCGGTGCCCTTCATCCGCTTTGAAAACGTCACCAAACGTTTTGGCGATTTCGTCGCCGTCAACAATCTGACGCTCGATATCTATGAACGCGAGTTCTTCTCGCTGCTCGGTCCCTCCGGCTGCGGCAAGACCACGCTGATGCGCATGCTGGCCGGTTTCGAGGAACCGACCGAAGGCCGCATCCTGCTGCAGGGCAAGGATATTTCCGGCGTACCGCCCTATAAGCGCCCCACCAACATGATGTTCCAGTCCTACGCGCTTTTCCCGCATATGTCGGTGGAAAAGAACGTCGCTTTCGGTCTGGAGCAGGACGGTCTGCCCAAGGCGGATATCGCCGCTCGCGTCGAAGAAATGCTGCGGCTCGTCAAGCTCACGGAATTCGCAAGGCGCAAGCCAAGCCAGCTTTCAGGCGGTCAGCGGCAGCGCGTGGCGCTCGCCCGGTCGCTTGCCAAGCGACCCAAGGTGCTTCTGCTGGATGAACCGCTCGGCGCGCTCGACAAGAAGCTGCGCGAGGAAACGCAATTCGAACTGATGGACATCCAGACCAATCTCGGCCTTACCTTCCTCATCGTCACCCACGATCAGGAAGAAGCGATGACGGTCTCGGACCGCATCGCTGTCATGGACAAGGGCAATGTCGTTCAGGTGGCGACACCGGCCGAAATCTATGAAGCGCCTAACAGCCGCTATGTGGCGGATTTCATCGGCGATATCAATATCTTCGACGCCAATGTCGTCGCCAATGCTTCCGATATCGGCAAACCGGGTCTGGTGACGCTGGATTGCGAAGGGCTGAAGGTGGCGGTGGAGCAGGAATGCGCTGCCGCGACCGGCAGCCAGGTGGCTTTCGCCATCCGCCCGGAAAAGGTCCGCATCTCGCTCGATCAGCCCGCCGATAGCAGCATCAATTCCGCCTATGGCGAGGTCTGGGATATCGGCTATCTCGGCGACTTCTCCGTCTTCATCGTCAAGCTTGCCGATGGCCGCGTCATTCGCGCCGCGCAGGCGAATGTCTCGCGTCTCGTCGACCGCCCGATCACCTTCGGCGATATGGTGTGGCTGAACTGGAAACCGGATTCAGGTCTTGTCCTGACACGCTGAGGGAGGCTTTCATGGCGATCACCACTCCCGAAAACCGGCAAAGCCCCTGGCGCTGGCTGGTCGTCGCGGTTCCCTATTTCTGGCTGCTGCTATTCTTCGCAGCACCGTTTTTCATCATCTTCAAAATCTCGCTGTCGGATACGGCGATCTCCATGCCGCCCTATACGCCGGTTTTCGAAGGGTTTTCGAAACTCGGCGCCTTCTTCTCCGAACTGGATTTCGAGAACTACCTCTTCCTGACGGAAGACCCGCTTTACATTGACGCCTATCTATCATCGCTGCGCATCGCCTTCATCTCCACCTTTCTGCTTTTGCTGATCGGTTATCCCATGGCGCTCGCCATGGCGCGCGCGCCGTCTTCCATTCGCCCGACGCTGGTGATGCTGGTGATCCTGCCGTTCTGGACCTCGTTCCTGATCCGCGTTTATGCCTGGATCGGCATTCTGAAGCCGGAGGGCCTGTTGACGGTGCTGTTCCAATGGCTCGGTCTTCTCGGGCCGGACCAGCAGGTCAATATCTTCCGCACCGAGACGGCGATCTTCATCGGCATCGTTTATTCCTATCTGCCCTTCATGGTGCTGCCGCTCTATTCGGCACTGGAAAAGCTCGACAATACGCTGCTGGAAGCGGCGGCCGATCTCGGTTGCCCGCCATGGAAAGCCTTCTGGAAGATCACCTTCCCGCTGTCGCTGCCGGGCGTCGTGGCCGGCTCGATGATCTGCTTCATTCCGATAACAGGGGAATTCGTCATCCCTGATCTCTTGGGCGGCGCCCAGACGCTGATGATCGGCAAGACGCTGTGGACGGAATTCTTCGGCAACCGCGACTGGCCCCTGGCATCCGCCGTCGCCGTGCTGCTACTGCTGTTGCTGGTGGTGCCCATCGCCATCTTCCAGAACCAGCAGAAGAAGGTGGGGTGAGACCATGAAGCGCGGAAAATTCGACATCACCGTCCTCACTCTCGGTTTTGCCTTTCTTTATATCCCGATCATCATCCTGATCGTTTATTCCTTCAACGCCTCGAAGCTCGTCACCGTCTGGGGCGGCTTCTCGCTGCAATGGTACCGCTCCATGTGGTCGAACGAGGGGCTGATGGATGCGGCCTGGGTAACGTTGCGTGTCGGTATCCTCAGCGCCACCATCGGCACCATCCTCGGAACGCTGGCGGCGCTGTCGCTGACGCGGTTCGCGCGGTTTCCGGGCCGGGTGCTGTTTTCCGGCTTGATCTATGCGCCGCTCGTCATGCCGGAAGTGATTACCGGCCTGTCGCTGCTGCTGCTCTTCGTGGCCGTCGGGGTGGATCGCGGTTTCTGGACGGTGGTCATCGCCCATACGACTTTCACCATGTGTTACGTGGCGATCGTCGTGCAGTCGCGGCTCCTGACCTTCGATCGCAGTCTCGAGGAAGCCGCGCTCGATCTCGGCTGCCCGCCGGTCAAAACCTTCTTCCGCATCACCCTGCCGCTCATCTTCCCCGCCGTCATTGCCGGCTGGATGCTGGCCTTCACCCTGTCGCTGGACGATCTGGTGATCGCCAGCTTCGCCACCGGCCCCGGCGCAACCACGCTGCCGATCAAGATCTATTCGCAGGTTCGCCTTGGTGTGACGCCGGAAATCAACGCCATCTGCACGATCCTGATCGGGCTTGTCACCATCGGCGTGATCGTCGCCTCCATCGCTTCCAAACGCACCGAATTGCAGCGGATGCGGGACGAACATGCGGCAGCACGGAACTGATCGAATATCCCGCGTCGATTTTTACGCGTTACTGTTGAAATCGCGAGAAAAGTAGAAACTGTTAATTTAGTTTCGGCGCTTTACGGTCTCAGAATAGGAATTTTCGTCGGTAATTGATCGATTTTGGTTTTAACCGCTTGTTAATAGGAGTTGGCGGAAAGTAAACCCAACGCAGGGCCGTCAAATTTTTGATAGCCGGGACTGATAATTTCCATCTGGCGAGATTGTCCCCCTTTCTCTCGTTGAAAAGCACAACTTATCCAGGCGGCCGTAAGGCCGCCTTTCTTTTTGCCGCAAAGGCCCGTGCCACTCAGCGGTTTTCTGGATGATCCATCGATTTCGAGACGAGCAGCACGGGAATAAGCCCGGCAATGATGATGATGATCGCCGGCACGGCCGCATCCTGCACCCTTGAGCGCGATGCATCCTCATAAACCAGCGTGGCCAGCGTGTTGAAACCGAAAGGCCGAAGCAGGATGGTGGCCGGCAATTCCTTCAGGGATTCGATCAGGACGAGAAGAAAAGCCGTCAGCGCCGCGGGCCGCATGTTCGGCAACAGCACCTTGAACAGCGTCTGCGCCCGGTTGCGCCCAAGCGTCCGCGAGGCCATGTCGATATGCGGCGAAAGCTTCTGGAAACCAGCATCGAGCGTGCCTTCCGCCATGGTCATGAAGCGCACGGCATGGGCGTAAATGATGGCAAAGGCGGTGCCGGAGAGCAGAAGCCCGGTGGAAAAGCCGAAATGTGCGCGGATAAAGCCATCGACGCCATTGTCCAGACTGGCGAGCGGAATGAGCACCCCGATGGCGAGCACGGTTCCCGGCACGCCATATCCCATGGAGCCGAAGCGGGCAGCCACCTTCGAGGTGCGCGAGCGCTCGGTGCGGATGGCATAGGAAAACACGAAAGCGGCTATCAGCGTCACGAAGGCGGCGGAAAGCGAGACTTCGAGACTGTGTCCGAGCGCTTTCAGAAGCTTCGGCGTAAACAGCGCATCGAGCCTCCTCGCGGCGTAACCGCCCAGCACGATGACGGGAATGAAAAAGCCGCTCGCCACGGGAACGAAACAGAAAAGACTTGCACCCCAGCGCCGCCAGCCGTTGAGCGCCTTCAGCCGGTGACGCTGCGCCATGCTTGTCGCTTTCGGCGCGCCGAAGCGCTGTTTTTCCCGGGCATTGCGTTCGATGACGATCAGCGCACCGACGATGACGAGGATGACGGCGGCGATCTGCGTCGCATTGGCGAGATTGCCGCGATTGAGCCAGGTTTCGTAGATGGTGAAGGTCAGCGTCTGGACGCCGAGATATTCAACCGCGCCGATATCGTTCAGCGTTTCCATCAGGACCAGAGAAAGCCCGATGGCGATGGCCGGCCGGGCCATCGGCAATTGCACGGAGAAAAACACGTTCAGCGGTTTTGCGCCGAGCGTGCGGGCCGCTTCGGCCGCAAACCGTCCCTGCATGGAAAAGGCGGCGCGGGCCGAGAGATAAACGTAAGGATAGAGGACCGAACTGAGAACGATCACCGCACCGCCGAGCGAGCGTATGTCTGGAAACCAGTAATCGCGGATGCTGTGATAACCGAAAGCGGCGCGCAACGCGCTTTGCACCGGGCCGGTAAAGTCGAGAAACTCGCCGAACGCATAGGCGGCGAGATAGGAGGGGATGGCGAGCGGCAGCACGAGCGTCGCGGACAATAACCGCCTCAGCGGAAATTCGAATGTGGTGACAAGCCAGGCGCAGACGATGCCGAAGAAAGCCGTCGTCGCGGCCGTCATCCCCAGGAGCAGGAAGGTGCGAAACCCGGCGCGCGGCAGGACATTGGCGAGAAGATGCTGCCATCCTTCCGTGCTGCCGGTCAGCGCCAGCCAGAAAATTGCCAGAATGGGCATGGCGGCAATGGCCGCGACGATGACCGCCGTGATGGGCAACACCGAGAAGCGTCTTGTTGCCGGAAGGGAAACCGTCATGGACATGCCAGTCTACTGTCGTGCAAAGGCCTCAACCGGCGACCATCGTGCCGGCGGCCTCCGCATTGCTACGCCCGCATGGCCTCAGTTGGCAAGAACCCGCTGCGAGGGAAAGGTGATTTCCACCAGCGTGCCTTCATTCGGCGTGGAGGTAATGGAGAAATTCGCCCGGTTGGCGTCCACCATGGCCTTGGTCAGCGGCAGGCCGAGCCCGGTGCCGTCGCCGCGCACGCGCTTGCCGGAGGAGGCCACCTGCCGGAACGGCTTCATGGCCTGTTCCAGTTCCGCCCGGGTCATGCCAATGCCGGTGTCGCGAATGCGCAGCGACACGCTGCCATTGGCCTCATAGGCGGTGGATACCACGATCTGGCCGCCGGACGGCGTGAAGCGGATCGCGTTCGACAGGATGTTCAGCACGATCTGCTTGATCGAGCGCAGGTCCGCGACGATCTGCGGCACGGATTGCGCAAGTGCGGTGCGGATGATGACGCGCTGGTTGTTGGCCTGCGGCTGCACCAGCGAGACCGCCTCGGCGACCGTTTCGTTGAGCGGCACGGCGACGAAATCCACATCCATCTGCCCGGCCTCGATCTTGGAAATATCGAGCAGATCATTGACGATGTCGAGCACATGCCGGCCGGAACGGCCGATATCATTGGCATATTCCACATAACGCGGATGGCCGATCGGCCCGAAACGTTCGGTCGCCATCATGTCGGCAAAGCCGATGATGGCATTGAGCGGCGTGCGGATTTCATGGCTGACGCGCGCCAGGAAGTCGGTCTTGTGGGCATTGGCGGTTTCCGCCGCCCGCTTGGCGTTGCGCAGTTCTTCTTCGGTGCGCTTCCACTGGGTGATGTCGCGGATAACCGCGCAATAGCCATGCGAAGATTTCAGCCGGCCGATGGTCATGAACAGCGGCAGGAAGCCGCCGGATGCTTCGCGGCCGATCACTTCGCGGCCGTCATTCAGCACGCTGGCGACACCGTTATTGGCGAGACCGGAGAGATAATCCAGCACGGCGCGCTGGCTCTCATGGGCAAAGAGGGTGACGAAAGGTTTGCCGGCGATTTCACCATTGTCATAGTTGAACAGTGCGCTGGCGGAACGGTTGAGCGAGCGGATTTCGCCTTCGTCTCCCAGAAGCACCACGCCGTCGGTGGCCGTTTCCAGAATGGAATGCAGTTCCTCCACTTCGCCCTGCAACAGGGAGAGGCTGCCTGCTTCCGCATTTTCGGCATCGCCGGCAGCAATATTTTCGTTGGCGGCCGCAACCGGCGCCTGCTTTTCCTCAAGCGGCACCAGCGACAGCATCAGCGCCTTGGTTTCTTCCCAGCGAATGGACTGCAACCGCGCCTTGACGGGAATGATGTCGTTGTCAGAGCTGACGACCACCATGCCGCCTTCGTTGTCCGGCATCTCCTCCAGCTCCTGCCGCTGCAGCAGCGCTTCCAGACCGCCCACCTCTTCGAGCTCGGCGAGAGAGCCATAGCCCGTCAAGCGCAGGAAATCCGGGTTGGCGTGGATCAGCCTGTCGCCGGCATGCACCAGAAGCGCCACGGGCATCTGGTCCAGCGTCTCGGCCGTCAAGGCATTTGCGGGGCGAACGGACGGGCTGACCATGGCGGCGGCAATATCGGCAGCCGGCCGCTCGTCAGCCGCAGGCTCTTCCTTTTCGTCGGAACCGCTTTCATCCGCCGGTGCGCGAATGGCCGCAGGCTGCTCGCCACGAACGTAATCGGCGAAAAGATCGTCTTCTTCCGCCGGTTCGGTTTCCCTGTCGTCATTTTCCGTTTCGGAGGCCGCGCTTTCCGAAGCATCCGCATCGATATCCCGCTGGATATCCTGCATGGTCGGCTCAGCGGAAATGGCTTCCGCATCCGTTTCCCGGTCTTCTTCGGAAGCAGCATCCGCCGACGCAAGCGCCCGGCCGATTTCGCGGAAGGCGGCCTGCTCGCCTGCGGTCAGCCCCTCGCGGGAGCGCGAGCGGCGCTCCTCCAGATGGACGACCTTGTCGGAATAGTCCGGCTCCAGCGCGGGTGCTGCAAGCGGCGCTTCGAATTCCGGCGGGGTATAATCATGGTGCTGTTCTTCGGCCGAAACCACGTCCGATGCATCATCCGCCGCATCCGCCGCATCGGCCTCGGTTACCCGGATCGCATCCTCAGCGATGGAATCGGAATCTTCACCTGCCTCGTCATCCTCATCGATAAAGGCCAGCAATTCGTGGCTTTCATCCTCAATAGCGGGCTGCGGCAGTGCTTCCGCATCGGCCTCTTCGCCGTTGAGGAAGGTGAGGCCGGTGGCATGCGGGTCTTCGGCGGCATCGGCAAGCCGCACGATGCCGAAACCGCGGAAACCGTCGAATTCGCGTGAGCGCGTATAGGTGGGCAGGGCGGCGAGATCGATCGGCACCATTAGCGATGTGCCTTCCACCGGCCAGTAGATCGTCTTGCCCGACCATGTGTCGCGACGGCCGAGAAGCTCGCGGATCTTGCCGTCGGGATCGAGATTGAACAGGGCCGCGACATCGGCAAAGCCCATGCCTTCCACGGCAGCCGCCTTGGCGCCCACAGCCTCCGCAAATTCATGCGAGATCGAACTGAAGCGTCCTTCCGCATCGATTTTCCAGACGAAACGGGAAGCGCGCGCACCGGCATTGAAAACAAAAGGCTGTGCTTCTGCACCAGCGCCGATGTCCGTCTCCTCGGTCTCCGCCTCCGCCGTTATCTCCCCATCCGCGGCAGGAGCAGCGTCTGACGGCACTGTTTCGACGATTTCATCGTCCGCGACTGCGTTTTCTTCGACCCGGGTCTCTTCGGCAGGGGCATCGGCGATTGCCCGCTCGGTTAAGGGAGCTTCTGCTTCATCCTCATCGAGTTCGAAAAGATCGGCGATGTCGTCGGTCATCGCCACATGTGCCGCGGCGTCGGCGTCCTGCGCGGAAATCGCCGCCGGGGCCACCGCTCCGTTTTCCGGCAATGACGAAAGGCTGTTCTCATCCTGCTGCGCTGCCTCTTCCTCTTCGGGATCGGCCGGCAGTTCCTGAACCTCTTCCACATCCTCGATGCCAGCGACGGCATCGAGCACGGAATCGAAGGAGGTTGCAGCGGCAACAGGCGCGACCTCCGCAACCGGCAGGGCGGGCTCGGCGGCGGCTGGCGTTTCCTGCGGCCTGTCTTCTGCGAAACCATTGACGGGATCGAGTGTGCCCAGCGCGGTTTCGACCACGAACATCAGGTTCAGTTCGGGCGATGCCGCAATCTGGCCGGTGGCGGCGGGCAGATAGCCCTTGCCGGTCGGCACCGGCCGCTTGACGAGATGGCCGGACTGTCCGGCTGCCATTTTCACCAGTGTCCGTGCGGTATGCGGTGTGATGCCGAGCGACGAAAAGCCGGGCGAGGCGGCGACAATCTCGTTCTCGCCGTTCAGAACCGCCATATGGATATCGGGGTCGTCGAAACCTTCGATCATGCGCCGAGCGCATTCCGCCGTGTCGGGTGCGACTTGGTCGGTGAGGGCGGAAAACAGGATGGCGGGCTGTCCGGGCTCGGCCTCGATGATTTCCGCGCGCGCCGTAACGGCAAGGCTGCGGAAACCCGACGTAATGCGAATGGTAAACGGCAGGCTGTCGCCTGCTTTGGAAAGCCGCGCCGCCGTGGCTGCCAGTTGCCGGAAGGTCACGTCCTGCGGTTTCGGGCCCTGTTCCAGAAAATCATAAACCATCGGCGTGCCGAACAGCGCCGCACCCCGGCCATTGGCCCAAAGGGCGTTTTTAAGGTCGAGCGAGAACAACGCCATGGCCTCGCCACGCCCGAAACCTTCACGCACCCGTTCATGCACTGCGATATCGATAAAGGGATACTGGACGGCGGGCATGTCGAAACCTATTCTGGCACTACCGGACCTTGCGGGCTTTTCGGCTTCCTCATGAAGCTCTAAACGTAAACCCGCCGAGGCATCACGTTAACAGAATTTTAAATAACTTCACAGCGCGGTCTGGTCCACCATCCGCCGGATGAATCGCCAAATAGAGTTAACATCAACAGGCCGCTGCGGCCTCTTTATGTCAGCCCGGCCCCTTGAAAAGCACTTGCCTTTCTCAGCCTTTTTTCGCAAAATTCGAAGAGGCACTTGCAAATGGGGAAAACACCTTTTATGTCACCCCCCGTGACGCCGCTTCGGCGTTTCATGTGCGGTTGTAGCTCAGTTGGTTAGAGCGCAGGTTTGTGGCACCTGAGGTCGGTGGTTCGACCCCACTCAACCGTACCATTCCCCTCTCCCAGTAAGTTATGCGTCACAAGGACTTTCCGGGAGAGGGGAATACTTTATCCAGACCGGTCCGCGCAGGCACCTCCCGATTTCTGAAAATCCGCAAAATTATTGCCATGTCCGTGGTGGTTCCCACGCAACCTTGGTGACGTGTGAGCCTTTGCCACACGCCGCCCGGCAAAAACCATTTGGCTAAAATCGCTTGCGCTGGTATTGTCCGCCCAACGAAACCTTATGAAAGCCAGCAGCATAGCGTCTACGCTTGTGCGCGGCGAAATGGACAAGACAGTGATCGACCCCGGAAACGGCCCAAAGCCGTCGGAACAAGGGGCGTCGGTGGCGAACAAAGGGAAAGCGAAGCGATCCCGTCGTGGCAAGAAACACAAGCGTGACGGTCAGCCCCGTGACGCTGCTGTGCTGTCGCATGATGTTGCCGCGGATGTTCCGGCCGGTTCCTCCTATGCATCGGCTCTTGAGCCGGATGCCGAGCCGCGCAAGAGAAAGCGCCGCAGGCGCTCTCGCGGCAAGGGTGCGTCTCAGCAGGCTGCCCCAGCTTCCATCGTGCCGGCGCAGGCTCCAGCCGCAACAGATGCCGCCAATCCATCCGCCGTGCCACCGGGCGCAGGGCGAAAGCCGCGCCACCGCAAGCGTGGTCACCGCGATCCGCGCAGCCGCGACCCACAGGGCCGTCCGCTGGTTCCAACCCATGCGCCGAAACACGTCGGCAAGCAGAACGGTCGCGCCAATGGGGCCGGGCAGGAACCGCATCGGCAATCTGAACTACCCGCTCGGCACGCAAGCCGCCAGCATGAGCATGGCCAGGAGCCGCAGGCGGATATGTATGCCGCGCTCGATCTCGGCACCAATAATTGCCGGCTTCTGATCGCGCAGCCGACGCGACCCGGTCAGTTCCGGGTCGTCGATGCCTTTTCGCGCATCGTCCGGCTGGGCGAGGGGTTGGTGTCGAGCGGCCGGCTCTCCGACGACGCCATGGATCGAGCTGTCGAGGCGCTGAAAGTCTGCTCCGCGAAACTCTCCGGTCGCCCGATCAGGCGCATGCGGCTCATCGCGACCGAGGCCTGCCGCGCTGCGTCGAATGGTGAAGAGTTTCTGGCGCGGGTTACGCGGGAAACGGGACTGAAGCTCGAAATCATCAGCCGCGAGACGGAAGCCCGCCTTGCGGTGTCTGGCTGCGCTTCTCTCGTTGGGCGCGAGGCGCGTTCGGTCGTGCTGTTCGATATCGGTGGCGGATCGTCGGAAATCGCCGTCATCAAGGTTGGCGAAAACCGCTCGAACCGGCTCGCCAATCACATCACCCATTGGACCTCGTTGCCGGTCGGTGTCGTCACGCTCTCGGAACGCCATGGCGGGCGCGATGTGACGCCGGACGTCTTCGCCGCCATGGTGCGGGAAGTCGAAGGGTTGCTCGATGCCTTCCATTGCCCGCCTCTCGCGCCGCAAACCCATCACGAGGATTTTCATCTTATCGGAACTTCGGGCACGGTCACGACGCTTGCCGGCGTCCATCTCGATCTGCCACGATACGATCGCCGAAAGGTGGATGGCCTGTGGTTGTCGGACGCCGAGGTGACGGCGATGCAGGACAAGCTGCTGGCCTGGGATTTCGCCGGCCGCGCCGCCAATGCCTGCATCGGGCCTGACAGGGCCGATCTGGTTCTGGCCGGCTGCGCCATTCTCGAGGCCATTCGCCGCCGCTGGCCGGCACGCCGTATGCGCGTGGCGGATCGCGGCCTGCGCGAAGGCCTTTTGACGGATATGATGGCGGATGACGGCGCATGGCGGCGCAACCGCATCAGGCGCATGCAGATGACACGGCAGGACAGGACGGAAGGTTTGACATGAGCAAGGCGCCGACAAGCAACAACCGCACCGGCCGCAAGATCGGCCAGAAGGTCAAGAAGACCAAGCTCAAGGCCTCGTCGCGCCGCTGGCTGGAACGTCATATCAACGACCCCTATGTGCAGCGCGCCAGGCTTGAGGGCTATCGCGCCCGCGCCGCCTTCAAGCTCCTGGAAATCAACGACAAGCACCAGATCCTCAAAGGCGCGCGCCGCATCATCGACCTTGGGGCGGCACCTGGAAGCTGGTCGCAGATCGCTTCGAAGGTGACGGATTCCACCGAAGACGATATTCGCGTTGCCGCCATCGATTTCCTCGAGATCGATCCCATTCCCGGTGTGAAAATCCTCCAGCTCGACTTCCTCGATCCCTCCGCGCCGGAAAAGCTGATGGAGGCTGTTGGCGGCACGCCCGATCTGGTGCTGTCGGACATGGCCGCGCCCACCACCGGTCACCAGAAGACCGACCATATCCGCACCATGCATCTGTGCGAAGTCGCGGCCGATTTCGCCGTTCAGGTGCTGGCGGAAGGCGGCCACTTCCTTGCCAAGACCTTTCAGGGCGGCACGGAAAAGGCATTGCTGGATATGCTGAAGAAGAACTTCAAGCAGGTTCTGCACATCAAGCCGGCGTCCTCACGCTCGGAATCTGTGGAAATGTTCCTGCTTGCTAAGCACTTCAAGGGCCGCAAGGGCGAGCCGACCGACGCATCCGAAGCCGAAGAGGCTTCCGAAGACTGATCACTCCGCCGGTTGTGAGACCTTGCCCCGGTGGCCGGAGACGGCCGCCCCGGCATTGCCGTCCATGCGGATGATCGGCACGATGGCGAACAGCGATACCAGCGCCACGATGATGAAGGCGATGTGGAAATCGGCGAGCTGCAGGTGCGTGCCGGACATCACGCTGCTGACTTCCAGAATGGAGGCGGCGAAAGCAACACCCAGCGCCAGGCTAATCTGCTGCAGCACCGACGCCATCGAGGTCGCCTGGCTGGCCTGACTGTCCTCGATATCGGAATAACTGAGCGCGTTCGATCCGGTGAAGAAGAAGGACCGGGCAAATCCCGCTGTCACAAGGAAGATCATGATCAGCGGATAAGGCGTTTCCGGGGTGAAGAAGCCGTTGGCGAGCGTGGTGCAGGCGCCGACGATGCCGGCCCCGATCAGTGTCGAGCGGAATCCGGTTGCCGCAAACACCCGCTTGGCCATGAATTTCGTGGTGATCGCGCCGATTGCGCCGGCAAAGGTGATCATGCCCGACTGGAACGGATTGAGCCCGAAACCGATCTGCAGCATCAGCGGCATCAGGAAGGGTATGGCGCCCGTGGAAATGCGGAAAACGGTGCCGCCGACGGACGCCGCCCGGAAGGTCGCGTTCTGGAATATGCGAAAATCGAGAATGGGGGCGGGGTGGCGCGCGGCGTGGCGCAGATAAAGAAAACCGCAGATGAAACCGATGATCGTCGAGGCGATGCCGATGGCCGGCGGCAGCGCCGGCAGGCTGACGACGGAGAGGCCGAACACCACACCGGAGGCGGCGATGCCTGATAGCACGAAGCCTTTGCCATCCATCGGCGGCGGGTTGGTGGTTTCGATTTCCGGCAGGAAGATCGTCGAGAGCCAAATGCCGATGACGCCGATCGGCACATTGATCAGAAAAATCCAGTGCCATGAAAAATAGGTGGTGATGAAGCCGCCGATGGGTGGGCCGGTAAGCGGTCCCACCAGCCCCGGAATTGTCAGCAGCGCCATGGCGGAGACGAGTTCGCTGCGCTTGGTCGTGCGCAAAAGCACGAGGCGGCCAACGGGCGTCATCATCGCCCCGCCCATGCCCTGTAGGAAACGCGAGAGCACGAATTCGAACACCGAGGACGACACTGCGCAGCAGATCGACCCCACCACGAAGACGCCGATGGCGAAACGGAAGATTTTCTTCGCGCCGTATTTGTCGGCCATCCAGCCGCTGATGGGAATGAAGATCGCCAGCGCCACCATATAGGCCGTCAATGCGAGCTTGAGCGTGATCGGGCCGACATGAAGGTCGGCGGCAATTGCCGGCAGCGAGGTGGCGATGACGGTGGAGTCCATCTGCTCCATGAAGAGAGCGACTGCCAGGATGAGGGGAATGATGCGGTTCATGAGGCTGCCTGCGGCTTTCCGCTGCGACAAAGGATATCGCCGTTCCTCCTACGCCTGATAAGCGGGCTTGCCAACACGTTAATTATCAATTTCTCAAGTTCCGATCAAACCTGCGTGAGGCCGGTTTTCTTGCAACTTTATCGCTCTATTGTCCGTTGGCATGGTTCAGTTGGCGATCACGGCCAGTTGGCGATATCGGGAGAAAAATGATGACCCAATCCTTGAGCATGAGCAGACGCGGCCTCATCGGCGCGGCGGGCGCAAGCGTTCTCGGTGCGCCGCTGTTGATGGCGCGCACGGCAACGGCCCAGACCAGCCAGCCGCAAACCTCCATGGAGATAGAACACGCGATGCCGCCTGAAACCAACCGCTTCAAGCTCGGCAATTTCGAAGTGCTGGTGGTGAAGGATGGCGCACGCGCGGCTCCCAATCCCGGCGAGACCTTCGGGACCGATCAGTCGGCGGAGACGGTCGGAAAATTGCTGGAAGACAATTTTCTGCCGAAGGAGCAATTCGTCAATTCCTTCTCGCCGGTCCTCGTCAATACCGGCACGGATCTCGTGCTGTTCGATACCGGTTTCGGTGAAGCCGGGCGCGGTGCGGGCAATGGCCGGTTGATCGAGGGCATGGCGGCGGCCGGTTATACGCCGGAAGATGTGACCGTCGTGGTGCTGACCCACATGCATGGCGATCATATCGGTGGGCTGATGGAAAAGGGTGCTCCGGCTTTTTCCAAGGCGCGCTACGTGTTCGGTCAGGCGGAATATGATTTCTGGACGGATGAGAAACGTGTCGGCACGCCTGCGGAAGGCGGTCACAAGGGCGTTCTCACGAACGTCAAGCCGCTGGCGGAAAAGGCGACCTTCATTGGCGACGGCGCCAGTGTCGTATCCGGGATTACCGGTGTGGCGGCCTTCGGTCATTCGCCTGGTCACATGATTTTCCGTGTCGAATCGGAAGGCAAACAACTCATCCTGACGGCGGATACGGCCAACCATTTCGTCCTTTCCCTGCAGAAACCAGATTGGGAGGTGAAATTCGACATGGACAAGGCGGCTGCCGCCGCGACCCGTAAGAAGGTCTATGACATGATCGCCACCGACCGTTTGCCTTTCCTTGGGTATCACATGCCTTTCCCGGCGGTCGGTTACGCGGAAAAGCTGGATACCGGCTATCGTTTCGTGCCGAAATCCTATCAGTTCGACATCTAATGCATGTCGCGCAAAAGTGTTCAGCGGTTTTGCGATAACGACATGCATAAAAACAAGCAGTTATAGCGCGTCGTGTGGGGCAAGGACCCACACGACGCGCTATAACGTCTGCTGCAATGCAGCAACAAAGAAAGCCCGGAAGGCAATTCCGGGTTTTTTCTATTCCCTTCCTGTCATGAACGTGTTACCAGCCCTCGCCAACTTCCAAGCAATCCTTGCAGGGCGCCGGGGTGAACTTTTCGTTCCGGAACGGCCACGCATTTTCAGTATGAAGGAATTTGGTCATGGCACGCATCATTCAAACACCCACTGGTTTGGACGCTCTCACATTTGACGATGTGTTGCTGCAACCCGGACATTCCGAAGTCATGCCGGGACAGACGAATATCGCCACCCGCATCGCCCGCGATATCGATCTCAACCTGCCGATCCTCTCTTCCGCCATGGATACGGTTACCGAAGGCCGCCTCGCCATCGCCATGGCCCAAGCCGGCGGCATCGGTGTCATCCACCGCAACCTGACCCCCATCGAACAGGCCGAAGAAGTACGGCAGGTGAAGAAGTTCGAAAGCGGCATGGTCGTCAACCCCGTCACCATCGGCCCGGATGCGACGCTCGCTGAAGCACAGGCGCTGATGAAGGCGCATGGCATTTCCGGTATTCCGGTCGTTGAAAACGGCGGTTCCGGCGGCCACAAGAACGGCCGTCTCGTTGGCATTCTGACCAATCGCGACGTGCGCTTCGCCTCCGATCCGCAGCAGAAGATTTACGAACTGATGACCCGCGAAAACCTGGTCACGGTCAAGGAAAGCAGCGTCGATCAGCAGGAAGCGCGCCGCCTGCTGCACAAGCACCGTATCGAAAAGCTGCTGGTTGTGGATGCCAAGGGCAACTGCGTCGGCCTCATCACCGTCAAGGATATCGAGAAGTCGCAGCTGAACCCCAACGCCACCAAGGATGCGCAGGGTCGCCTTCGCGCCGCTGCCGCCATCAGCGTCGGCGCTGACGCCATCGAGCGCGCCGAGCGCCTTATCGATGCCGGCGTCGACCTTCTGGTCGTCGATACCGCGCATGGCCATTCGCAGCGCGTGCTGGATGCCGTCTCGCAGGTCAAGAAGATGTCGAACTCGGTTCGCATCATCGCCGGCAATGTCGCCACCGCCGACGGCACGAAGGCGCTGATCGATGCCGGCGCTGATGGCGTCAAGGTCGGTATCGGCCCCGGCTCCATCTGCACCACCCGCATCGTCGCCGGCGTCGGCGTTCCGCAGCTCGCTGCCATCATGTCGTCGGTTGAAGTCGCCAATGCGGCTGATATCCCTGTCATCGCCGATGGCGGCATCAAGTTCTCGGGCGATCTGGCCAAGGCAATCGCCGCCGGCGCTTCCGCCGTCATGATCGGCTCGCTGCTTGCCGGCACGGATGAAAGCCCGGGCGAAGTGTTCCTCTACCAGGGCCGTTCCTTCAAGGCCTATCGCGGCATGGGCTCCGTAGGCGCCATGGCGCGCGGCTCGGCAGACCGTTATTTCCAGGCGGAAGTACGCGACACGCTGAAGCTCGTTCCGGAAGGTATCGAAGGTCAGGTTCCCTACAAGGGCCCGGTTTCCGGCGTCCTGCACCAGCTGGCAGGTGGCCTGAAAGCCGCCATGGGTTATGTCGGCGGCAGCAACATCAAGGAATTCCAGGAGCGCGCCACCTTCGTTCGCATCTCCAGCGCGGGCCTGCGCGAAAGCCACGCCCATGACGTGACGATCACCCGCGAAAGCCCGAACTACCCCGGCGCGGTTTGATCTTTCGAGGCGAATCCGTAAAAGGATACTGAGTATTTGGCGCTCCCCGATTCATGCCGGATCGGGGAGCGTTATCATGATTGGAGAAGAAAGCATGTCACCCACGACCGCAATGTTCTGGCCGATGATCGCCCATGTCTTTCTGGTCTTCTGCCTTTATGCGCTCCTGATCATCCGGCGTAACAAATACACCTTCAAGGATCGCGAATCGGCGATCAAGCTGCGCGACCGGGGCGAAGAGGCGCGTGAAAGCCATCTGGTGAACCGTAACATCGCCAATCAGTTCGAACTGCCGGTGCTGTTTCACATCGCCTGCCTGCTGCTCTACATCACGGATGCGGACAATATCGTCACCGTCGTTCTGGCATGGCTGTTCGTGCTCTCGCGTTATGCCCATTCCTATGTCCACGTCACCAGCAACCGCCTGCGTCAGCGTGGCGCATTGTTCGGCATCGGCTTTGCGCTGGTCGTCTGCCTGTGGGCGTGGCTCGCCATATGGTTGGCGCTGGAGTAAATCAGCACCGTGAGGTTGCCTCATAAGTGAGACAATCCCGCCTTGCAAAATGCTCCGATTTGCGATGGGTCAATTCCATGACGCCCCATCCCCGTTAATCTCTGCCTGCCGTCGAGGATTCCAGGCGAGCAGAGATTAGGGAGTATGTCATGGCTAAGACAATGAAGGCAGCCGTCGTCCGCGCGTTTGGAAAACCGCTGACCATCGAGGAAGTGGCGATACCGGATCCCGGCCCGGGTGAAATTCTCATCAACTACAAGGCGACAGGCATTTGCCACACCGACCTGCACGCCGCAACGGGCGACTGGCCGGTCAAGCCCAATCCGCCCTTCATCCCCGGCCACGAAGGTGTGGGTTACGTCGCCAAGATCGGCGCTGGCGTCACCGGCATCAAGGAAGGCGACCGCGCCGGCACGCCCTGGCTCTACACCGCCTGCGGCTGCTGCATTCCGTGCCGCACGGGCTGGGAAACGCTGTGCCCGAGCCAGAAGAATTCCGGCTATTCCGTCAATGGCAGCTTTGCCGAATACGGCCTTGCCGATCCGAAATTCGTCGGCCGCCTGCCGGATAATCTCGATTTCGGCCCGGCCGCACCGGTGCTCTGCGCCGGCGTCACCGTCTATAAGGGGCTGAAGGAAACCGAAGTCAGGCCCGGTGAGTGGGTGGTCATTTCAGGCATTGGCGGGCTTGGCCACATGGCCGTGCAATATGCCAAGGCCATGGGCATGCATGTCGTGGCCGCCGATATTTTCGACGACAAGCTGGCGCTTGCGAAGAAACTCGGAGCCGATGTCACCGTCAATGGCCGCGCGCCAGATGCGGTGGAGCAGGTGCAGAAGGCGACCGGCGGCGTCCACGGCGCGCTGGTGACGGCGGTGTCGCCCAAGGCCATGGAGCAGGCTTACGGCTTCCTGCGCTCCAAGGGCACCATGGCTCTTGTCGGCCTGCCGCCGGGCTTCATCTCCATTCCGGTGTTCGACACGGTGCTGAAGCGCATCACGGTGCGCGGCTCCATCGTCGGCACGCGGCAGGATCTGGAGGAAGCGCTGACGTTTGCCGGCGAAGGCAAGGTGGCGGCCCATTTCTCCTGGGATAAGCTCGAAAACATCAACGATATCTTCCACCGCATGGAAGAGGGCAAGATCGACGGCCGTATCGTCGTGGACCTCGCTGCCTGATGTGAAAACTGGCTGGCGGCGCTCACGTAAATGTGTGGCGTCGCTTGCCCCCGCCTCGTTCCCCACGGGGCGATCTGCGCTATCCTCCCGCATCCGTGCGTTCAAGGAGGATAGAGCGATGGACAAGCCCAAGATCACGCAGGCCATGATCGACGCTTACGATGAATATACCCATCTCAGCCTCGATCGCCGCAAATTCATGGAAAAGCTCACCGTATTGGCCGGGTCTGGTGCAGCGGCGGCGGCCATCGCTCCGCTTCTTTCGGCCAACAGCGCCCGTGCGGCGGTTATCGCGGCCGATGACGACAGGATCGTCGCCGAGGAGGTGACCTATCCCGCCGCCAGCGGCGAGATGAAGGGTTACCTCGTTACGCCGAAATCCGTTTCCGGCCCCATCGGCTCGGTCATCGTCATTCATGAGAACCGTGGTCTGAACGACCATATTCGTGACGTGGCAAGGCGGGTGGCGCTCGCCGGTTTCCGCGCGCTTGCGGTCGATTTCCTATCCCCGCAGGACGGCACGCCCGCCGATGAGGAGAAGGCACGGCAGATGTTCAGCGGTCTCGACATGGACGCGACCGTCGCCAATGCCGAAGCGGGCCGGGTATGGCTCGCGGCCCGGCAGGGGGCGAATGGCAAGGTGGGCGCGGTCGGTTTCTGCTGGGGCGGCGGGCTGGTCAATCGTTTCGCCACCAAATCGGCAGGTTTGAATGCCGGCGTCGCCTATTACGGCCAGCAGGCCCCCGCGGCCGATGTACCAGCCATCAAGGCGCCGCTGCTTTTGCACTATGCGGGTCTCGATGAGCGCATCAATGCCGGCATCGACGCCTATAAGAAGGCGCTGGAGGAAAACGGCAAGACCTTTGAAATCTTCGTCTATGACGGCGTCAACCACGCCTTCAACAATGACACGTCCTCGGCGCGCTACGACAAGGCGGCCGCCGATCTCGCCTGGGGCCGGACGACGGAGTTCTTCAAGAAATATCTGGCGTGATGGGGTTTTGGGCGGGCATTGTATGCGAACCGGAGGTGGGTGCGGCTTCACCCCCCTCTGCCCTGCCGGGCATCTCCCCCTCAAGGGGGGAGATCGATCTGCGGCGATGTCTAGTGCATCTTGAAGCTTGAGATAAAGCGACAAGAGGGCCTCTTGCCGATCTCCCCCCTTGAGGGGGAGATGCCCGGCAGGGCAGAGGGGGGTAAGCCCCACGCGCCCTCAATCCGCTGATCTAAACGCCCCCAGCCCCACGCTTCAAATGCTCATCGAGCCTTGGCATGATCTCCACGAAATTGCAGGGCAGGTGGCGATAATCGAGCTGGGCTTTCAGAATACCGTCCCACGCATCCTTGCACGCACCCGGCGAGCCGGGCAGCACGAAGATGAAGGTCGCGTTCGCCACGCCGCCGGTCGCGCGTGACTGGATGGTGGCGGTGCCGATCTTGTCATAGGAAATGCGATGGAACAGCGCCGAAAATCCGTCCATGCGCTTTTCGAACAGCGGCTCCAGCGCCTCGGGTGTCACATCGCGGCCGGTGAAGCCCGTGCCGCCTGTCGTGATGACCACATCCACGCCGTCAGACAGCGTCCATTCGCGCACCGTGTCTGCGATCGCCGCCTTGTCGTCCGGGACGATGGCGCGGGCAGCGAGCCGGTGGCCCGCGTCCTCCAGTCTTGCGACGAGTGTGTCTCCAGACTTGTCGTTCTCCAGCGTGCGGCTGTCCGAAACGGTCAGAACCGCAATGCCAAGGGGAATGAAGGGTCTATCGCCTGCCATGGCCTTATCCTCGAATGCCGGGAGCATCGGACCGAAAAGTGTATTGCGGTTTTCGGAAAATCCGATGCTCAAACAAAACTGGGAGCGGCGGGCCCGCCGCTCTAATCTTCAAATGGTCCGCGTCGCCTGAAAATACCAGCCGGGGCGTTTCTTCCGAAGCGATGTTTCCGCTTTCCTGGCCGCTTCAAGGGAATGAAAAATCCCGAAACAGGTCGCCCCCGAACCGGACATGCGCACAAGCGCAGCATCTTCCTGCGACAGCAGCCCAATGATTTCCCCGATCTCCGACAGAAGCGCCTGAGCTGGCGGTTGCAGATCGTTACGGCTTTGCGCGAGAAAATCCATCCAGCCGATTGTCGCAGAGGCGGGCAGGGGCGCATTGGTCTTGGTCTGCAATCGCCGGAAAATCTCCGGCGTCGAGACCGCCTTCAGCGGATTGGCGAGAACCATCACCAGTTCTGGCAGATCGGTGACCGGTTCGATGTCCTCGCCGATGCCGCGCGCGATCAGGGATCGGCTCTCAAGGCACATCGGTACATCCGCCCCGAGCGTCAGCGCCATGGATGCAAGCGCATCCGGCGCGATCCCGGCACGCCAGTGCCGCAAAAGCCCGCGCAGTGTCGCCGCCGCATCGGCCGAGCCGCCGCCGATACCGGAAGCCACCGGCAGGTTCTTTTCAAGATGAATGGCGACCGGGGGTGCCGGTTGACCCGTCGATGCAAGCGCATCGCGCAACAGGTCCCTGGCGCGGGTGACGAGGTTATCGCCGCCATCGCCCGCGCGCAAAAGATCGCCGAAAGGGCCTGAGATGGAAAAACTGTCGGCATCGGCGTCGCGAATACGGATCGTGTCCCCGGCTTCAGTAAAGGTCACCAGCGTTTCGAGCAGGTGATACCCATCCGCTCGCTGGCCGGTCACATGCAGCGCCAGATTGATTTTGGCCGGGGCCGCCTCGATGGTCTCGGTGGCCCCGGATACGTCATGCCCGCGCATGCGGCGTCAGGATTTCTTGTCCGGAGTGGCAGCCGGTGCCGGCGCCGGAGGAGCCGGCGGCACCGGCGCGACTTCCTTTTTGGCGGTATTTTCGGCATCTTTTTCCACCGGCGGCAGGCCGTTGGCGATCTTTTCCTTCACCGTGGCCTTGTCCACGTCGTCGCTGTCGCCGATCAATGCGCGGTTCCACTGATAAACCGCCTCGATCTTGCGGCCGACCCGCCAGTAGGCGTCGCCCAGATGGTCGTTGATGGTCGGATCGCCGGCTTTCAGTTCGATCGCCCGCTCCAGCTCGGTCACGGCTTCATCGAAAGCGCCGAGGCGATAATGCGCCCAGCCGAGCGA
This sequence comes from Agrobacterium sp. 16-172Ci, assembly GCF_053522725.1. NCBI lineage: Bacteria > Pseudomonadati > Pseudomonadota > Alphaproteobacteria > Hyphomicrobiales > Rhizobiaceae > Agrobacterium > Agrobacterium sp. 16-172Ci. The sequence continues at coordinate 576,137 of NZ_JBNWBW010000001.1, forward strand.
ATCGACGATGTAGCCGTCATTCGGCCGAAGCTCGACGGCGCGGCTGATCATCTTCATGCCTTCATCGAGATTGATGCCCTTGTCCACCCAGGAATAGCCCAGATAGTTCAGAACCTGCGGCTGTTCCGGGTTCAGCTCCAGCGCCCGCTTGAAATTCGGTTCGGCCTTGTCCCATTCCTTCAGTCGCTCATAGGCGATGCCGCGCTGGAAGAAAACGGACCAGTCGGATTTCTGCGGCACGGAGCCGATGACCTCGATGGCCTTGTCGTAGTTCTCGGCCATCGCCTTGTAGTCCTTGGCGTCCGAAAGCACGCTGCCGTAGGCGAGATAGGAACGAATGTCCTTCGGATCGGATTCGAGCAGGGATTTGAGGTGCTTGCGCGCCTCATCCACCTTGCCGGTCTGCGCAAGCGTCAGTCCGAGCTGCAGCTCGGAAATGCGATACATCGGCGAATCCTTCGGCACCTCGCGGTAGAAGGCAATGGCGCGGTCAGGCTGTTTCAGCGCTTCGGAAAGGCCGCCGAGAAGGATGAGCGTATCCGGGCTCTTCGGATCGAGTGCGCGCGACGTCTGCAGATAAAGCGTCACGATCTCTTCGGCGCCTTCGCGGTTCAGCGCGCCGGCGATGGAGAACATGACGCTGGCGGCACCTTCAACCGCATTTGTGATCTGCTGTTCCGGCTTTTCACCGTTTTCGATGGACTGGCGAAGCGCCTTCAGCGGCGCGTAATTCGGTGCGAAAGTGTCTCCGACCGCAATCGCATCCAGCGCCTTCTGCTTGTTGCCGGCGGAAGCCTCCAGCCGGGCAAGCGCCATCACAGCGCGCATATAGGTATCGGAGGCGGTTGCCCCGCCTTCGCGGTCCGTCACCGCTTCGTTCAGGCTCTTGCGGGCGGCTTCATTGTTGCCGGAAACAAGGGCGATGGCCGCCGCATTGTATTTCTGGAAGATCGAAATCCAGCCCGGGCCCTTCATATTGTTGACCAGCGCCAGCGCTTCCTTCGGCTTGCCGGAACCGGCACGCGCCCACGCGGTCAAAAGCGTGTTGACCATGCGGTCGAGATCGTTCGGACCGGTATATTTCAGAATCTTCTCGGCCTTGGCGAATTCCTTATCCTTGATGGCGTCGAGACCGCGCACGATGGTCGTCACGCGCTCCACCGAGGTATCGTCCTTCATCGAATCGGCGATCTTGGCGCCGGCCTCGAAATTGCCGCTCAGAAGTTCGGCGATCATCAGCCGCTGGCGGATTTCCGTATTGGCCGGATCGAATTCCAGCGCCTTTTTGTAAAGCGAAATCGCGGTGGGATAATCCTGATCGACATCGGCATTGCGCCCGGCGAGGAAGGCGCCGGAGAAGGTGTTCACCTTGCCGGGATCGAACGTAACGGCTTTGTCTTCCGGTGTCGCCTTCGTTTCCGCAAAGCCGGGGCTTGCACCCGCGCCGATTGCGAGAGCAGCGGCAAGAGCCGCGCTGCAGAGAAGACGGAGTGCTGGTTTACGCCGCATGAGGGAACCTTTGCCTTTGTGCAGAAGCACGGAAAAATCAGTTTCCATTGTTGGTCACGATAGAATGGCTTTTTTGAAGCAGCCCCGCAAGAAATTATGGCCCCGGCCACAATCACGCCTTGCGGAGAAGCTGGCCCGGAACATTGGGCGGATTGTCTTTTCCATCCGCCTTTCGCCCGGCCTCTAGCGTCAGTTCAGACGCTCGATGCAGAAGTCGATCACTTCCAGAAGCGCATCTTTCCAGGGGCTCTGCGGCAGCGGTGCGAGCGCATCGCGGGCGATGGTGCCGTAGTGCGTGGCGCGGCCGATCGTATCGCCAAGACCGTTGTATTTGGTGATCAGGCCCAGCGCCTTTTCAAGGTTCTCGTCGCTGCTTTCACCCTTCTCGATGGCCTTGCGCCAGAAGGCGCGCTCATCCTGCGTGCCGCGACGATAGGAGAGGATGACCGGCAGGGTGATCTTGCCTTCGCGGAAATCGTCGCCGGTATTCTTGCCGAGATCGGCGGATTTTCCACCGTAGTCCAGCACGTCGTCAACGAGCTGGAAGGCGAGGCCGAGATTCATGCCGTAGGATTTCAGCGCGCTGCGGGTCGCCTTGTCGGTCTTGGCGACGATGGGGCCGACTTCCGCCGCCGCCGCAAAAAGGGCGGCCGTCTTGGCGCGAATCACCTGCAGATAATCGTCTTCCGTCGTTTCCATGTTCTTGGCGACAGAAAGCTGCAGCACCTCACCCTCGGCGATCACCGAGGCGGCGGTGGACAGCACATCGAGCGCATCGAGGGAGCCGACATCCACCATCATGCGGAAGGCCTGACCGAGCAGGAAGTCGCCGACGAGAACGCTCGCCTGGTTGCCCCAGATGGTGCGGGCGGTGGATTTGCCGCGGCGCAGATCGCTTTCATCCACCACATCGTCATGCAGAAGCGTCGCCGTGTGCATGAATTCGACGCTGGTGGCGAGCTTGATGTGGTTGTCGCCCTCGTAACCGAACATCGAGGCCGAGGCGAGCGTCAGCATCGGCCGCAGGCGCTTGCCGCCGGAAGAGATGAGGTGGTTGGCCACCTCGGGTATCATCTGGACATCGGAACCGGCCTTGGAAAGGATAAGCTGGTTCACCCGTTCCATATCGGGGCGGGTCAGGTCGACAAGCGGCTTGACGGATGCGAGTTTGTTTTTGCTTTCTTCAAGCGGTATGACGACGCCCAAGGGACAGGACTCCAGTTCGAATTTGAATTCGACAATAAAAACTGACGCCTTGCGCGGCAAGGGGCGAATTGCCGCTAGCCATTCAAAAAGATGGGAATTTAAGGTCTATCCATGCGTGAACTGATCCGTACCAACGATGCCGTGCTGCTCTCCTTCGCCGAAAGCCTGATGAAGGATGCCGGCATCCATTGCCTCATCGCCGATCAGGCGATGAGCATTCTGGAAGGATCGCTCGGTCTTTTGCCACGAAGGTTTCTGGTGGAGGAAGATCGGGCCGATCAGGCCCGCCGCATTCTCATCGATGCCGGGCTCGGCGACGAGTTGCGCAACGAAGAGGCTTGAACGGCGGTGGGCGACGGCATTTCCGAAACGATCGACGCCTTTCACCGGGGCCGGTTTCACGTCATCCAGCCGAAGGGCAGGGGACACCGGGCCGGCATGGACGCCATGCTCCTGGCGTCATTGGTGGCGGATGAGCGTGCCTGCCGGATAGCCGATCTCGGCGCGGGCGCAGGTGCCGCCGGCATGGCGGTTGCGACGCGGATCGAAAAGGCTGAGGTGACGCTGTACGAACGCTCGCCGGAAATGGCGCAATTTGCCCGACGCAGCCTCGAACTGCCTGAGAATGCTGCCTTTTCTGCGCGCGTCAGCGTGCGCGAAGCCGATGTGACGCTGCGGGCGAAAGCACGCGCCGAAGCGGGGTTGCCCGATGAGCATTTCCATCACGTCATCATGAACCCGCCCTATAACGATGCGGGCGACCGCCGCACGCCGGATGCCCTGAAGGCCGAAGCGCATGCCATGACCGATGGCCTGTTCGAAGACTGGATCAGGACCGCAGGCGCGATCATGGTGCCGGGTGGTCAGCTTTCCCTGATTTCAAGGCCGCAATCGGTGGCGGAGATCATCGCCGCCTGCGGCAGCCGTTTCGGCGGCCTCGAAATCACCCTCATTCATCCGCGCCCTGGCGAGGATGCGGTGCGCATGCTCGTCACCGCCATCAAAGGTTCACGGGCGCGGCTGTCCTTCCGTGCGCCGCTCATCATGCATGAGACCGGCAGCCATGCCTTCACCCCATTCGTCGATGACCTGAACAATGGCCGCGCCGCCTATTCGCGTAATGTAAGGGCAATCCGGCCGGCGTCATAAATATCGCCGTTCCGCCGGCCGCAAACCATTGTGTTTTCCGGGGCGATACATACATCCCTGACGAACGGATAAATGCTGCGAGGATTGAGTAGTGGGTTTTCTGAAGTATCTGGTGCCGAAACGCTTTCGTAAAAAAGAGCTCGTCATCCCGGTGGTGCGCATGCACGGTGCGATCATGGCCGGCGGCAACCAGTTCCGCCCCGCCCTCAATCTCGCCTCCTATGCGCCGCTTCTGGAAAAGGCCTTCGCCGTCAAGGATGCCCCGGCCGTCGCCATTTCGCTCAACTCGCCCGGCGGTTCGCCGGTGCAGGCGCGCATGATCTATAACCGCATCCGCCAGCTCGCCGAGGAAAAGGAAAAGAAGGTCCTGATCTTCGTGGAGGACGTTGCAGCCTCCGGCGGATACATGATCGCGCTTGCCGGCGACGAGATCATCGCCGATCCCACCTCCATCGTCGGTTCGATCGGCGTCGTTTCCGGCGGTTTCGGTTTCCCGGAAATGCTGAAGAAGATCGGCGTGGAGCGCCGTGTCTATACGGCCGGCGAGAACAAGGTCATCCTCGATCCCTTCCAGCCGGAAAAGGAAGGCGATATCGATTACCTGAAGTCGCTTCAGGTCGAAATCCACAATGTTTTCATTGATATGGTCAAGATGCGTCGCGGCTCGAAACTGAAGGGCGACGAGGCGATCTTCTCGGGCCTGTTCTGGACCGGCATGCGCGGCCTCGACCTCGGCCTAATCGACGGGCTGGGCGACATGCGTGAGGTTCTTCGCCGCCGTTACGGCACCAAGGTCAAGCTGCAGCTCGTCAGTGGCGGTCGCACTCTGTTCGGCAAAAAGGTGCCGGGCGTCAATGCTGCTCTGGACGTGAATGCCGAAAGGCTGGCCGCCGGTGCGGTATCAGGGCTTGCGGAGGTTGCCGAAGAAAAGGCATTGTGGTCGCGTTTCGGTCTATGATGTCTCAGGAATAAAGCCTTATGGCGCAGCTCATTACAATTATTCTTCTGGTGGTGGGATCCGTCATCCTTTACCGCCGCTTCGTCCGCGATGCGGAAAAGCTCTCGGCAAAATCGAAACAGCGCGAGAAGGAACGCGAGACCGGCGCCATCGGCACGCTGATCAAGGACCCGGAAACCGGCGAATACCGCGTGAAGCGCGAGGATGAGGCGTAATTTTCCTGTAACGCAGAATTTGCTATAGTCGCTTTCGAGTAAGGAGGCTGTCATGCGTGTCACGAAATGGGGCGATAGTCTTGCGGTCCGCATCCCGGCGGATGTCGCGGAAGCCTTGCATATCAAGGAAGGCGACGAGGTGGATGTCGTTGCAGCAACCGATGCGGTTGTCAACGCGACGACTGACGAAGAGCGGCGACAGGCGCTTGAAAAAATTCGTTCCCTGCGATGGACATTGCCGCCGGACTATAAATTTGATCGTGACGAGGCTAATGAGCGTTGAGCAAGGCGCCCTTCGTTGACACCAATATTCTGGTCTATGCTTCGACCTCCGACCCGCGCTCCGAGGTGGCCAATACGATAATATCGCAGCCATTCGTTATCAGCGTCCAGGCACTTAACGAGTTTTCGGTTGTCGCGCGTAAAAAATTGCGAATGGAATGGAGCGGTATACGTTCCGCTTTGGAAGATTTCAGAACGGCGGCGGCGCAGATTGTGCCGCTGGACGTTGGTCTGCACATGGACGCGCTTGATCTTGTGCAGAGATACAATGTTGCTTTTTACGACGCCTTGATGCTGGCGGCAGCGCTGAAGGCGGAAAGCAATGTTTTCCTCTCCGAAGACATGCAGGATGGCCTCACCGTCGAAGGGCGAATGAAGATCGTCAACCCGTTCACCGCCCCTCTCCACGCATAAAACCTTGACCCTCACGCCATGCCGTGGCACGTGTCCGCATCCAAAGTAAGTCAATGCTTACTTGTCCTCCTAACGCCGCGATGACTGCAATGACCGATGTTCCCGACCATATGAACCCGAAGCGTTCTTTTCAGGCGCTGATCCTGACGCTGCACAATTACTGGGCCGACAAGGGCTGCGCGGTGTTGCAGCCATACGATATGGAAGTGGGCGCGGGTACGTTCCATCCGGCAACCACGCTACGCGCGCTCGGTCCCAAGCCATGGAAGGCCGCTTACGTGCAGCCCTCACGCCGCCCGTCCGATGGGCGTTACGGCGAGAACCCCAACCGTCTGCAGCACTATTACCAGTATCAGGTGATCCTGAAACCAAACCCCTCGAACCTGCAGGAACTCTATCTGGGTTCGCTGAAGGCCATCGGCCTCGACCCTCTGCTGCACGATGTGCGGTTCGTCGAAGACGACTGGGAAAGCCCGACGCTCGGCGCCTGGGGCCTTGGCTGGGAGTGCTGGTGCGACGGCATGGAAGTATCGCAGTTCACTTACTTCCAGCAGGTCTGCGGCATCGAATGCTCGCCGGTTGCGGGCGAGCTGACCTATGGTCTGGAGCGTCTGGCCATGTATGTCCAGGGCGTCGATAATGTCTATGACCTGAACTTCAACGGCCGCGAAGGTGAAGAAAAGATTTCCTACGGCGACGTGTTTTTGCAGGCCGAGCAGGAATATTCCCGGCATAACTTCGAGTTCGCCGATACAGCCATGCTGCATCGCCATTTCATCGACGCCGAAAAGGAATGCCAGGCGCTTCTCGCCGCCGGCGCGCCCGGTGACAACGACAACCAGCGCCTGCACAAATGCGTTTTCCCGGCCTATGACCAGTGCATCAAGGCCAGCCACGTCTTCAACCTTCTGGATGCACGCGGCGTAATTTCGGTCACGGAACGCCAGAGCTATATCCTGCGCGTGCGCACGCTGGCGAAAGCCTGCGGCGAAGCCTTCCTGCTGACGGATGCGGGCGGGCTGAACTGGAACAGGGCCGCCTGAACGTTTATGTAAGGCGGGGCAACAGTCTAACGTGCGGACGCCGTTCTGGTGTCCGCACCTCTTGAGGAGGGGTAGGGAATGTTCATCACGCTGGCAATCATTGCGGCAATCGCGCTTTATGTCGTCTTCATTTATAACGGGCTGGTCAAGGCGCGGCAGATGAAGGAAGAGGCGTGGTCGGGCATCGACGTGCAGCTGAAGCGCCGCGCTGATCTCATTCCCAATCTCATCGAGACAGTGAAGGGTTACGCGGCGCATGAAAAGAGCACCTTCGAGGAGGTGATTGCCATGCGCAACCGGGCGCAGGCCGTGCCGGCGGGCGATGTCGAGGGTCGTGCGCAGGCGGAAGGGCTGCTGTCGCAGGCGCTCGGCAAGCTCTTTGCGCTTGCCGAAGCCTATCCCGATCTCAAGGCCAATACGAATTTTCTGGAATTGCAGCGTTCGCTGGAAACCATCGAAAGCGAAATCCAGATGTCGCGCCGTTATTACAATGGCGCCGCCCGCGACCTCAACGTCAAGGTGGAGAGCTTCCCCTCCAATCTGGTCGCAGGCCAGTTCGGTTTTGCCAAGGCGCCGTATTTCGAGATCGACAACCCGGCCGACCGCGCCGTGCCGACTGTGAAATTCTAAGCGCACTGTTCCCTCGGCGGCTTAAGACCTCCCGTTCAAATTCCGATAATCCGGCTCTTCGCTGCATTCTTTGACAAGACGACAATCATGATCGAACTGACCATCACCCCGCCCGACCACCCGCTTTCCGGCAAGGTCGAGCCGCCCGGCTCCAAGTCCATCACCAACCGTGCGCTTCTTCTGGCCGGTCTTGCCAGGGGCAAAAGCCGGTTGACCGGCGCACTGAAAAGCGACGACACGCTTTATATGGCCGAAGCCCTGCGCGAGATGGGCGTCAAGGTAACCGAACCAGACGCCACCACCTTTGTGGTGGAAGGCACGGGTGTACTTCAGCAGCCGGAAAAGCCGCTTTTCCTCGGCAATGCCGGCACCGCGACACGGTTCCTCACCGCTGCTGCCGCACTTGTCGATGGCGCCGTCATCATCGATGGAGACGAGCATATGCGCAAACGCCCGATCATGCCGTTGGTGGAGGCCCTGCGCTCCCTCGGTGTCGAGGCGGAGGCGCCGACCGGCTGCCCGCCCGTCACCGTCTGCGGCAAGGGCACGGGTTTCCCGAAGGGGAGCGTCACCATCGATGCCAACCTCTCCAGCCAATATGTGTCGGCGCTTCTGATGGCCGCCGCCTGCGGCGACAAGCCTGTCGATATCCTCCTCAAGGGTGAGGAAATCGGCGCCAAGGGCTATATCGATCTCACCACATCGGCCATGGAGGCTTTCGGTGCGAAGATTGAGCGCGTCAGCAACGCCATCTGGCGCGTGCACCCGACGGGTTACACGGCGACCGATTTCCACATCGAGCCGGATGCCTCCGCCGCCACCTATCTCTGGGGTGCGGAACTGCTGACCGGCGGCGCGATCGATATCGGCACGCCGGCCGATAAGTTCACCCAGCCGGACGCCAAGGCCTATGATGTCATGGCCAAGTTTCCGCACCTGCCCGCCGAAATCGACGGCTCGCAGATGCAGGACGCCATTCCGACCATCGCGGTTCTGGCCGCCTTCAACGAGACGCCGGTGCGTTTCGTCGGCATCGCCAATCTGCGCGTCAAGGAATGCGACCGTATCCGCGCCGTCTCGCTCGGCCTCAACGAAATCCGTAACGGTCTTGCGCATGAAGAGGGCGACGACCTGATCGTGCATGCCGATCCGGCCCTTGCAGGCCAGACGGTCAAGGCCTCCATCGATACTTTTGCCGACCACCGCATCGCCATGAGCTTTGCGCTGGCGGCGCTGAAAGTCGGCGGTATTGCCATCCAGAATCCGGCCTGCGTCGGCAAGACCTATCCCGGTTACTGGAAGGCGCTTGCTTCGCTCGGCGTCAACTATACCGAAAAGGAAAGCGCTGCCGAGCCGCAGCACTGAGCCATTGAGGAGGGACCGCCCGTGAAGACCATCGCCGCAAGACTTCTCGCGCTGTTCGTCTTCCTGGGCGCGGCTTTCCCCGCCTTCGCGGAGGAATTCATCCGCTCCTACCATTCCGTCATCGAGTTGGCGGCGGATGGCAAGCTGACGGTGACGGAAACCATCACCGCCCGCGCGGAAGGGCAGAACATCAAGCGCGGCATCTTCCGCGATTTCCCGCTTTATGCGCTGGATGCGAATAACCGTCGTACCAAGGTGGATTTCAACGTCGTTTCGGTGGAGCGCGATGGCGCGCCGGAAAACTGGCGCACCGAAACTATCGATGGCGGCATCCGCATCTATACCGGCAGCGCCGAGCGTTTTCTGCCGACCGGCGAGCACATCTTCCAGATCACTTACACCACCGCCCGGCAGATTCGTTATTTCAGCGATTATGACGAGCTGACCTGGAATGTCACCGGCAATGGCTGGCAATTCCCCATGGGCGAGATTTCCGCGACCATCACTCTGCCGGAGGGCGTGAAGGCAACGGATACCGACGTCTTCACCGGGCCGCGGGGTGCGAAGGGCAAGGATGCGCGCATCTTGAGCGAAGGTAACGAGGTATTCTTCGCCTCCACCCGCCCGTTTACGGTTGGCGAGGGCATGACGGTCGCCGTCAAGCTCTCCAAGGGCGCGATTGCGGCACCAGACACCTCACAGGAGGCGGGCTGGTGGCTGCGGGATAATCTCGCCATCCTGCTTTCGGGCGGCGGGCTTTTCGCCGTGCTGCTTTATTACCTGCGCGCCTGGTTCGCCGTCGGCCGCGATCCGGCGAAGGGTGTGGTCGTGCCGCGCTGGGATGCGCCGGAGGGGCTTTCGCCGGCTCTGGTCAATTACGTCGATAATCGCGGGTTTTCAGGTGCCGGCTGGACGGCGCTCTCTGCCTCGGCTCTTGATCTGGCGGTGAAGGGTTATGTCGTTCTGGAGGATTTGAAGAACGCCATCGTCATCCGCCGCACGCAAAAGGCGACGGCCGACAACCTGCCGACCGGCCAGAAGACGCTGCTTGCCTCCATCGGCAGTCCGGGCGAGACTTTGACCATCGACAAGGCCCATGGGACGGAAGTTGAAAAGGTCGGAAAACAGTTCCGCGCGGCGATAGAGAAAGAACATCGCGGCAAATATTACCGCAGCAATGCCGGTTACACCGTGTTCGGCATCTTCCTCAGCATCGCCCTCATCGTTGCGACGTTGATCTTCGGCGATCTGGATGAAAGCGCCATTGCCGCCGTGCTGGTCTTCGGCTTTTTCGCCTTCTTCTTCAGCATCCTGTCGATCGGCATCGGCCGCCAGTTTTCGCGCGGCGCACCGCTACGCAAGCGGATAGGCGGCATTGTCATGCTGGCTTTTGCCGGTTTCGTGGCCTTTTCCGCCATTGGCGGCATCGCCACACAAATCCTGCTGGATGTGACGCATGACACCAAGTCGCTGGCACTGGCCGCCATCGGCGGCATCGTGCTCACCAACGCGCTGTTCCTGTTCCTGATGGGCGCGCCGACGCCGCTCGGCCGCAAGCTGATGGATGGCATTGAGGGCCTCCGAACCTATCTGACGCTGGCGGAAAAAGACCGGATGAACATGGCCGGCGCGCCCGCCATGTCGCCGCAGCATTTCGAGACGTTGCTGCCCTATGCCGTGGCGCTCGGCGTTGAAAAACCGTGGAGCCGCACCTTCGAGGCATGGCTTGCAACGGCCGCTGCCGGTGCCGCTGCTGCAAGTTATGCGCCCGGCTGGTATGCGGGCAGCAATTACGGAACCTTTGGCGACAGGATCGGCGGCTTTTCCACCTCCATGGCCAATACCATCGCCTCCACCATTCCCCAGCCTGTCAGCTCGTCCGGCTCCAGCTTTTCGGGCGGTGGCGGCGGCGGTTTTTCCGGCTCCGGCGGCGGTGGTGGTGGTGGCGGCGGCTGGTAACGCCCGCCGGCGGTAATTTAACCGATAGCTGGTGACTTTTGCCGCTGGTCTTGCTAAGTCCGCGACACTCTTTTGCAACAGATTAAAGTCCTTATCCCATGCCCGATCTTCTGCTTGAACTTCGCTCCGAGGAAATCCCTGCCCGCATGCAGCGCAAGGCGGCGGGCGATCTGAAGAAACTCGTCACCGATGCCTTGGTGGAGAGAGGGCTGACCTATGAAGGTGCGCGCGAATATTGGACGCCGCGTCGCCTGACACTGGATATTCGCGGCCTTAATGCCCGCTCCGCCGATGTGCGTGAGGAAAAGAAGGGCCCGCGCACCGACGCCAATGAAAAGGCCATCGAGGGCTTTCTGCGCGGCGCCGGCCTCAACGATATTTCGGAAGCGCAGGTCGTTTCCGACCCGAAGAAGGGCGATTTCTACATCGCCATCATCAACAAGCCCGGCCGCCCGGCGGAAGAGATCATCGCCGAGGTGATGCCCGGCATCATCCGTTCCTTCCCCTGGCCGAAATCCATGCGCTCCGGCCCGGCCTCCATGCCGAAGGGTTCGAGCTATGCCGGCATCGAAGGCAAGGGCTCCGAAAGCCTGCGCTGGGTGCGCCCGCTGCAATCCATCGTCTGCCTGTTCGGCCCCGAACATGACGAAACCCAGGTCATTCCTTTCGCCATCGACGGTATCGTCGCCGGCAACGTCACCTATGGCCATCGTTTCCATGCACCCGGCCCGATCACCGTGCGCCGTTTCGAGGATTATGTCTCGAGCCTCGAAAAGGCGAAGGTCGTTCTCGATGCCGAACGCCGCAAGGATATCATCCTGCACGACGCCAAGGATCTCGCTTTCGCCAACGGTCTTGAACTGGTGGAAGATGAAGGCCTGCTGGAAGAAGTCTCTGGCCTCGTCGAATGGCCGCAGGTTCTGATGGGCACCTTCGAGGAAGATTACCTGCAGATCCCGGCGGAAATCATTCGCCTCACCATCAAGACCAACCAGAAGTGTTTCGTCACCCGCAATCAGGGTGCGGAAGAGGGTCTTTCCAACCGCTTCATCCTGATCTCGAACATCGAGGCAAGCGACGGCGGCAAGGAAATCATCCACGGAAACGGCAAGGTCGTGCGCGCACGCCTGTCCGACGCCCGTCATTTCTGGACCCGTGACCAGGGCGATCTGCCTGATCTTGAGACGCTGAAGGACTCGGCCGCGAAATTCGGCCTCGACCTCAATAAGCCGCTCGACCAGCGTATGGCCAAACTCGACGCATTGAACGTCACCTTCCATGCCAAGCTCGGTACGCAGGGTGAGCGCGTGGCGCGTATTCGCGAACTGGCAAAGGCGCTGGCCCCGGTTGTCGGCGCCGATGCCGATCTGGTGGACCGCGCTGTTGTTCTGGCGAAAGCCGACCTGCGCACCGAAGCCGTCGGCGAATTCCCCGAGCTTCAGGGCCTGATGGGCCGCAAATATGCGACGCTGCAGGGCGAAAACGAAAGCGTCGCGGCCGCCATCGAAGACCATTACAAGCCGCAGGGTCCCTCCGACCGCCTGCCGGCCGATAAGGTGGCGATCACGGTCGCTCTCGCCGACAAGCTCGATACACTCGTCGGTTTCTGGGCCATCGACGAGAAGCCGACCGGCTCCAAGGATCCCTTCGCGCTTCGTCGTGCGGCGCTGGGTGTGGTCCGCATTCTGCTTGAGAAAAACGTGCGGCTTCCGCTGCTAAGCGTTGCGAAGGACCCGGACCTTCTCTCCTTCTTCCATGATCGCCTGAAGGTCTATCTGCGCGATCTCGGCGCGCGTTACGATCTGATCGACGCCGTTTTGACGCCGGAATCCGACGATCTGCTAATGATCGCCCGCCGTGTTGAGGCGCTCACCGCCTTCATCACCGGCGAGGATGGCCGCAACCTTCTGGCAGGCGCCAAGCGCGCCACCCAGCTTCTGGCGGCAGAGGAAAAGAAGGGTACGGTGGTGGCCGATGGCGTTTCGGAAGAGCTGTTGAAGCTCGAGGCCGAAAAGGCGCTTTATGCGGCGATCAAGACCGCATCTGCCGACGCTGCGAAGGCTGTTGCGGGCGAGGATTTCCGCTCCGCCATGCAGGCGCTTTCGACGCTTCGTGCGCCGGTCGACAAGTTCTTCGAGGATGTGCTCGTTAATGACGAGGATGCGGCCATCCGTGCCAACCGTTTGGCGTTGCTGAAGGCTATTCGCGAAGCGACCGGAACGGTTGCGGATTTTTCGAAGATCACGGGGTGAGGGGTTTCGGGGTAGCCAGGTATGTCAGCGTTCTTGGTTCACCCCCCTCTGTCCTGCCGGACATCTCCCCCTCAAGGGGGGAGATCGAATCGCGGCAACCTCTCGATTACCTCTAATGTCGCGATTTTTGCGGGGAGCCTTCCTCTTGCCGATCTCCCCCCTTGAGGGGGAGATGCCCGGTAGGGCAGAGGGGGGTATTTTCGGCTTCCACGCTTGCCGGGAGCGTTTTAGATTGATCGACATGACCCCCAAAATCCTCATCAGCGCCTGCCTCCTCGGCCAACCGGTCCGTTATGATGGCAGAGGCAAACCCTTCGCCCACCCGGCGATAGACCGCTGGCGGCAGGAGGGCAGGCTGGTTACGATCTGTCCGGAGATGGCGGGCGGTATGCCCGTGCCGCGGCCTCCGGCGGAAATCGAAAATGGTGCCTCCGGTCTCGATGTGCTGGAGGGCTGCGCCCGCGTGCTGGAAGTGACCGGTGGCGATGTCACGGCGCAATTTATCGCAGGTGCGGAAAGGGCGCTGGCCTTCGCCAGGGCCAATGGCTGCACATATGCGCTTCTGATTGACGGCAGCCCGTCCTGTGGGTCCGTTGCAATCTATGACGGTTCGTTCTCGGGCGTCAAACATGCGGGCAACGGGGTGACGGCGGCGCTGTTCGAAAAAGCCGGTATTGCCGTATTTTCACCTGCCGATATCGACCGGCTGGATGCGCTGACCCGTTAGAGTGTTTTGGAGCATTTCCGGACGCAAAACCGGGTTCAACTTTTCCTGGAAATGCTTGAAAAGAAAAGCGCCGGAGTTTCCCCCGGCGCCGTTGTTCATCGATGGCCCTGGGGCCTATCACCCCGCCATGCGCATCTGCTCTGCCATGCCATGAAGCTGGTGGCCGGAAGAGACGCGGAAGCCGCGGATGAGGTTCAGCAGTTCCTCGGTGTCCACGGCCAGCGCCTCCGCCGAAGCCGTGGTTTCTTCCGCCATCGCCGCATTGTGCTGGGTGGCGACATCCAGCTGGTTGAGCGACGAGGAGATCGAGCGCAGCGTCGTATCCTGTTCGGCGGCCGAATGGGCGATCTTGCTGACGATCTCGTTTGCCGATTTGATCTGATCCGAGATGCGTTTCAGCGCATCGCCGGCCTCGCCGACAAGGCGTACGCCGTTTTCCACCTGGGCGGAAGAACGGGCGATCTGGTCCTTGATCTCCTTGGCGGCGGCGGCGGATTTCTGCGCCAGTTCGCGCACTTCCTGCGCCACCACGGCAAAGCCCTTGCCGGCCTCACCGGCACGTGCCGCTTCCACACCGGCATTCAGTGCCAGAAGGTTGGTCTGGAAGGCAATGTCGTCGATCACGCCGATGATGTTGGAAATCTGGTCGGATGACTGTTCGATGCCGCTCATCGCGGTGATCGCCTCTTCCACTACCCGGTCGCTGCGGATGGCTTCGGAGCTGACGGTGGTGACGCGCTTGGCGGCGTCGGCCGCCCCTTCCGCCGTCTGGCGCACCGCAACCGTCAATTCATCGAGAGCGGCCGAGGTTTCTTCCAGATTGGCCGCCTGCCGTTCGGTGCGCTGCGAAAGCTCGTTGGAGGCCTTGCGGATTTCTTCCTTGGAGCCGCCGATGTCGATGCTCTTGGAATTCACCTTGGCCATGGCGGCGTCGAGATGGATCAGAGCCTCGTTGAAATTGTCGCGCAGCGCCGCATAACGATTGCCGAGATCGCCGCAGCGCACGGTCAGATCGCCGCCGGCGAGCTTCTCCAGTGCCTCGCCGATGGTGGTGACGACACGCGCCTGCAATTCCGCCTCGTCACGCTGCATGTCGAGATTGTTCTGGCGCTCCGCATTGAGCTGCCGCTGCTGTTCTTCCTCACGGCGCTGCATGGCATGGCGCTCGCGCACCTTGTCCTGCAGCGAGGCGGTGGCCTTTGCCATCATGCCGACCTCGTTGGTCAGGCCGGTATGGGGAATGGCGAGCGAGACGTTTTCATTGGCCACTTCACCGAGCGCACGGTGAATATCGCCAAGCGGCTTCGAAATGCCACGGATGACGTAGAAGGCTGCGGCAAGCGCCAGCACGAAGATCAGCGCGCCTATCGACAGCGCCTTCATCACATCGCCGCGAACCTGCGCGTTCAGATCATCGATATAAACGCCGGTCACGACCACCACCTGCCAGGGCTCAAAGGCAAGGGCATAGGAGCTCTTGGCGTAGTCATTGCCTTCCATGCCGGGCTTCGGACCGTAAAAATCCGTCTGGCCGCCGCCATTGCGGCCAAGCCGCACCAGCTCGTCGCGATAGGCGAAACCCTTGCTGTCCGGCTTGCCCTTGAAGCTTTCGCCGACGCGCTTGGCATCGGGATGGAACTTCATCGTCACGTCGTAGTCGTAACCGAACAGATAGCCGTCCGGCGTGAAGCGCATGGCGCTGACGGTGGCGTAAGCCTGTTTCATGGCCTCGTCGCGCGAAAGCGTTCCGGCCCTTTCCTTGTCGTGGAAGGATTGCAGGATGGAGATCGCCGATTGCACCTGCGTCCGCAGCATGCCGTAGCGTTCCTCATAGATCGCATCGGTGGCGGATTTCAGCTGGTAAAACGTCGCCACGGCGAAGGCGGCCATCAGGGCCACCACGAGAACGATCAACTGACGGGAAATGGAAAGGTTCTTCATGGGCGCTCACAAGCGTTTGGGATCGCGCGCCTGAAAACGCCGCGCGGTACCGATGTTTCGGAGAAGGGAGAGGCGCATGATGCGCGATAAAAGGGCCCAAAAGCGCGAGTCCGCGCCGTGGCCTCATCCTGTGCTGCATCGCACTATAGACGCACTTAGCGGCTAAAAATTTGAATAAATATTTAATTAGCGAAAGATTTATCAGGCCCGACAGGTAGAATATGCGGGAGAAAAAGCAATATTCCCCGCATGGTTGCGGCGCCATTTCGGGAATGCAGCGATGACGCGATTATTTGACCTTCGTCATGAAAGACGTCATCGGCCGGTCAATTGCCGCGCAATTGGAAATCCGGGAACTGGGGGGCGGCGATCACCGAGGCGCTGGCCGGTTCGGCTGCGTTTTCGGTGGAAATTTCCTTGACGGCTGCCGTGGTCGTCGTCACGTCGATACCGGCCGATGTCGAAACCGTCTCAGCGGGATGTGCCACGGGTTCTGCGTCGTCATAGGTCGCGATGGCCGTGCTCGGGGTTTCCGCCATCCATGCCGGATTGGTGCTGACGAAGGTAACGGGCGCGCCGCCAAGCCAGGCTTCGGTGCGCAGCAGGGTGCGCTTGCCGTCGACTTCGCGCATTTCCGTGTGCTGCGTGCCCGGCTCAATGGAGGGAACGGCGTAACCCTGCGCCACGGCTTTGCCCTTCATGGGCTTGCAGCCCGCGCAATCGCGACGAATGAAGCTGCCGTTGGCCACATGCACGCCGTTTATATATTCGATGGAAGACGCCATCGCCGACCCGCCGGTCAGCGCGACAATCGCTGTCAGAAAAAGACGACGCATCGAAAAACCCCCGAAATGACGGCGCGGCCTCGTGATCGAGACGCAATGCGCCCTTCAATGTTCCGGCGAGTATTACCGATGTTTCGTTTCCATCGGGTCAGCAAACTTGGTAAAAATTGAACGAAATATTCGCGCTCAATCCCGTTTGCCTTAAGGATCAGGCTTTTTCGCGGGCGACGGCCTGCCAGCCGATATCGCGGCGGCAGAAGCCGTTTTCCCACTCCACCTTGTCGGCCAACGCATAGGCGCGGGACTGCGCTTCCGTGACGGTCTTTCCAAGGGCGGTAACGTTCAGCACGCGTCCGCCCGTCGCCACCAGCCCGCCGTCCTTCAGCGCGGTTCCGGCATGGAACACCTTCGCCTCTTCGCTGGCCTCGGGAATATGGGCGATCGGCGTGTTCTTGTTGTAAGCGCCGGGATAACCCTTCGAAGCGAGAACGACGGTCAGCGCCGCATCGTCGCGCCATTCCGCCTCAACCTTGTCCAGCGTGCCGGTGGCGGTGGCGTAGAGGATCGGCAGCAGATCGCTTTTCAGGCGCATCATCAGCACCTGGCATTCGGGATCGCCGAAACGCACATTGTATTCGATAAGTTCCGGGCCCTTGGCGGTAATCATCAACCCGGCGAAGAACACGCCGGAGAAGGGGTTGCCATCCTTGGCCATGCCCGAGATCGTCGGCTCGATGATCTCCTTCATGGTGCGCTCCACCATGGCCGGTGTCATCACAGGAGCGGGGGAATAGGCACCCATGCCGCCGGTATTCGGGCCGGTATCGCCATCGCCGACGCGCTTGTGATCCTGCGCGGTGGCGAGCGCCAGCGCGGTCTTGCCGTCGGAAAG
The DNA here is from genome assembly GCF_053522725.1 of Agrobacterium sp. 16-172Ci. NCBI lineage: Bacteria > Pseudomonadati > Pseudomonadota > Alphaproteobacteria > Hyphomicrobiales > Rhizobiaceae > Agrobacterium > Agrobacterium sp. 16-172Ci. The sequence continues at coordinate 593,464 of NZ_JBNWBW010000001.1, forward strand.
GCAGAAGAAGCTTGCTTCTTCGCCATCGAGAAAGGCCTCCACCACCACTTCGGCGCCGGCCGCGCCGAAAGCGCCGTCGAAACAGTCGTCAATCGCGGCAAGCGCTTCCGCTTCCGTCATGGCCACGGTCACGCCCTTGCCGGCGGCAAGCCCGTCCGCCTTGATGACGATGGGAGCGCCCTGTTGACGAACATAATCCTTGGCCGGTGCAGAGGTCTTGAAGCGCTGGTAAGCGCCGGTCGGAATATCGTAGCGCGCGCAGAGATCCTTGGTGAAGCCCTTGGAGCCTTCCAGCTGGGCGGCGGCTTTCGAGGGGCCGAAGGTGGCGATGCCGGCGGCGCGCAGGTCATCCGCAAGACCCGCAACCAGCGGCGCTTCCGGACCGACGACGACGAAGTCGATTGCCTTTTCCTTGGCAAAGGCGATGACGGCCGCATGGTCTTCCACATCAAGCGCCACCAGTGTCGCATGGTCGGCAATGCCGGGATTGCCGGGAGCGGCATAAAGCTCATCGAGCAGGGGAGACTGGGCGATTTTCCACGCCAGCGCATGTTCGCGTCCGCCGGAACCGATCAACAGAACTTTCATGGTCAATATCCCTGCAAATTCGCCAGTAACCTTGTGTCAGGGGCGTTAAGGGCAGGGGGGCGAAAGGTCAAGGAGAAAGCGCCGCAAATACCCGTCTTTCCCTTGAAGGCCGCCTTTCCTGTGGAATCGTTGCCGCCTCTTGTTGTCACGCCACAATCAGACATTATGTTCGCCGCTCCAGACGTGAAAGCAGAGAACCCCCAAGAGTCCCCTATGACCGCAGACAATGCCCGCCTCGCCTCGCTCATCGCCACCGAAATCAACGCCCGCCCCGATCAGGTAAAGGCGGCGGTGGCGCTGCTGGACGAGGGTGCAACCGTTCCCTTCATCGCCCGTTACCGCAAGGAAGTGACGGGAGGGCTGGACGACACCCAGCTTCGCACGCTTTCGGAACGTCTTGTCTATCTGCGCGAACTTAATGCGCGCCGCGCCTCCATCGTCGATTCCATCACCGGCCAGGGCAAGATGACCGATGAACTGATGGTCAAGATCATGCAGGCGGGCACCAAGGCGGAGCTGGAAGACCTTTACCTGCCCTATAAGCCGAAGCGCCGCACCCGTGCCGAAATCGCCCGCGAACGCGGTCTCGGCCCGCTGGCGGAAGCCATCTGGGAGAACCGCGCCGCCGATCCGGCGAAACTGGCGGAAGCTTATGTTCAGGGTGAGGTGGCCGATGTGAAGGCGGCACTGGAGGGCGCGCGCGACATCGTGGCGGAAACCATGACGGAAAATGCCGATCTGCTCGGCCGCCTGCGCGATTACATGCGCCAGAACGCCACCTTCCGCGCCAAAGTCGTGGATGGCAAGCAGGCGGCGGGTGAGAAATTCTCCGACTATTTCGATCATTTCGAGCGCTGGGCGACGGTGCCGGGCCACCGGGCGCTGGCCATGCTGCGCGGCTGGAACGAGGAAGTGCTGACGCTGACAATCGATGTCGATGCGGACGATCCCTCACCGGTCAAACCCGCACAGCGTACCATCGCCGCCGCCTTCGATATCCGCAATGCCGGCCCCGCCGATCAATGGCTGATGGAAGTGGCTGGCTGGACCTGGCGGGTGAAGCTTTCCATGTCGCTCTCGCTCGATCTGATGCGCGAATTGCGCGAGCGCGCGGAAGAAGAGGCGATCCATGTTTTCGCCCGCAATCTCAAGGATCTGCTGCTGGCAGCCCCCGCCGGCTCCCGCGCCACCATGGGGCTCGATCCGGGCATCCGCACCGGCGTCAAGGTGGCTGTGGTGGATGGCACCGGCAAGCTTCTGGACACCACGACGGTTTATCCCTTCCCGCCGAAGAACGACGTGCGCGGCACGCAGGCGGAACTTGCTGTCCTCATCCGCAAGCACAATGTCGAACTGATCGCCATCGGCAATGGCACCGGCAGCCGCGAGACGGAAAAGCTGGTCGCCGATCTTCTGGCGCAGATGCCCGCTTCGGGCGCGAAGCCCACCAAGGTCATCGTCTCGGAGGCGGGCGCTTCGGTCTATTCCGCTTCGGAACGGGCGGCGGCCGAATTTCCCAATCTCGATGTTTCGCTGCGCGGCGCCGTCTCCATCGCCCGCCGCCTTCAGGATCCGCTGGCGGAACTGGTGAAGATCGAGCCGAAATCCATCGGTGTCGGCCAGTACCAGCACGATGTCGATCAGGGCCGTCTCAGCCGTTCGCTCGATGCAGTCGTGGAAGATGCGGTGAACGCTGTCGGCGTCGATCTCAATACGGCCTCTTCGCCGCTTCTGGCGCGGGTGTCTGGTCTTGGCAGCTCGATTGCCGATGCCATCGTCGCCCATCGCGACCAGACCGGCCCCTTCGCCAGCCGTAAGGAACTGCTGAAGGTGCCGCGTCTCGGCCAGCGCACCTTCGAGCAATGCGCCGGCTTCCTGCGCATCCCGAACGGCAAGGAGCCGCTGGATGCTTCCTCGGTTCACCCGGAAGCCTATGGTGTGGCGAAAAAGATCGTCGCCGCCTGCGGCCGCGATCTGCGCTCGCTGATGGGCGACAGCGCCGCGTTGAAGGCGCTCGATCCGAAGAAGTTCATCGACGAGCAATTCGGCCTGCCGACGGTAAAAGACATCATCGCCGAACTGGAAAAGCCCGGCCGCGACCCGCGCCCGAGCTTCAAGACCGCGACCTTCGCCGAGGGTGTGGACGAGATCACCGATCTGAAACCGGGCATGCTTCTGGAAGGCACCGTCACCAATGTCGCCGCCTTCGGCGCTTTCGTGGATATCGGCGTACATCAGGACGGGCTGGTGCATGTCTCGCAACTCGCCGACCGTTTCGTGAAAGACCCGCATGAGGTCGTGAAGGCGGGCGATGTGGTCAAGGTGCGGGTCGTGGAAGTGGATGTGAAGCGCAAGCGCATCGGTCTCACCATGCGCAAGGATGGCGGCGAGGCAGCGCCGCAGCCGATGCGCGAGAAGGGCAATGCCAGCGCCATGCGGCACGCGACATCCAAGCCGAAAGAGCGCAACGAGGGGTCGCAAACCGGTGGTGCGCTTGCCGCCGCTCTGGCTGAAGCCATGAAGCGACGCTGACCTGCGGTTGAAATGATTTTTTACCCAAAAGCCTCGCCGCACACCCCGGCGGGGCTTTTTGCTTGATGAAATCGTTCAATTTTTTTGAAATAAGACTATCTTGAAACTTGTGCCGAAAGGAATACGGTCAGCGAAATTGATAAGTGAGACTTAGCAATTGGGGGTGCCATGGCGTCGTCTCTGCATGTTCTTCTCGAAAAGATAATCAAGACCGGTGATCTCACCGTCAACAGCCCGGGCGGCAGCCGCACATTCGGCAACGGCGCGGGAAAAAAGGTGGTTCTGAACTTCACCGACGAAGCCGCCATGCAGGAGATCGCCGCCGATCCGGCGCTGAAGCTCGCTGAAATGTACATGGAAGGTCGGGCGAAGGTCGCGGAAGGCGACATCTACGATTTCCTTGCACTGGTGAAGGGCAATACGCTGAGTGAGGCGCTGTCCTTCGGCATGATTTGGCGCGGCATGGCGCGCATCATCGCCGCCCGCATCAAGATGCATCTGCCGGTCAACCACAACAAGAGCAACGTCGCCCATCATTACGATCTGAGCGCCAAGCTGTTCGATCTCTTCCTCGATGAGGACTGGCAATATTCCTGCGCCTATTTCAATCCGCCCGGCATCAGCCTCTATGAAGCGCAGGTCGCGAAAAAACGGCACATAGCCGCCAAGCTGATGACCGAGCCGGGCCAGAGCGTGCTGGAAATCGGCTCCGGCTGGGGCGGCATGGCGATGTATATTGCCGAAAGCGCCGGTGCGGATGTGACCGGCATTACGCTCAGCGAAGAACAGCTGCGCGTTTCCCGCGACCGCGCCGCCAAACGGGGCCTTGCGGCAAATGTCCGTTTCGAATTGCAGGATTACCGCTACCTGCCGGCTTCGAAAAAATACGATCGCATCGTCTCCGTCGGCATGTTCGAACATGTCGGGCCGACCCATTATCGCGATTATTTCGACAAGGTGGCGGAGGTGCTCGACGACAAGGGCGTGATGGTGCTGCATTCCATCGGCCAGCCCTATCCGGCGCTGGCGACCAACCCCTTCATCGAAAAATATATTTTCCCCGGCGGGTATATTCCCTCGCTTGCCGAGGTGCTGCCGGCCATCGAAAAATCGCGGCTGCTGGTGAAGGATATCGAAATCCTGCCCATGCATTACGCCCATACGCTTCGCCACTGGCGGGAGCGTTTCGTGGCGCGCAGGGCGGAAGCGGTAGCGCTTTATGACGAACGCTTCTTCCGCATGTGGGAATTTTATCTGGCGGGGTCGGAAATGGCCTTTACCCATGAAAATTTCCACATTTTCCAGATCCAGATCGCCAAGGATCGCGATGCCGTGCCGCATAGTCGCGACTACATTGCGCAGAACGAAGCGAAGCTGCTGGAATTCGAGAAGACGCGCACGCCGCTGGAGAAGGTGACGTTCTGACGAGGGCCTAGTGACGGTTAATGGAATGGAAAGACAATCCCTCTAATTCTACGGACACCTGTCTGTATTGCGTTTCTGGGGTTCTTTCATGTTCAAGCCATCAGCGGCATTCGCTGCCTGTGTCCTGTCGCTTTTTGCCGTGGGCAATGCCCATGCCGAAGGCTGGTTTTCCGGCGACTGGTATCTGAAGCTCGGCGGCGCGGGTTTTACCGCGCCGAAATATCAGGGCGACAACAAGAATGAATTCGGCTTTTCGCCCATCATTTCGCTCGGCCGCCAGGGCCAGGGCGCGCGTTTCACCTCGCGTAACGACAGCGCCTCGATTTCGCTTCTGGACAATGGCCCGATTAGCATGGGTCTTGCCGGAAAGCTGGTATCCCCGCGTGACGAGGGCGACTCGTCCGATCTGAAGGGCATGACCCGCATCAAGCGCGGCGGCGAGCTTGGCGGTTTCGCCGAGGCCTATCCGACCGACTGGCTGCGCGTTCGCGGCGAAGTCCGTCAGGGCATTCGCAGCCATAGCGGCGTGGTCGGCGATGTTGCCGTCGATGCCTTCACCGATATCGCCCCCGGCATCCAGATTTCCGCCGGTCCGCGCGCCACATGGGTAAGCAGCAAATACAATGAGCGTTATTACGGCGTAAGCGCCGCGCAGACGGCTGCCGGCGCGCCATCGCCCTATAGCCCCGGCGGCGGCCTGCATTCCGCCGGCATCGGCGCCGCGATCACTTGGAAAGTCACCGAGAACGCCGAAGTCGGCTCGTTTGCGGAATATCGCCGCCTGACCGGTGACGCCGCCGATAGTTCGCTGGTGCGCGAGCGCGGCTCGAAGAACCAGTTCATCATCGGCGTTCAGGCGAGCTACAAGTTCAATTTCTCGCTGCCCTGATAAATAGCGGCGATATCGTCCTGCAAAGCCCCGTCACGAAACCGCTGCGGGGCTTTTCCGCGTGTGCGGCCAGCTGTTGAAATCCATTCCGATTTTCCCGCCGATGCTGTAGAACCATTCCATGGTTCACCACAGCGATTTGTCAGATCGCGTCTCCGACGCGCCATCCAATAATTGGGTCTATCGGATTTTGCCGAGGCCCCTCTGGCCCTATGCGCAACTGGCCCGGTGGGATCGCCCCATCGGCTGGCAATTGCTGATGTGGCCATGTTTCTGGTCCGCAGCCCTTGCGGCAAATGTCGCGATGGCGAGCGGCGGCTTTTCCTGGGCGACGCTGATCTGGCATCTGTTGCTGTTCTTCATCGGATCGGTGGCGATGCGCGGCGCGGGCTGCACCTATAATGATCTGGCCGACCACAAGATCGACATGGCCGTGGCGCGCACCCGTTCGCGGCCGCTGCCTTCCGGCCGCGTGAGCCGGTCGCAGGCCAAGCTCTTCATCGTCCTGCAGGCGCTTGCGGGGCTTGTCGTGCTCCTGCAGTTCAACAGTTTCGCAATCGCCACCGGCATATTCTCGCTGATCTTCGTGGCGATCTATCCCTTCGCCAAGCGCTTCACCAACTGGCCGCAATTTTTCCTCGGCCTTGCCTTTTCCTGGGGTGCGCCGATGGGCTGGGCGGGACAGTTCGGATCGATCGCCTGGCCGGCTGTCCTGCTTTATGTCGGCTCCATCGCCTGGACGATCGGTTATGATACAATCTACGCCCATCAGGACAAGGAAGACGACACCGCCGTGGGCATCGGTTCAACCGCCCTGCTGTTTGGCGAGAATACACATCGCTGGCTGGTTTTCCTTTATGGCACAGCCCTTGTCATGATGTTCCTGTCGTTCTGGATCGCGGGGGTTAACGTCATTGCCTATAGCGGCCTTGCCGCTGCGGCCATCATGCTGTTCCGGCAGGTCTGGGTGCTTAATATCGACGACGTCGATCAGTGCCTCGTGCTGTTCAAATCCAACAATCGCGTCGGCGTGCTGATTTTCGCGGGCCTCATCCTGCCGCTCCTGCTGGCGTAAGCCTGTGAAAACACGAAATGAAAAAGCCCGGCCGCGTCATCCGCGCCGGGCTTTTTGATTTGTCTGGCTGAAGATTATCAGCTGCGGGCGATGATTTCCTTGCCCTCGATCTTCATGCTCATGCCCAGCGAACCGGTGGAGCGGCGAACGAGGAAGCGCGGGCGGCGTTCCGCGAAATAGGAATGGCGGCGGCGCGGGCGGGTATTCTGGGTGCGCACCTTGCCGAGATGTTCTTCCAGCGGACGGGCGACGCCATCGGCTTCCACCATCAGCATGGGAATACGGTAGGCCTCGGACCAGCTGCGCCAGTCGGCGGCGATATCGCAGAGATCGTGGGCGACGAGAAGCGGAACGCAGAGATCCGGATCGTCATGGTGCAGCTCCAGCGTCACCGTTACCTGTCCGTCGCCATGGTCGATGGCGCGGGCGGCGACGCCCTTGAAGGCGCGGGCTGGCAAAGCGAAGGACAGAGGCAGGCCGGAAGAGGACAGAACCTTTCTCAGAACGGCGCCCCGTTCATCGAGGGTGACGGCGACATCGCTCGCGCCGTTGCCTTTTCCATAAGTGACCTGTTGCGGAAAACGTGCCGGGTCGAGTCTGAGAGTGGCGACGGCCCAGTCGGGCTTCAGAACGGTCTTGGTCATGTTTATTCTACCCTTGTTTTACCTGAGAGCCGGTTTCCGGTCTTCTCATCGGGACTTTTCGTCCTCTGATGTCGGGAGAATATCCGCCGCCTGTTCGAGACTGCTTAAAAATCGCGGTTAAGAAAACTTTGCATTCCCAAATGGTTAGCAAAACACACTGTGGCATGGTTTCGCTTAGGTAAAAGAGATCGGGACAATGCGGTTTTTATCCCGGCGGAAATTGTGCTCTTTCAAGCTCCGGGCAAGGCGTCTCCCGCATAGTCAGGCAAAGGCTTGCCGTGCGTCCCGATGGAGGCGCGATGGGTGGATTGAAAACCGGAGCATTCGGCGTCTGAAGCGACGCGCGGGTCTCCAAGGGGCATTCGGATGGTATCGACTTATCTCAGCTACGACCTGATCAACCGCGATATGAAGGCAAGCCTGTCGCGCGTGTCGCAGCAGGGGCTCATCGAGCGGCAGACGACATATTACAAGGAAAACATCGGCAATGTGAAAAGCGTCGATGAGTTCCTCGACAATTACCAGCTCTATTCCTATGCCATGGATGCCTTTGGTCTCGGCGAGATGACCTATGCCAAGGCCTTCATGAAAAAGGTGCTGGAAAGCGATCTGAACGACCAGAACAGCTTCGCCAACAAGCTCACCGATGAGCGGTATCGGGAATTTGCCGCAGCCTTCAACTTCACCACATCGACGAAGACCGTTCAGACGGAAGCGCAGCTCGACAAGATGATCGGGCTTTACGATACGTCGATAACCGATCTCGATGACAGCCTTGCGGAAGAGACCCGTTATTACAAGGCGATCGTCGGCACGGTGACCAATGTCGACCAGCTGCTGCGCAACGACCGCACCCGCGCCTATATCTTTCAGGTCTTCGGCATCGATGAGAAGACCTATTCCTATGCCCATATCAAGGGATTGATGACGAGCGACATCAACGATCCCGACAGCTACATCAACCAGAAATACGGCGCGGCCTATAATGACGCGGTCGAAAAACTGACGATGAAGGGCAATATCGAACTGCACGCGCAGGTCACCGCCCGGATTACCGCAATCGACACCGAACTCGCTGGCACCGGTTTGACGGCCGAGGAGCGCACGGCGCTGGAGGCGGAAAAGGTGACGCGCCAGGACCAGCTGACCCAGCTCGAGGCGGTGTTGCCGCCGCAGGATGAGTGGGAAGCGAAGCTCGCCGCCATCAAGGCCGAGCAGACGACGCTCACCAGCACCGTGACGCAATATAACAAGATGGCGCAGCTCGCCACCGCCTTCGAATTCAAGAACGACGGCACGGTCACCGCCGGTCAAGCGCAGACGGCAGATAATCTCAAGGCCCTGACGGATGCCTATATCGGCAGCGCCCCGCGCGTGACGCCGACCGTCGCCACGCTGAACCGGGATTATTTCGAATCGAAGATCGGTTCGATCAAGACCGTAACGGAACTGACCTCGGATACCCGGCTTCTCAACTATATCAGGACCGCCTTCGACCTGAACGACCTCACAGTCGTCACGGCAACGATCCAGAATATCCTGACCAGCGATCTCAGCGATCCGAGCAACTACATCGCGACCGTCGGCAAGAACGACAAGCGTTATATTGCCTTGAGAAATGCCTTCAATTTCCAGACCGACGGAACGCTGGCAGCCGGCACGACACCACAGACGACGGCACAGACCGCGACCACCACCAGCGGTTATATGACCTATTATAACGACAAGGATGACGCCGCCGACGAGAAGGCGCTGAAGCTGTTCAAGAGCGATATAGCCAGCGTCACATCCGTCAAGGATTTCATCGACAGCAGCGCGGTCTATACCTATGCGCTGAAAGCCGTCGGCCTCGATCCGGCCAAGGTGAATTCTGCCGATATTCGCAAGGTGCTCACCAGCGATCTGCAGGATAAAAAGAGCTTCGTCTACACGCTGAAAGACGAGCGTTATGTCAAGCTGGCGGAGCTGTTCAATTTCGCCTCCGATGGCAGCGTCGGAACACCGGTTCTGGCGCAGTCGGAAATCGAGATGCAGACCATGTCGGCCGACTACATCAAGAAAAAATCGGCTTTCGGCACGGAAAAGGACAAGGAAACGGCGAAGAAGGAATCGGAATATTTCACGGCCGAGATGCAGAAGATCAAGACGCTCAAGGAATTCCTGAGCGATGATCGCCTGACGAAATTCGCGATGGAATCGCTCGGCATCGATCCCGAAAGCGTGACGAAGGAACAGCTCGAAAAGGCCTTCACCTCGAAGCTCGATGACAAGGACAGTTACGTCAACAAGGAGATGGATCCGGTCTTCCGCCGCCTCGTCACCGCCTTCAACTTCAATACCGACGGTACGCTTCTTCACGAGGATCGCAGCCTGATCCAGACGCGGCGCGGCCTTTACGAGACGCTGGACAATTATCTCACCCAGACGCTGGAAACGCAGGCGGGCGAAGAAAATGCCGGCGTGCGCCTGGCGCTCTATTTCCAGCGCATGGCGGCCGGAACGACGTCCTATTACTCGATCCTCGCCGACACGGCGCTCCAGAGCTTCATCAACACCACTTTCGGGATTCCGGACGAACTCGCCAATGCCGAGGTCGATACGCAGGTGACGATGATGAAGAAATATTTCGACATCGAGGATTTTCAGGATCCGGAAAAGGTCAAGAAGCTGGTCGCCCGTTTCACCATCATGTACGACAATCAGCAGAACACCACCGATCCGATCATGACGCTCTTCAACGGCAGCGGTTCGGTGGGCATCAGCGCCGATACGCTGCTGGCGGTTGCCACGCTGCGGGCGCGGTAACAGAGAAAGCGCGGGCGAGCGACGGGAGGATCGGCTTTAGCCGGCTTGCGGCTGATGACAAAGCCTCCCGCATACGCGACGTCATCCCCGGGATTTGTGCTATCCTCTTACCACCCCGGCAGCATGTGCCCGGCGCGCAGGCGCGGCATCTTGGGGTAGGTCTTCACATCGCTGTCCATTTCGTCGGCAACGCTCATCGGCGAGATATTGTCGAGGCAGGCAGTGATGTGGTCGGTGATGGCGTTCACCAGCGAAGGGGAGAGGCCCGGCCGTTTCATCAGGCCGATCTGCACCGTCGGCAGGGGCGGGAAACCGTCCGCGGCGGTCAGAACCTTCATGCCGGTGCGCAGCGCCGATTCCGGCAGCACCGAGACGGCCATGCCCGCCAGCACGGCGGCGGCGACGACGGTGGAAGACCAGCTCGTGAACAGGACCTGATAGTCCCGCCCATCGGCATCGAGCGCCGAACAGGCAAGCTGGCGCCAGTGGCAATCGCGCCGCCCGACGGCGAGCGGCACGGGTGCATCGTCCTTCAGCGGATGGTTGGCGGAAGCGACCCAGCAGAGCGGTTCGGTGCGCACCACATCCGAGGAGCGCGCGCGCGGATTATGGGTGACGAGCGCGATATCCAGCTCGCCGCGCGCCATTTTTTCGGCAAGGCTGACCGAAGGTTCGCAGACGATATAAAGCTCGACATTGGGATGGGTCTTGGCGAAGCGCCCGATGATCTCCGGCATGTAGCGGTCGGCATAGTCATCGGGCGTGCCGATGCGCAGCGTGCCTTCCAGCCGGTTGTCGTCGAAGGCGGCAATCGCCTCATTATTGAGGCGGATGATGCGGCGGGCGTAATTCATCAGTTTTTCGCCCTCCGCCGTCAGGCGGTTGCCACGCCCGTCCTTGGCGAAAAGCTGCTTGCCGATCCGTTCTTCCAGCCGTCGCATCTGCATGGAAACGGCGGATTGCGTCTTGAAAACGCGGTCTGCGGCCTTGGTGAAGCTGCCCGTATCGACGATGGCGATGAAGGTATGCAGCTGGTCTATGTCGAGAGGTGCGGACATGGATGGCCATCCATCAGAATGATTGATGCCTCACATTAGAAACATTCGTTGGACTGATCAATAGTCTTGCGACATTTTGACACCCAGCAAATCAATATCAACCCCGGGCTGGCGAAACGTCAGGCCCCCAACCCGAGGCAGCTTCTCGCGCGTGGTGCGCCGGGGGCGGTGCCGCATCGTGCCGTTACGAAAGGATAAGTGTCATGCGCACGGCAGAACGGAGAATGGAACTGGAACTCGCAACCTCGCGGCAGAACGATACGCTTCGTCGTGTCGCTGTCCTCTTTGCTTTCCGCGTCAAAACGTTCTTGCAGCGCATCTACAATCGTATCGTGGCCAATGGCCTCACGGAACTCGATGACCGCCTTCTGGCCGATATCGGTCTGGCGCGCTCGGATGTGAGGGATGCGCTCAATACCGGCCTGCTCGAGGATCCGACCGCCCATCTGACCCGCGCCGCACGCAACCGCGCGGTGACCCGGTTCAAGACCGTTTAAAGCATTTCCAGGAAAGGCGGGCCCCGGTTTTCCGTCCGTAAATGCGCCAAAACGTTCCAGAATGTTCGGGCAATTCCGGCAGACCTCCAGCCGCCGTAATTGCTTTCGAACGGAAAAGTTTTCCCCGCAGGGTGATTTGCCAATAGCCCTGCCTTTGCCCGGTGTCAGGCCCCTCGGCCGCGCCGGGCTTTTTTAATGGCGTCGCAATTTTCTCAATACTGATATTCTTCGAATACCGGCAGCACGGAGCCGCCCCAGCGACCGTTGTAAAGCGCAAGCAGGTCTTCGGCGAGCGTGGTCTTCTTGGCAAGAACTTCATCCAGCGACGACAGGAACACGGTTTCGTCCTGGCCTTCGCCGTTCAGGCGCTTGCGGTTTTTCAGGCCGGTACGGGAAATGTCGAGCACCTCGCGGGCGAGACCGAGAAGCGGCTTGCCGGCGATCTCGGCGGAAAGACCCTTGGCCGGAACGGCATCGCGAAGGGCGATGACCTCGTCGAAGCTCCAGCCGGCGGTCAGCGCATCGGCAGCGGTCAGCGCCTCGTCATCGTAGAGAAGGCCGACCCAGAAAGCGGGAAGGGCGCAGATGCGTCTCCACGGGCCGCCATCCGCACCGCGCATTTCCAGAAAGCGCTTCAGGCGCACATCCGGGAACAGGGTGGAAAGATGGTTCGTCCAGTCACCCATGGTCGGCTGCCAGTCGGCGATTTCACCCTTCAGCGCACCGTTCATGAACTGGCGGAAAGTGACATGGGTGCAATCATGATATTTGCCGTCGCGCACGATGAAATACATCGGCACGTCGAGCGCCCATTCCACATAGTCCTTGAAGCCGAAGTCATCGCTGAAGGTGAAGGGCAGCACTCCCGAGCGGCGATTGTCGGTGTCGCGCCAGATATCGCCGCGCCAGGAAAGAAGACCGTTCGGCTTGCCTTCGGTGAAGGGCGAGGAGGCGAAAAGCGCTGTTGCCAGCGATTGCAGCTTCATGGAAACGCGCATCTTCCGGCGCATGTCCGCTTCGGAGGAAAAATCGAGATTAACCTGAATGGTGCAGGTGCGGTACATCATGTCGAGACCCTTGGTCCCGACTTTCGGCATATAGCGCGTCATGATCGCGTAACGCGATTTCGGCATGCGTGGCGTTTCGTCATAGCTCCACAGCGGGCTGCCGCCGATGCCGAGGAAACGGATGCCCATCGGCTCGGCCACTTCGCGCAGTGTCGCCAGATGCTGGTTGGATTCCTTGCAGGTCTGGTGCAGGTTTTCGAGCGGCGCGCCCGACAGCTCGAACTGGCCGCCCGGCTCGATGGAAATGGCGCCCATGCCGTGCTGCTCGCCAAGGCCGATGATGTTTCCGCCGTCCATGATCGGCTCCCAGCCGAGCTTTTCCTGCATGCCCTTCAAAAGTGCTGAAATGCTGGCTTCGCCGAAATAGGGAACGGGACTGTTATCCTCGCGGAAAAACGCGAATTTTTCATGTTCGGTGCCGATGCGGAAGTCGGCTTCAGCTTTGCAACCGCCCGCCAGATAATCTGTAAGCTCCGTGACGGAGGAGAGGGGGGTCTGGTCGGTCGTGTCGCGTGCCATGGCTTACCTTGTTATGACGTCTCTGTTGCGGCGAGGCATATGATTGGCAGATAGGGCCGGATCGTATCCGGAGGCAAATGAATTTCTTTTAAAGATGCATGAAGCGCAATGGGGCCATTCAATTCCAGTCGCCGATCGCCGCCTGAATGACCGCGAGCGCAGCGACGGCGGCCGTATCGGCCCTCAGGATACGCGGCCCCAGCGGAATGGGGGTAACGAAGGCAAGGCCGCGCAGAAGCTCCCTTTCTTCCTCGGAAAATCCGCCTTCCGGGCCGACCAGCAGGGCAAGTTTGCGCTCCGTGACGGCTTGCAGGATCGGCAGCGGATTTTGCCCCGCATCGCCTTCGTCGCAATAGATGATGCGCCGGTCGTGGGGCCAGGTCTCGAGTATATCCCTCAGTTTCACCGGCTCGGCCACCTCGGGCAGGGACAGTATGCCGCACTGCTCGGCGGCTTCGATGGCGTTGGCGCGCAGTTTTTCGGTATTGTGGATCTTGCCCTGAACATGCTGCGTCATCACCGGCTGCAACAGGCCGGCGCCCATCTCCACCGCCTTCTGCACCAGATAATCCATGCGCCCGACTTTCAGCGGCGCGAAAAGATAATGCAGGTCCGGGGCGTTCGGCTGGGGCCGTGTCTGCTCGAGGGGGACGAGCACGATCTTCTTGCGGCTCGGAAAGGCAAGTTTCGCTTTCCATTCGCCATCGCGACCGTTGAACAGCAGGATTTCCGCACCGTCGGTCATGCGCAGCACATTGGCGAGATAATTGAACTGTTCGCCCGTCGCCTCCTGCGCGACGCCTTCGGCAAGGCTGGCTTCGATATACAGGCGTTGCATCCGGAAATTGGCGCGCATGGGATTCTGTTTCTGGTTCAGAGAAAGAGGGACGACATGAGCCAGTAAAGCAGCGCCGCAAGCGCTGCACTGGAAGGAACGGTGACCAGCCAGGCGGCGATGATCGTCATGAAGTGGGAGCGGCGGACGAGATAACGGCGGCGTATCTCGGAAGGATTGTCGGCATATCTTTCGGACCGGCGGGGCCTGCCGTCACCAGCCTGAACGAGCTCCTGCCGTCGCCGCGACGATTGCGTGTACCATTCGCGGAAGAAACCCACTCCAAACACCGCGCCGATTGCCGTGTGGGTGGTGCTGACCGGCAGGCCGAAGCGTGAGGCAACGAGCACGGTGAGCGCCGTGGCCACGGAAACGCAGAAGGCGCGCATCGGATTGAGCTTGGTGATCTGCTCGCCGACGAGACGGATGAGGCGCGGGCCATAAAGAAGAATACCGCAGGAAAGCCCGAAGGCACCGACCAGCATTACCCACATCGGTGCGCGGGCGGATGTGCTCACCGCCTCGTCATGCAGGGCCCGCACGATGGCAACAACGGGCCCGATGGCATTCGAAACGTCGTTCGCCCCATGGGCGAAGGACATCAGGCCGGCGGCGAGAACCAGCGGCCACTGGAACAGGATTCGAAGCGACTGGTTGCGGTTTTCCAATCCTTCCGATTGTTTGCGGATGATCGGCACGCAGAGCCGCCAGACCACGAACCCGGTCACCAGCCCTGTGAGGCTGGCATGGCCAAGCGACACATGCATGAGCTGCCGCAATCCGACCCAGATGAGATAGGCCATAAAGACGCCCGCCATCAAACCGATGAGAACCGGAACCCACAGTCGGGCGGAGGTGAGCTTGTCCTCGCGGTAAATGATGAATTCCTTGATGAAAGCAAGGATGGCGACGGCGATGATGGCGCTGATGAAGGGCGCCACAACCCATGCGAAGGCAATGCTGCCGAGCGAAATCCAGTCGACCGCCTTCGCCCCATAGGCGGCCATTCCCGCGCCCGCAACCCCGCCCACCACCGTATGGGTGGTGGAAATCGGCGCCTTGGTCCATGTCGAGATATTGACGAGAAGGCCGGCGGCGAGAAGCGCCGACAGCATCGCCCATGAAAAGGCGGTCCTGTCGGGAATTGTCTCGATGTTGATGATGCCGCTGGAAATGGTCTCGACGACGTTGCCGCCGGTGATCAGTGCGCCGGCGATCTCGCAGATGGCGGCGATGATGAGGGCGGCGGCAAGCGGCATAGCTTTGGCCCCAACCGCCGGGCCGACATTGTTCGTGACGTCATTCGCGCCGATATTGATAGCCATATAGGCGCCGATGGCGACGGCGGCGATGATGATGACCGAACCCGCGGTGCCGGTGACGAAGACGCCGGCGAAGATGGCCGCCAGGACAACGAACATGAACCCCGCGCCAAGGCCGGCAAGCTGCTGCGTGACATGCAGCGTCGCCTCTTCGACACGGGTAATCTTGTCGAGATCCTTGTCGAGCGTCGGTTTCATATTCGATGGCGGCTTGATTGCCATTCAGACCTCGTTTGCCAGCATTCCCTTTCGTCCGGCAGTGTCGCAGGTTGAAGGCAATTTTACAGAAAGACTGTTACATCTCGCACATCTTTCCAAAAGGAAAGACGATAAAAGCCATGTTGGAAAAACAAACCGCACATTGCCACGTTCGAGGCGGGCGCGCTATTTCGAATGCGTCATCCGCTTGTCGAAAGCGAGCATCAGCGCTTTCAATTCCGGCTCGTTGACGCGTTTTCCCGCTTCCTGGGGGCTGACCCATTCCAGACGTCTGGATTGTTTTTCGGGAAAACTTTCCTGCATCTCAGAAACTTCGAGCAGATGCACCTGAACCCTGCATGGTACGTTGACGCCGCTGTTCAGCTTTTTCTCGTATTCGTAATAACCGAAGGGGGCCTTTTCCACCGTGCCTTTGACACCGGCTTCCTCATAAGCTTCCTGCTCGGCCACCGCATGGGCCTTCTTGTTGGCCATGGGCCAGCCCTTGGGAATGACCCAGCGTCCCGTATCCCGGCTGGTCAGCAGCAACACTTCCGGCTCCGGATTCTTCTTGGACAATCGATAGCACAGCGCTGCATATTGCTGTCGCGGCGGTCTGCGCAACATCAAGCCAACATCTGTCGCCAATCGATTCAAAATTTTCAATCCGGATTGATCCTTTTTTGCCGGGTAGTGATAATTGCTAATATAGATGTGCCGTAAGTTCCGCCAATCCCCTTTCGCCCATAACCCACTACTGTCTTCACGCTGATGAAGCCTGCGGGCAAAGATGAGCATGGTAGATATGCGAACAAAGCTGCGACCGGGTGGTTCCCCGGCCGGACAGCCGATGCGGTAATACCCTCTCCGCCCGCCTTCAAGCATACGGATTGCAAAGCCGCTATGAATTGTAGCCGGGGCTGTTTTTAGTCCGGGGTTAATCCCCAGTGCCGGAGGCCTTCGACCACGCCGTCCGCCTCCTTCGCAGCCGAGTGAAAGAAGCGCGTATCATGATATGTCAGCGAGACGAGCTCCGGCAGGGCATTGCCCACGATCACGCCGCGAATATTCTTTAGCTCAAACATCGCCCTGTCATTGCCAGTATCGCCTGCAACCACTGATTCGTCGAGGCCGATCTGTAGTTGTCCACATAGCCATGTCAGCGCGGCACCCTTATTGGCGGCTTTCGGCAAGACGTCGAGGTCGCGGTCGCTGGAATAGACGATACGGGCATCGATATCGGCCGCCGCAAGCGCGGCCTCAATCTCTTCGAGCGCGGCGTCATCGGCGTCATGCAGGAACCAGCTCGATTTCAAGCCGTGCTGGTAACGCTCTTCCTGCATCGTCACACCGGGAATTCCGGCCATGACCTCGGCAATCTTCTGGGGGTCGAAACCGGTGCCGAGGGACTGTGTATAGGCGTTTGCCAACTCGCCTCGCTCTTTCGCGTGCAGCATGGTGCCGACCCCGCCGATGATGTAGTCGGGCTGCGGCAGCGGCACCTCTTCGATGAGCGCAATCTGGTCGTCGATCAGTCTGCCGCTGTTGAAAACCAGAAGAGGACGTTGACCCTCCGGCAACGAATACCAGAAATCGCGGAACCGGCGCGTGGCGTTGTTATCGCCGACGACGGTTCCGTCGAGATCGGTGGAAAAAAGGCGAAGCGGTCTCAATCGCCGTCGTTCCATGGTTCGGCCCAATCGGCCTCTTCCAGAACCGGCATCATGGTCCTGCCTTCCACAAGGGCGAGAAGCTGCTGGGCAATGCCGGTCCATGTGAACAGGCTGCGCGCCTTGTGCGCCCCCATGCGGGAAAGCCGCCCGTAAAGCCGCTCATGCTTGAACGGCTTCATCATGGTGATGCCGAGGTCTTCCTTGTCGAAAGGATCGGCGAACAGCGCATGGCGGCCATAACTGACGGCCCGGAACAACCCGCCATGAATGGTAACGACGGTGGGTGTGCCGCTCGCCATCGCTTCGATAGCCGTCATGCCGAAAGGTTCATAACGGCTGGAAAGCACGAAAAGATCGGCGGCGCGATAGATGTCCGGCAGGTCTTCATCCGCGACATAACCGGAAAAGGCCACTTTATCCTCTAGGCCGAGCACTTTCACCCGCTCCTTCAACTGGTTGAGGATCGTGGTTTCCTGCTCGTCCATATTCTCGCCGCCGACCGCCAGATGCAGCCGGGCTTCCGGTTCGCGTTCGGCAAGCACGGAAAAACCGTCGATCAGCAGGTCATAACCCTTGTTGGTCGCAAGGCGTCCGAGCGCCAGCACCGTCTTGCCCTCGAAACCGAAACGCTGCCGGATCATCTGCCGCGTCGCATCGGAAACAGGGAAGAAACGGTTATCGTCATAACCCGGCGGGATCATGTGGATGTGCTTGCGCTTCAGACCGTAATCCTCGATCAGAACGTCGAGCTGCACCGGCGTCGTGGCAATCACCATATCGCAGCTCCGATAGATGATCAGCTCGTGCTGGATACGTTCCCTGAAGTTGAATTCCAGTTCGAACGTATCGGCCTTTTCCGGATAGTCGGTTTCCATCTGGCGCTTTTTCCAGATGCCGAGCGAATGCGGCGTGTGCAAATGTGGGATTTTCAGCGCTTCGGAAAGCCGCTGGCCGGCGACGCCCGCATCCCAATAATGGCTGTTGATGAAAGAATACTTCAGGTCGTTTTTCTTGATGAAGCGCAGCGCGTTTTCGCACCACTCCATCAGGTGACGGTGCAGATATTCCTTGGGAATGAAATCGCGCCCGCCGCAGGGAATGCGCACCACGCGGACGCGCTCATCGACATCATCGAATTCCGGCTGGTCTTCGAAGCGGCGGGTGTAAAGATCGACAGTATAACCGAGCTGGCCGAGTTTGCGTGCAAGCTCAAGCACATAAACCACCTGTCCACCGGTGTCCGCAGCGCCCAGCGGCGGGTGCGCGGCGACATAGCCATGCGTCGATATGAGAGCTATCCGCGGATAGCGTTCAGTTTCGCTCGTGGTCGTCATGGGTCCCATCTTGGTAAATTTTTCCAATTAACCCGATAAAAAGACCAAAGAGCACAAAAGGTTCCATCAAAATCTGAAAAAACCGGGTGCCGCATTTCGCCGGATGGCGTTTTCAGGGGCTGCGCTGCTGTTGCCTCAGGCGCGAAATCCGGTCCCATTCCCGCGCCTGATGTGCCTTGGATGTCGTCTCCACGATGAAGTCGATATGGGCCTCCGCCGCCGCTCTTGCCGCAGCCGCATCGCCGGCGGCAATCGCATCGTGGATGGCGATATGTTGCCTCAGCACCTCGTCATGGGCGCCGGCGACGGTGAAGATGAGATGGCGATTGTAGAAGATGTCGTCGCTTAGAAGCCGGTAGCAGGAGCGTAACGTATGCATCAGCACGATATTATGCGCCGCCTCGCCAATGGCGTTGTGAAATTCCACATCGCCCGCAAGCTCTTCTTCGAAACGGCCCGCCTCATGCGCTTCCCGCATTCTGTCCACGATGGCGGCAAGGTTGCGCCTGTCCGGCTCCGTCGCCCGCTGCGCGGCAAGTTCGGCGGTCATCCCTTCGATATAGCGGCGATATTCGAGGAAATCCCGCGTCGCCCGACTGTGGCGGGTAATCAGCGCGCTCAATGGATCGGAAAAGACCGGGCCGACAATATCGGCAACATAGGTGCCGCCGCCATGCCGGCTGGTAAGGAGGCCACGGGTCTCAAGCTCCTTCAGCGCTTCCCGCAGGATCGGCCGCGAGACATCGAGGCGTTGCGCCAGTTCGCGCTCGCCGGGCAGCCTGTCGCCATCGCGCAATATGCCGTCGAGGATCAGTTCCTCGAAACGTAGGATCACCTCCTGCGATGTGCGGCTGTGCTCGATGCGCGCAAAAAGCGTTTCGTCCATCGCAGAAGTCTCCGGCGAAATCCCGCCCCGTATTTCGATAGGGGCAAATTATCAGCCAAGCATCGTACTGGTCAAATATTCTATCCAGTTACACGCCTCGGCCGTGCCATGCCTGCGGCAACACGGCATCTGCCTTTTCGAATTGGCTTTTGTTAAAGCAGCGGCAGGGCAAGGGCGACGATGGCGGATTTTTCCGCCAGGTGGATCAAAACAATAACAGCGGCTTCGATTGCGATGTTTTCATCGCGATCAATGTTTTAATAAAACCGGCGCAACAGGCGGGGACGATATCGCAATGGCCAAGGGTAGATTTGCTTTCGCAAGCGCGCCGGAAAGATCGCTGGCGCTCGGGGAGGTTCATGCGCGACCGACGGTGCTTCTCGCACCCTCGCGCATCATCGTCCAGCTTGCCTTCATGATGGATGGTGGTTCGGCCGTGCATCACTCGGTCATCGCGGAAATGTCGCGCAGCCGCGGTGTCGCGCCACCGGAGCGCGATGCCCGCCACCATGCCATGCCGTGGGGGCAGGGGACCTTGCGCTGGGAGCGGCATACCGAATTCTCGACCTGGTTCTGGGATGGCCCGGCGCCGGAAAAATTCGGCGGCGAGATTGCCGGCGATCCCTTCGGCGACGGCTTTTCGCCGCCCGGCTCGCTGATCTCGGGCGTGCGGCTGGAAATCCGCCCGGAAAATGGCGTGGCGTCTGAGGCGGAGACGATCTTCGAGCCGACCAGCCTCTGTCACAGCGACGTGCGCGACGGTCAGGCGGCGATCCTCACCGATTTCCGGCAGGATCGCGACGGGCTGACACAGATATTGGTGATCGACCGGGGCTTGAGCGATTACAGCCGCGGCGCGCTGGTGCAGCGGCTGTTGGATATCGAGACATATCGCACCCTTGCCATGCTCGGCCTGCCGATGGCGCAGACGCTCTCGCCGGAAATCCGCCGTATCGAAGATGGCCTGACGGGTATCACCCAGCGCATGAAAAACGGCGCGCGCGACGAGGCCGATGCGCTGCTGGCGGAAATGACCCGGCTTGCGGCCGAACTGGAAGCCAATGCCGCGCTCAGCCTCTATCGTTTCGGCGCCAGCCGCGCCTATGACGGCATCGTGCGCGAACGTTTCGGGCGCTTGCGGAAACCCCGGTGCAGGGCCACGAGACCATGGGCAGCTTTCTGGAACGGCGCATGGCGCCCGCCATGCGCACCTGTCAGTCGGTGGAGGAGCGGCAGGCCAACCTGTCGCGCAAGCTCTATCGCGCCACGGCGCTCGTCCGAAGCTGGATCGACGTGGAGCTGGAACGGCAGAATACGGTGTTGCTCAACACCATGAACAAGCGCGCCGCCATGCAGCTTCGCCTGCAGCAGACGGTCGAAGGCCTCTCGGTCGCCGCCATTTCCTATTATGTCGTCGGTCTGATCGGTTATCTCACCAAGGCGATCAGCCATGATGTGCTGCCGCTCGACCCCGCCGTCGTCACCGGCATCTCCGTTCCTTTCGCGGTTCTCGGCGTCTGGTGGGTGGTGCGCCGCATCCGCCGCTCCCATGCCGAGGGCGGGCACTGAGGGCCAAGTTTCCCTCATCCCTGTGACAAGCACAGGGATGAGCGACTGTCTTTGATGTCAAGCGTTTTGCCATGGTTTGTTGTCTCTGATGATGGCGTTGAGCATTGTCAGAAGCTTTCGCATGGTTGCGACG